>NZ_JAECZA010000280.1 GCF_016056275.1 Dendronalium phyllosphericum CENA369 | reverse complement strand
GAATAGGCTATAAAATGATGTAATGACTGTGCCGAGTTTATACTTACTACTTTCGCTATTTCTGGTAATGATTTTCTTTTTATTGGTGAAATTATCCCTAAATGTAAATATTTGAAGCATTCATAATTTCTTACTTCTTTAAACAGGTCTTTGTACTCTGCACAATATGCATCTACGAGCGCAACTGTTGGCTGGGCATCCCTTGGCAGATGTTTCAGGATTTGTAATTCTACATCCATTGCTCTACTTACCTTGTAGAGTTCTATTTTTCCTTTATTCTATTCATTCTATCCGGAAAGTGACAGAAGAGGGGTAAGTTTAAACCTGTTGAAATATGTACAGCTCTAAGGAAGCTTTTTGGTTTGCCAAATATTCATCTGAGTAATGCTAATCTGGTGTTTCAAGCGCTGCAATGGCATGAATCGGGCTTAGATTTCGCTGATGCATTTCATTTAGCCCAAAGTCAAAATCATACAGATTTTTACACTTTTGATGATAAATTGGTGAAAAAAGCTAAGGGACTAACTACCTGTGAAGTCAAACTACCTTAATTAAAACTTACTAAAAAAGCTAGCCTCAAAATATTCGGTTAGGCGATCGCATTACCAATTATGATATTTCTGGATTGGGCGATCGCAGCACCAAAACTATTTGTTCTCACTCCAAATTCTTTAAACCGATCGCAATCTTACTGTGTTTCTCAATTTGCCCCATGACTTGCTTTGCCCGTTGAATGACTACTGCTGGTAAACCCGCTAACCTTCCCGCTTCAATGCCGTAAGATTTATCAGCGCCTCCCGGTTGCACTTGATGCAAAAAGATAATTTGGTCGGGTAACTCTTTCACCGTTACTTGATAATTAGCCACATTCGGCAACATCCCAGCTAGTTCGTTTAATTCGTGGTAATGAGTAGCAAAAATTGTCCGTGCCCGAATTTCTGTTGCTAAATACTCCGCCACCGCCCAAGCTATGGAAAGACCATCAAAGGTTGCGGTTCCTCGACCAATTTCATCTAACAACACCAACGACCGAGAAGTTGCATGGTTGAGAATATTTGCCGTTTCATTCATCTCTACCATGAATGTCGATTGACCGGTTGCTAAATCATCTACCGCACCTACACGCGTGAAAATGCGATCGCATATCCCTAATCTGGCAAATTTAGCTGGGATAAAACTGCCAATTTGCGCCATTAACTGAATCAACCCCACTTGACGCAAATAACAACTCTTACCGCTGGCATTTGGCCCGGTGAGGATGACTAAATCGGGGCTAGTAGAAGAGGACGCGGGGATACGGGGACGGGGGGACGCGGTGAAAATTTCACTCTCCGCGTCCCTGTGTCTCCCACTCTCCGCGTCTTCCTCTTCTCCCAATTGCGTTGAATTCGGTACAAAGAAACCCGAAGGTAAAGACTGTTCCACCACCGGATGACGACCTTCCACAATTGCGATTTCTCGCCCTGGTAACATTTCTGGACGACAGTATCCTTGTTGCACAGCCAACTCAGCTAAACCACACAATACATCTGCCGCCGCTACTGCACGGGAAAGGTTGCGAATTACCTCCGCTTGTTGGGCGACTTCTTCCCGCAACGCTGTAAAAATTTCATATTCCAACTGATTTAAATCATCGCGCGCCGTGAGAATTCGCGCTTCCCGTTCTTTCAAATCTGGGGTAATGTAACGTTCTTCATTGGTTAGGGTTTGCTTGCGAATGTAATTCGCGGGTACTTGGTCGGCTTTGGCACGAGAAATACTAATGTAGTAGCCAAATGTTTTATTAAATCCCACCTTCAATGTAGGAATTCCCGTTCTCGCCCTTTCGTCAACTTCTAAATTGGCAATCCATTGTTGATCTGCTTCTACAGTTGCCTTTCTTTCATCTAATTGCGGATTTACTCCCGGACGAATCAAACTACCTTCTTTAATATGTATAGGTGGCGACTCGACAAGATGGACGTGTAATTTTTGTGCCAATTCTTCCAAGATTGGCGGCACTTTCTGCAAAGCTTTCAAAAAGGGAGAATGGGCATCCGCGACTAAGCGGGATAATTCCGGTAAGCGCGAGAGGGAATCTGCTAACGCTACTAAATCTCTAGCATTGGCAGTCCCAGAACCCGCCCTTCCTGTCAATCGTTCTAGGTCATAAATTTGTCGTAACAACTGCCGCAAATCTTGACGCACAGACGTATTTTCCACCAATTCTTGGATGGTATCTTGCCGCGAACCAATGCCTTTAATATCGATTAGCGGTTGCAACAACCACCGCCGCAACGCCCGCCCGCCCATTGCTGTACTAGTTCTATCTAATGCCCAAAGCAAGGAACCGTGAAAAGTGCCATCTCGGACGGTTTGGGTAATTTCTAGGTTACGGCGGGTTTGGTGATCGACAATTAGATAATCAGTAGTTGTATAGGTGCGTAATCTCTGTAAGGAAATAGGGTTTTCTTTTTGGGTATCTTCTAAATACTCCAATAGACCACCAGCGGCGCGGACGGCGAGGGGAAGATGGTCGCAACCGAGTCCTTCAAGCGATCGCACTTTAAATTTCTGCAATAATTTTGGTCTAGCCTCAGCTTGAGAAAAGGGAACTTGCGATCGCAAGCTATAACAAAATGATGGCGGCAAACATTGCGGTAAATGCGGTGAAGTTTCTCCCGGACGCAGCAAACTACCCAAATCGGGGGCATTAGTTGGAACCAGCACTTCCGAAGGCTGCAAGCGCATTAATTCTTGTGTCAGGTGTTCTAAATCGCTGCCTTGAGTTGTCAGGAATTCTCCTGTGGAGATATCTGCATAAGCTAATCCCCAATGATTAGCCGCAATTACCACCGCTGCGAGGTAATTATTGCGACTAGATTTGAGCATTCCTTCTTCTAGCAAAGTGCCAGGAGTAACGACGCGCGTCACCTCACGCCGCACTAATCTACCTGCGGCTTCTGCTGCATCTTCTACTTGGTCGCAAATTACCACTGCATAGCCTTTTTCAACTAGCAGTGTTGTGTAGCGTTCCCAAGAGTGATGTGGCACACCGGACATCGCCACCCGTCCTTGTTCTCCAGCTTGTTTGCTAGTCAGAACTAATTCCAATTCTTGCGCTAAGGTAACAGCATCTTGGAAATAGCATTCAAAGAAATCTCCTACCCGATACAGCAACATCGCGTTTGGATATTTATCTTTCGTCTCGACATAGTGCAAGTACATTTGACTTAACTTGCTGCGGTCTACCTGTCGATGGTCGGCAATAAAAGTACTTGCGTCGGGCTTGTTAGATGGAGTTTCAGAGGAAGAAGCAGTCATAGATGCTAGGAGTTACGCACAAAAAAAGCCACAATATCCGATGATAACGTGATGTGCGAGTCCAAGGGCGATCGCTCAAGGTTTTTTTACCGAATGGCACGCTTGTAAACGTGAAACCTAGTCAGGGCAGGGTGTAGGGGGTAGGGTGTCGGGTGTAGGAAAAAATCAAGAAAATTAAAAATAAGTGCGAACATTAATAAACTTCTTCGTCACTACACCCCACACCCTGTTTTTTGTAAAAGTTACGCGAAGCGCGATCGCCCTTCACACTCTACCTTTAAGTAAACTTAGAATTAAATCTTGTAATTCATTCTATGAAACTATCGTCGTCAGATAGCCCCTAACATGAATGAACTGATGTTTTAATTGCAACCTTATACTTAGCTGGATAAAAGAGGAATTGACATTATACATCATAAAATTTTGTTGTCGTTAATACCCTAGTGGAAGTAGCGCAAAGTGGAAAATTTTGCAATCTTTAATCCTAAATCTACTTAGCGTATAGTCATAATCTGTCCGCACGCAACAACTGAATTTATGGTTCGAGAGCTTGAAAGAAAACGCCAAAGTACACAGTTTCCGGAAACTGCACCAGCTGCCAATCCCGTATTTTTTAGGACTTATAGCCGCCGTACTAAAGCAGGGCTAAGGGAAACATGGGATGAGGTATGCGATCGCACTATCCAAGGTTTAATTGACTTGGGGAAGCTACGCCCAGAGGAAGTAGCCACACTTGAGGAGATGCAACGAAACCTAAAAGCTTTGCCCAGTGGGCGCTGGTTATGGGTTGGCGGCACAGACTGGATAGCTAAACCAAAGAACTTTTCCGGGGCTTATAATTGCACCTCTACCAACCTCCAAGACTGGAGTGCCTTTGGATTAATGATGGATTTGGCAATGATGGGCTGCGGTACTGGAGCCATCATAGAACCAAAATATATTAACCAATTGCCTCCTATCCGCAATCACCTAAATGTAACTGTGCAAGGTGAAATTGGTAGTACTCCTAAGCAACAACGTCGTGAATATACTGAAACTCATATAGAAGGTCACAGCGTCACTATCCACGTTGGAGATAGCCGCGAAGGTTGGGTGAAATCTTATCAAACCCTGTTGGAACTCTCCACAGACAACAAATTTTCTGAAGAAGTTAAAGTAGTAGTTGATATCAGTGATGTTCGTCAAGCAGGAGAAACTCTCAACGGCTTTGGAGGAATGGCTAATCCTGTTAAATTGCCAGGACTTTATCAGCGTTGTGCATCCATCCTGAATAAAGCTTTAGGAAGACAATTAAATTCAGTTGAATGTTGTCTATTGATTGATGAAGCAGCAGTAACAATTGTTGCAGGTAACATCCGTCGCTGTCTCCCTGAAGATGCTTTAGTTCATACCATCAAAGGTCTTGTACCTATTCGTGATGTACAAGTGGGTGACTTAGTGCAAACTCCTTTGGGATTCCGGCGAGTAGTTGATAAATTCGCTCAGGGGTTTCAAGACGTTTATGAAATAGAAACCAACAGTACTTACCCCAGAGCTACTTTAAATCATAGACAAGCTGTGTTGGTAGATGCCAAAGGTAGTATGGTCTGGAAATACATTGCCAGTCTAACCGAAGGCGATCGCCTACTGCATAACACTCAAGTTCTACCTGGTACAGTTACCCATCTGCCACCAGATTTTACTAAATCTCGACCCTTTCAAAGTCATACAGCTAAGTTATTTGTGGTTCCAGAACTGACAGCAGAAATTGCTTGGCTAATTGGGTTTACCCACGGTGACGGCTATGTAGCTCTTGGTCGCAATAAATACAATAAGCCCTATGGTCGTGTTGAATGGGCAATGAACGGCTTAGATGTTGAAGTGACAGCGAGAATTCAAGCCAAACTTGATACTACTTTAGCTTTGTTTGGCTTAACTGCTACTCATAACATCATCAAAGGTGAAAACACTGCCAAGTCTATTTGTTCATCCATTCGTCTAGCTGAGTACTTCCATCGCTACATCAAACAGCCAAATGTTCCGTTAGAAGTTCCTAATTTTATTTTGCAGGGTTCAATAGACATCCGAGCAGCTTATCTAGCTGGCTTAATGGACAGCGACGGAGGAGTTAATAACCGACCTCCTCACCTAATTACCTCAGTTTATCGGTCATTTGTCAGGCAAGTTGGCGGAGTGTTATCTAGTTTGGGTATTGCTGGTAGACTTACCACCACTCGTCCCCAAGAGAAAAGATGGCAAATTAAGTACAACTTAACGATTCCAGCTTTCAAAGAACGTTACAATGCCCTGATTGCCCCTCATTCAGTCAAAGGAAAACTGCGTCAAGGATTGAAGATGTACGGTTTTACCCTTCCCGGTGCCATTATGCGGGAAGCTTATACCTATAGCGAGATGCGCGAGATGGGATTCCAAGGTTCCCGCACCGTTGATGCCAATTACGAACGCTACATCGCTGAGGCTGATATCTCCCTAGATATTCCTGTCACTGTTAAAGGAATAGGCAGCTACGATCATATAAAAACTTATGACATTGAAGTTGAAGAAGCTCATTGTTTTTACTGTGATGGCTATTTGACACATAACAGTGCGGGGATGCGTCAATTCATTGCTGACGACCAACTAGCAGCAACAGCCAAAGACAACTTATGGCAACAAGATGCAGATGGCAACTGGCGAATCGATCCAGAACGCGATGCTCTGCGGATGGCCAATCATACCAGAGTTTTTCACCACAAGCCGACATTAGAAGAATGTATTAATGCTGTCCGCAAACAATATTACAGCGGCGAAGGCGCAATTCAATGGGCTGGTGAAGCTGTAGCCAGAGGCAATTGTGATTTGCTACCAACACAAGCGCTGAAAGTTGATTTTTTACAAGCTTATAATCAGGGAACAGCAAAGCAGTGGTTGCAAGAACGCCATCCCAACCTTGATGCTACTGAATTAGAACATCGTTTGACGCGCTATGCTCTGAATCCTTGCGGCGAAATCACTGGCTCTAACTTCCACTGTAATTTGTCTGAAGTCCACCTCAATCAAATTGACCCACATAACTATAAAGAACAAGAGAAAGCTTTCACCGCTGGGGCGTTATCTGTAGCAGCACTTTTAAATCATAAATTCTTAGAACCCCGCTATCAAGAAAGCCGAGAATTAGACCCAATTGTGGGAGTTTCTTTCACAGGTTTATTTGATTTCTTTGTTCATGCTTTTGGTGTTGATTGGCTGCGCTGGTGGGCGGAAGGCAGACCCGCTACTACCCAAGGATTAGCGTTTAAGCGCGAAGAAGAAAGATATCTCAGTTTCTGGAGAGAGACTGTACATCGAGTTGTGTGGGATTATTGCGATCGCCATCATCTCAAACGACCCAATCGCTGTACAACAGTTCAGCCTAGCGGTACTAAAGCTTTATTAACTGGTGCAAGTTCCGGCTGGCATCCCCCCAAAGCCCAAAGATTTATTCGCCGCATCACCTTCGGTAAAAATGACCCTGTAGCTTTAGCTTGTATTGACTACGGTTACAACGTTATCCCCTCCCAATCTGACAAAGACGAACAGGGCAATTTGTTAAACGATCCCTTCGATCCCCGCGTCAGCGAATGGTTGGTAGAAATCCCCGTTTCCGTACCTTGGGCTGATTTACCGGGTGCAGATGAAATCGATGTTTCTAAATTTTCCGTCTTAGCCCAACTCGATTTTGTCTTGCAAGTTCAACGGCACTATGTGACACACAATACATCAGCTACTTTAGAATTGCGGTCTGATGAAGTAGAGACTCTTGGGCAAAGGATTTACGAAGCGATCGCTAATGATGAAGGATATATCTCAGCAGCTCTTTTGGCCCGTTTTGACGATTTGCAATCATTCCCACGTTTGCCGTTTGAACCCATAGATAAACCAACTTACGAGCGTTTGAGTCAACAAGTAAAAGCGCAACGCAAAACAGATGATTTCTGTGCAGTTCTCAGCCGTTATGATTCTGGAGAGTTAACAGAGGCTGGCCCTAGTGGTTGTGACTCTGATAAATGTATGTTTCCAGATCCTCAACCAATCTCATAGGAACTGAGCAGGGGGAGCAGGGGAGAGAATAATTAATGGCTCAATCCCCAATCCCCAATAATCAAGTTACGATCGATTGAAAAGTAATAATTTTTTCACGCCAGCGGTTGGAGATTGCTAATGTTCATTACTGAATTATCACCAATATTTAAACAATTTACCCAGCACCCAGTCTCATTTTTAGGCGGGTTTGTCTCTGGTGTACTTCGACTCAACCTTGCAGACGATCCCGTTAAAAGCTGGCTAAATCAACAAGCTTATACCAGTGGTTCTTCTACTGCAACCACTGAGGTGCATAATGGCAAAGCTACCGGGCCTCAACCAATTTCAATAGAATAAATTTTCCTTATCCAAATGAGTTAGATATCAAAAAGTCAAAAGAAAAAACCTTTTGACTTTTACCTTTTATGGTTTCGTGATGAACCATAAATTTTAACACGAATAAAGATAGATTATCAAATATATAAGAATGACTGATTTTGTGCTACTCAGGGTTTGTAAAATCCCATACTTTGAAAAATGGCACAATCAGTTATTATATGAGCGTATGCGTAAGTTCAGCCACATGGTTAGTTTAGTTGAAGCTCATGCCAGCATTATGGTTGCTGCCCCACAACATTCACCATCTGTAAATCAGGACAGATTATGCAGGATTTGCAATTTTTTTTAATCTGTTTCTTAGCTGAACTAATCGCTCTTTGTTGAAAATTACACGATCCCACATGACTATTTACGTTGGAAACCTCTCCTACCGCGCTACCGAAGCCGACTTAAAAGCCGTATTTGCAGATTACGGCGAAGTCAAAAGAGTTGTACTACCTACTGACCGCGAAACAGGGCGTATGCGTGGCTTTGCTTTTGTCGAGATGAATGAAGATGCCCAAGAAGATGCCGCTATTACTGAATTAGATGGGGCAGAATGGATGGGTCGTCAGCTCAGAGTTAATAAAGCTAAACCGCGAGAGGATAATGACCAACGAGGTAATTGGACAAAAAAACAAGATTATTAAATAATGCGGATTTCTAGTATAGCAGATAGTCGTCTAGTTATGCAAGATATCCGACTTTTTTAATTACGAATTGATATCAGGCTGCTGATTAGTTGCGATCGCCTACTATTCGCAACTAGTCGGTTTTTTGTCTATTCAGTCGCCTTCTTTCATATCCTATACTTGAAACGCTTGCATTCTTAGAATTACGAATTAGGCATAGCGGTACTAATACGTATTAGCTGCATTGAGATTAATTAACAATACAAGTATATTTACTCAAAACCTTATATTGTATTGAAGATGTCTACTCTACATTTTGGCAACGATGCGATCGCACTCAATGGTAAACTGTTGCACGTTTCCAAACTGGAAATCGACAATATAAGGGACTTGCAAGTAAAAAAATATTTTATTGTTCTTGTTGACGGTTGAACGCCAGTTTGCAAGGGCGGAGAGAACCTCCCTGACGCTCGTTCGCTCTTAGCGTCTCCCGCCACTTGATGCCAGTCCGCTCAAGTCGGGAGACCCTTTCGGCAATCGCTCATGGGGGAACCCCCGCAACGGAGTGTCTCACCGCAGTGGCTCCGGAGGGAACCCCCGTATGGCGCTTCTCTTTGCAGCACTGATTCACCGCAGGCAATTGGCTTTTGTTGAGTGTTGACAGTCAACAACTTTAAGCGGAAAAACTTATTTTTTGGAGTTCCCTAACACCTGCATTTCTTTAGTTTATCTAAAATCACATCTAAGTTAGAGACTTAACTTTCTAAGATAGAGGCAGCAACCATGAGTTGCGACACACAACTTTACTAACCCAACTAACGGCTAGTCGCTAGGGAGAACACAAAAATGGCTCAAGCGCCAGAATCTTTAGAGTTGTCTATTAACGAAGCGGCAGATAAAGGCTTAGATCGTGATTGTACAACCATTACTCGTCACGTTCTACAGCAGCTTCAAAGTTTTTCGCCAGATGCACAAGACTTAAGTGCGCTGATGAATCGGATCGCCCTTGCTGGCAAATTAATAGCTCGCCGCCTCAGCCGTGCAGGTTTAATGGAAGGGGTTCTCGGATTTACTGGGGAAGTCAATGTGCAAGGAGAATCCGTCAAAAAGATGGATGTCTATGCCAATGATGTATTTATCTCAGTTTTTAAGCAAAGCGGCTTAGTTTGTCGCCTAGCTTCAGAAGAGATGGATAAACCTTACTACATACCCGAAAATTGCCCCATTGGTCGCTATACCCTGCTGTATGACCCAATCGATGGTTCATCCAATACCGATACCAACCTCAGTTTAGGTTCCATCTTTGCCATTCGCCAACAAGAAGGAACCGATAGTGATGGTCAAGCAACCGATCTACTCACCAACGGACGCAAGCAAATTGCTGCTGGATACATACTGTATGGTCCCAGTACTATGCTGGTCTATACTATAGGTAAAGGAGTTCATTCGTTTACTCTCGATCCCAGTTTAGGAGAGTTTATCCTTACAGAAGAAAACATCAAAATTCCCAATCACGGCCCTGTTTATAGCGTTAACGAAGGTAATTTTTGGCAGTGGGAAGAATCATACCGAGAATACATCCGCTACGTTCATCGTACAGAAGGCTACACTGCCCGTTATAGTGGCGCAATGGTAAGCGATATCCATAGAATTTTGGTTCAAGGTGGTGTTTTTCTTTATCCAGGCACAATTCAAAAACCAGAAGGTAAATTGCGCTTGCTTTATGAAACTGCTCCCTTAGCCTTTTTGCTCGAACAAGCAGGCGGTCGCGCTACCACAGGATTGGTAGATATCTTAGACGTAGTGCCGAAAAAACTGCATCAACGCACGCCTCTAATTATTGGTAGCAAAGAGGATGTGGCAAAGGTAGAGTCTTTTATTCAAAATGGTCATTGAGGAGGGAGGAAGAGGACGCGGGGACGCGGGGACGCGGGGATGAGGGAGATGAGGAAGATAAAATCACCAATTCTTGTACAGACGCGATTAATCGCGTCTTCACTCAGCACTCAGCACTCAGCACTCAGCACTTCTTAGGATTGGAGATGCAGAATAGCGCTTAGTAAATATTAGAGATTATCTCAGGCGGCCGATGCGATCAGTGATTGGCAACGTCAAAATTCAAAAGTCACCATCAAATGTTGATAGATTTTGCCAACTTCACTTGGAAACATCTTTAATAGGAGTGAAATAACATAGCTATGGCAACCAATCATCTATTAGAAATTAAACAATACGGTCAAAGTATTTGGATGGATAATTTGAGCCGTAACATTATTCAATCAGGCGAACTCAAAGACCTAGTAGAAAATCAAGGAATCAGTGGGATTACCTCCAACCCGGCGATTTTTGAAAAAGCGATCGCAGGCAATGCAATTTATGATGCCGACATAGAAGCCGGAATCCGTGCGGGTTTACCAACTTACAAAATTTACGAATCGCTGATTTTTGCAGATATCCGCTATGCCTGTGATATCCTGCGTCCTGTATATGAGGCTTCGAATAGACTAGATGGTTATGTGAGTATCGAAGTACCACCAACCATCGCCCACGATACGCAAGCCACAATCAACGAAGCCCATCGCTATTTCCAAGAAATTGAGCGGGAAAATTTGATGATTAAAATTCCAGGCACAGAATCTGGTTTGCCAGCAGTAGAACAAGTCATAGCCGACGGTCTTAATGTTAATATTACGTTGCTATTTTCTGTACAAAGCTATATCAACACAGCTTGGGCTTATATTCGCGGCTTAGAAAAACGTTTAGCTGAAGGTAAAGACATCAGCAAAATTGCTTCAGTAGCTAGCTTCTTCCTCAGCCGGATTGATAGCAACATTGATGCCAAAATTGATGCTAAGTTGAAAAAAAGCGTTGATGATATATCCCAGGAAGCAAAGCTTAGAGCTGTTAAAGGAAAAGTAGCGATCGCTAATGCCAAGATAGCTTATCAAGAATACAAAAAAATTATTGAGAGCGCTCGCTGGCAAGCCTTAGCAGCAAAAGGAGCAAAAGTACAACGCTTGCTTTGGGCCAGCACCAGCACCAAAGACCCCGACTATAGCGATGTGATGTATGTCGATGAGTTGATAGGCCACGATACCGTTAACACCCTACCACCCGCAACCATCAAAGCTTGTGCTGACCACTGCGATGTCGCTAATCGTGTGGAAACAGATGTCAAAGAAGCTTACCACCTCCTTGAAAACCTGAAAGACCCCGACATCAACATAAACATTGATGCTGTAATGGACGAACTATTAGTGGAAGGAATTGACAAATTTGTTCAGCCCTTCCAGTCCTTGATGAACTCTTTAGAAGAGAAAGTCAAGTTATTGTCGCCAGTATAGGGACTTAGGAAGTCAAAAGTTAAAAGTCAAAAGTTAAAAGAAAAGATTCTTTTGCCTTTTTAATTTTTACTTTTGACTTTTCAATCCCCAATCTCCAGTACCCAATCTAAAATCCAAAACTTCTATGGTTAGTCTGCTAGAAAATCCTTTGCGCGTTGGTCTACAACAGCAAGGGATGCCCGAACCTCAGATTATAGTCATATTTGGCGCTTCTGGTGACCTTACCTGGCGCAAACTAGTACCGGCACTATATAAATTGCGGCGAGAACGGCGCATCCCACCAGAAACTACCATTGTCGGCGTAGCGCGACGAGAGTGGAGTCATGACTACTTCCGCGAACAAATGCAGAAGGGCATGGAAGAGGCTCATGCTGATGTTGATTTGGGGGAACTCTGGCAAGACTTCTCCCAAGGTCTGTTCTATTGCCCTGGGGACATAGACAACCCTGATAGCTACCAAAAACTGAAAAGCTTATTAAGTGAATTAGACGAAAAACGGGGCACGAGAGGAAACCGAATGTTTTACCTCTCAGTTGCTCCGTCATTCTTTCCGGAAGCAATTAGGCAGCTAGGAAGTGCGGGGATGCTAGAAGATCCCTACAAACATCGTTTGGTAATTGAAAAACCCTTTGGTCGGGACTTGGCCTCTGCCCAGAGCCTTAACCAAGTTGTACAAAAATTCTGCAAAGAAAACCAAGTCTACCGCATTGACCACTACTTAGGTAAAGAAACGGTTCAGAATTTGCTGGTGTTTCGCTTTGCTAATGCGATTTTTGAGCCATTGTGGAATCGTCAATTTGTTGACCACGTGCAAATTACCGTGGCAGAAACGGTAGGTGTAGAAGATCGGGCTGGTTACTATGAAAGCGCTGGTGCATTGCGGGATATGTTGCAAAACCACCTCATGCAACTTTACTGCCTGACAGCGATGGAGGCTCCAAACTCAATGGATGCTGACAGCATCCGCACGGAAAAAGTCAAAGCACTCCAAGCTACCCGTTTAGCCGACGTTCACAATTTATCGCGTTCAGCCGTGCGCGGTCAGTATAGCGCAGGCTGGATGAAAGGACAATCCGCACCAGGATATCGAGAAGAACCAGGAGTTAACCCCAATTCCACAACACCTACCTATGTAGCCATGAAGTTTGTCGTTGACAATTGGCGTTGGCAGGGCGTTCCTTTCTATTTGCGTACAGGCAAGCGGATGCCGAAAAAAGTCAGCGAAATTTCCATTCACTTCCGCGACGTTCCTTCTCACATGTTTCAATCCGCCGCTCAACAAAGAAATGCCAACGTTTTGGCTATGCGGATTCAGCCGAATGAAGGAATTTCTCTGCGTTTTGATGTCAAAATGCCAGGAGCAGAATTCCGCACCCGCTCTGTAGACATGGACTTTAGTTACGGTTCTTTTGGGATCGAAGCAACTTCCGATGCCTACGATCGCCTATTCCTTGATTGTATGATGGGCGATCAAACATTATTCACACGGGCGGACGAAGTAGAAGCAGCTTGGCAGATAGTAACTCCAGCCCTTTCCGTTTGGGACGCACCCACAGACCCAACCACCATCCCCCAATATGAAGCTGGTACATGGGAACCAACAGAAGCAGAATTTTTGATTAACCAGGATGGCCGGCGCTGGCGCAGACTTTAGAAAACAGTCATTAGTCAGTGGTCAGTTGTTGCTAGTAAAAAATAAACAACTGACAACTGACAATTGATTATTGTACAGACGCGATTTATCGCGTCTCTACCACTGACAACTGACCACTAACAACTGACAACTGACAACTACTATGACTCCCCAAGCTCCGACAATTTTTTCCCTTCAGGCACCCAAAGATATTTCGCTCACAGAAATAGAAGGGGAACTGAATCAAATTTGGCAAAGTTACGGCATTACTGGCGAAGATGGTGGGCTTCCTGCTGCTACTAGAGCTACGACATTTACTTTAGTAGTTTACGAACCAGAAGAAACCCAATATCTATTAGCTGCTTTGGGATTTTACAACGGCCCAATTGATGGAATTTTAGGGCCTCAGATGAATGTAGCGTTGCGGCAAGCACAAAAAAAATATGGACTGCCGGAAACAGGAACGGCAACGCCCGAAACCCTTGCAGCATTGCGCGAAGAATTCGCCAAACGTCAAGGAAACGGCGCTGCGGGAGACAACGGTTCTGGTAATTCCTACTCCTTGAATGTTGCAAGCCCTAGAATTGCCGATGAAATCGCCCTGCGTAACCCCTGCCGCATCATTGCCCTGTGCCCCATAGCTGGTGAAGATGAAGGGGTGAAGGCTCAAGTTTCTGCTTATTGCCCTATCCAAAAACAATCTTCCAGTACACTCATCTGCTGCGAATACATAACTCTCAGTGGCACTGCTGCTGCTTTAGAACGAGTAGGAGGGATGATTCCAGCATTGTTGATTGGTGGACTACCGAAGTTTCTTTGGTGGAAGGCAACACCAGACCCCAACAACTCCCTATTCAAGCGACTGGCAGCAATTTGCAATAACGTTATTGTTGATTCTTGCAACTTTAACAAGCCAGAAACTGATTTACTCAGCCTCCAAGAGTTAATAGAAAGTAGTGTACCTTTGGCTGACCTGAACTGGCGTAGGCTGTCAGCATGGCAAGAGTTGACAGCTGAAGCATATGACCCACCCCGCCGTCGCGCTGCCCTTAAAGAAATTGATAGAGTAACTATTGATTACGAAAAAGGCAACCCCGCACAAGCATTACTGTTTTTGGGTTGGCTGGCGAGTCGATTAGAATGGCTGCCAGTTTCCTATCAAAAAGATAGCGGAGATTATGATATCACTCGTATTAACTTCGTTGCCCAAGACCAGCGGCAAGTAGAAGCCGAGTTAGCAGGAGTTCCCGTAGCTGATGTGGGTGAAGTTATGGGCGACTTAACTGCCTTGCGTTTAAGTTCCACAAATCCGCAGGCAGATTGTGGTACGGTAATCTGTTCGGAAACTGGCGGTTGTATGCGGATGGAAACTCATGGTGGAGCACAAGCCGCAGGTCTGTTTCAACAAGTAAGTTCGCTTTCCGAACAGAAGGCGGAAGCATTGCTGAGTCAGCAGGTGCAACGTTGGGGCCGCGAGTCACTTTTTGAAGAGAGTCTAGCAGTCATAGCGCAAATATTAAAATTAGGAATGAATTAGATCGATCCTATTTGATTTGTAAAAAGCACAAGACTCAGATTCCCGGCTTTTTCGAGAAGTCGGGAATCTTTTTGTTTATTTTAATTTGGAGGTTTGGCAAAGTGCTGAGTGCTGAGTAAAAACCCAGTTTCTCTAAGCCTTTGAGCAATCACAATTATCCGAAAGGGTGTGAATACGGCTATATTTTTCTCTCTTATTGGCGTATTTATACCAATTCTCTAAAATCCGGCAACACATTTAAACCCCGAAACCCCAAACCATATCTGAATTTCTTAATTACGAATTACGAATTATGATGACGCTGTAATCTGGGATTGCTTAAGTACTAGGCGGATGAGGCCGATCGCTCATACATTTAGAAAGAAGAGCCTTTTGCATAGGTACTCAGCATGAAACGAACTAGGAAGTCTCTGCTGCTAGCTTTGAATTGGGTATTGCTGTCAATTGGTACGACGATTTTAATTATCTTGACGCAACCAGCGCCCGTTCCAGCACAAGCACCTGCT
This sequence comes from Dendronalium phyllosphericum CENA369, assembly GCF_016056275.1. GTDB lineage: Bacteria > Cyanobacteriota > Cyanobacteriia > Cyanobacteriales > Nostocaceae > Dendronalium > Dendronalium phyllosphericum. The sequence goes on along the minus strand of NZ_JAECZA010000280.1, from coordinate 46,227 downwards.
CCTTCTAGTACTACTGAAACTACAACTACACCTAAAAAAGAAACGCCTAACCAACAGCTAGAGGATACGCCGCAACGTCCAGCAACCCCAGAAGCAACACAGCCAAAGCCTCCAGAGACACAACCCACACCCACCCCAGAAAGTAGCGATCGCAACAAGCCATCCGCAGAGGAACCCGCACCCACGCCAGAAGAAATTGCCCGTCAGCTAAAATTCATTGAAGCGGATAGGTTGTATCTAGCAGGACAAATACCAGAAGCAGAAAAACTATATCGTGAAATCAAACGACCGTTTACCAAAATAATTCCACCTCCAGAACGCAAACCAGCGATACTTGACCCAGCACAATTATCCCCAGCAGCTAAAGTTTACTGGCGAGAAGCAGAGGCAGGCATAGCCAGTAAGTTGCAAACTAGAACTTTAGTACCACTGAAACTATTAGTTGAGCAGTATCCAGAATTTATTCCTGGTAATATTCGCTACGCTGAAATCCTCAAACAATACGATCGCCCCAAAGAAGCTTTAGATGTATTAGAACGAGCATCTTCACTCTATCCCGACCAACCAGAATTGACCAAAGCGAGAATTACAGCTCTTGCCAACGAAAAAAAATGGATGGAAGCATCTTTGGCGGCGCGTCAATTTGCCATTCTCAACCCGAAAGATCCACAAGCACCTGAATTTACGAATTTAGCCCAAGAAAATCTCAAACGCTACAAATCTCATATCAGAAGAGAAATTAGAGGCAATGCGATCGCCAATATTATCACGGGTACTTTAGGTTACGCTGTCACTGGCAGTCTGCTCGGCCCGTTTTCGGCTCTTGACTCCACGATTATGCTACTACGAGGTGAAGAATCTATCGGTGAGTCGGTAGCAAAGCAAGCAAAAAAACAGTTGCCTTTAATTAAAGACGAAACTGTTTTGGCATACGTCAATGAAATCGGACAGAAAGTAGCCAAAGTCGCAGGACGCAATGAATTTAAATATGAATTTTTTGTTATCTCTCAAGAAGACCTGAATGCTTTTGCTTTGCCTGGGGGGAAAGTCTTTATTAATGCAGGTGCGATCGCTAAAACCAACTCAGAAGCAGAATTAGCCGGATTAATCGGTCACGAATTATCCCACGTAGTTTTATCTCATGGCTTTCAATTAATTACCGAAGGCAATCTTGTCTCTAACGTCACCCAATATCTTCCTTTTGGCGGTACTGTCGGTCAACTTTTTGCACTGAGTTACAGCCGCGAGATGGAACGTCAAGCTGATACTCTTGGCACGCGTTTGATTGTTGCCACTGGCTACGCGGCTGACGGTTTACTTAACTTGATGGTGACACTAGAAAAACAACAAAAAAATACTCCTCCCACTTGGTTATCTTCTCACCCAGGCGGTAGAGAACGAGTGAGTTATTTAGAAGAATTGATTTCACGCAATCAATACAATCGCTACGCTTATGAAGGGGTAGGACGACATGTAGAGATTAAAGCTAAGGTGAAACAACTGCTAAAAGAGAAAAAAGAACGAAAACGAAAAAAGCAGGATTCTCGATGAATCAAAAAACAAAATTATTCGTCACTTAGGATATAAGAGAACTCCAACAAATAAATTATCCCCCTTAAAGTTCTTGACAGTCAGCAATTAACAATTACGATGGGATATTTTTTTTTGGAAGCTCTAAATTCATCACAATATTTCCACTGGAGAAGATTTATGTCCAAACAACCGCTTAATATCGTTTTTTTAAGTAGTCTGGGTTTATCTTTGTTTTTAGGCAATTCTGCGGCATTTGCTCAATATGATGACCCTAACGGTGATGTTGTTGTACCAACAGTACCATCAGGTTCATCAACATCAACAGGCACATCAATACCAATAGATACATCAACAGGTACATCTACTTCACCCACGGTTGTTAGTGGCACTCGGTTTGTCTGTCAGTCTTACAATGGTCAGTACACTGTGATGTATCAACCACAAAGTCAACCAGGTCGATACTTTCCTTGGGCAACTCCTGCGGCTTTGGGTGATGGGTGGAATCCACTAAGGCGTTGTCAAACAATTGCTACCCGCTTAGAATCCTATCGAGCAGATGGTTTACAAGAACTCCAGACAGGTACGTTAAATAATGAGAACATTGTCTGCGTGACTACTGAGGCCGATCCTTCTTGTCGGATTGTACTAACAGTACCGCGTGGAAAAGATGCGTATTTTGTACGCAATAGCGTTTTTCAAAACTTGACTACAGCCGACAGCGGACAGCAAACTACAGCTGTTGATACCTACGCCAACCGTGGGGGTGGAGTAAACGATTTATACAACTTAGGCCGTACACTTCTTGGCAGTGGTAATAATCGGGTTACTTCATATAGAGGTGGCATCAATCTCAAACCTTTCCTCGATCCTAAAGATGGCGGTACAGCGAGAAATCTACGAAATGGCGTAGCAGTTCGTAGCCAGTCTCAACCTTCTCAAGTTCCTACTCGCTTAAATCCAGGGAATTTCCGCTAATTGATGGTTGATTGTTTAACTTAAAACGTTCTTGAGAACAAAGGTTGTGAGGAGAGCGGAAAATACAATAATTAAAGCACTTCTCCAGTGACCGAAATAGTGAAATACAGATTTATGCTAGGGTGGGCTATTTGCTCGCCCTACTTAATTTAAGGATATATTCTACCAATATGAATTCTTTAATTCTGGAAATCCAGTTATTGTAAACCTTTTGAGTATATTAATGCTTAAACCCTTGCAGGTTGCAGTGGAAGCGATCGCCCAAAGATTCACCAATCAAGTTTCACCGAATTTGCGCTCCGATTCTGCTTGCAGAGTATTTTAACGATGATTGTCTTTACTTTTTCTAGCAGTTTCTACTTCCTGAAAATGCTCTATTGACCACTGACACAGTAGGCGAAGTGGCTCAACTAATGTTTCTCCCAAGGATGTTAAGGAATACTCTACAGTCGGAGGATTAGTAGAATAGACTTCGCGCCTCACAAGACCATCCCTTTCTAAATCACGCAGAGTACGGGTTAGCATTCGTTGTGAAACCTCTCCAATTTCTCTATGCAACTCACCATAGCGTTTCGTACCTTGGGATAAAACGTAGATGATTGCTGTAACCCATTTATCACTGACTAGTTCAAGTGTCTGCCGTAAATAAGGATGAGCATTGAGGATTTTAGGTGATTGAGCCATGTCTAGGATACTACGTACATTTATGTACGTACTTGTGTAAGGTTTGATGTTCGTTTAAAAATGAAGTTTAAAGGTCTCGAATACATTTCAACGATCAATGTAGCAGACTAGCTAACGTATGTATTCAGATAAAACTGTGACAGCTGGTTCTATTTTAGAAAGCCTGTCAGTTATCAGATTAACTGTTCGTATTTATAACAACAATACAGTCACACAGAAACAATGAAATTTTCTGACTTCACTCGAGAAAACTCCGCCATACTTCTGATCGATCATCAAGTTGGTACTATGAAGCTGATTAAAAATTTGCCTTTAAGTGAGGTGGAGAAGAATACTCTTGCACTTGCAAAAGTGGCAAAGGTGCTTAAGATACCTGTGGTTTTAACAAGTAGCCAAGAGGAGCGATTTCAAGGTTTGTTAATGACTGCTCTAGCACAAAGCTTACCTGAAGCATACGAGAAAAGAGTCAAACGTGCGGGCATTGTAAATGCTTGGGACGATGAGAACTTTGTCAAAGCAGTTAAAGATACAAATCGCCCTAATTTAATTATGGCTGGTATTACCACGGACGTTTGCTTAGTTTATCCGGCGATTAGTGCAGTGCGTGAGGGCTACAGTGTTCAAGCAGTTATGGATGCTTCTGGTTCACCATTCCATCTGTCGGAAGATTTAGCACGGCAGCGGATGCATGATGCTGGGGTTGTGCTAACTGCCACAATCACTTTGATTGCTGAGTTAGTTAAAGATTGGAGCCGTCCTGAAGGCGTTGAGTTACAGCAATTATTGTTTAGTGAGATATTGCCCCCTGAGTTCATTTCTGGCACTAGTACCCCATATTAATTAGACCTCTTGCAGAAGTCGGGAAAAGGGGGAAAGGTTTGGTATTTTCCCTTTTCCCTTTAACATGAGTCCCGGCAAATTATATCCAAAAGTTTAATAAATATTCACATCTCAATACTGGTAAAGCTGACCGTATGGAGTTGCGATTTATCAGAAGGTTATCTAGAGATTAATGGTAGATATTCAACTCGATCAATTAAGATTAACCGAAATTTAGAAGCTAGATAATATCATGATTTTGAGCTAGCAATAAATATATTTTTCAACTTTAACTAACTTTCTGCTTGCTTATTCACTTAATGTGTTATCTCGCAAATATTTGCGGATGAATCTGGTGATTATACCTCGATTTGCGATGCGATCGCATTCTATATACCTACGAACGAATAAATCTTAATTCACTCGATTTGCAATCAATTATTTATTATCTTAACCTTTAGCTAGCTATTTCTTAATCTCAACGGGATAGTTTGGGGCACTGAAAGCAAAATTAATGCCAATTCAAGTATGTAGCTATTTTCTGGTACTGCCAGGACTTGTCATGCTGCTATTGCATTTACTTAAGGTGTTGGCGTAGCCATTGCCCTTGTGAAATGCATCTTTGCAGTTCGCAATCATTCGTGAATCAATACCAATCTAGCAATGTAGAGAATTCTGCGGTGCTAACAGAATTGACATTTACTCTAGTTCCCACATTTAGAAAGCTACGTAGCTTCCTAAAAGCGACTTTTTATCAGATATCCCGCTGTCAATAATTATGTCTCTACAGCAAGAGACAGCAAATTCAATCTACTACACAAAATTTCTAAGCAACACATTATTATGGCTCCTACCAATCTTACTCCTGGCGATATAGCGATTATTGGTTACATAAATAACGGCAATCCTGACTCCTTCTCTTTTGTGAATCTAGCGCCCATAGGTTCAGGTACAGTGATTTACTTCACTGATAATGGCTGGACTGGTTCGGGTTTTAGAGGTTCATCCACAACTGATGGTGATGGTAATGAAAACCTGATTAGATTCACAGCTAATAATGATATTTCAGCAGGTACAGTTATTCGTAGCATTGACACATCTGCTAACTATACCTGGACGAAATCAGGACAAATTGGAACCACCACTGCTGGTAGCTATAACGACCTTTCTTTAAGCCAAAGTGGTGACCAAATTGCTGCGTTTCAATCTACTAATACCTCAAACCCGCTCAATTCTGGTTTCACAGCCGTCTATCAGATTGATTATACAGGGGCATTTGAAAACGCCACAGATTCTGGTAGTGGTAACGTTATCCCAGGATTATCTCAGGCTGCTAACACCGCTGTTATAACTAATACAAGTCCTGGCAATACTGCTAGTAATCCTGCTACCTACGCAGTATTCAACCTTAACACACTTAGTAGTGGTACAAAAGCTGAGTGGCTAGCGGCAATTAACAATGCAGCAAACTGGACGTTTAGCAGTGACACGATTTTACCGACTGGTAGCATTAGCGTTTCTGGTGGTACTTCCCAACCAGACCTCACCATTAGTCAAACTGACTCGCCCGATCCGGTAACTGTTGGCAACCCTCTGACTTACACTCTCACCGTCAGTAACAGCGGTACTGCCAATGCCAGCGGCATCACAGTACAATACACTTTGCCTAATGGTGTTACCTTTAACGGTACAACCGTTGCCAACGGCTTTACGGCTAGCCAATCTGGTGGTGTCGTCACCTTTTCTGGTGGCAGTATCAATGCTGGCAGTAATGCTACCTTGACTGTCAATGTCACCCCTAATTCTACAGGGACTCTCACCAGCGGAACAGCAATTGTAGACCCCAATAACACTGTTGTTGAGAGCAATGAAAATAATAATACTGCTGCTGCAATTACTACCACAGTTAATAATGTAGTAGTAGGACAAGCGCCGACTATTCAGTTAGACACAGCCACTACAACAGACCTGTTAGATGCTAATGGTGCTTTGTCTACCACAGGAACAGGAGCGGTTAGCGGTGTAATTGGCAACGCCAACGACCCGGCCAAGACTCTAGGCTTGAACTTTACTATTGCCGATCCCGACACCCCAGTAGAAAATTTAACTGTCACAGTGACTAGCAGCAATACAGCAGTGGTTCCTAACGGGAACTTAACGCTAACTGGCACTGGAGACAGCCGCAATCTGAAAATCAATCCTGTAGGTGTTGGTACTGCCAATATTACAGTCACCGTCAGCGATGGTAGTAGTACTGCTAATTATGCGATCGCCTATGCCGCATCAGCAAATAACGGCACTGCGACAACTCAATTTTTAACGGGTACGAGCGATGCTTCTACAGCCATTCCGGTTGGGGGTACGTTCTTTTTAGAAGCAGACGACGAAAATCAAGTTTTGCGGCTTTACGATTACACAAAATCGGGACTTCCTGTAGCTGGCTTTGACTTTACAAGCTTTTTAGGACTGACGCAGGCTGATGGTTCTGGCGTGTTACGAGAAGTGGATCTCGAAGCTTCTACAAAGGTAGGCGATCGCATTTTTTGGTTGGGTTCGCAAAGCAATAGCGATGATGGGAAAAATCGCCCTAACCGCGATCGCGTTTTTGCAACCGATATTACTGGTACGGCAGCATCCACTACACTCAGCTATGGAGGTCGCTACGACTTCTTAAAGGAAGATATCATCAACTGGGATGTCACCAACGGTCACGGTAAGGGTGCAAATTACTACGGTTTGGCTGCGAGTGCTGCCACTGGTGTAGGGTCAAAGCAAGCGGACGGCTACAATATCGAGGGCTTGGAAATCGCTCCCGACAACACCACAGCCTATGTTGCTTTTCGCGCACCTCAAGTTCCCCCCTCTGGACGCGCCAACGCCCTTATCGTTCCTGTAACCAACTTTACAAGCTTGATATCAACAAGTGGTGGCGGTACGCAAGGCTCCGCTCAGTTCGGCGCTCCTATAGAATTGGATTTAGGCGGGCGTGGGATTCGAGAAATTCGCAAGAATGCGAATAACCAGTACGTTATTATTGCCGGTCCCGCAGGAGACGCAGGTACAGCCCCTAACGATTTTCGCCTCTACACTTGGGACGGTAATCCTAGCAGCAAACCACAATTACGAGCGGCTACATTCCCTAGCAGCTTCAATCCTGAAGGAATTATTAGCATACCCGATAATCTGACAAATACTTCCCAAATTCAATTCGTTAGCGATGATGGCAACACCGTTCTCTACAACGACGGCACAGCAACCAAAGATTTATCACAGAACAACTTCAAAAAGTTCCGCACCGATAGCATTACCCTTGGTGATGTAGTTCTCACTCCTCGCATTCACGACATCCAAGGTGCATCTCACATCTCACCGTTAAACGGGCAAAAAGTTGCTGATGTGGCAGGTATTGTTACAGTCGTAAGATCCAATGGCTTTTATCTGCAAGATCCCAAGCCAGACAGCGACGATCGCACATCCGAAGCTGTTTTCGTTTTTACCTCGTCAGCCCCGACTGTACAAGCGGGTGACTCTGTACTAGTTGGCGGTACTGTAACGGAGTTCCGCCCTGGTGGTGCTAGTGGCGCTAACAACCTGACGACTACGGAAATTACTAGCCCCACAATTACCAAGCTATCCAGTGGCAATGCTTTGCCAACTGCCACAATTCTGGGTAATGGCGGCAGAACTATTCCGACTTCGGTAATTGATAATGATACCACTGGTAACATCGAAACCGGAACGACTACCTTTGACCCCGCCCAAGATGGCATTGATTTTTACGAAAGCTTAGAAGGAATGCTGGTGCAGGTAAATAATCCTGTGGCAGTTAGCCCAACTAATTCTTTTGGGGAGATTTGGGTACTAGCGGACAACGGCGCAAATGCTACCGGACGGACAGCACGCGGTGGTGTCGAAATTAGTCCCAATGATTTTAATCCAGAGCGGATTCAAATTGATGATGCCTTGTTTACCTCTGGTAGCTCCCCCCAAATTAACGTCGGTGCGACTTTCGGCACGATTACAGGCGTAGTCGATTACAGCTTCAGCAATTACGAAGTTCTGCCTTCCTCGGTGACTGTGACTTCCAACACCTTAACTAAGGAAGTCACTAATTTAACTCCTACCACCAACCAACTGACAGTTGCCACCTTCAACGTCGAAAACCTCGACCCTGGTGATGGTGCAACTAAGTTTAACAACCTTGCCAGTCGCATTGTTAATAATCTCAAATCCCCAGATATCGTTGCTTTAGAAGAAATTCAAGATAATAACGGGCCAACGAATAACGGCATAGTTGATGCTAGCACAACCTTCCAAACATTAATTAATGCGATCGCCACTGCTGGCGGTCCTACATACCAATATCGGGAAATTGACCCACAGAACAACCAAGATGGTGGCGAACCTGGTGGTAATATTCGCCAAGGTTTCTTATTTAATCCCGACCGAGTTCAGTTTGTAGACATCCCTGGTGGCGGTACTCTAACTAACACCACAGTCAGCGATGTTAATGGTGTGCCTACACTTTCTGCAAGCCCCGGTCGTCTTGACCCCACTAACTCCGCCTTCACTAGCAGTCGCAAACCGTTAGTTGGTGAATTTACTTTTAACGGTCAGACTGTATATATAGTTGGCAACCACTTTAATTCCAAAGGAGGCGACCAACCTCTCTACGGGCCGAATCAACCGCCAACCCTCAGTAGCGAAACCCAGCGCCAACAACAAGCTACAGTGGTGAAAAACTTTGTTCAAAGTATTTTAGCGATCGACCCCAAGGCTAATGTAGCGGTGGTGGGGGACTTGAATGACTTTGAATTTTCCAACCCCGTCAGCACCTTAGAAAGTGCTGGATTGACTTCCTTAATTGAAACCCTGCCTCAAAACGAGCGCTACACTTACAACTTTGAAGGTAACGCTCAAACTCTAGACCATGTTTTAGTCAGCAACAGTTTGCTCAACAAGTTGGATGGCTATGATGTAGTTCACATCAACTCAGAATTTGCCGATCAAGATAGCGACCACGACCCTAGCCTAGCTCGGTTTAATTTACCTGCGAACAATGCTCCCACAGCTATAACATTAAATGCCACCAGTGTCAATGAAAATGTTCCAGCTAACACAGTAGTAGGTACATTTAGCACCACTGACCCCGACACCGGAAACACATTCACTTACAGCTTAGTTTCTGGAACAGGCGATACAGATAACGCCACCTTTGCAATTGATAACAATAGCTTAGAAATCAAAGCTTCCCCGGATTATGAAACCAAATCCTCCTATAGCATTCGGGTACGCAGCACCGATAATGGTGGACTTTTCGTAGAAAAAGCGTTAACCATCCAAGTTAGCGATCGCAACGAAGCACCCACAGCCGTAGCTGATACAGTCAATATCGCTGAAGATGCAACTACATCTAATCTCTATGCCACCTTGTTGAGTAATGATATTGACCCAGATGGTGGAGACACTAAGAACATCATTGCAGTTAATACCACAGCTACGAAAGGCACAGTCTCCTTTAACCAAAACACCCAAAACTTAACTTACACAGCCTCAAGTTTTAACTCTCTATCCCAAGGACAGACAACCACCGATAGTTTTACTTATGCGATCGCCGACAGTCAAGGTTTACAATCTACTGCGACTGTTAACGTCACCGTCACTGGTGTGAATGATGCTCCCACAGTGCAACCGCTTGACGACCAAATCGTTTCTACTAACAAATCCTTCTCTTTCAATGTCAGTAATAAATTCACTGACATCGACCAAGCTGATACCCTTACTTACAGTGCTACAGGCTTGCCTACTGGTTCTAGTATCGTTGCAAACACAGGTGTAATATCCGGCACTGTTTCCACAACTGGCATTTTTGCAGTCACAGTCACCGGTGCTGATGGTAAAGGTGGCAATGTTAGCGATAGCTTTGACCTGACTGTAGCCAATAACAAGGCGACATCTGGCAATGACATTGTCTTTCTCAACCAACTTGTTGGCGTGAACACATTCAATGCCTTAGGTGGGAACGATCGCTTGATCGGCACTGATAACAATGAAACACTCAGTGGTGGTGCAGGCAACGATTACATTGATGCCAAGGGCGGTAACGACTCCCTCTCAGGGAACGATGGCATTGATACACTTATCGGTGGAAATGGCAATGACATCCTTGATGGTGGGGCAGGCAATGACAGCCTCGATGGTGGAGCTGGCAATGATAGCCTCGATGGTGGAGCTGGCAATGATAGCCTCGATGGTGGAGCTGGCAATGACAGCCTCAATGGTGGAGCTGGCAATGACAGCCTCAATGGTGGAGCTGGCAATGACATACTTTTAGGTGGACTTGGCAATGACATCCTTTTTGGGGGTGGTGGCAGTGACCACCTGATTGGTTGGGGAGGCGGCACAAACGAAATTGACCAACTCAACGGCGCTCAAAGTGCAGATACTTACATTTTGGGTGATACCAATTCAGTTTTCTATGCCAATTCCGGCAATAGTGACTACGCCGATATTGTTAGCTTCAAAGCAAGCGATCGGATTCAGCTTAAGGGATCTGCTAATAATTACTTCTTGGGGTCAGCACCAGTGTCTGGATTTAACAGTTCTGCTGTGGGCATTTTCGCCAAGAATGGGACGCAATTAGAGTTAATTGCAGTTGTGGAAAGCGGATTAAACCGCAATTTGGTAACAGATAATCGTTTCGTCTTTGTTTAAAGCTATTCAAGCGATCGCCCTCTATTTCAAAAGGCGATCTAACCTCATGCAGAGATACAAAGGCAAACAGAGTAAAAGTTGAGTCCATTTGAATCAGGACTTACGCAATAACTCTGTAAAACTCTTATTTCTACCCTTCGGGAAGCCACTTCGTGTCTACGTGTTCTTTGGGTACTTTGTGGTTCGTTTTCTTTGTACTGGAGTCTACCTCAAAGCTAATTATGGTCACTACTAACACAATCCGCTTTTCCCAGTTCAATGCTTCCTTAAATCGCAACACTGCTGGTCAATTAGTTAGCGATTTGTCTACCCCCGACAATGCCCAAGCAAAAGCCGTTGCCGAAATTATCCAGCGCAATAACCCGGATGTGTTGCTAATCAACGAGTTCGACTACGACCAACAAGCAGTTCAATTATTCAAAAAAAATTATCTTGCTGTTAGTCAGAATGGTGCAAATCCCGTTGACTATCCCTACGTTTACATCGCTCCCTCAAATACTGGTATTGCCTCTGGGTTTGACTTGAATAACGACGGTACAGCGGTTACAACCCCAGGCGCATCGGGATATGGTGATGATGCTTTTGGATTTGGCAATTTCCCCGGTCAGTACGGCATGTTGTTGCTGTCCAAATATCCCATTGATAAGGCTAACGTCCGTACCTTTCAAAACTTCCTTTGGAAGGATATGCCGGATTGTTTGCTGTCTACCATCACCGATGCTTCCGGAAAGCCTTGGTACTCCCAAGAAGAACAAAACGCCCTGCGCCTCTCTTCAAAAAGTCATTGGGATGTACCCATCAAGGTAAACGGAGAAACAATTCACGTTCTCACCAGTCACCCCACACCGCCAACTTTTGATGGTTCTGAAGACCGCAACGGCAAACGCAACCATGATGAAATTCGCTTTTGGGCAGATTACATTACTCCTGGTAAAGGCGATTACATCTATGATGATGCTGGTAAAAAAGGTGGGATTGCCGCTGGTTCAGACTTTGTGATTATGGGCGACCAAAATGCTGACCCTGTGGATGGTGATAGTTATGACAACGCTATCCGGCAACTATTACAAAATCCCAATATCAATACTAATGTCATCCCTACTAATCTTGGCGGCCCCCAACAAACAGACTTGCAAGGTGGTGCAAACGCCAGCCAAAAAGGCAATCCTAGCTTTGACACCGCAGACTTCGCTGATACATCTCCCGGAAACCTGCGAACAGACTACGTTCTCCCCTCCACTGACCTGACAATTGCCGACTCAGGAGTATTTTGGCCTCTCAATACTGACCCGACATTCTCCCCAGTAGGCACTTATCCCTTCCCCAGTTCCGACCATCGCTTAGTATACGCAGATATGCAAACTAGACCAACGCCAGCAGGTAAAACCGTTCCCAGTGTGGAATTTTTAGGACAAACGACCTTCCCCACAGGCTTTATTCCCTCCGGTGCGGCGGGAACTGTAAACGGGGTACAGACTCAGCTAGGTGGTTTATCTGGTGTGACATACGATGCTGCTAATAACCGCTACTACGCGATCTCAGACGATCGCTCTCAAATTGCCCCTGCTCGCTTTTATACCTTCACTGCCGATTCCGGGGTAACTTTTACCAACGTTACTCCCTTGAAGGATACCAGGGGTAACTTCTTTCCAACCAACAGCCTTGACCCTGAAGGCATTGCCTTGACTAACAATGGTACTGTTTTCATCTCTTCCGAGGGCGAAGTCAATCCCGGTGCTGGTCGCGTTACTAATCCGTTCATTAAAGAGTTTTCCCTAGCCACAGGAAAAGAAGTGCGCTCGTTGGCTGTACCTAAAAAGTTTTTGCCAGTGGTGGAAGACACCAACGGCGACGGTAAAGTCGATACAGGTGATACGCAAACATCAGGCGTATACAATAACTTGGCATTTGAAAGCCTCACCATCACACCCGACCAAAAAACTTTATTTACCGCCACCGAAAACGCACTGACCCAAGATGGATCGAAGGCTTCACTGACCAGTGGTAGCCCTTCCCGAATTCTGCAATACAATCTGGTGACTGGACAACCAGAAAAAGAATACCTCTACATTACTGATGCGATCGCTCAAGCGCCCAACCCTAGTACAGGTTCGAGTGACAATGGTTTGGCAGATTTACTCGCAATAGATAATCGCGGCACATTACTGGCGTTGGAACGCTCTTTTGCCCAAGGCGTAGGCAACACCATCAAAATCTACCAAGTGACTTTACAAGGTGCAACCGATATCAGCACCATCGACTCACTCGATAGTTTGAGTCCAACTCAACTAGCTGCTATCCAACCAGCCCAAAAACGCTTGCTGTTGAATTTAAATGACCTCAACCTACCCAATGGCACAGATAACATCGAAGGCATTGCCTTTGGCCCCAAACTAGCAGATGGTAGCCAGTCGATTGTGTTGGTAAGTGACAACAATTTTAGCCAAGCCCAATTTACCCAAATTCTAACTTTGAGTGCAGACATCGTGAATACCGCAATTCCAACAGTCGAAACCCGCCCCGATTTGTTTGATGATGATACGCTACCTACATCTCAACGTGCCGATGCTGACGACCCGGCTATCTATATAAATGCCACCAATTCTGCCGATAGCTTGGTATTAACCTCAGTCAAAAATGCCGGACTGCGGGTTTATGACTTATCTGGTAAGTTATTGCAAGAAGTGAATCCTGGTGGCATCCGCTACAACAACATTGATTTGCAATACGGTTTTAAATTGGGCGGTAAATCTGTTGATATTGCCGTAGCTAGCGATCGCGGCAACGATAAACTCGCAATTTTCAAGATTAACCCGAATGGCAACGCTGACGGTAAGTATCTGGAAGATATTACCGACAGCAGTATTGCTACTCTCTTCCAAGCATCACCTTTTGAACCTCCTTATTCCTCGTCATCTCGCAGCGCTTACGGACTTGCCTTGTACCGTAGCCCCAAAACTAACGATTACTACGTCTTTGCTAGTCGCCGAGAAACTGGAGATATCGCCCAGTTCAAACTAATTGACAAAGGTAACGGCAAGATTGGATACGAACGAGTCCGGGAGTTCACTATACCCACAACAGAGGGATTTGAACCGCAAACCGAGGGTATGGTCGTAGACCAGGAAACTGGTTTCCTCTATATCGGACAAGAAGATGTCGGTATTTGGAAGTTCCAAGCAGAACCCTACGGTAGTAATGATGGTCAGCTAATCGATAAAGTCAAAGACTTGGGCGGAACTCACCTCACCAGCGATGTCGAAGGACTCACCATTTACTACGGTGCAAATGGCAAAGGTTATTTACTAGCATCCAGCCAAGGCGACAGTACCTTTGTTGCCTATACCCGCGAAGGTAATAACGCCTATGTGGGTAACTTTGCAGTAGGTAGCAACGGCTCAATTGATAGCGTCCAAGAGTCAGATGGCGCGGATGTAGTTAACGTACCCTTGGGGCCAAATTTCCCAAACGGTCTATTTGTCACTCAAGATGGTGACAATGAACCTGCCAAAACAGTTGATGGCGAGAATATCAACTCCAACTTTAAGCTCGTGCCTTGGGAGAATATTGCCAATGCATTCTCTACTCCCTTAACGATTGACACCAGCAGTTACAATCCTAGGACTCCTGAGAATTTGGTTCCGCCTCAAGTCACACTCAAAGGTTTCGCTTCCCTCCCAGCCGATACCTTTGCTGAAGGGCCGCCATCTGGTAGCGCGATCACAGGTAACACTAACGGACGAAATGTACCATTTGCCAAACAGCCTGTTGAAGGGTTTAGCGGCGTACAAATTGCTGACGATAACTCTTTCTGGTTCCTTGCTGACAATGGTTATGGTCAAAAGAGCAATAGTGCTGATTTCTTGTTACGCCTCTATCGGCTTGACCCTAGTTTCCGAGGTGCAGAAGCCCAAGGAGATGGTAGCGTTAAAGTGTTGGACTTTCTCGAACTATCTGACCCTGACAAAAAAGTTCCCTTCCAGATTGTCAATGAGAAGACCAGCGATCGCCTCTTAACTGGTGCAGATTTTGATGTCGAATCTTTTACAATCGCCCAAGATGGCACAATCTGGATTGGCGATGAATTTGGCCCCTATTTGTTACACTTCGATGCTACAGGCAAGTTGCTAGATGCACCCATCCCTACACCAAACATCACCGAACTCAACACCTTGGGAGGCAAAGCACCCATCGTTATCGGACATCGGGGTGCTGCTGGAGAACGACCAGAACATACTTTAGGCGCTTATCAACAGGGAATTGATGGCGGTGCAGACTTCATCGAACCCGACTTGGTGGTTACTAAAGATGGAGTATTAATTGCGCGTCACGAGCCAAATATAATCAATACCACTGATGTCGCAGACCATCCAGAATTTGCGAACCGTAAGACCACAAAAATCGTTGATGGCGTTGCCCAAGAAGGCTTTTTTGCTGAAGACTTCACCCTAGCAGAAATTAAAACACTACGAGCAAAAATCCAGCCTGATTTCCGTACCAACGTGTTTAACGGGTTGTATCAAATTCCGACGCTGACAGAAATCATCAATTTAGTCAAGCAAGAAGAAGCTAATACAGGGCGGAAAATTGGCATTTATCCAGAAACTAAACACCCTACCTACTTTGCTTCTGTAGGTAAACATCTAGATGGTACGCCGATTAACATCGACTTGAGTCAGAAGCTTGTTGATACGCTTGTTGCCAATAACTTTACTGACCCCAGTCGCGTGTTTATTCAGTCTTTTGAAGTAGGCAATCTCAAAAAACTACACGATACGATAATGCCTGCTGCCAAGATTGACTTACCCCTGGTTCAGCTATTAGATGCCACTGATGTTAATCTTGATGGTTCGCTGATTGAAACTCAGCCTTATGATTTCGTCGTTAGTGGTGACAAGCGCACCTATGGAGACTTACGGACACCCACAGGTTTAAAGGAAATCGCCACCTATGCAGATGGTATTGGCCCGTGGAAGCGGATGATTGTTTCCGTTAAGGGAACTGATGCTGATGGCAATGGTCAAGCTGATGATGTTAATGGCGATGGTGTAGTCAATGATGCCGACAAAACTACGTTGCCTCCCACTTCTTTGGTGAAGGATGCCCATGCTGCCCACTTGTTAGTACACCCTTATACCTTCCGCAACGAAGGGCAATATTTAGCAGCAGACTACAAAGGCAATCCCCAAGCAGAATTCCAACAGTTCATCAATTTAGGTGTTGATGGTTACTTTACTGACTTCCCCGATACGGGCGACTTAGTACGCGACCAATTAACCGGACAATATGTCAGGTCGCCGCAAAATCCCGATGTGCTGAAAAAGACTGAGTTTAATACCTTAGATGGCGATGCACCTTTAGTTATCGGTCATCGGGGTGCTAGCGGTTCGCGTCCCGAACACACTATAGAAGCATATAAATTAGCGATCGCCGATGGTGCTGATTTCATCGAACCCGATTTAGTCGCTACCAAAGATGGGATTCTAGTCGATCGCCACGAAAACGCTTTGGCAATTCTCAATGCTGATGGCACGGTAAATAACACCGATACGACTACCGATGTTTATTTACATCCAGAGTTTGCCGATCGCAAAACCACAAAAGTTGTTGATGGTCGCACGATTACAGGTTGGTTTACCGAGGACTTTACCTTAGCAGAACTCAAAACCTTGAATGCGATCGAACGCTTACCAGCCTTGCGCGGAACCGAATTCAATAACGACCATTTAAAGATTCTCACCCTTACAGAAATCATCGATTTAGTTAAACAGGTAGAAGCTGATACAGGACGCAAAATTGGCATCTATCCAGAAACCAAGCACCCTACCTACTTTGCTACTGAAGGCAAACATTTAGACGGCACTCCCATCAATATCAATCTGAGTCAGAAGCTAGTTGACACACTCGTTGCCAACAACTTTACAGATCCCAAGCGCGTATTTATCCAATCCTTCGAGGTGGGCAATCTTAAACAACTCAAAGATGACTTGATGCCAAAAGCAGGGATTAATATCCCCTTAATCCAATTATTTGGGGGAGCGACAACTCAGCCCTATGATTTTGTTGTCAGTGGTGACAAACGCACCTACGGCGATCTTACCAAGCCCACAGAATTAGCGGCGATCGCTACTTACGCCACAGGAATTGGCCCGGATAAACGCTTAATTGTGCCAGTCAAGGGGTTTGACATTAATGGCGATGGCAAAGATGATGATATCACTGGTGATGGTGTCGTCAACGATGCCGATAGAATTACAACCACTCCCACAACGCTAGTTCAAGATGCCCATAATGCCGGCTTATTAGTACACCCCTACACTTTCCGCAAAGAAGGTGTTTTCCTAGCGCGGGATTACAATGGTGACTTGAAAAAGGAATTTAAACAGTTCATCGATTTAGGAGTTGATGGCTACTTTACAGACTTTCCCGGTATCGGTGACTTGGTACGCGACCAACTTGCAGGCGAACCAGCCGTCTCTAACCTTGGGAGTTCCAAAGGATTCGAGGGTATGGCAATTAGCCCCGATAAGAAAACGCTGTACCCCTTGCTGGAAGGCACTGTCGCAGGCGATCCCGCAGGTTCGTTACGTATCTACAAATTTGATGTCGCGTCAAAACAATTTCAAGGTTTGCAAGGCTTCTACCACTTAGAAGACCCCAATAACTCTATTGGTGACTTCACTGTTATTAACCAGAATGAATATCTGGTCATCGAGCGAGACAATGGTCAAGGAGCTGATGCCAAGTTCAAGAAAATTTTCAAAGTTGACTTATCGAAAAAAGATGCCAATGGTTTTGTCGCCAAAGAAGAAATCGTTGATTTGCTGAATATTCAAGACCCCAATGACTTGAATAAAGATGGCAGTACTAAATTTACCTTTCCCTTCCAAACTATCGAAGATGTGTTGGTGTTGGATGCCAAAACAATTTTAGTTGCCAACGATAACAATTACCCCTTCTCAACGGGGCGACCGGGGGGAATTGACAACAACGAAATCATTACTTTGGGGCTAGAAAAGCCACTTAATCTAGCTTCCCCCACCTTAACCAAGACTGCTGATGATATCTTTACTATCTCTGGTATCGGTCTGAAACAACAGCTCAAAGTCACTCTTACAGGAACCGATTCTCATCGGGTAAATGAACTGGGTGTCTTTACTGTCGATGATGCCGAAGGTAAAATCAATGGCATTGCTCCTGGTGCAGCAGGTTATACAGAAGCAGCTTTAGACCGAGCCAAGACAATTTTCTCCGCTATTACCAAACCCAACGGATTTGACCCCGATAATTTCTCACGCCAGCTCGAATTTAATTCTGGAGATAACCTGAGATTCTACTTAATCAAAAATGGTACAACCGATAGCGTGCAGGCTGGAGTCACCCCAATCAACAATGTAGTGTTTTCCACTGCCTCAACGCAAAAAGTTACCAGTTTGAGCGACAATCAATTTTCTCTGGCTTGGAGCGATGAATACGGTAACAGCAAAGACTTCCAAGATTTGGTTGTGAAGATTCAGCCCACAAATCAATCCTTACCACTAGGTACAGGTTTGCAAGGTGGCTCACAAGCAGAATTAATTGATTTACGGGGTGAGACAAAATTGGTAAAAGCTGAATTTGCCCTCACTAGAGATGCTGGTTATAACAATTACATCGGTTTCTATCAAGTAGTTGATGAAAATGGTGGAATTGATACCAACGGCGACGGTAAAGCAGATATTCTTCCCGGAGAAGCTGATTATACCAAAGCAGCCGTGAGCGATCGCGTCCCAGGTATTGACTTAACTCTCAAAAACAACGGTACTGCAACTTACACTGGAACTTTTGAGCCAGGTGCTATTTTTGCACCATTTATTATCGCTAACGGTACGCCAGCTGCAATTTTAGATGACAATCCCAATAACGATAAGCCTGTTTACTTCTCATTCTTGGGAGCTAATACTGGAAAAGTAGACCATATTAGCTTGTTAGGGGATAACATCTTTGGCTTTGAAGATTTACCCAATGGCGGCGACAAAGATTTCAACGATTTCATTGTGAAAGTTAATTTGAGTATTGCTTAATTTGGTAGGGTGCGTTATCGCGTCAGCGTTACGCACCATCAATAATGTTCGGTGCGTTAGGACTTGCGTCTTCTGCTAATTAAACCAGATTTCCATAGATGCGATATTAACAACGCTGTAACTGTGCTAACAACACAACAATTTCATCCATTGCTTGGCGGATAACGCTTGCAGGCTGTTCTGACTGATTCACAATAATACTGAAAACCAACTGCTCGTATTTAGGCGAATTTACATATCCAGATAAGGAAATAGCACCAGTCAACGTGCCTGTTTTTGCTTGCACAATACCTTCAGCAGGTGTACCGCGAAAGCGACTTGACAAAGTACCGCTTTTCCCTGCTACAGGTAAGGACGTACGATACACAGATGCTACTGGTGTTCTGGCTATTCCCCGCAAGGTTTGTACAAAAGCCTCTGGAGTAACCAAGTCACGACGCGATAACCCAGAACCATCTACTAAAACATAATTTGCGGAATTAACTCCTAGCTGAGTTAAAGTTGCCTTCAGTGTTTCCAAACCGAGATCGGCGGTACTCTTGTTTGGGACTCTGGGTTGTTTAAAAGCTAATGCTCTCAGCAATGCCTCAGCATAAAGATTATTACTGTTATGATTAGTTTCTATTAATAATTCAGATAAAGGTGGCGATTGCACAGCTGCTAATTCTTGTAAATTCGTACCACCCGCTGCAACCAATGTCTGTCCTAAGCTAATTTTTTCTGTTGCCAAAGCAGTGCGGAAACGCCGCAAAAAGTAGTAATCAGGGTCAACTACAGGTAAATTGACTAAATACGGTTCGGAATTTGCTGCTACTTGTCCTTGAATTCGTAATACTCCTCCCGATAAATCGCGGGTAACGTTAATATTACTTGGCTGATTTTGAGCAACTGTAATTGACTGATTAATTGTCCGCCATTGTTTCGCCTCATTAGCATCAGTCCAGACTAATTGGGAAATTTTACCTACAGCTTGCGGTACAAGTTTTAAGCCAAAAACATTTTGATTGAGGATAAAGCTGTTGACTGGTGCGCCGTAGTCTGATTGCACATCTTCCCATTGCCAAGTGGGATTCACAATATCCCCTTGAATATAACTATCATCAGCAATCAATTGCTTAATTTGAGTAATACCTTTTTGTTTCAACTGCTTTGCTAACGCTTGCAGCTGAGTATCATTTAAGCTGGGATCTCCTCTACCAACTACACGCAAGACACCATTAGCATTTTGATAAACAGAGGTGCGAATGCGAAAATTTGCACCCAATTGCTGTAAGGCTGCTGCTGTTGTTAGTAGTTTGGCATTAGAAGCTGGAGTAAAGAACTTTTGGGCATCCCGACTGTAAAGAGTTTGCCCAGATGATAGAGCTTGGACTAAAATTCCCCAACGCGCCCGACTGAATACAGAACGATTGATCGCAGCATCAACAGATTTCCCCAGTTGGGCAGGGCAAACTGATTTTGTGGTGGTTGCCGGTGAGACTGGTGTTTGTGCTTGAGCAACTTTATAACTCAATGCTGTTTGGGTACTCAAAAATAGCAGCAAAAAACTTAGTGGTTTACTAAAAGTATTAAATCTCACCAATATTCCTCATCCTTAAGATAGGTTTTTTCGCCGTTACCTCAAATTTCTTTCCGTAGAGAGAAGCGGGTTGGCTTAATTAATTTAGTATATGAAAGATGCTGAACATATTTAATACGCAGCGGTTAATTCAACATAGATTATGGCATTCCAAAATCGCCAGGTTAATCAACCTGCATACACAGAAATACGGAATAGAGGTAAAGGTGTGAGTACATTTCTGTCTGGTGTAGCTGTATTGCTTTCTACTTTGGCTTTAGCGTGTAGTGGCTATGCAGCTTACGAAATTTTCACGCTGCGGCAAACATTAGATGCTACTAAAACGGCGAGTAATACCGTTCCAACGCAAGCACCAAATCCAACAGCCCCAACTGCTACTGCCCCACAACCAGCTGTATCTCCATTGTCAGCAACGACACAAGCGGCGGCTACTTCAACAATTCAACCCGGTCAATTTGTACAGCCAGCTTTTGGCAATAAGGCAGAAGTCGAGTTACTCTCAGTAAAGCGGATTAAAGATCCAGAAACTGCAAACCGCGATGTGGTGAATGTGCAAATGCGTATCCGTCGCCTTGCCACAGATGGAGTTGGTGGTAGTGATATTATAGCGATCGCTAGCACAACGGCGCGCAATCCAGAAACTAGCGTCACCTACAAAGGAGTTGCTTTAGACCGCTCAACAGGAAGCGTTTCTTTGTTCCAGCTACGTCCTAAAGCTTCAGCTGATGCCTATACTTGGGTCAGGGTTCCTGAAGGTGTCAATTCTCTAGATATCTTTGTGCCAGATACAGGTGCATTTAAAAATGTACCAATTTCTAATTAGGAATGTATAGCAAAGTGCTGAGTGCTGAGTTAGGAGTGCTGAGTTAGGAGTGCTGAGTGCTGAGTGCTGAGTGCTGAGGAGCCACTGCGTTGGGCGGCTCTGCCGACTTGAAGCAAGTGGCGTTGCTGAGTAAAAACCCAGTTGCTTTAAGGCTTTGAGCAATCAGAACTGTCCTAAAGGGTGTGGCTACGGCTATAGATTAAATAGACATCTCTAATAATTAATTTTGCGTTGAGCGAAATCCTTAGTAGGGGCGCTGTTACTTTCGCCCTTAGATCAATAAAAAAGCTCACAATTAGCTACGCTATCATGAGCATTGGTAACAACTTTTAATCCAATCGGATTATTTGTTTGTTAACACTAATTCCGGCTGTGGTGTTTGTGCTTCTGGTTCATCTGGCAAGCCAAAAATTGACCTATATAACGTCACGTATTGCTTGGCAGATTGATACCAACTGAAGTCTTCACTCATGCCCCGTTGTTGTAATTCTTGCCATTGGGGTTTGAAACGGAAGCCTTCCCAAGCCCTAATCATACAAGTAAATAAATCCAGTGGCTCATAACGGTCAAAGCAATAACCAGTACCGGTTGCATTCGTTGGGTCAAAGTGCGATACCGTATCAACTAATCCGCCTGTACGCCGAACAATAGGTACAGAACCGTAACGCAATGCCATCATTTGGCTGATACCACAAGGTTCAAAACGGCTGGGCATCAAGAAGGCATCAGTACCAGCATAAATGCGGCGAGATAAAGCATCGTTATAAAGCAGATAAGTTGCCATGCGTCCGGGATAGCGAGACGCTAATTGCCACATTTGACCTTCATAATAGCGATCGCCTGTCCCCAACAACACAAATTGAGCATCTGTGTAAGCCATGAAGCGATCTAATATTTGCAATACTAAATCAAGACCTTTTTGTTCGACTAAGCGAGTAACCATACCAATGAAGAAGGCGTTGGAATTGACTTCTAATCCCACTTCTTCTTGCAAAGCAATTTTGTTAGCCCGACGTTTTTCTAGAGTGTCGCTTGTAAAGGTTTGGGCGATGTATTTGTCATTTTCTGGGTTATAAACTTCGGTATCAATGCCGTTAATAATCCCAGATAATTTGCCGCTGATAAAAGACAGCAAACCTTCTATGGTTTCGCCATAAGCAGCTGTCTTGATTTGCTCGGCATAGGTTGGGGAAACTGTATTCACCCTGTCAGCAAATTGGACTGCGGCTGCCATTGTGTTGTGTCCTTGCATGTACCAAGGACACCAAGTAATTTTTTCCAAATACCAACGCCATGGGCCTTGATAGGCCAAATTATGAATCGTGAACACGCTGGTAATATCTGGGTCTTGATGCATCCACACGGGAATCATCCCCGTATGCCAATCATGGCAATGAACAATTTCAGGCTTCCAGTAATTCCAACAAAACTCGGCTGCACCATTGGCAAATAAAGTGAACCGCCAGTCTTCATCTTCCCCAGAATAAATGCGCCGAGGCGAGAATGCGGGATGTCCAAATAAGTACAAGGGAACATCAGTACCGGGTAAAACACTTTCGTAAACGGCAAAGTGCTGGAACATGGCATCTCCCCACCAAATGGGTTCTTTGGGAATCTCCATTTTGTCCGGCAGGAAGCCGTAGTAAGGTAGAAATATCCGCACGTCGTGCCCCATTTGTCTGAGAATTTTGGGCAATGCTCCTACAACATCACCCATTCCTCCGACTTTCGCAACGGGAGCTGCCTCGGCTGCAACGAATAGAATCCGCATGGTAATTTTTGTTTCCCCGGTTCTGTCTATACAGTTGTCAGTGGTCAGTTGTCAGTTGTCAGTCAGTGCGGGGATTCTAGCACTGCAAAAGAATTTCCTGACTCAGGTGAGTGATGTTAACGCCAGCGTTAGCTACAAAGTGTCACCCATAAAAGTCAGTTTTTTACTTACTGAGTTACTGATTACTGTTCACTGATTACTTATCTAATCACATCAACTCACCCAATAACTTAAGAACCTCGCTGGATTTCGGTAAAAATTTCATCTAAGATTTCTTGTGCTCCCTGTTGCCGCAGCAGGTTTGCTAATTCTGTGCCTAGGGCTTCGGCTTGGTTGGCTTGCCCAGTGACGCTATCTTTGACCAATTTTTGACCATCCACGCTGACGACTATACCTGTTAATGTTAAATTATCACCATTGATTTCTGTATTAACACCTATAGGTACTTGACAGCCACCTTCGAGATCGCGTAAGAAAGCTCTTTCGGCGAGACAGCGATCGCGTGTTTCGGAATGTTCGATCGCTTTGAGTAGGGAGATTAACTCAGTATCATTGGTACGGCATTCTATCCCCAATGCTCCTTGTCCAACGGCGTGGAGAGAGACTTCTTTGGGTAGGATTTGATGAACGCGATCGCTCATTCCCAATCGCTCTAACCCTGCTGTTGCTAAAATCAGAGCATCGTACTCGCCTGCATCTAATTTTGCTAACCGTGTATTCAAGTTTCCCCGTACATCTTTAAAAGTAAAGTGGGGAAATTGGTGGCGCAACTGTGCTAATCGTCGCAGAGAAGATGTACCGATGACTGCACCTGCTGGCAAGGTATCAATTTGTTTATCTTTGTGCTTTTCATGCACCACTAGGGCATCTGCTGGGTTCTCCCGTTCGGTAATAGCTGCCAATGCTAACCCTTCTGGTAAATTAGTTGGCAGATCCTTAAGAGAATGAACCGCAAAGTCAATCTCCTGGTTGAGCATTCCCTGTTCGAGTTCTTTAGTAAATAGTCCTTTGTCACCAATTTTGGCTAATGCTACATCCAGGATTTTGTCGCCTTGGGTAGACATGGTGTGGACTTCAAAAGAGATATCAGGAAAGCTTTTCTGGAGTTGCTGTTGCACCCAGTGGGTTTGAACTAAAGCAAGTTGGCTTTTGCGAGAACCAATACGAATTGTGCGGACGGCACTGGAAATAACTGAAGTCATAAAACAATATGTCAAACCAGGCGATATATTCACTCTCATCTAGACTACCGCAGTGGGTGACTCATACTACTTTTGGATTTGATATTTGGGATTTAAAATTTTGGATGCAAAAGCTTTCCTACAAAGCTTCTCTAGGAATCTCAAACAATATTACCTATTTACATTTGCTAGTATCGCAATTGCGATCGCCTAGTTTTTAGTTAAATTTGGATTATTTTTCTTTACATTTATTTACAAAATTATCAAGTTTTAACTCTTAATTTTTGTATAGGTAAATGGCTCTTCGTCCTAGCAATATCAAGTCACAATATAACTCCACACTCAGCACTAGTAAGCTAATAATCATTTAAATTACATCCCTCTTCGGGTGACGCTCCTGCGTCGCTAACGTAAGTTTGGACTCGACGGAAACCGCCAAGACTCCAACTTCCTCACCGCGTCTCCCCCTCTCCGCGTCCCCGCGTCTCCCGCAACTCCCGCGTCTTTATAAAGCAAAGGATTATGCAACTTAAGGGCAGATTAGCTTATTAAGTATTGGGTTGGAGATATTCTTGTAATTGTTGAGTGCGTTGCTTTGCAGTCTTTTCCAGACAAGTGAAATAAATAGTAGGAGCAATACTTCCTCCTTCATATCCGCTTCTTTCAAACTCACAACTAGTATCTCGAAACTTAATCCATGCGAGCTGGGCGGCGATCAATTTTTGTTTTCGAGAATTTTCTAACTTAGGTAGCAGTTTTTGGTAAACTTCATTGAGTTTTTTATCGGCATTTTGATAGGACAATTGAGCGCATCTATTGATATCTAGTTGAGTTTGGGCATTATTGCAGTTGAGCTTTTGAGCCAAATGCATTGTACTTGGTGCTATGTCGGCACGAACATCCAAACTATTGAAAGTTACCATACTGATGAAAAAGAGTAATAACTGACGCACAGCAAAATTCCTCATGTAAGTATAGGCAAACGATATCAGAACATGAGGCATAGTTGTTCTGCCTAGGTGACATCTTGCAACATCCCTGCCTTTTCCCCTTGCCAGATAGAATACTGTTTTTGCTTATACATTGGTATCTGTGGAGAAGTTGGGGGAGTCATTTGTAGCAAAACTTTCCCCAACTGTGAGAAGTTATAACTTTAGCAAGATGCTGAGAATAATTTGCTATTTTATTGATAAAGCTGAAGTTTTAATTTATATGAATCGTTCTGCCTGTCTTATATTTAATCCAGTTGCGGGTCAAGGAGACCCAGAACAAGAACTGATACAGATTCGGACACTATTAGAGTCGGAAATCGATTTAGATATTTACCTCACAACAGAAGAAATCGGCGCAGATAAGCTAGCTCAGGCAGCAGTAGAGCGGGGCGTAGATGCAATTATCGCTTCGGGGGGAGATGGTACACTCTCAGCAGCAGCAGCAGCAGTAGTGAATAGTAATATTCCCTTTGGGATTATTTCTAGAGGAACGGCAAACGCTTTTGCCACAGCTTTAAGAATTCCAGATACCATCGAAGCAGCCTGTCAAACAATTTTGCAGGGAGCGACTAAGAATGTAGATGTAGCTTATTGTAACGGTCAGCCGATGGTACTGCTAGCAGGTATTGGCTTTGAAGCTGAAACAGTGGAAAAAGCAGACCGAGAAGCGAAGAAGCGCTTTGGCATTATGGCGTATATCTTGGCAGGAATCCAGCAATTACGTGAATTAGAAACTTTTGATGTCGAGATTGAAACAGAAGACAAGATAATTAAAACTACCGCCTCAGCGGTGACAGTGGCAAATGCAGCACCTCCAAGTTCTGTATTAGCTCAAGGCCCCGCAGGTATCATTTATGATGATGGATTATTAGATTTAACAATAGTAGCTCCTGTTAATAAAGCCGGGGCGATCGCAGCTACATACCATTTGTTTCAAACCGCTTCTTCGGGTAGTGCAGCCGAAAGAGATGACATCGGTTATCTGCGAACCAAACAAGTAAAAATCACGACTGACCCACCGCAAAAAGTTGTTCTCGATGGCGAAATGGTAGGTACGACACCAATTGAAGTTGTATGCATACCAGAAGGCTTAAAGATTTTTGTGCCATCAGTAGAAGAAATTGAGCTAGCAGAAAAACTAGTAGGGCTACCAAATCTGACTATTGAAATGAAAAACCCAGCAGAGGAATGAGAGGGAAGCAGAGGGAGCAGCACTTCGGCTTCGCTCAGTGACCAATCTCCAATTACAGACGCGATGAATCGCGTCTCTACGACAACTGATTCTTGTACAGACGCATTAATCGCGTCTCTATGACGACTGACAATTGCTGTAAGATTCAGGAGTGTTGCTTTGAAACTCGTTTCCGATCCGGCGATCGCTAAAAAAATTCGTAAAATGCAGCAACGAGTACGCTGGCAAGATCCGTTAATCTTACAACGGAACATTGACCAAACTCGGTTAGTAGTAGACGATGGTCGCGCAGATGATGAGGAATTTTCATTTTTGGTTGTGGGTGATAGTGGTTCTGGAAAACACCACAAGCATAATCCGCAACGAGAGGTTGCGAAACTCATGCTGCCCCATCATGATGAATGCCGTTTTATGCTGCATACAGGCGATGTCATCTATCTAGTGGGGTCGAGCGAATACTATCAGCAGAACTTTATCCAGCCCTACCGTGAGTTTATTTTAGGTAAAGAGCATCCCGAAAGCATTGCTTACGACCAGATGATTTTCACTTTGCCCATTCTACCCGTACCGGGAAATCACGATTATTACGACTTGCCAATTCTCTTGAGCTTGGCATCTCTGACGACATTTCCTATCCGTCAGTTGTTGCGATCGCGGTTAGATTTAGATGTAGGCTTGCATGGTTCGGGAAAAGGTGATGCCTACGCACGAGCATTTCTCGACTACCTGAAGGCGTTTCAATTTCCAGGTGATTTAGCCGAGCATTTAGACAGATACTATACTGCAAAGATAGACACAGGTCGCTGTCTTTCCTATCGACCCGGACATTTTACCCGCTTGCCCAATCGCTACTATACTTTTCGCTACGGTGGTATTGACTTTTTTGCTCTAGATTCTAATACATTTAACGATCCGCCCCCACTACCTGCAACCAGAGAAGGTGACGCTGACCGCAAATTATTACAGCAACGCCGTCAAGATTTAGAACAGGAGAAGATACAAATAATTGAAAATTTAGCTAAATTCAATCCTGACGACCCCAGCCTAATCGAAGAACTGGACGATTTACACGCTAAACTGTCACAAATTGAGGAAATTATTGTTGATATTGACAAACAATTAACCACCGACAAGACAATGGTGACCGATCTCGAACAACTGGATTGGTTGAGACAGAGATTAATAGAATCCTGGAATACTAAAGAAGTTCGAGGAAGAGTAATTTATTTCCACCATCCCCCTTATGTCACTGAGGCGACGAAGTGGCAACAAGCACAAACTTTGGCGATTCGTAGCCGCTTGCGTGGCGTACTAGATGCAGTAGCAAAAGCGTTAGGTTCCTTAACCCAAGAGCGTCCTTTAGTTGATTTGATCTTAAACGGTCACGCTCATTGCTTAGAATATCTTCAGACTTTGGATACCGGACACGCCGATTCTCATCTCCATTGGATTGTTTGTGGAGGAAGTGGATTTAGCTTGCGACGACAGAGGACAGAAGGAGCAGATTTAGTAGAAACCATTGGCAATGCAAGTAAACAAGAAAATAAATTAGTAGCGCGATCGCATCTTTTCATAGGTCGCAACGGTCACGGTTCCGAGAAAAAACGACCATACTCAGGTCTTCGCATTGATGTTCGAGGCGATCGCCATCCTCAGTTTATCGTCCGTCCCTTAATTGCCGAATGGTATCAGCGACAATGGCATAATTACGAACTCGAACCATTTATAACAAAGTGCTGAGTGCTGATTAGTGAGTGCTGAGTTAGGAGTGCTGAGTGCTGAGTAAAAACCTACAGCAGATTGCAACTAGGTGAGGTAGAGGTAATTGTAAGGGCGAACGTAACAGCGCCTCTACCTGTTTACGTCATTTACTTGAAAAAGGCTGTATGATGCTCATGTTTTGATTAGCGATCGCTTTCAGAACTCGACACTTCGACTTCCGAACTCGACACTTCAAGTTCCGAACTCAGCACTTCAAGTTCCGAACTCAGCACTTCAAGTTCCGAACTCAACACTTCCACTTCCGAACTCGACACTTCAAGTTCCGAACTCAACACTTCGACTTCCGAACTCGACACTTCAAGTTCTGAACTCGACACTTCAAGTTCCGAACTCAGCACTTCCACTTCCGAACTCAGCACTCAGCACTCAGCACTCAGAACTCAGCACTTTAATTACTTGGTATGGTAATCACAGCGACAGGACAGTGTGCTTTGTTGAGGATGGCATCAGCGCGATGACCAAAGAACACCCGACCGGAAAATGTCTGAATACTGCTGCCTAAAACAATCAAGTCTACTTGCATACTGCGAGCATATTTAAGAACTTCAAATTCTGGAATCCCAGTCAGAATCTCTGTTTTAACCTCAGCACCAAGTCCTCGCCCCACTTCAGCTTGTTGATGCACAATTTGTTGGGCTATCTCAGCCATAGAATCTATGGTCTGTTCCTCAAATAAAACATATTCGCGCTGAGTTCGGTTGACGACATTAACTAAGGTGACAATTGCCCCAGTTTGAGCAGCAATTGTACTAGCGACTTCAACTGCATGTTGACTGTAATCGCTACGGCTAGTGGGTACTAAAATATGACCGAGTTTGTAATGGCCAGTTTGTGTCTGTTCCTCTGTGAAAGACAAATTCGATTTGACTACCATTGTGGCGCAAGGAGCTTCTTGAACCACTTTATCGACCAGCAAATTGAATAAAGAACCCTTGGTACGCTGAGTTCCTGTTGCACCTAATACAATTAGGTCGTATCCTTTACTAGCTTCTTTGAGAATTACCTCAGCTTTGTTTTGTCCGGACTCAACTTTGGTTTCCAATGATGAGTTAGCTGGCAGATGCATTTCTTGTGCTACGGCAGTAATCGCGGTTTCTGCTGTACTATCTTTGACAGCAGTTACAGATTTTTGTTTAGGCTTTTTATCACTTTGGGCAAATAAAGCAGTCACTTCTAGGGGGTTTTGGTGGGCTAAATGGCTGACTAACTGAGCAGCTAACCTGACATTCGGCCCTCCTTGGGTGGGCACAAGCACTCGGCGGATACGCTTGATAAAGCTGCGACTTGCCAGTTCTTCTTGTTCTAGGCGTTGGGCTTCTTCTGTACCTATTGACACTTTAGACAACGACCAGCGCAATAAGGGCGGGGCCATCAGTGAAGTCACGATCGCCACCATCACAATAATCGAGTACATCGGCGGATTCAGCACGCCTAAAGAAACTCCAATGGTGGCAACGATGATTTCCATCGCTCCTCTGGCGTTCATCCCTGACCCCATTGCAATCCCTTCCCAGTGACTTAAGCCACCGACACGCGAACCTATATAAGCCCCGGTGAATTTGCCAAAACAAGCGATCGCCAACACCAGCATCCCAATTACAAATGTCTGCGGTACTAGCAATTGTACTAAGTCTACTTTCAATCCCGCCGTGGCAAAGAAAATAGGAGCCAAAAAACCAGCGGTGATTAGTTCCAGAGTTAGTCCTGCCTCTCGACTAAAACGCGGCGATTGCCCTGCTAAAATCCCCGTGACAAAAGCTCCTAGGGCGGCTTCAATGCCCAAGGTGTGGGTAAAGGCTGCGGCACTCAATGCTAGTACTAATAAAGCCGACAAACTAGCTGTCGGCCCGCCAATATAATCGTCTACCCAGCGTAATACCCTAGCCATCACCGTTCGCCCTAGGGTAAATGCAATTCCCAAGAACAGTACCGCACCTCCAACTGACCTAAATACTGTTTGGAAATCGAATTTACCGCTAGTTGCCAACCCAGATACTACTGAGAGGAGAATCCAGCCAATGGTGTCATCGGTCATCCCAGCTGCCAAGGCGACTTGACCAATGTCTCTACGAATCAGTTTCAAGTCCATCAACACCTTGGCTAGTACTGGGACTGCCGAGATACTCATGGCAGTGGCTATAAATAAACTGAAGATTAATCGTTCGTCAGCATTGGCCAGAAAGCTCTCAGGCAGAAACCAGCCCAGCCCCAATCCAGTAATGAAGGGAATAATAATGCCACCTAAGGAAATGAGTAGAGCCGTTTTGCCTTTACGGACAATCAAGTTAAGGTCTGTCTCAAGTCCAGTCACGATTAGCAAAAACAATACTCCCAACCAAGAGACAACCGAGAGCAGGTCTGACTGAGCCTGACTGTTAGGAAAGATTTCATGCTGTAAGTTTGGCAGAATCCATCCGAACACAGATGGCCCCAGCAGCACCCCCGCCAATAATTCACCGACTACCGGAGGCAACTGGATTCGCCGCATTAACTCGCCTAAGCCTCTGGCGACCAGCAGCAGCAAAGCTAATTCTAGCAAGATCAAAAGCAACTCATGATGACCAAGGGGCTTGATCAAACCTTTGTTAGGTAATGCATCAGCTGCAAGTAAAGGGTTGAGGAGTAAGTTCATGATTTTAATCAAAATTCCTGATGATGTGGCACTTGAGCTTGCCCCTTTGGATTTTGAGCCGCAGCAGATCGCAGAACTCAGAGGAACTGAGCGATGAGTATTCTACTGTTGTTAGAGTAACGATATAACAAAGGCGATCGCATCAGCTTGTTGAGAGGTATTCGCTAAAATAGCTATGTTTCAGACCAGAAAATAAATTTATCCATACAAAAGCGATGACGAGGATTCTATTTCCCATCATCGCAAGTACAGTTCTTCTTAAAAGAATCAGACTAGATTACTCCCGGACCTCTACCACGCTCGTCGCCTCGATCTGTTAATTCACCTTCTTTATCTTCATTAATTTCTCCAAGTTCCTCAATCCGGTTTTCAGTATCCTCTGTGTTTTCTGCTCGTGCATCACCTGGTACTTCATAGTACATTTCTGGCTCAACTGCGTAGTTGTTCAACAAACCTTCTTTATCTACCGTATAGCCATCTGTGGTGTTTATGCTACCTGTATCTGTTTGATCGTCGGTAGATGCACTTGCTTCTCTTTCTTCAGTAGGACGTGTTTTATATAGTTCTCCTTCTCTTTCCCTACGAGCAGCAGTTTCAGCTGGTACAATACCTCTGTCATATGTATCCACTTCAGCTCGCTCGGATGAATCTACACCTTTTTTAAATGAATCATTAGCCATAAATTATGTCCTCGTTAAAGAATCCTTGATAACTTTGACAACTAGATTAGGCTGTTCGTTTTGAAAAATAAACTATCTGGAGAAGTGATTCTAAATAAAAAATTAACTATTTTTCTCTACCTTTTGATATAATTTATACAAAAAAT
This sequence comes from Dendronalium phyllosphericum CENA369, assembly GCF_016056275.1. Taxonomy (GTDB): domain Bacteria; phylum Cyanobacteriota; class Cyanobacteriia; order Cyanobacteriales; family Nostocaceae; genus Dendronalium; species Dendronalium phyllosphericum. Next base: position 14,661 of record NZ_JAECZA010000280.1, on the reverse strand, counting down.
TAATTAAGTTTGATGTAGAGCTAAAATGCCATACGCAATTAGCATAGTATAAGGGTTCTCTAAGAAATAAAATATTCTGTTTAACAAAAAAGAATTCAGCTTGGGTATTCTGGACGACTAAAGGATGAATAAACGGCGTTTTTGCTCCCCCAGTAAATTGAAAATGAGCGTGTTCTTAAAGAGCATGGTGGGTCTGAATCCCCTACGAAGAGCGTTCTGACTCCTGAATTGTGACTTGGTGAATTCTTCTTCCAAGTTAGTGATTATAAACTGCCAATTACTATACTTTTTATAAAAAATCCCCAACTTTTTAAAGAGTCGGGGAGCGATTAATTTCAGTTATTACTATCAAAAATGGTTGCTATTTTTGAGTAATTGTTCAACTTATTTACCTGTAATTTGTTGTTTGAGTAATTGAATCTCAGCAGCTAATTCTTGACGAGTTGATGATTTGAGAAGATAACGGAAAACAAACCAAGTTGTATAACTAATTCCAATCAACTCAAAAATTGGTGAAAATAGCGGAATATCATTAATGACATCTAGCAATGCAAGCACTACTCTGACTGTAACAATCGCGGTGAAAATTAGAGCAACAGTAATCAAAGACTGTTTGTTTGTCTCAAAAAAATTACCTAAGTATTCAGGCAGTTGCTCTAAAAAATCAGAAATTATTCGACTAATTCGCTGCCATTGGGTTTCAGGTTCTTTGGCAGGTGGGAGTTTAGGTAAATTTTGATTGTCTGCACTCTCTAGTGCTAGCAAAGCTTCTGGTGGAGAGGTATTAGGAGAATCAAATTGCTGTTGTTGAGCTTCCATGGTTTTATATCTTAGTCACAAAGATTGTGATTATTGAATTGACATCAATAAGTGCAATTCTAATAAGTAGAATTATAGAAAAAACTTTTAGACTTGAATTTCAGATTGAATAGTAAATTACGCAACTTAAATAAACTATTCTGATTTTTATACCATTGTAGCAAATAGTTTGGTTTCTATAAAATTTACTTTGCTTGGGGAGCCATCCCTTTGCGGGGGTTCCCCAAGACCAGATTGCTTAATTAGCTGACGCAGATTTATCAAGAAGTATTGGGGGGAAGGTAAAAAGCGAGTAGAATTGTGGGCGACTGACCTGTTCTTCCCTTTTCCCTTTAACCTTTTCCCCTCTGTTTTATTATGGTTTCGTTTTGTTTGCTGGTTGAGCAACTGTAGCTTTAACAACTACATTTTTGACACCTTTAATTTCCTTTGATAAAGTTTCAATTTTAGCTAGTTGTTGCTGATTAGTTACAGTTCCTCCCACTGTCACAGTTCCATCTTTTTGGGCATCAACTGTTAGTTGACCATTGGGTATATTAGCTTCTAGCTTAGAACGAACTTCACTTGCTAAATCGCCTTTGGCTCTATCTGTATCGCCGCCAGTAGTATTATTTCTTTGTTCGCGGGCACGAATATCCTCATTTAATTGTCTTCTGCGAACTTCACTTTGAGCATCTTGTTGAGCAGCTTCTGTTGCCTTAGTATCTGGTGTTTGTGCTGCTTGATTAGAGTTATTAGGTGCAGACTCACTTGTTTTAGAAGGATTTTCACAAGCAGCAGCACCAAAAACCAAAAGACAACTAATTAAGAAAGGAGTTAGCTTTTGCATAGGTTTAATTAATTCTCGCTCGCCAAGTAAAAGTTTTAGAATTTGTCAGCAACAGGGTGTTGGGGGTCGGGGGTAGGGTGTAGTGAAGACGGCAGTATCTGGGGGCTTGTAACCCCCACCAATGCCATCGTCTTAAAAAGCTTAGGATTGTATCAATACGGTTGTTGGGGCTATCTCTTCCCCCACACCTACACCCCACACCCTGCCCCAATGGGGCTTAGTCAATGGTTGTAGTTGCGATCGGGAGCAAGCTTTTGTAGTCTTGCTCCTACGATCGGGATGAATTATCCTGACGAAAAACTAACTTGCGTTAGATTTTTGGATCTCGACGATCGACAATCACAACGGAAGGGTCTTCACGATCGCCTGTACCAGAGTAAACGGGCGTTGTGCGATCGGGGTAGTCAATACCTTGGCGATGCTCCCTGTTTATATCATTAGCGTCATAGATGGCATATTCTTGAATGCCTCGACGTTTAAGAATTGCTTCAGCGTGATGGATTTCAGCTTCCGTACCATCAATGATTACTAAATAGTCGCCTTTTTGCAAGCGATCGTTATAAACTCGCGCCCGATCTTCAGGAATGCCCAAACCAACAAGGCCACCAACAATACCGCCAGCTGCTGCACCGATAGCACCGCCAGCTACGGTTGTTGCTAAGGCAGTTGCAAGAGCACCACCCGCAATCACGGGGCCAATTCCGGGAATTGCTAAAGCACCAAGCCCAACTAATAAGCCGCCTAAACCGCCTAATGCGCCGCCTGTAGCCGCTCCAGCTTTAGCTCCTTCGTCTGCTTTATTTCCCGTACCAACATTTCTATTGAGATCGGTGGTGTTGATACCGTCAGTATCTTTACCAATCAACGAAACTTGGGTCAAGGGAAAACCAGCATCTCGGAGTTCGCCCAGTGCTGCTTCTGCGTCTCGGCGATGCGGAAATGCACCAATCGCCCGTTTGGTTGTATGGGAAGTGGTAATGCGATCGCCTTCGCCTGGGCTATAAATTTGCCACTGTTGAATTCCATGACGGCTGAGAATTGCTGCCGCACGTTGGATGTCAACATCTGTACCACTAACGGCAACAATATAGTCCCCTTGATTAATCCGCTCGTTGTAGAAGTGAGTGCGCGAATCAGGTAGCCCCCATCTCGTAGGGTCAAAGCGATTGCTGACATTAACGCCTACAAAGGATTCCCTTTGCAAAGGTTCCCGATGAATTAATGAGATTTGGCTCAAAGGAAAGCCCGCATTTCGTAAATCTTTGATTGCTGCTTCTGCATCTTGGAGATGAGAAAAGTAACCTATGGCATGTTTACTAGAAGTCACATCTTGATTCGTGAAATCGCCAGTAGGATATTCGCTATTGGGATTATCATAAACACCAAATTCTTCGACACCATATCTGTTGAAAATTGCTTCCGCTGTCGCAATTTCTGCATCTGTACCGTCTACGATGACTAGATAGTGTCCTCGTTCAACTCGTTCGTTGTAAACTCTGGCTCGCTCTTCGGGTATTCCTAAACCAATCAATGCTCCGATCAAACTACCAGCCGCTGCACCAATACCAGCACCAGCCAAAGTTGTAGCTAGAGTCGTTGCCGCTGCTCCTGCAAGCATGATTGGCCCAATTCCTGGAATCGCTAAAGTGCCAAGACCAACTAATAAACCAGTTAAACCACCCAAAACACCGCCAGAAACTGCCCCTACTGTTGCACCTTCGTCAGCTTTATCGCCAACCCGTTCTTGGACTGGAGCACCAGCAATATTATCTCTGCTATCTGTATCTCTGGCAATGACAGAAATCCTATCCATTGAAAAGCCAGAGCTTCTTAATTCATGCAGTGCTTTCTCAACATCACTGCGATTGGAAAAAACACCTATAGCACGTCTTCTTACACCTACTACCATGCTTTCTTCTCCTACAAAAACATAATCAATTTACAAAAAATAATTGATGTTATTCCCTAAAGAAGAATTGAAGCAAATTTATATCTATTTTTCATCAATCGCATGACATAATTATATCTCTATCATTAGATATAGGTATGTTTTTTAACATCCAAGACCAAAGTAAATGAATTATCTAAAATATTAAAATTCGCTTTTTATACTTATGTAAATAGCAAAATCTTCCTGAAGTATGAATATCTCAAAATTAATATTCGAGTTCCGATAACTCCGAGCTATCATTTTAATAGATACGATTAGATAAAAATTTCTTATAAATAGTATTTATTTATGTTACGTTAATGAGTGTTTAATCCATTAAGTAACAGGAAAAATACGATGTTACAAGAATTTGAAAAGATTTTGGGACTGCTAAATTTCTCTTTGGGAATAGCACCTATCAATAAAGTCCCAGAGATTCTACCTATAGAAGCAGGATCATTTGTTTTATCTAGTTCTAACTTTTTAGTGGCACTATTAGCCGGAACTGTCATGGCATTTGCCTTTCAATTCCTATTAACTAATTTTTCAGTTGCTGTAGGAATTTCATCTTGGGGAGATGATTCGTCTTCCGATAATGATTCAGAAACTTGGGGCAAAAGTGTTCGTAAAATTGAAGCTAAAGTTGGTTCTTGGGCGCTAGTAACCGCTACTATTGCGTTATTCAGTGCTTGTTTTTTGGCGGTAAAACTTACTGTAATTGAAAGTGCAGTTTTAGGAGCAATTATTGGTGTTGTCATTTGGTCTACTTATTTCGCATTAGTAGTTTGGTTGGGTTCTTCGGCAGCAGGCTCCTTAATTAGTTCTATTATTAGTACAACCACTTCTGGCTTACAAAGTTTGATGGGTGTAGCTAGTAGTGGCATCGGCGCTAATAGTGCAAAACAACAGATTGTTTCTACTGCTGAAGATGTGACAGCAGCAGTGCGGCGAGAGTTAACTTCAGGTTTCACTCCAGAAAACATTAGTAATACGCTACAACAATCCTTGGCTTCTTTACCGACACCTCAGCTAAATTTAGATGAAATTGGCCGTCAATTTGACAAGATTTTGAGTGATGTAGATTTACAATCGCTCGCCGACAACAATCTGCTACAAAATATTAACCGCCAAACGTTTGTAGATTTAGTCAGCAGTCGGACAAGTTTATCAAAAGATAATATCAATAAAATCGCCGACCGACTAGAAGATGCTTGGCAACAAGCTACATCTAGCAAAAATCCGACAGAACGAGTAATTAATTTGCTTAAGTCTGCTACCCCGGAAGAATTAAACTCAGAAAATTTAGGCGATCGCCTTCAAGAACTAGTTACAACTAGAAAAAATGGCAATGGCAGCAATGGTGTAATCAAGCAAACTATCCAATATGGTTTAGGTGCTGCTGTACCAGCCGTCTTAAATAGAATAAACGTCTCAGATATTGATATCGGAAAAATTACGAATCAACTGCAAAAATTGAAAGAAAACGTTCAAGATATAGATGTCGATAAAATTACCCAAGAACTGCAAAAATTTGCAGATAAAACTAACGAACAAATATCTCAAAAGTTGCCACAACCAACCTCGAATACTATTAAAGCAGATGTAGAAGACTACATAGTGAATTCTTTTCCTTGGCATTTCAATCGGATTACCGTTAGTGATGAATTCCAAGAAATTATTTATGACCAAAATGCAGACCCCGCAATTATCGCACGGGAATTGCAAGAACTAAACCAAGAATATTTTGTGAACTTACTGACACAGCGAGGTGATATCAGCGAAGCCAGAGTTAAAGAAATTTCCCAGCAAATGGAAACTATCCGCCAAGAAGTTTTAGAACTCGTACAACAATCACAAGCACGGGAAAAAAGCCAAGACTTCCACACCCGCATCGAAAATTATCTGCGGACGACAGGAAAAGAACAACTCAATTCCGAAGCTATTGGGCAAGACTTTGCCAAATTGTTGGAAGAACCAGAAGCTGGTTTTGCAGATTTACAGGCTAGCTTATCCCAAATCGATCGCAACACTCTGGTACAAGTTCTTCAGCAACGTCAAGATATCAGCGAAGAAGAAGCTAATAATATTATTGGTCAACTGGAAGGTACTCGCGATCGCGTCTTGAATCGTGCCAGAGAACTGCAAGAACAAGCAACAACTAAAGCTAACGAACTGCGGCAAAGAGTAGAAGAATATCTGCGGAATACCAATAAAGAAGAATTGAATCCGGAAGCTATCAAACGCGAGTTTAAAGTTTTACTAGAAGATCCACAAGCCGGAATTAACCTGCTGCGATCGCGCCTTTCGCAATTTGACCGCGATACATTAGTGCGGTTGCTTTCTGGGCGGCAAGATTTGAGCGAAGAACAAGTAAATCAAACCCTTGATACCCTAGAATCAGTGCGAGATAGTGTTTTGCAAGCACCGCAACAAGCAAAAGAACAATACGAGCAAACTACAAAAGCACTCGCTGAATATCTCCGCAATACCAACCTCGAAGAACTCAACCCAGAAGGTATCAAGCAAGATTTGCAAAGATTGTTGGTAGATCCAAAAGAGGGTGCTGCGGCGTTGCGCGATCGCTTGTCACAAGTCGATCGAGAAACCTTAGTGAAACTTCTCAGCCAACGTGGAGATTTAAGCGAGGAACAAGTTAATCAGGTTATAGATCGAGTACAAGAGTCGATTCGTAGCATTGTCAAAGCGCCGCAACGTTTGGCAAATCGTACCGCTCAACGAGTTGCAGATTTTCAAGCAAATCTGGAAAACTATCTGCGTCACACTAATAAAGAAGAACTCAATCCCGAAGGTATCAAGCGCGATTTGCAATTAATAGTGCAAGATCCACGATTGGGAATTGGAAATTTAGGCGATCGCCTCTCTAAAATTGACCGTTCTACACTTGTGTCACTGTTATCTCAACGTGAGGATATTTCCGAAGAAGAAGCTAACCAAATAGCAGATCGCATCGAATCTGTGCGTAACTCGATTGTGGAACAATTTCAGCAAATTCAGCAAAGGTTGCAATCTGCGATCGATGGAATTTTTGGTAGAGTACGTGACTATCTCAACTCCCTAGAGCGTCCAGAACTCAACTACGAAGGCATCAAACAAGACTTTGCTAAATTGTTTGACGATCCACAAGTGGGATTCGAGGCCTTGCGCGATCGCCTCAGTGAATTCGATCGCGACACTTTAGTAGCCGTCCTCAGTTCTCGTGAGGATATTTCCCCAGAGGATGCCAACCGCATTATCAACCAAATAGAAACGGCGCGAGATGGAGTATTGCATCAAGCCGAACGCATCCAGCAAGAAGCGCAAAAACGCCTGAAAGCGATTCGCGAGCAAGCTAAAAAACAAGCCCAAGAAACTAAGAAAACTGTTGCAAGAGCTGCTTGGTGGTTATTTGGTACAGCTATTACATCTTTAGTAGCTAGTGCCATTGCTGGAGCGATCGCTGTTACAGGCATAGATTTACCTAGATAAGCTAGCTCTTTGACTGGCGATGCGCCAAACTCTCTTAATCTCTTATTTACTGGAGGTTTGTTCGCTAAACAATTCATCCCTTAATTAGCAACGCCAAGAATACAAGTGACACTCAATCCTTGAGACTGAGTGTCATTTTCTTTTGGCACAGAGAGTCATAAGTTACGACTTTAACCTCTACCAATAAAATTAGTATTATTTTTTTAGTTGGTATTTAATCGGTAAATTTACTTGTTTCTACTGTACGATACAATTGTATAAAAATTTAATTTTTGGAATATTCGGGCATTTTTAGAATTGTTGTCCTAAAGTCAGGGATTCTTGAAATACCAATTTTATAGGTAAAATCTACCATTTTTTTTGGTATTGTTCTATCTAACGCCTACTTCACGTAAGTAATCTCCCTGAGGTATTTCTTTATGAACAAAAAAAGACTTATTACTTGGACAGCTGCCGCAGTTACTAGCTTGATAGTTGCGATCGCTTTACCGCTTTTAACTCTAATGCCTGGAGTTGCACAGACGGCTCCACCAACACCCCAGTACACAACAACCGTAACATCAGGCAGTGCCACAGCTAACCTGAAAGTTTATGCTGCCGTTAGCTTATTAGAAGTGTTGACAGACCTGGAAAATGCATACAACAATAACGGCTCTACCACGCCAAAGATCAACTTCACTAACAGCTTAGATTCTTCAGGTATTTTGTTACAAAATATCAACTATAGTCCAAACGAGACAGCAGGCATACCAGATGTTTTCATTTCTGCTGCGACATCCCAGATGACTAGCTTGCAGAACGCAGGTAAATTAGCTGCGGGTTGGCCCAAAAATATCGCTAAAAATAAACTAGTGTTGATTAAACCTAACACGCCAACCAGCCCAGCCCCGACCCCATCTAATGCTATTTCTGGCTTTAACACACTACTTAATGGTTCTGGTAGAAGCGGTATTAGAGGCATCGCCATAGGCGATCCCAGCATCGTGCCCGCAGGAGCATACGCTCAACAAGTTCTAACCAGCACTGGTACTGGTTGTGGAGGCGGTACTTATACTACACTCTTGAATAATTCAGCACCCAATAAGCTATTTTTAGCTACCAATGTCCGTAACGTTCTGAGTGCAGTTGAAACTAAAACCCTAAATAGTAATGTCATTGATGCAGGTATAGTTTACTCAACCGATAAACAAGTTTCCACTCTGACAACCCTAGTAGCAACTTCCCCTTCAAGCTGTCTAACCACACCAATTGTATATCCAGAAGCTGTACTGACAAGAAGTACTAGTTCCACTGCTGCTAGTTCTTTTGCTAACTTCTTACTTACTTCATCAGCCCAAACTGCCTTAACAAATCGTGGCTTCCTTCTTCCCTAATAAATATAGGCTTGCTTAGTTAAAGTGGGAAACTTCTACTGGTGTAGTACTTGGGAAAAAATAGTCTTACTCTTTTGCAAGTATTCACATATCTTCATCGGCTTTACTAACTCTTGAGCTAAACAGAGTAAATTTCATGAAATCAGCTAGAAAATTTGGACTTTTTGTCTTTGGAGCGTTCAGCGCCTTTATTAGTACTGCTGCAATTGGTAGCAGTCAGATTCCCAAGGCACAAGCAGCAAATATTGTTGTCAATGGAGATTTTACAGCAGACTCATTGTTAAATCCTAAAGATCCTACTAGGAACAATCCTTTTATCACAGGATGGTTTAATAGTGAGTCCGATGAAACTTACTACACTACTTATCTAGACAACTATACCGTCGATGGGGCTGAAAATAATTCTCTGAGTGTTCGTATTGCCGCACATCGTGAAGATTCACCAGAAGGTAGTATTCCGGTTTTTACCTACATTTCACAAAATCTCAATACTATTGTTGGTCAGACATATGAACTAAGTTACAACTTAGCAAACATAGACGAGGATAACTCTAACGAATTTCAGACATATGTAGGTGGAAAATTGATTGATGATAGAGTAAATGTCCCTTGGCAACAATTTAACATTGACCCAACGCTATCGACATTCAATTTTGTAGCAACATCAAACGTCACAGAATTAAAGTTTGCTGGTAAGCAAAGGTCTGCTTGGTTCAATATAGATAATGTCAGCGTCAGATCTGTACCTGAACCCTCATTTCTTTGCGGTATTGCTATTTTAGGGTTAATGGGAATTAGGCTCAAAAAAAGCGTTTAGCTAGTTCTCTAAAGTCAAACTGATAGTTTTACTGTATCTAAGAGATAGCTGACTTTTATCAGGGCAGATTTTTCTAAATATAGCCAGAAGCACTTGTTGCGTTTAGATTTTCTTTCTGTCCCTTTACTCTCTTCTAAAATGCGATGTATCCGATTCCAATCAAATAGCAATCTCGACTCAATTAAATAGGACAAAATTGCAATAAATATTGCAGCGATCGCAAATCCTCTGAAGCTCTTTTTTCTAGAACGAATTTTCTTAATTGTGGAATATTTGGAGTGAATTATCATGGCGAAATTAGCTCAAAAATCCGGATTTTTGATTTGTGGAATCACCAGCGCCTTTGTGAGTACTACTGTGATTACAGGTGGTTGTATTTCCAAGGCGCAAGCTGCAAAGGTAAACCTTGTGACAAATGGAGATTTTACAGCAGATTCACTCTTAAATCCTAACGATTCTACTCGAAATAATCCTTTTATTACAGGATGGACTAATAGTGAATCTGGTAATGCCTACTATACTAATTACCTCGATAACTATACAGTTGATAATGCTGAAAATAATTCTCTGAGTGTACGTTTTGGTGCATCGAGTGACTTTACCTTTCTTTCCCAAATTCTCAAGACAAAAAAGAATAAAGAATACCAATTGACTTACTATTTAGCAAACGTAGATGAAGATAACACTAATACCTTTCGCACATATGTAGGCGGACAATTACTTGATGAAAAAATTAATGTTCCCTTCCAAGGTTTCACAGAATATACATACAATTTTGTAGCGACATCAAAACAAACAGAATTGAAATTTGCTAGCAAACAAGGCTCTGCCTGGTACAACCTAGATAATGTCAGTGTCTTCCGTGTGAAAGATAAAAATCAGAAATTTGCTCTAGCGAGTGTTGAACCTGTACCCGAACCATCAATTGCTGGCGGAATAGCAGTTTCAGGTTTGATAGCAATCTGGCTAAAGAAAAAGCGGTTATCTATTAGTATCAAGCCAAACAGATACTAATACGAATCGGTCATCTGGCTATAATTCTCACTAAGAATTAGGGATTGGGTATTGGGAAAGTTTGTTCCTAGTTCCCAGTCCCTTTTAGTTGAAAATGCTCTAAATACCTGTTGTGCAAAATTTGTTCTTAATAATACTCAATATTTATACTTTGACTTATAAACTAATACATGTGATAAGCGTCACTTGCATCTTAGACGTAGATCGCTGACTAGTTATTCGTTTATCACTTAGTGTAATTTTAAATAAAATATACTTATATCTAAATAATTAAAACTTATTATTTCAGTATTTGTGGGGAGTCACTATTATGCTGGAAAAACTTTGGCTGGCAGTTGTTTTAACATTTGCTCTGAGCTTATTTACAGAACTTAATTTGTCTTCTCCGACCTGGATAGCTGGCAAAATGAACTTATATAACCAAGAAGTTTTTACCCTAACTCAGCTTCACAAGTAATATAGGTAACTACAGAGGGCAAAATACTCAGATTACTCATATCATAGGCTGGAGTATAAATTTGTTAGCCAAATTGAGATTTGAGTTAAAAATATTACAAAACTGAGTATGAAAACCCCAATTTTAGCCATAGCCACATTTTTAACCACGTTCGGCATCACTGCGATCGCTCAAGCCGCGAATACCGAACAAGTTAAACAGTTGTTAACAACCAAAAAATGTGAAAACTGCGATCTGACAGGCGCGGGTTTAGTAATGGCTGACTTATCTGGAGCCAGTTTAAGCGGTGCTAATCTGACAGGTGCTAACCTCAGTCGTGCCAACTTAAGTGGCGCTGATTTGAGAGGAGCAAACTTGAGCGGTGCGGGTTTATTTGGCGTTAACTTGAGCGAAGCTAAGTTGAGTGGGGCAAATCTAGCGGGTGCTGACTTGCGAAATACCTATCTATCGAATGCAGAATTTCATAGTGCTAACCTCAATGGTGCTAACTTTCAAGGTGCAATTGGTATACCATTGCAAATTGCCCAGCCAGAAGATTTTTATGCGTGGGGTGTAGCAGAGGCGCAAAAAGGCAACCAACAGCAAGCAATTAATTATTTCACACAAGCGATCGCTGCTAAATCTGAATATGCAGGCGCTTACCTCGCTCGTGGCGTTGCTCGCTATCAAATCTTTGACCGCAAAGGTGCATCTCAAGATGCCGAAATGGCAGAAAAACTGTTTACATCCCAAAATAATAATTCTGGGATACTAACAACTCAGGCTTTTATAAAAGAACTGCAAACACCCTATACTGAAAAACTAAGTACTGGTAAACCTAGCTTTTTCGACTTTGTGGGAAGTCTGGGTTCAGTTTTACTACAATTTCTACCTTTTTGAGTACTAAGTGCTTTTCTAGAGGAGCATCTGATTGTGGTTGGGAAATTGAATAATAGTTTGCGTTAGCTCTATTATTCAAGACTAATTTAGCTAATTTACCGCAAATGTCTATGTCGTCCTGTTGAGAGTCTCAACCTTACTTCTACACGCCTTATCCAAATTCTTGATTTTTCGTATCGTTGCGTAATACCATTTCACCAAATAAATGATACAAATAATTTCTCCTCTGCCCCTCTGCTCCCCTGCTCCCCTGTGGCTTATTCGTATCAAATTTAAAGTGAAACGGTATAAGTTTTAAATAATTACAGGTGAGATTTTTAAATTTTCATACACAATACTCATAACCTAATGAAAATTTACTAAACATGAGTCTAGCCAGTGAATTGTGGAAAGCAAATCAAGATTTAGCACAAGCTTGCTTGGAACATCCTTTTGTGCAAGGCATTGCTGACGGTACTCTTGAACCGAAAAAATTTGCCTACTATGTAGGGCAAGACGCTTTCTTTTTGGAAGCCTTTGCCCGTGCTTACAGCATCGCCGCCGCCAAAGCACTAGACTGGGTAGGTTTTACTACGTTTCATAATCTAGCTGATGGAGTTTTAGAAGAACTGCGGTTACATCAAGCCTATGCTACTCAATGGGGAGTCAATTTGCATTCCGTAGAACCTGGAGTTGCCACCCGCCGCTACACTGATTTTTTACTAGCCACTGCTTGGGGTGGGGATGTAGGTTTAATCGCCGCAGCTATGTCTCCCTGTATGCGCCTTTATGCCTTTTTAGGAGAACAGTTAGCTCGTAATGGCATACCCAGTCATCAGTATAGCGATTGGATTCGTACTTACAGCAGTGCAAATTTTCAGCCACTGGCACAACAATTAGAAGGTTTGGTTGACAATTACGCTACAAACAATGGTTTTATCAACTCTACTTATCGTTATGCCATGCTTTGTGAGCGCGACTTTTTCCAAGCAGCATGGACAGAATAATTAATCTGTTGCACAAATACAATTTTATGGAAAGTTGATAGATGTTATGTCTGCTTCTCGCTAGAAGAGGCTATGATTTCTACTCTTTTATCTTAGAAGCTTTTTACTGGATAAGCTAATAATCATTCAAATTGCATCCCCCTTTGGGTGACGCTCCTGCGTCGCTAACGCTTGGAAGATCGGAAGTTTGGACTCGACACAAAGCGGAGGCACTCGCTCAAAGGGGTCTCACGCCACTCCCCTCAAGTCGGGAGACCCGCCTACGGGTGTGGCCCCCAAGTAGAGGAAGTGCCATCCAAGATTCCAACTTCCTCACCGCGTCTCCCCTTCTCCGCGTCCCTGCGTCTTTCTAAGGCAAAAAATTGTGCAACTTAAAGGCAGATTAGCTTAGTTATTTCTGCCATCCTGGATTAGCCTTAGAAAAGTTAGAATCTATGTCCTACTTGGATGAGTTTTTGACAGACTTATATTCAAATTCTTTTTTTAAAATTCTCTGACACGTCACAATTTATGACGTTATGTTAATTATTTAGATTCGAGCTACAAATCATTTTACTTTGCTCCCCGTACTATATATGTCTATTTTTAGCCATTTTCAGTTAAATGACTTTATTAGTGTCTGCTCGACTCTGCAACACAGTTAGTAGAAAAACTAAAATAAAAAAGGGGAGAGAAATAATACCAGTGCAGCGTAACAAAAATTACTATTTAGTAGAAAAACTAAAATTGAAAAGGGGAAAAATAATATTAGCGCAGTGTGACGAAAATTACTATTTAGTTGAAAAAGGCTAAAAAGGTTATACCATCAATATTCTTTCTGCCTCCTACCTTTTGCCTTTATGGACTAACGATTACGCCCTGAAAAAACTGAGCATAATTATAAGAGGTAATATTAATGAAAACGGTAGCTGTCAACACAGTATCTCCATCCTCTAAAGAACGATCGCTTGTTCTCTGGTTTGATGAAGTTGGTATTGCTGATATACCTTTAGTTGGTGGTAAGAATGCATCGCTAGGGGAAATGATTCAACAACTCACACCCAAAGGTGTTGATGTTCCGACTGGATTTGCCACAACAGCTTATGCTTATCGTTATTTCATTCAATCTGCTGGATTAGAAGCAAAGTTACGGGAATTATTTTCCGATTTAGATGTTGAGGATATCAAAAATTTACGGCTACGAGGGAAAAAGGCGCGATCGCTGTTGATACACACGCCATTTCCTGTAGAATTGCGAGAAGCGATCGCCACAGCTTACGAAAGTCTATGCGAAAAATACAATACAGACACAGATGTAGCAGTCCGTTCTAGCGCCACCGCCGAAGACCTCCCCGATGCTAGTTTTGCCGGTCAGCAAGAAACTTACCTCAACGTTGTCGGTGTCGAAGGAGTTTTAGCAGCTTGTCATAAATGCTTTGCTTCCCTATTTACCGATCGCGCCATTTCCTATCGGCATACCAAGGGATTTGACCACTTTAACATTGCCCTAGCTGTTGGCGTACAAAAAATGGTGCGCTCTGACTTAGCAACCTCTGGAGTCATGTTCTCTATTGATACAGAAACCGGCTTTAAGGATGCTGCACTAATTACAGCCGCCTACGGTTTAGGAGAAAACGTTGTTCAAGGGTCTGTGAATCCAGACGAATACTATGTTTTTAAACCGACTTTAAAAGCAGGTTTTCGCCCAATTATTAATAAAAAATTGGGCAGTAAAGAACTGAAAATGATTTATGATGACGGTTCTAAATTTACAAAAAATGTATCTGTATCAACCGCAGATAAAGCTAAATTTGCTCTTAGCGATGCTGAGATTTTACAACTAGCACACTGGGCTTGTTTGATTGAAGACCATTATTCCCAAGTCCACAATGTTTATACCCCAATGGATATTGAGTGGGCCAAAGACGGAATTACTAACCAATTGTTTGTCGTGCAAGCACGTCCCGAAACCGTCCAGTCGCAGAAAAATGGAAACGTACTGCGTAGTTATCGTTTGGTATCGGAGAATGGCGACTGGGGACTAGGGACTGGAGAAAAAACTCCCCTACACCCCACACCCCACACCTGTCTC
>NZ_JAECZA010000279.1 GCF_016056275.1 Dendronalium phyllosphericum CENA369 | reverse complement strand
TGCTTACCCAATGAGCGTAGCTTGTACCCCAATATTCGCAATATTCCAATAATGTTGCATCTGGGTATTGTTCAACCATTGCAGCTAGTTGAGTTTCATATCCATCCAACTCTCCCTTTTGTGCTCCACCTTGTTGTTTGGGTTGTACATGACCTTGAGTCTTATTCATGGAGAGAAGTTTTTGTACAAAACTTTTGGCTACACTAAATCTATTAGCCACCTTCCTGATTGAGGTGTCACCTTGTGAGTAAGCCAAAACTATTTTTTCTCGCAAGTCGATTGAGTAAGCTTTCATTTTAAGAGTTGATGTACTGGTATTAATGTACCTCATTTACCTGCAATTTGCTGTAAAATTTATACTAGGCTTGTTTGAAAAAACTAAAGTAATTCTATTTGGATTGACATTTTTTTCTTCTATCAAAATATAATTAAAAATATCAACAATTTTATCTTGTAAATCTTGTTCATTAGAATAAAAAGACTTAATTACGTTGTGGAAACTTCTTTCTGGAGCTTCTACTTGATGATATGGTCCAACATACTCTTTATAAGTACTAAATATTTCTTTAGTATTTCTTATTACTTTTTGTAAGGGTATGGTAATAGGATAAAATTTAAATATATTGGTATAATTTTCCTTGGCAGTCTTTTGTGAGTCATCTTTTAGTATTAATACCTCTAAATTAGGAGCACTGTTTTTGAAGTCAGCTAGTTCTGCTAACTCATCAGCGCGAAGATTTTGTGCTTCATCTACAATTAAACTGTTGATTTCGTTCTCTATGCATTGCTTTTTGTAATTGTTCAGGAAGAAGCTTAAACTATTCCTGATTTCATCCATTGTCCAGATAGTAATATTGTCGAGTCCATATTTGTTATTGAGTCGAATTTCTTTCTCTATATGATTTTTTAAGAAGTCGCTACTCGTTATAAATAAAACTTGTTTCTCGGCTTTAACGTCCTCGATTGCCTTAGCAATAGCTACTTGTGTCTTTCCTGTCCCGGCAGGGCCTTCTACAATTAAAGCATGCTCTTGTATTTTGTATAAAATGTCTAATGTTTTTGATTGTTCCTTGGTTAACTTGATTACCTGTTGTTCATTATCTTCTAAATATGCGCCAAGAGATTTTTGAAGAGAAAGTTTTGGTGCAATTACTTCAATAATTTTCTGTAGATTTTGTGTACCTATGGTTTTAAAATTACTACTCTTATTATAATGAGCATATATCCTTTCAATTTCACTCACGAAATTGTTAAGATTTTTTCTGTATAAAGTAACTTCTTCCTCCATATAGGGAGCGAGACTTCCATCTATTACGTCAATATGTGGAAAACAAACAGCATAGCCACAATTAAAATATATTTCTGCTAAAGTAGTAATTTTTTTCTTTAAGAAAACTGGTAAACTTCTAGCATTGACTAACTGCTTCTTATACGGATTGTCATAAGTTCTGTCGCCTGATTTCCATTTATCTTTTACCCCATCATAGTAGAATCTCGTGCCTCCTTTTACCTCAATAATTAAAAGCCCTTTAATAGGATGGATAATGAGAAAGTCAGTTTCTCTTTCTTGTCGGCACCTCTGTTTGTTCTCAAATATCCAGTATCTATCTTGAAAGACGTAATAATCGTCTGATAATAATTGTAGTGCTTTATATACTGTTGACTCTCCATCTAACTCAGGATTACATGGGCCATCTGGGGGAAACATCTTTGCCATAGCACAACTGGATTTAAAAGATTAATGTGCCAGTTATAACACTTGTTTACCGGATAAACCACTAAAAATACTGCTATATGTGTTAAAGATAACTCGTTACTAATGCTTTTACCCTTTTATTTTGCTTGAGTTGAATATGTTAAGTAAGTCTAAAAAAACATAAGTTTTATTGCTTACTGTTTAGCATCTCTTTACCCTTATAACTAAGTATTCACAACCATCTAATTAGTAAGTTTGCTCGTTTGATATTATATGGACTATGTATTGAAAGTTAAACTTCTCTCAAAAAACTCTCATGCACCTGCTTATGCTCATGAAGGAGATGCTGGCCTAGATTTATTCTCCAGTGTAGAAACTCAGATTCAGCCTGGTGAAAGTGCGTTAGTTCCAACAGGTATTTGCATTCAGTTACCTCCAAACACTGAGGCTCAAATTAGGCCCCGCAGTGGTTTGGCTCTAAAACATCAGATAACCGTTCTTAATTCACCTGGAACTATTGATGAAGGTTATCGAGGAGAAATCGGCATAATTTTAATTAATCATGGTCGGGCTACGTTTAAAGTTGATGTTGGAATGAAGATAGCTCAAATGGTAGTTCAACCTGTAATTAGAGTAAAAGTTGAGGCCAGCGAAGAACTGAGTATAACTACTAGAGGGGGGAAGGGTTTTGGTTCAACAGGCTTATGAAAGGCCATCTTGGGATGAATATTTCTTGATGCTGGCGAAACTAGCAGCAACTAGATCGACTTGCTTAGCCTTTCCCGTAGGAGCTGTTATCGTTAAGAGTAAGCAGGTCTTAGCTACCGGGTACAATGGCCCTCCTTCAGGCTCTAGTCATTGCATATCCCAAGGTTTCTGTTATCCAGAATTAGCTAGTTGTGATGCTAGTAAAGATTTACCATCTAAAGCGGTTCATGCTGAAGCTAACGCAATTGCTCAGGCTGCTAAGCATGGTATAGCGACCAACGGAGCAAGCATTTACGTGACTTTAGAACCGTGTCTTTCTTGCCTAAAACTTATTATTTCGGCAGGAATTAGAGAAGTATATTATGAAACACCTTTTGACGGTAGGGCAAACGCTCACGTTAGAGATATTTTTCTTGAAGAAGGGCTGATTCAAATTAAACAAGTTTATCTGTCTCAAGAAATCGCAGAAAAAGCTTCGTTATCTCTTCTAAGACCCACATCTGTTTTAAATACAGCTGGTAGAAAAAACTTAGAGAACTAATCTTTATTAGATACGGCAATTGAAAAAAATGTCAAAAACAATTTGTTTTTGAAAATTGAGCATAACTAGATAAACTATTTTCGCATTTTTTAGGTATCAA
This sequence comes from Dendronalium phyllosphericum CENA369, assembly GCF_016056275.1. GTDB lineage: Bacteria > Cyanobacteriota > Cyanobacteriia > Cyanobacteriales > Nostocaceae > Dendronalium > Dendronalium phyllosphericum. The sequence goes on along the minus strand of NZ_JAECZA010000279.1, from coordinate 2,101 downwards.
CTTTTTATACTATACCAACTTATCGACTATTTTTGGCGATGTTTCTTGCCAAGTTTTTTTAAGAGTTTTATCGTAAAGCTTGGCATATACTAATGTCATCTCAGGAGTTTCATGCCCTAATATCTCCTGTACCATAAGCAAAGGCATACCTTTATTAATAAGCTCACTTGCACCTGTATGCCTAAATCTATGGGTTTTTGACAAATCCTTATAAATTCTCCCTTGATAAGTAATGTTTCTATCTTCTGTAAATTGTTTTAGAGCAAATCTAAAACTGCTAGCACCTGGAGGGTGAGCTATATAGTTGAAGGTACCGTCTTTCTTTTGTGCTCCATTTCTTGCACAAAAGAGATATTGGTAATTTTCTTCCACTACTCCCTTTGTAAGTTGCTGTTGTGCTTGTATAACTTTGACAAGCTCTCTCGAAATAGGAACAGGATTATGTTCTTTGTTGAGTTTGTAATCCCAAAAATGTAACCACCAATCACCTTCAGCATCCTGACGTAAGCAATCGAAACGCATACCGCATACTTCTGATACACGAATAGGTACTGCTAACTTCAAAAGAACCATCCTAGCAAAGTGTATCGGTAATCCATCTAAATTGGAAATTACTTGCTCAATAACTTCATCAGGAATAATTTGATCAAAAGTTTTACCAGATTTTGATAACCGAGGTAAATCTTCTGGAAAAATAAGATTAGGGTTAGCAATATTTAACCAATTAAAACGATGAGATAGTTTAATAAATTCATCTAACTGCTTAATGGCTTCTCTTCTTGTATTAATTGATTTGGAATCTGGATATTCACGTTGAAGATAAATTAAAAAATTCAAAATACAATCGCGATCAATTTCTGATGGATTCAAATTTCGATAATTAACTCCTAAAAATCGAGAAAATTTTTTAATGTCGTCCAACTTGGATAAACAAGTTCCACCTGTTCTGGTAGTTGCGTTAAATTTAGTGGATTGTTTAGCAGCTTGCTTAAGCCAATTTTGCGTTATATGCTCAAAATTAGCTGTAAACCAGTTAGTTGAGGGTGGAAATTTTACACCCATCTCTCTTAAATCCCAAAAATCAGATTCAAAATTAAATATTTGTTGAGAGTTACTTGGCTTATCTTTTGTAGATTCTGTAAAACGTCTTCCACAATCTTTACAAGAATATTGCTGCTGATTACGTCTAGTCCCAGCTTTTTTTATTCTATTACTTTGGCAATCAGGGCAAGGTGGATCATTGGAATATTCTTTAAAAAAAGCTGTACAAGATTTACATCTATAATATGGTAGCCCTGCTCTGGAACCACGAGAGATCACTTTATCGGAACCACACTCTGGGCAATCTGGATGTATAGGTCTTGGTTTATTTCTAGTACTTTCTGTAAAAATTCTTGTACAATCATTACAATAATATTTTTGCTCTTTAGTAGTTGGCTCTATACCTTTTTTCCTAATCCATGTACCATTACAGTCTGGACAAGAGGGACGATTTTCAGATTTAATTTTACTTACTTTTTCTATTCTTGATTTTTCTGTAAGTAATCGACTTTTTCTATCCCTTGTAGAATCTCTAAAACTTCTTAAACATTTATAACATGTATATTTAACTTCACCAGTTTTTTGAGATATTCCTTTTTTATGAACTTTATTACTTCCACAATCAGGACATTCAGGATTGTCAAGTTCTGTTCTAGGCTTATCTTTTGTAGATTCACTAAAATTCCTTTTACACTCTGGGTTTTTACAAGTATATTCTTGTTGACCTCTTGATGAAGTTCTTGAAACTACTTCTCCTTGACAATCAGGACATGGAGGGTAAGAAGTAGGTTCTTTATTTTTTAGAATTGCTTCAATAATTGTTTCCTGCAATTTTACCCCTCTTCTGTCACTTTCCGGATAGAATGAATAGAATAAAGGAAAAATAGAACTCTACAAGGTAAGTAGAGCAATGGATGTAGAATTACAAATCCTGAAACATCTGCCAAGGGATGCCCAGCCAACAGTTGCGCTCGTAGATGCATATTGTGCAGAGTACAAAGACCTGTTTAAAGAAGTAAGAAATTATGAATGCTTCAAATATTTACATTTAGGGATAATT
>NZ_JAECZA010000278.1 GCF_016056275.1 Dendronalium phyllosphericum CENA369 | reverse complement strand
CCAATCGCTAATCCCCAATCCCCGATCCCCAATCCCCAAACCTTAATCTTTGAAGTCGAAGACACAGGAAGAGGGATAGCCCCTGAAGAAATGGATAACCTGTTTCAGCCTTTTGTCCAGACAAGCAGCGGTATCCAAATGAAGGAAGGTACGGGATTGGGACTGACGATCAGTCGGCAATTTGTGCGATTGTTAGGTGGTGATATTCGCTTTACTAGCATTCTCGGACAGGGATCGACTTTTTGCTTTGATGTGCAAGTAACTTTAGCCGAACCATTGGCAGTTACACCAAAGTTAACTCAGGGGCGTGTTTTAAGACTGGCAGACGATCGCCCTCCTTGCCGCGTTCTAGTAGTGGACGATCGCCAAGAAAACCGCGATTTAATCTTACAACTTTTGGGTAGCGTTGGTTTTGAAATGAACGCTGCTAATAACGGGCTTGAAGCGATCGCTTTATGGCAAACTTGGCAACCCCACTTGATTTTGATGGATATGCGGATGCCTGTAATGAACGGCTACGAGGCAACTAAAGAAATTAGAGCCAAGGAAAATAGTAGAGATAATTTACCTCTGCCAGATTTCCGCACCGTAATCATTGCCTTAACTGCTAGTGCCTTTGAAGAACAAAGGGCAAGTATCTTGTCCGCAGGTTGCGATGATTTGGTTCGCAAGCCATTCCGGGAGCAAGTGATTTTTGAAAAGATAGCCGAACATTTGCCAGTGCGTTATATCTATGCCCAAGAAAACAGCGAAGCAGAAATCGATCGCAAGCAAGAGAATCTAGAATCTTCTATCTTGGATCATCTACAAGCGATCGCGCATATGCCTGCTGAATGGATAGCACAGCTACATCAGGCAGCTATTGAAGTCGATGCCGAACGAATTTTCCAACTCATACAACAAATTCCTCCAACTCATTCTGCCTTAGCAGAGAAACTAACAAATTTAGTTTCTTGCTTCTGCTTCGATGAAATTCTCGACTTGATTGAGTGACCATTCTTATCAAAAAAACTCTCCCTTGTCTCCGCGTCCCCGCGTCCCTGCGTCTCCCTTCGGGTGACGCTCGCAAGCTCGCTAACGCTGCGCTAACGCAGTCGCCTGCTGAGGGAAACCCTCCCGCAGCGCTGTCTCACCGTGTCAGTCCTGATGATAAGTCTTTCACCCGACACGATATTATCCCCGTCTTTGGGTAGTTCATTTACAGTTAACTGCGGAAGCTGAGTTTACCTTTTTTAAATCACCAGTAAATGCAGCTATGTATTTAAAAGGTGATGAACCAGAACAAGTCATAGAATTGCGATCGCTACGACGAGGATAAGACCACGAATCTGCTTTCACAATCAAATTTGTGCCATTCCACAATAAATTTGTGACAACTAAAGAATTAGTTTTGCCATCAGTAGGCTTTCTGGCAGATAAAAACGTCGCATAGTCAACATTGCCACTAGTAGGATTAATCCGGGCTAGAACTGCTACTTTCGCACCGCCGCCGCTACCATAGCTAGGCAACCAACCATTAGTAGCAAAGCGTCGAAAATCATTCCCAGTCTGGCTACCAGTGGATGAGAAAACACCATACAAAACGTTTCCGCCATCCCAAAGCAATCCGTAGCCTGTGCCATCGTCATTCGTTGTTTCGTAGTCGCTCCGACACCATTTTTTCACACCATTATCGAAACGAACGATCCGAGGGTCTTTGTTCGCAGATGATACTTGTTGATAACCAATGTAAATAGTTGTTAGCCCAACAGTTACTTTCGGCCCATTTTTCCCTTTGATGGTTGCCTCACTATCATTGCATGTAAAAGTCACACCTTTACTAACAGATGACTGTACGCTGGTTTGGGCAAGAACTTGAGAGATTGCTAACTCAGCTCCTAATACTCCTGACAAAAATACCAATGTCAGATACTTTGGCAATTGGCGACAATTAATCATTGGCTATTACTGGGTAATTTGTGTAAAACGACACCATAACACAAAGTTTTAATAGTGCCAATTTTTTAGTTTGGTGTAATATCAAGCCCGCTAATTATCAGGCTTGATACCAATTCTGTGTGAAGACTCGTTCAACTATATAGGACTTAAGTATAATAAAGAGAAACGCAGCGCAAAAGAGACAAAGAATCAATCTTTAGCTTCGAGCAAAAATCTCAATTTATCCCGCATTTAGGCAACGCCCATATTAATACTATTACCCTGTACAAAAGTCAGGATAATATACCCTCCGATCAGACACCACGCATCTATAAAATGCTTTTAAATCTTAGAAATCAAGCATTTTCAAGTTTGAATTAGAGCGCAGGTTATATAAAGCTACATATAATTACAAACTAGTGACTCATGATTACAGAAAAACTATAATCGCAACAACACTATTTTTAATTAATTAGGATATGAAGTTAAAACTCATTACATCTGTTGTGACAACTTCTGTTGTCGGTACGGGGTTAGTGCTAACAGCTTTGACTCAAACATCTGCAACCAAACCCGCAGAACTTACACAACAAGCTACTCAACTCCGTACGCAAGGCCCAAACGGGTTAGATAAATTTCTCAGTATTCATCTCAAAGAACTTACCAATGCCTCACCTCAAATGCATCAAGCATTAGATGCACTTTGCCAACAAAAAGATTGCTACGCCTCAAAACTTTACTGGTACACCGATTTAGAACAAGCAAAAGCCGCGGCTAAAGCAAGTAATAAACCTATTCTCTCGTTACGATTGTTAGGAAGACTCGACCAAGATTTGAGTTGCGCTAACAGTCGCTTTTTCCGCGTCGCTTTGTATCCGAACGCAGAGATATCAAAATACCTGCGACAAAACTATATTTTACATTGGGAATCTGTGCGTTCAGCCCCGAAAGTGACTGTAGATTTTGGTGATGGACGCAAGCTAGAACGTACAATTACAGGCAACAGCATTCACTATATTTTAGATAGTTCCGGTCGTCCTGTCGATGCAATTCCAGGGCTATACGGCCCTCAAGCTTTTCTGCGTCAGTTAGTTGATAGCGAACGAGCAATTAAAGAATATAGCAAACGCCAAGGTACAGCACGAGAAAACTTTTTGCGCGATTACCACCGTCAGCGGTTAGCAGCAATTCAAAAGCAATGGAATGCAGATTTAACAAAACTGAACATTCAAAATCCGCCGCGTTTGGTAGAAATGCCTACTTCGAGCAACGAACCACCTAGCGCTCCAGTTGCAGGCACGATCGCAATGACTAAAATGGCAGTAGAAAGTCCTATGCTACGGAATATGTCTCCTGCTACTAGCAATCCAGTAGCTTTACGAGAAATCACTGATGAAGCAACATGGCAGCGCATTGCTCAACTCTACACAAATGATGCAAAGTTAGATAAAAATAGCGTTGCCTTGATAAATGCTAAACGCTTCCAAAAAGGAAATGTTGATTTGCAGCGCGTCGTCAGCAACTTTGAAACAACAATGGCTTTAGATACCGCCAGAAATGAATATATGCTGCATAGACAAATTCATCAATGGTTTATCCAAGGAAACGGGACAAGTGAAGTAAATTCATTAAATGAAAAAGTCTACGCCGAACTGTTTTTAACTCCTAATTCTGACCCTTGGTTGGGGTTGATGAGTAGTGAAAGTTATAGTGCAATTGATAACGACGGAGTGGGAAATTCTCCCGTCACAAGTCAAAAGTAAAGCTATCAAAACTTACTATAGCGATCGCAACTAACACAGTAACTAATCTATGGAAGTGCGATCGCTTCTAATTGATCATTCGTAAATTAAGACACACTTCAAAAAGGCTTAATACAGAAAGTTTTGCATCTATTTTTTGGTATTGTACCCTTTAGGATAGCGACTGCCACAAAATGTTAATCTTGAGACTCTTCAGCAATAGGCTCTGCTTCGGTTTCAGACTCTGTTTTAACATTGGGTTTAGGTGGTTTAACGGGTTTCGGCCCGCGTGCTAATGCAGGATTAACCGGCTGCTTATTTTCATCTCCATAGGATGCTTTTTTTCCTTTGCCAGACGAGCGATTACCACTTCGTTTCGAGCTTCTGGGATTGGATTCAATAGAAGGTACAGAATCCGAATTTTCGGAATTGTTCTCAGTATCTACTTGGGACTGACGTTCCGATTTTTTGATTGGGCGTTCTACCATGGTTAATTTTTGATTTTTGCAAAGCTATCTGTATAGTACATCAGTTTAGCGATCCTCAAACTCTTAAAGAGCATTTTTACACGGCTCTTATGTATAAACACTTATTTTTAGCTTTAGAGTTTGCATATTTTTGTCTCAAATGTTACACAAATAATCTTGCATGGGCATATTAAGAATGCTTATACTGCAAGAGAAAATAATGACAGCTATTTTATCTGGTTATCAACTCCTCGAAACCCTTCATTACGGCGAGAAAACCGTTATTTATCGCGGACGGCGAGAAACCGATAACGCCTCCGTTATTATCAAAACTCTCCTTGAGGAACATCCACCCCTAGAAGACATTGCACGATTGCGTCACGAATATCAAATCATCGAACCTCTGCAAATACCCGGCATTGTTAAACCATACGAGTTAAAAAATTATCAGCATAGTCTGGCTTTAGTTTTAGAAGACATTCCGGGTTGCTTGCTTAAAGAAGCGATCGCGACTCAAACAACCAGCTTGATTACTTTTGTGCAAGTGGCGATTAGTGCGATTATTTTGAAGCTGTTAGCGAAAACAGCAGAAGAACGCTATCAAAGCGCTTGGGGGCTGAAAGCGGATTTAGAAGAATGCTTGTTTCAACTGCAAGCGACTGGCAAAATTGAAAACTTTGTACCGGGAAGACGAGACAGATCCGGGCATTTCTTGATTCCGCATCGCTAAAATTAATCGAGCTATTGATGACGGATAGCGAGCGCCAATATTTATTATTAATTGGAGCATACCGCGATAATGAAGTTTCTCACACCCATCCGCTGATGATGAGTTTAGAAAAAATTCAAAAAGCAGATGCAGTAGTAAATAACATCGTCCTCTCACCGTTGCAGTTACCAGATGTAGAAGCATTAATTGGCGATACGTTGAACGACACAGAACGCAGCCAGTCGCTAGCAGAATTACTATTCCACAAAACCGCCGGAAACCCTTTTTTCTTAACACAACTATTGAAAACTCTCAATCAGGAAGACTTCTTAACGTATGAGTTCCAATCTGGGGTCTGGCACTGGGATATTCAAGACATTCAAGCGATTGGTATTACTGACCTAAATGTTGTTGAACTAACAGCGAGAAACATTTGCAAACTGTCGCCAGAAACGCAAAAAGTCCTAAAACTGGCTGCTTGTATTGGTAATACTTTTAACTTAGAAGTATTAGCGATCGTTAACGAAGCGTCTTCGCTAACAACTGCGGCGCAATTATGGCCTGCACTACAAGCGGGATTAATTCTACCGTTAAGTCAGGATTATACCCCTCTTCTGTCACTTTCCGGATAGAATGAATAGAATAAAGGAAAAATAGAACTCTACAAGGTAAGTAGAGCAATGGATGTAGAATTACAAATCCTGAAACATCTGCCAAGGGATGCCCAGCCAACAGTTGCGCTCGTAGATGCATATTGTGCAGAGTACAAAGACCTGTTTAAAGAAGTAAGAAATTATGAA
>NZ_JAECZA010000277.1 GCF_016056275.1 Dendronalium phyllosphericum CENA369 | reverse complement strand
ATCTTATTGCCATCTAATGCTTTCTTTAATTCTTTTAATCTTCTTTGTTTTAATTTGTCTACCGACCAATCTGAATTCGCTATAAAATGATGTAATGATTGAGCTGAGTTTATACTTACAGCTTTTGCTATCTCTGGTAATGATTTTCTTTTAATTGCTGACATTATCCCTAGGTGTAAATATTTGAAGCACTCATAATTCCTTACTTCTTTAAATAGCTCTTTATACTCTGCACAATATTCATCTATGATCGTAACTGTTGGGTGAGGATCTCTTGCCAAATGTTTGAGGATTTGTAATTCTACATCCATTGCTCTACTTACCTTCCAGAGCTTTTTCTTCTATTCCTTTTATTCAGAATACTCGGAAAGTGACAGAAGAGGGGTATCTTGCAGATAATAGACTATGCTGCCCCCTGGACTATTTCTATTCGGTGGTAAAGTACCTGATAATATTACGGCTTTAGCGTTTAGCGATGCAAAGCTACCTGGTGCAATTGCTTCGGCTTTGCGAAATACTTCGACACCGTAATCTCCCAAGGCATCACAAAGCGGCTACTCAGTCGAGCGTTTTACTTTTAATTAAGTTGACCTACTTATCTAAAACCCAAATTTCTCGATTAATAGTTTGATAATATTGCTTCAGGCTTTGAAAATAAGGCTCGTCGAAACTATCTAAATCCACCTGTGGCTTTTGCAGGGAGTTATACCACCATAACGCCACAGCATCCCGTTCTACTAACTCCATAAATCCTTGCAGAATTGCTTCTTCAAGAGTATTACCCGCCGCACATCCATTAGAATCAGCCCAACAGTCGAGTTTATAGTCCGGTCGATAGCCATAATAACAGTAAGCCGTTGGCAGATACTTAAATTCCTGATGGGTTAAAGACCAAACGGGAGTCCAGTCAATTTCTCCTTCTTCATTGAAAGGTTCGGGGACTTTTTGAAACCAGCCTTGACATTCAATATTCCATTGTTCTCTATTTTGATATTGCTGTTGGCTGAAGTTCATACAAACATTGGGATGGATCGCTTTCTCCCCCATTTGTTGGTAACTGGCTTTTTCTCGAATTTCATATCCTTGAAACACCCCAAAACATCGCTCGATCGCTTCGCAAAAACCACTAGCCATCGCTTGAGAGTCAGTCCTACCTTTCCCCGCACTTCTACCCCCCAAATTTTGGCGCAAACTAGCTAAATCGTTATTAGTTATTTATTAATTACAGTGGGGTTCTAGCGTAATACGGTTCAGTAAAAGCGAGCGAATAGCATATCTTAGTACGAGTTTTTGTATTGCTTATCCTGTTTATTAATTAGCTTTGCTTATCAAACAATTTTTACGAAAAATGTCATGAATTTTAATGAACTATTTAACATTCTTCTATCATTCTTACTCACCGTCGCGACAACGTGGAGTGGTCTGGTACTTGTAGCTCAATTCCCATGAGCATGAATAACGATCCCAAAAATCCTTCTGCTTGCCGCCCTGGTAAATGAAATACCGAAGAAGATGGTTATGTTTTTGATGCGATCGCTTTTGATGAGCGATCGCCTGCGACAAATCATTGCTAACTTGCTAGAAAATACCATCAAATTTACGGACTTTAGGGCAAAGGTCAGCATTGGTTTAGAACATCTTGACTTCTTAGTTCAAATTACTGTGACTGAAACAGGTATCAGCATTTCTCCTGATTTTCTTCCCCATGTCTTCAATCGCTTCTCTCAAGCCCAAGTACCTAGTCGTCACTCACCGGGAGGTGTAGGTATTGGACTAGCGATCGCTCGTCTGCTGGTCAAAATGCATAAAGGTACAATTGAAGCTGCAAGTGCAGGATTTGGGCAAGGCGCAACGTTTACTGTCAAGCTGCCATTAATTTAACGTGATGGCGGAAGTTGCTACAGGCTGCGCGAAACACGCAAATGTCAAGGCGGAAGCTGCTACAGGGAAGGCGGAAGTTGCTACAGGCTGCGCAAAACACGCAAACGTCAAGGCGGAAGCTGCTACAGGGAAGGCGGAAGCTGCTAACGGAATCGATGCTCTAGCGACTTTTCAAACGTCCTCTTAAAATTACAGGCATTATTAACACTTCACTCCAGAAAATACTACAGATTAATAATGACTAAAATATAGGTCTAGGGTAATAATTCAAATTGTCTTGATACCAAATATGTGACTTGAATGAAAAAATGGGCTTTTAGCTCACTTTATGCTTCACAAAGCAGATATTCATTTTATGCTTCGCAAAAATAGTGAAAGTAGAAAACTTCTTTCTCCATGTAATACACGGTAAAAATTTGTTAACCTAACGGTGTATTACACGGTAAAGGTTATGCTGAAACGGGATATACAGGGGAAATTCGCTCTCAAAAACGATGATTACCGTCAAGTCCACTCATTGAGACTGACTGATGACACCTGGAAAGCATTGGGTATCGCCGCTGAGTGCTTAGGAATGACAAGGGCAGATTATTTAGAAGAAATCGCTCTAAGCAACAACCTACCAAGTAATACATGGGTTGAAGTTGATCCTTTCCCGTGTAATACACGGAGAAATAAGAATCAAGATCAACAACCAGACATGGCTCAAACGCATACACCAACACCGCCCAACATGACAGAACTTGAAGCTTTACGAGACCAAGTGTTACAGGAACTAAAATTAGGTAAACAATCCTCTGCGTACAAAACAATCCAAAAGGCTCTGAATCAATTCATCACTCTATTGAGCAAAAGATTGTAAATTTTCTACCTACTCCCCAACCTTATCTCGCTGTGGCTTGCGTTGTCCAACACTTCTACGCCCATTATTCAAGGGAACTGCTTCAACATTTTCCGACTCAGTTGTTAAAGATATTACCTCATTCTTAGAACTAGGTGTATCTTGTGGCATTTCCTCTGAAACTACAACAGTATCCTTCTTATGCTGTGTTCGTCTCTTCTCGGGTGGGGTTTGCACTTCTACTGTCTCCATCACAGAACTGAGTGTATGCTGTGTCGTTTCCGTTACCACCACAGGAGATTCCTTTTTCTTGCGAGTTTGTCTTTTCTTAGGCTGAGTTTGTACGAATGCTACCTCAGTCATAGAAATTTGAGTATCCTGCGTTGTTTCTTGGCTGTCCTGCATTGTTTCCGTAACTGCCACAGGGGCTTCCTTCTTTTTTCGAGTTTGCTTCTTCTTTGGTTCTGGGCTACCAGCCATTGAAACTGGATTAGGAGTATCAGCCTGTACCGTCTCTGGGTCAGAACGTTTTTTTCGAGTTGATTTAGAGGTAGCAGAAGAAGAAACAGGTGCAACAGTAGACTTTACCAGAGGTGATAAATCCACAATCCCACCAGGAACAGAAGTCGAAGTCATCCCCATCTGTAACAAATCCACTTGCGCCAATTGGGGATGAGATATCGCATATTCTTTAAATTGGTTGAGTTGGGACTGTGCTAATTCTGAAAGATTCCCGCTAAAACAGTTGGACATTACCTGTATTCCTCAAAGATAGGCAGTTTTGTGACATCCAAAAGTTGGACATTTTCCGACTCATGTCGAATGGCGATATCTTTGCTGTTGAGTGGGACTGCTATTGACTGTGGTATAACTTGTACTTGGGAAACAGACGGTACACCTTGTCCTAAAGATGTTAAATTTTCCCGTACACTTTTGGCTTCTAAATCCCGTAATCTTTGCAAGAGCAGCGTTTCATGCTCTTGCGCTTTGGCAATAAAATCCGCTAATCGTTTAGCTGAAATATTCGTACTAACGGAATTACCCTTGTCTTTTTTTCTAATTTCCTCTGCTGCTAAAAGCACTTCTTTCTCTGTACGTCCCACAAAGGTGCTGTAATACTGGGAGATACATTTTACCCAGCGTCCCTCTAGGTAAGCATAAGCCACACCCATATCAAAGGGGTCATAGCGCACGGGAACTTTGGTTTTTTCAACGGCAGGATTGCGGAAAGCATCGTTCCAGTAATAAAGATAGTTGACTTTTATTCCTTGTCCTGGCTGGATTAAAACTGTTCCTTTGGCTGTACTGGGACGTGTGGCCATGAGGAAGTCTTCGTTGTAGGCAATGTGTCGGTGTTCTCGTTCTCCTGCTATCAGCAAGGAGTCGGTATACACTTGTAATGGTGTTGCTCCCAAGGAATCATGCTCACTGGTGTCGTAAATGGTGTATGCCCACTCGGTGAGGTAGGTATATAAATCTGCCAATGTCCACACGGCTTGTTGTTTGGGGTCAACAGCTTTAGTAATTTGTCGTGGTTGTTTGCTGGCTTGGGTGTTACCTAAGAGGTTGTATACAAACTCGGTATTTGTTGTGCCGAATAATCGTTCAATGACTGAACCAAAACGTGGTTTGCCACCGGGTCTGGTTTTTTTGATGCAGTGGTAGCGTGCTAGTAGGGTGTCAAAGTAGATACTATGAAATTCTTTGCCTCCGTCTACGACTACGGCTTGAGGAAAACGACCAAATCGCTGGACGCAAGACCGTAGTGCCATCATGCAAGACCTGTAACTGGGTGGGTCAAAGGTTAGATAAAGGGCGAGGATACGTCGGGAATAGGCATCAATGAGTAATGTCAGCCAAGGTCTTCCTAAGTTCCGTCCTGTGGCTTGGGAGCGTAGTTCGATGTCGAGTTGGGTGTGGTCAATGTGGACAATGGCAAAGGGTCTGTCTCCGTGCCGGGGTGTGGTTTTGGTTAGTTCTAAGATTTTTGGTTCTGTTGGGTATGCGGCTTTTGCTCCTTGACGTTTTTTGGTTTGTTCGTGGATTGGTCGCTGTTTGAGGCGGTGATAAAAGGTACGAGAACTCAGGGGTTGTATATTTAATTCGTTGCAAGCTCTGACATATAATCTATATACTGAAGCGGCTGGTGCTTGTCTTGGTGTCTCGAAGTGTTCGGTAATAAATTTATCGAGTAGTTCGCTGGATTGGTTTGGTGCTTTGGTTTGACGATTTCCTCGCCGCTTTGTATGTGGTAGTAAACCAACGTAACCGCAACCATACTTGGTTTCGGCTTCTCGAAACTGTTTTACCCATCGTTTCAAGGTACTGGCAGGAATATCTTTGTAGATATCTGCGTGGCGTTGAGTATAGGCTTGTACTAGATGATATCGGTGATTTGCTTGGCTGAGGTCGCTCGGAGAAGCGGCATCCATGAGTGCCTGGACTGCATTATTGATGGATGCTTGTTTTTCTGAGTTTTGAATTTTGATGTTGCCGCTTTCCAATAGTTGCAGGAAATATGCTGTTGGTAGTTGGATGGGTTGTCCAATTTCGGGTAGGAGTGTGGTGGTGGTTTCGCCAAAGTTTACTAATGTCCAGGGCTTGGAGTCCCATAGCAGGACTGTGTTTGGTAGGAGTGCTGTGGGTAGGGGTATTGGTTGATGATGCTGTGTTGTTATGGCTAGATGTGTGTAGGCTTGATGGGTTTGTTGGTCTGGATATAGCTTGACTCGCCAGTGTTCTACTAGGGGTGTTGCATATAGGTCTACGTAGAGTTGCTCTGTGGCTATCATGGCGTAGATGTCGTTGGCTCTGATTCCGGGTATTGAGGCCAGTGTGGCGGTTATGGTTGTTCCGGGGTTGGCTTGGACTGCGGTAAGTATTTGTTCTGTGATGGTGTGGGGGATGTTGGTGTTGAATAAGAGGTAGTCTTCTAGGAAGATGAGGTTTTGGGTGAAGATGGGATGCAGTTCGCTATCGGTGCGAATATGGTATTTGAGTCCATAAGATTCAGCATGGGCTGTTCCTGGTGGGCTGTGCCATTTCCCGTCGGCAGTTTTTTGGTAGCGTCCGGGATATTTTTCGGCTAGTCGTTTGAGTTCGGTTTCAGTTTTCCATTCTTCCCAGGCTGCACCATCAGTTCTCAACACGAAGAAGTCTGGGGTATGGTAATGACCTATTTTGCGTCCTGTTTTGTTGTGGTACTGGATTTTGAAGGGGGGTGGCTGGTCGTAAAACTCTAATACTTCCTCTTCGTGTTCCATTTGGTAGATTGCCCACAGTTCTACGGTGTGGCTCTCAAATTGGATGGTTTGACCCATTTTCCGGCTGGGGTAAACTCCACTGACGTTTTTGGCGCGTCCTTGTACACGGCGTGAGGGTGGGGTTGACCTGATTGTGGCAATTAGGTCTAATGCAGATGCCGTTAGTTGCTGTTGGGAACACCATTGGTCAAATTCAAAGGAGTTCATTGATGCCACAGGTGATAGGTGTGTGTTTGGGCTTCTTTTTTTCTTGACTCTCCCTAAAACCCTATATCTAGAGACAGTTTTGGAGTTTGACTACACAAGTCTATATTACTGTTTACGGGGGAAGTGAAGCATATCTTGGTGATTTTGAATCATATTTTGGGATGAAAGTTGATTTTTGTGCTGCTAAAAGCTGTTTGTTTGCTTGAGGTTTTGTCCTCTCAGGTTTTTTCAACTCATGTTCACATTATGGTGCATAAAATCAACTCTGGCTCATTATTTGGTGCAAAGTTTTATTTCCCTTTTTCCCGTAAGGCTTATTTTGCCGTTACTCATGGCTCATTTTATGATTCACATTTTAGCCCAAGTTATGGTTCAAGTCATAAAATAGCCGAGACCATAAGCGTTATGCAACGACCTCAAGAAGAAATAATCACAGTAGAAAATATTGTTATCACTGAGGAGTTGGATCGCCGCAATTCTCGTGCTGCAAATTTACTAAAAGAAAACCAGGCATTGCAAGCTTTAGCACGGCAGTTGGTAAATCAGCCCCAAACAATGCTTCAAAGTTTAGTTGACAAAGCACTAGAATTATGCATTTGGGGAACGGCCGGAGTGAGTTTACTAGAAGTAACAGCAAATGGGGAAGAAATCTTTTGCGCTCATGTGTTGGCAGGAGTGTTAGCAGAGTACTTAGGCGGCACTACACCCCGTGATGTTAGCCCTTGTGGTGTCTGTCTAGAGCGTGGTACTCCTCAACTTTATTCTTATCCAGAACGGTATTTTACTTATTTACAGGCAGCAAACACTCCCATTGTTGAAGAGTTAGTGTTACCGCTAATTGCAGATAACCATGCTTTGGGAACAATCTGGATTATGTCGCACTCCGAACAGCAGCATTTTGACTCTGAAGATGTGCGGGTAATGACGAGTTTAGCAGATTTTGCTGCTGCGGCATTGCTACTTAATCAGCGACAAACCCAGGAATTGCTAGCGAAGAATGCCCAACTAGAAGTGGAAGCTGCGGAACGTCAACGAGCCGAAGAGTTGGCGCGGGAGTCAGAAACATACTTGCGCGCGATGATAGAGAATCTACCAGGTGGGGCTGCATTTGTCGTTGACCGCAATCTGCGCTATGTGTTAGCCGAAGGCGAAGCACTTCATACCGCCGGATTTAAAAGCGAAGATTTAGTTGGCAAGACTATTTTTGATGTGCTTCCGCCCGAATTAACGGCAAATTATGAGGTGAATTACCGCATAGCCCTGGCAGGTGAGGGATTTGAACACGAACACAATGCCCATAATCGCAGTTATATCTCACGGGGAACGCCACTCCGGGCTGACAATGGGGAAATATATGCTGTGCTTGTGGTTTCTTATGACATTACGGAACGCAAACGTGCAGAAGTTGCCTTGCGTGAGAGTGAAGAAAGATTGAGCTTATTCGTTACCGCCAGCTCGGACATCGTTTACAGAATGAGTGCGGATTGGCGGGAGATGCTTAGTCTCACAGGCAAGAATTTTCTGATCGACACCAACGAGCCAAGGGCAACCTGGATTGAAACCTACATTCCCCCAGAGGAACAGCCAAGGGTATGGGCTGCTATTCAAAACGCGATTCGCACTCAGAGTACGTTTGAGTTAGAATATCAAGTCATTCGACAGGATGGTGTAATCGGCTGGACGTTCTCCCGTGCCATTCCCATGCTGAATGAGCAGGGTGACATTGTAGAATGGTTTGGCACTGCCAGCGATGTCACCCAACAAAAACATAGTGAAGAAGCATTGCGTGAGTCTGAGGAACGGTTTCGCACGCTGGCAAACACTGCACCTGCCCTGATCTGGTATAACGACGCGCAGGGCAATAATCTTTTCATCAATCAATATTTTCTGGACTTCACTGGCAAGAGCGCAGAGGAGATTCGCGGGGAGGGTTGGCGCACTCTTGTCCATCCAGATGATGCCGAACTTTACATTGCCGATTATCTAGCGGCAGTCCGCGAGCAGCAATCGTGGCACAACCGCAACCGCATTCGGCGGCATGACGGGGTGTGGCGATGGCACGACAATTATGCCCAACCGCTCTTTAATGCCGATGGTGTTTATCTCGGTCATGTGGGCGTGACAATCGACAATACGAATGCCATTGAAGCCGAAATTGCGTTGCGCGAGAGTGAGGCGAAACTGGCGGTAGAACTGGCGGATACTAAGCAGTTACAGTTCATTAGTAGCCAGTTGGTTCAGGAAGAAAATATTGATGCCCTGTATGGGCAGATTTTGGAGGCAGCGATCGCCCTCATGCGCTCAGAGATGGGCAGTATGCAACTGCTGCACCCCGATCGCAATGAACTCCAATTACTGTCCTGGAAAGGATTTGACCCGGCATCGGCAGCATTTTGGGAGTGGGTGCAGGTTGATTCAGATAGTACCTGCGGCGTGGCGTTGAATACGGGTGAGCGGGCGATCGTTCCCGATGTCGAAAAGAGCGAGTTTATGGCTGGTAGCAGGGATCTCGACGCTTATCGCCGTTCGGGAATCAGGGCTGTGCAGTCTACACCTCTGATTTGCCGCAATAGTCGGATTGTCGGTATGATTTCCACGCATTGGCTGGAACCGCATCAGCCATCCGAACGGGAGTTGGGTCTGCTTGATGTGTTAGCACGACAGGCTGCCGATTTAATTGAGCAACGGCAAGCCGAAGAAGCTCTGCAAACTAATAAAGAGCGGATGCGCGGGCAGAAAGAAGCGTTTCAAGCAGCGGTCAATGGCGCACCACTTGCAGATTCGCTCGCCATTCTCGCTCGCCTTGTTGCTGAAGAAACCGCAGGCGAGGCGCGAACCGCCTTTTACATTGCCAATGCGGACGGTACCAACCTGCACCCGGTTTATGGCGCGGGAAGTATGCCCGATGCTTACTTAGATCGGGTGAATGGGTTTGCGAACGGTGAGGATTCCCTCGCCTGCGGGCTGGCGATTCCTATCGGTCGTCCGGTTTTGACGCGCGATGTTAATGAAGAGGCGTTGTGGCAACCCTGGGTTCAGATGGCTGAGGCGTTTAACTATCGCGGCTGCTGGTCTTTTCCCATCGTGACGCGCGACGACAGAAAAGGCGTTGGGACGTTTGCGATGTACTTTTACCAGCCGCGTGAGGCAACGCCCAGCGACCTGGCGCTGGCCGAAATTGTCACGCAGTCCGCCGCCGTCATCATCAATAGTCACTTCGAGGCTCAGGAACGCACCCGCGCCGAACAAGCCTTACGCGAAAGCGAGGAGAAATATCGCACGCTCTTCGAGTCTATTGACGAGGGCTTTTACTTTGCGGAGGCAATCTTCGACGCGGAGGGGCGCTGCATGGACCTCTTCTATCTCGAAGAGAATCCGGCGGCGGTTTATCAAGACATCACCGATCGCAAGCGGCAGGAAGAAGCTTTGCGCGAGAGCGAGGAACGGCTGCGCGACGTACTCAACTCGATGACCGAGGGCTTCGCTCTCCTCGGAGGCGATTTTACGATCCTTGATGTCAACGAAGAAACGCTTCGGCTCGATGGACGCTCTCGCGACGAGTTGATCGGCCGCACACACTGGGATGCGTTCCCGGGCACCGAGGACTCACCGGTCGGCGAGATCTTCATGCGCGTGGCGCGAGAACGCATACCCGCCTCACTCGAGCACGTGTACCGCTGGTCCGATGGCCGGTCTTCGTGGCTCGATATGCGGGCTTATCCCACGCGGAACAACGGCGTGGCGATCTTCTGGCGCGACGTTACTGACCGCAAGCGAGCTGAAGCAGCCCTGCGCGAGTCGGAACTTCAGCGAGTGCAAGAACAATCTGAGCGCGAACAAGAACGCCAACGCGCTGAATCTCTGGCGGAACTCGATCGCGCCAAAACTCTCTTTTTCAGCAACGTTTCTCACGAATTCCGCACGCCGCTAACACTGTTACTCGCTCCCCTCTCTGATGCCCTGAGCGATTCTGTCAATCCTTTACCTCAAGCACAACAAGAACGGCTAGAATTCGCCCACCGCAACAGCTTGCGTTTACAGAAACTAGTGAATACCCTGCTCGACTTCTCCCGCATCGAAGCCGGACGCATGGAAGCAGTTTATGAACCAACCGACTTGGCACTGTACACAACTGAGTTAGCTTCGGTATTTCGTTCCGCCATTGAACGGGCAGGGTTGCGGCTAGTGGTCGATTGCCCACCGATAAGCGAGCCAGTTTATGTAGACCGAGAAATGTGGGAGAAAATTGTCCTGAATTTGCTCTCCAATGCTTTTAAGTTTACCCTAGAAGGTGAAATCGCCGTCAGGCTGCATCTTGCTGATGACCATCATGTAACGTTACAGGTAGAAGATACAGGCTCCGGGATTGAGCCAGAAGAACTGCCCCATGTGTTTGAGCGATTTTACCAAGTACGGAGAACAATAGGAAGGACTCATGAAGGGTCTGGTATTGGTCTAGCTTTGGTTCAGGAATTAATCAAAATGCATAGCGGAACTATAGATGTAAGCAGCACCGTCGGGCAAGGAACCTGCTTCACCGTCACCATTCCCTTAGGGACAGCACACCTGCCAAGCGTTAGCGTAGCGGGGCGCGATAGCGCACGTCGCATTCAAGCCACACGCACCCTGACATCAACTGCATTAGGTGCAGCGCCTTATGTGCAGGAGGCAGAACGGTGGATAGGGGAAGAGGCAGGGGAGCAGGGAGCAGGGAGTAGGGGGAGCGAAGAAGTAACAATTAACAACTCTCTTTCCCCCCCAGCCCATATTCTCATCGTTGATGATAACGCCGATATGCGCGATTACCTCACGCGGATATTAAGCGAACACCTAGAAGTCCAAGCCGTTGCTGATGGGGCGGCGGCGCTGGCGGCGGTGAATGAGCGAGTGCCGGATCTAGTTCTCAGTGATGTGATGATGCCTTTTTTAGACGGCTTTGAGTTATTGCAAGCATTACGGGCTGATGCGCGGACAAAAGAAGTACCGATTATTCTGCTTTCTGCCCGTGCTGGCGAAGAATCGGTAATTGAAGGGCTACAAGCTGGGGCTGATGATTACCTAATCAAGCCTTTTTCTGCCACGGAACTTGTCACCCGTGTTAATGCCTATCTACAATTGGCACACCTGTGCTCAGTTGCACTGCGCCAAGAAAGAACAATTAACCGCCGCAAGGATGAAGTACTATCTGTAGTTTCTCACGAACTGAATACCCCCTTAGTTGCCATCCTCGGTTGGACGCGGTTACTCAGGAGCAATCCGCCCAGCCCAGCTATGTTGGCAAAAGCCTTGGAGATAATTGAGCGCAATGCCACTTTGCAAGCGAAACTGGTTGAAGATTTACTCGACATCTCGCGGATTACTGCGGGGAAAATTTGCCTAAATCTTGAGCCAGTGCAACTGCAAGGAGTAATTGAATCGGCGATCGCCACAGTGTGCCAATGTAAAACTAAAGACATTCATCTAGACTGTCAGCTTGCTGTTTCACCACTAATAGTACAAGGCGACTCTGAACGTTTGCAGCAAATCATCTTAAATTTACTGACCAATGCCGTTAAATTTACTCCGAATGGCGGCAGGGTTGAGGTTAATCTTGAAAGTAATGAAAATCAAGCCTTGATTGTCATCAGTGATACAGGCTGCGGCATAGATGCCGAGTTTCTACCATACATTTTTGACACATTTTGTCAAGCCCCAAGCACAAAAAAAGGACTAGGGTTAGGGTTGGCGATCGCTCGTAGCTTAGTAGAACTCCACGATGGTACAATCCACGCCCACAGCCCAGGTGTTGGACAAGGTACAACTTTTATTGTCAAATTACCATTGATATAGCATGGCTAAAACGAATGGCACTAAGAAAACGTGAAACCTCATCTGGGCAGGGTGTAGGGGGTAGTGTTAATACACATTCAAGCTCACGAGGTGAAACAGAAATTACTTCTTCTTCATTCCCTACACCCCACACCCCAAAACCAGTAATATCAATGATTTCCGCTTAACAAGCGTGCCATTCATGGCTAAAATAAAGGGTAAAAGCCAGTGTTGAGCAAGAACGGTGCTCGGTCGAGCCTCGCAAACCCGATCATAAAATTCAATTCTTACTTTTTGATTACTCGTGCTAATTTGCATAAAGAAAGCCCTCATAAATACTATGAGAGCATTGATTACTATCTATGTCAGTTCTCAAGTGCGGAAACGTCTTTTACCCTGCTTTTGCAAGGCAAGTTTTTTGCGCTTGGATTTTTCTATAGGGGTTTCAAAGTGACGATGCTTTCTCATATCTTGAAAAATCCCCGCTTTGGAAACTTCTCGTTTAAATCGGCGTAAAGCTGACTCAAGGTGTTCATTTTCACCCACTATTATTTGGGTCATTTTCTCTCCTACTCAATTGAATTCATCAATGGCCTAAAAATTCATTCTCTCTTTCTTTGCGGTTTCAAATCTTAGTAGCGTCCGCGTCCACCGCCACCACCGTATCCCCCCCGATTACCACCAAAAGAACCTCTGTCTTCCTTGGGTTTAGCTTTATTCACTTTCAGATCGCGGCCCATCCACTCAGCACCATCAAGAGCTTCAATAGCAGCTGCTTCTTCGGCATCTGAATTCATGTCTACAAAAGCAAAGCCGCGCAGACGACCTGTTTCACGGTCATTTGGCAGCACAACCCGCTTTACAGTACCATATTCGCCGAAAACACCTCTAATATCATCTTCTGTGACTTGGTAAGAGAGGTTGCCTACATAAATTGACATTGATTTTCTCCAAAATTATCAGTGTGTAGAGATTTAAATTTCGGAGATAAGCCTGTGAATACTAAAAACAAACACTGTCACCGAATTAACTCTCGTTTTCTAGGATGACATAGAAATCAATTAGGCGCATCCAGTAGATGGTTAACCAGTAATCGCTTAGGAGAGTGCATGCTGTTTTACTAGGGTGATGGAGTTCTACAGGATTAAGAAACTTAGTAATTAATTTTTTACCAACAGTCGTCACAATCCCTGTATAGCAAGCTTCCGAAGAGCCAGTGCTGTGCAAGCTCATTGCGATGTCGCCGTCTGGATAAGATTTTAGGTAATTTTGGTGATGAAATTAATTTCATCACCAAAATTACAGAAATTAGAGAAATTCCGTATTTTTCGGATGCTATTTAGATACTTTATGAGTAACGATTAATAGGGAGTATTAGCAAAATCATACTGTTGGCTTAATTGCTGTTGTGTAGATTCTGGTGTATTCATGTTCTGATATATCGGTTACCAGTATCACGAGAGCCAAAAGTGCGATACCCGTGACAAGTCGGCAAACTCTGAGCAGCAACGTCAATAAAGACTGGACTGTAAAAGAAATGTCAAGCTTCAGTAAGGTTTTGTTAAGCAATGCGAAAAATAACCTTTTTAAAAAGGTTAATTTAATATGATATTTTGCTACTCACTCGGACATTTAACAAAGGAGTTAGCTATCGTGAAAGATTATATTTGTCAGCTTTTTGCAGAAAACGTTAAATTACCATTAGCTGAAATTTTTGAGCATGACTTGACACTTTCAGAAATTGTTGCTCGTTCCGAACAACTTCAAAACAGCATCGATCTCATGGAGGTATTTGCCAAAATTAGTAACACCATTAAAAAGCAGTATGGAACCGATATCCGTTTACCTGCTTTCTCATTAGATACAAAAATTTCAACAGTATTAGAAGTCTTATTACAAGAAGTAGATAAGGTGCAAACTTCACCTTAATTAGCTAAAAAGCCTAAACAAGATAAAACCTAAAAACTTGAAAAATTGTATTTCAAAAACCTAACTATGGTGAATGTAATCTCTAGAGCCAATATTGTCAACGACTTGTATAAAATTCTAGCTGAACAACGCAGTTGCTTAGTGGATTTAATTTGGGAACAACATAGTTTTCACGAAAAGCGTCGATGGAGCGCTGTGGAAATGATCGATGCGATTGATTTAGAGAATTTAACTGAATTCGATCGAGTGAATATTTGGAATGCTGGAAGAGCAGAATTAACCACCAAACCAGGAGCAGATCGCCTTGCAAGAGTGGCAGATGCTGAATGTCGTCGCTGGCAAGAGTCTAATCCAGCTTTAGCGAGTGTTATGCAAGCTTGCAGTACTTGGAGCCGTTACTGGAACGAGGAAGAAAGCTTTCATGAAAGTACACTCAATCGCTTATCTAACCTGCTTGGTTTAGAAACAGTAAACGATCGAGTTCTGATTGAGTTTCGGAAGATTTTTCCTGATGATGATATGCTCAGAACCCTAGTTTTACTGGCGATTTCTGAGATTACAGCCACAGTTAACTACTCATATTGTGCCAGCGTTGCTCAAGATCCTGGGTTGAAGAAATTGTTTAAGCAGATTGCTGCTGATGAAGCGCAGCACATGACCTACTTCATTAGTTTTGCCAAAGCTCTAGTTGATAGTCAAGAGTACTCCCCCAAAGGAGCATTTGCTGTTACTCATTTGTTTGTTCGTGAAGGTGGCGAACTTTATGGTAGCAAGCGTCAGCATTTAGAACAACGTGATTCTCATGTTAACTGGTGGGACGCACTTGAGTACAAAATAACAATTCCTGACAATATTGAACGCAAGCAAGGAATGATTTTTTCTGCTCTCAGACAAATTACAGGTATTGAGGTGAACTCAGCGGCGGAAGTTGAACAAAAGTGGTTGGAATTGGTGGGATGTTGATTGGACTAGGACACGATATTCAACTGATAGCCGAATTAGAAAAAGTGGAAGCACTCAAAATTCCAGGGATCTTCTTTACAGACACAGAGTGTTTGTACTTCAGTCAAAGTAAAAACCCATTGCAAAGTATGACGGCTCAATTTTCTGCTAAGGAAGCACTATTTAAAGCACTGAAAATAGCCCCTCAATTTTATTGGACAGATGTAGAAATACAACACAATTCCAGCAAAGCTCCATATTTTCAGTTTTATGGCTCTCTAGCAGAGTATTTTACTCGTCAAAATTGGACTGCTCACATTTCTATTTCCCATAGTGGGGATTATGTATCTACCGTTGTCATCATTGCACTTGGGGCATAAGTGTGCCAACTGTTAAGTTATTCAAGATTGTTGAAATGAAGTTTGAACCAGTTAGTCTAACATTACAAGTACGCCCAAATGACCTTGATAGTTTAGGTCACGTCAATAATGCTACGGTCTTGGAATATTTAGAAGCAGGGCGATGGTTATGGCTTGAACACCACAACTTACGTCGTGGTCAGCGCATTCTACCTGTAGTGGCGCGGATTGAAATCAATTATCGTCGGGAAATATTACCAAAAGAAGTTAGAGTAATTACGAAAATAGAAGATACAGAAAAAGAGTATCGCTATCAAGCAGTATTTTGCCAAACTGTGGAAATTTTCACTGATGGAACTGCCACTATAGCAGCTGATGCCCGCGTGAAAGTTGGATTCATTGATGCCGTTGAACGTACACTCAAGAGTTTGCCGGATTTTCTTGAGGAAAACAATACAGCCAAGGCACTAGGAGGTGTGTCATGAAATTGCCTGAAGTAGCCAGAATGCCAGAGTTACAACTTCCAGTGCAAGAATCGCTCACCATGCTGGATATGATACACGCACTTGAAGACACTGATGCGCATATCGGTTTGTTTCTTCAGGAAGATCGCAAAGATACTAAGTTCTTACCCTACTGCAATTTTAAGAAGCAGATTACTGCATACATGGCATATTTTCGCTCTCAAGGTGTGACAGTGGGGACAAGGATAGTGTTTCCCTTTGAAACTACAGAAAGTGTGCTTATTTCCTTTTTTGCTTTGATTGGACTAGGTGCGATTCCTTTATCAATCAAACCTTATGGTATAGGTGTATTGAAGGATAGCTATTTAGCTTTTATCAACAGAATAGCCGATTCATACAATGCTCGCTTGATTTTAGAAGCTCCTAGTATCAAATCTCTTGATTTTAGCCATCAGCGATTGCCATTACCAAGCACAGACTTTCAGCCCCAGACATCACCTAATTTTGCCGCTATTACCTCTGGTGATATAGCTTTTGTACAGTTTTCTTCTGGCTCAACTGCTTTTCCCAAAGGAATTCCTGTTACCCACGGTAAGATTATGGCACAAATACAGATTATTGCTAACTATGCTCAAAGCAGACAAGGTGATGAAGCAGCAAGTTGGTTGCCTCTGTATCATGATATGGGATTAGTAGGTGGCTTTCTAACAACGTTGTATCGCCGACTAAATCTGCACTTAAGTACACCAGTGAAGTTCTTAATTAATCCTATAGGTTGGTTGAGCGAGCTTTCAAAAAAACGAATTGCGATCGCTGTTATTCCTGATTTTGCTATTAGTTACTGTCTGCGTCGGCTAGAAAACAGCGAAACCGCAGAAATTGCCGATCTCAACTTAGAAAATTTACGAATAGTTTTTAATGGTAGTGAGCCAATTAATATTAAAAATCTATATAAATTTATAGAGATGTTAGCTCCGTATGGATTGCGGCCTACAGCTATTAAGCCTTGCTATGGTATGGCTGAAGCTGTTTTAATGGTTTCTTGTTGTCAGTTAGAAGATGTTCCGAAAGTGCTGACACTGGCGAATGGTTGTCAAGCTATTTCATCAGGTAAACCGTTGAGTGATTTTAGTGTGCGTTTAATATCTGAAGACGGAACTGTATGTCGTGAGAGTGAAATAGGAGAAATCCAAATCAGGGGCGGTAGTTTGGTTGATGGTTATTGGGAAAACGCTCACCTGTTTGATAATTCTGATGGCTTCTTTTCTACTGGTGATTTAGGTGTAATGAGCGAGGGCGAGCTTTTCATTACTGGTAGAATCAGCGATCGTTTTAAAATCAACGGTCAAAGCTATTTTGCTACTGATTTTGAACACTGCTTAGAGTCCTTACCCTTTGTGCAATCAGGCAAAGTTGCTGCTATTCAAGCAGATGAAAATATTATTATTTTGATAGAAACCAAGCAAACTAGTGTGCTAAAAGGAGCAACTGAGTACAAACAGCAAACAAGTGAGATAATTCTTAACCACATTGGTGTGAAAGTTCCAGTAGAACAGATATTTTTTATTCGTCCAGGGTTGTTGGAAAAAACTAGCAGCGGTAAATTGCAACGAAAAAGAATTGCTGAAGCTTATATGAGAGGAAAAATCACTCCTGCTGTTTTATGCTAGTGATTTGTGGATTCTCACACGATCTCTCAGCAATCAGGCAACTGTTTGATTTATCAGTAAAAAGCAGGTTATCACCACGTTTGTTCTTACTTGCTTTTATCCAAGAGGCGATCGCCAGCTGAACGCGAGATATAGCTTAACCTCAGTTCGGGTTAAGAAGATTTTGCTGCTAAACTTCGGCACAAGTTCTAAAAAATCGAACCACAGAGGCGCAGAGAGAAGTTGCGTGCGCGGGTTAAGAGCGTTGAGCAAACTTCGGAAGAACGCAGAGTCATGAGAGTTCCAGAGATATTTTGCGTAAGTTTTAGGAGATTCAGCCAACGATAGAATCATGGTTTGGGCTGATCCCGAACTCAGGTTAAGTAAAATATGAGACACAAAAATTTGGGGAAAAATAGATTCTAAAGCAGTTTGTGCAGCCTGTCCCCAATCAGGTGGTGATGCAGACTGAAATATGCAGATAAGTCCAATGAGCGATGAGGTAGGCAGTCAGAGAAAGAATCAGCCAGCGATACATACCAAGCAGAGTTCCTTCAAGGATACAGACCTCTATCACTTAGTGCCTGGGCAACCCTGCCCACTCCTAACGTATAAGCTGCTAATCGCAGAGGAATTTGTCGTAACTTTGACTGTTGGGTGACTTGGCGATAAGCCTGCACCATCAAATGTTCCATTTCGCGGTTAACGCGTTCTTCATCCCAAAATAGATAAGAAAGACCTTGTACCCACTCTAGATAACTTACTACTACACCACCGGCATTCGCCAAAATATCGGGTAGTACCGTTACACCTCGCGCCTCTAAGGACAGATTTGCCTCAAGCGTAATTGGGCCATTAGCTGCTTCTGCTACCATTTGGGCTTGTATCTGATTGACATTTTCTTCGGTGATTTGGTTTTCTAAAGCTGCGGGAATTAAAACATCACAGGGTAAAGTTAATAAATCTGCATTGCTAATTGGTTCAGCTTGGGGATAACCAACAACACTCCTACGATTGGCAGCGGCATAGGCTTTTAATGCTGGAATATCAAGACCTTCTTTAGCGAAGACTCCCCCTGCACCCGTTGAGACAGCTATAATTTTAGCTCCTGCTTGGTGTAACAATTCAGCAGCAGCCATTCCCACATTGCCGAAACCCTGAATAACTACTTGCACTCCCACTAAGGATCTACCTTGGTCTGCCAGCGCTTCACGTACAATAATCATCGTGCCGCGTCCAGTAGCCATTTCCCGTCCCAGCGAACCACCAATAGAAAGCGGCTTACCTGTCACAACTCCGGGTACAGCATGACCAACATTGACTGAGTAAGTGTCCATCATCCAAGCCATTTCACGGGCAGAAGTACCCATATCTGGTGCGGGAATGTCTACTGATGGGCCGATATCTTTAATCAACTCGCTGGTATAACGACGAGTAATACGCTCTAATTCACCTACGCTATAGCGTTTTGGATCTATGGCAATACCTCCCTTACCACCACCATAGGGAATACCTAATAACGCACATTTCCAAGTCATTAGCATTGCTAAAGCCGAGACTTCCCGCAGTGTGACGGCTGGGTGGTAACGAGTTCCACCTTTGTAAGGCCCTAAGATATCGGAGTGCTGTACTCGATGTCCGGCGAAAACTCGCACTTCACCATTATCCAGCTTGACGGGAATGGAAACTGTCACTACTTTGCGTGGATGGCTGAGTATTTCTACTATTCCCTGAGCTAGTCTTAATTCTTTAGCTGCCGCCTCTAGATAGCTACAGGCTTGATCGAATGGACAAATATGCGCTGGAGAAGCAGCTTCCAGCGGTAGCACAGGTGTTGAAACCATAAAATTTTCTCCTCATCGCGGCATCTCCGCGAGCCAGATATATATATGCCTAGCTTATCCTTAATTTTTAGAAATAGAAATAATTTGTAGTTTTTGTTACATTTTTATTTTCGTTTTATGATAGAAGATATGAACACAGAAGCAACTATGTGTATTCATTGGTTGCGATCTTACCGATGAGCGATCGCATTTTCTCGATAAAAAAGTCCCCTCTAAATTATTTAGAGGGGTAAAAAAGTAGAATTTCAGTATTTAGCAAATCACTGTAGTTCGAGCATGATCCCGATTTTCAGGTTTTTGTTTTATAACTATTTCTACATCTACAAACCTTCAATTTACATTTCTTCCTAATTCTTTCTCAAATAAGCTGATAAGCAATTACTGAGCAAGTAGCTTGCCCAGCATTGGCTCCTAAAACCCTCATTATTCATGTATTTTAGTGAATTAAGTTGGTGCAAACACTTCAGAAGTAAAGCTGCCGTGTAAACCATAGGGTATGTGATGCTTGAGATGCAAGCGAGCGATCGCTCCTTGGGAAAAATCACTGGCATCTAAAATTACCACATCTGAGCGGTGATAAGCAGCATCATAAACCAAAGCCAGAACCCAGCCATCATCTTCTCTTTGCGAACCCGGACGCGGTACAAAAATCGGCTCGCCCATAAAACCACGAGGTGCAGCACTCCAAAGTTGTCTTTGCCCAGACTCTAAATCAATTTTTAGTAAGGCTTGTAAGGGAGCATTACCAGTCTCTGCATGAGCAGCACCTATATAGAAATACTGGTAAGGTCGTCCGACATTAGCCGGATTGATACTGGGAAATTCACAGCAACGGCTTTCAATTAACTTTCGTTGCACATTGCCATTGTGGAGGTTGAGATGGAACCGCCAAAGTTGACCGGGAGTATTTGAGTCAAAATTAACTTGGCGAAAATCGCTTTCTGGCTCGACTTCAGGTAAAGATTCGTAACAAATAGAATCAATAATAATTTCATTCTCCACCTCAAAAGCATTGATGTGGTGAAAGACGAAACCAGATTGCGTTTCTAGAATTTTTACTTCTTGCCCTGGTTGAGGGAAGCGAGGAATAACTATGATGCGAGTAGGCTGATGCGGCTGAAACTGAATACATTCGCCGGTTGCACGCATTCCCAAGGCGAAAGGTATGGGATTGAAGTTAACGGGATTTTGAAAGAAGATACAGTAATTAGCAGTGATAACAAAATCGTGGATAAAACAGAAACCTGGAACACTGTGAGCGTGTTTTCTCACAATTTCACCTGCGAGGTTTAGCTCGAAAATATTAATTGTGGTGGAGAGTCCCGGTTGAATAGAAAAGTTTACTAGACAAGGTTGACCTCCATCGCGATCGCAACTAGGATCGAAGCGAGGATGGGCGCTAAAAGCTTCACCTGCTGACAAAACACCATTGAAATATTCTTTACCCAAGGTTTCTAAAGTGTAAGGGTCGAGGCGATAGGGTTCAGCAGCTTCCCATAGTGCCAAGAGTTTACCCCCCCAGTAGATAACATTGGTGTTGGCAATATGTTTGATTTTGAAGTCGAAAATATTAGCTAGCCAGCCACCCGGTTTTTGAGTGCCAAAAACACCACGGTAAAGAATTTTTCCGGCTTTTTGTTCTGCTAAATAGCCTTCTGTACGGACAAAACGATTGCGGAAATGGGCACGACCATTAGTAAATGTGATGCGGCTAATCATGCCATCGCCATCAAAAGGGTGATGAATGCGTTGCCCATTTATATCTAGCAAACCAGGGCCGTTTCTAAACAGCGTACCTTGCAGTTCTGGAGGAATTTTTCCTTCTATATCGTCAATCCAATAATCAAATTCTTGAGTAAGGGATTGATATCCTCCTTGCCAATCGGCACGAGTGTAAGATTTATCTAAAACAGCACTTTCGGAAATATTTAAACTCTGCATTATGAATGATGAATGATGACTGTTAAGAGTTATTTCTGTGGGAAGACTATCTCACCACACGGCTACCCTTGTCTTGTTACTCAACCGCTTCTGATTCTGGTTCTTGCAACATCAACTCAGACATTAGATTAGGTACAAATGGCTGTTCTCCATTTGCTGCTAGTGCTGGTTGCGATGCTGCTATCTCGGTTTGCGAATCACCATTTGGCAACCAGTTGAGGAATGGTAGTGGTAATAAGGTACTGAGATTAGTAACGATCACCAATAGCCAAAGTAACTCAAAGTTTGTTTCCGTAATTCCTAACCAATGCATCATGATGGCCCCAAATTCGTAGCCAACCATCCCGCCTAAGTTAGATACTGACATCAACAAAGCAAAGAATGTCGCTTCGACTCCCGGAGGACAAAGTCTTGCCCCTAGTACCAATATCGGCATATAGGCGATTTGCCCCATGACGGTGAGTACAAGACTGTCACCCAAACTAAACCAATGGTCATCTATACCTAGAGTTCGGTTGGTATGAGTTACCAGCAGTAACATTGTCATTCCCAAAACTGCCGAGATGACAGAACTCCAACCAAAAATCACGCGAAAGGAAACGCTTTTGAGGAAACGTTGAAAAATCCAAACACCAATTAAAGAAGCAGCACTTGTCACCAGTCGTACTCGCCCTAAGAATTCTGGTTGAAAGTGAAGTTCGTTGGTGGTAAAGAAGAAAAAGGCTGAGTCGGCAGTTGGGGTAGCTTGCAAAATGAAGATAAATGCAGTGGGCAACCAAATTGCTTTTTGGGAGATGGCTTGGCGTAGTTGTTTTAATTGATGCTTAACGCTTGTAGAGTTAGTGTTATTACTTTCGTTAGCATCTTTGCGAATGGGAGACTCAGCAATCAACCAAGCGATCGCACAGATAATCAGGGGAAATAAGGCAGTAATCCAAAATATAGTGCGGGTGGTGAAATGTTCTAAAAGTATTCCACTTAAGTAGGCGGTAATTAAACCTCCCACTGCCGAAGTACCCCAGCACAGAGATTGCAACGAACCAGCATCCGCTTGTGATTCTACTCTTGCCCTTTCGACTACCAGCGAGTCAACTATCACATCACTGACGGCGACAGATAGAGAACTAAGAGCGATCGCGATCGTCGCGGCCCAACTTGTGTGGACGATTGTTGCCAAACTCACCCAAGAAATAGCTCCCAATATCCCAGATAATATCAGGTAGGGACGACGACGGTAGCCGAATATAGGTAAACCATCGGAGATGAAGCCAAACACCGGCTTAATCATCCAAGGTAGGGCGACAACTCCAAATAGTGCTGATACCTGAGCTGGACTTAGTAGGAGTTCGTCTTTGAGGAAAAAGCTGACGGCTAGACGCGCCAACCCTAGAATTCCTTGGACAAAGTAGACGCTAAGAATAGCGATTAACTCGGTACTGGGTTCATGACCGAAGAAAATTTTTGCTTTTACTGAGTCTCTTACTTTGGACAAGCCAGAGGAGTCAATCAGCATTTGATAAATATTCTTTAAGTTTTATCTACTTATCTATCATATCGATTTCTCGCAATCAAAGTTGTAGGAAAAGGTAGGAATTAGGAGTTTGAAGACAGTCCCAAGGCAAAAATATGCATGAAATAGGGGCTAAGAATCTGCCAACTCAGCACTAGCGCCCCTCAAGCTATGGCAAAGTGCTGAGTTCTGAGTGCTGAGTGCTGAGTTCTGAGTGCTGAGTAAAAACCAGTTGCTTTAAGGCTTTGAGTAATCAATACTTTCCTAAAGGGTGTAGCTACGGCTGTAGTTGTAGTATGTTTTTAGTTAACTGCTAGAGTCATACCAATTTAAAAAAAGAATAAATAGATACCCTAACTTTTCACGTTATGTGGACGCATGAGCGAGGGTGTGGTGTGGGGTGTAGGGTGTAGTAAGGCTTTCTTCTTTTCCCTACACCCTACACCCTATCCCCTACCCCCTGTCTTGACGGGAATTTTAGTACTTCCCGTGAAAAGTCAGATAGATACCAACCTGGAAACCCAGACTATAGTCTGACTTTCTTAATCAAGAATTACAAATTGGTATAACTTTATGTTGCTACTACAATTTAGTACATCTCATTATTGTCGCAAAGCCCGTTTAGCGTTGGGTTATAAGCAAATTAATTACAAGAGTGAAAATCTGACTCCTGGTTTGCATGTGCTGCGAGTAAAACCGTTGACTGGTTTAAAGACTCTACCAGTTTTGTTACCGGAACTAGAGGGACAACCGCAAGCGATCGCTGACTCTACCCAAATTTTCAAATATCTAGAATCTTACCAACCAGAACCGTCTTTATTTTTACCTGATTACAAACAGCAGACAGAAGCCTGGATGCTAGAAGATTGGTTAGATGAAAGCATTGGTACAGCTACACGATTTGTGTACTATCAATTTCGCGCTGGTGAGGGCAAACAAATCGATTCATCACTGGCAAGTCAGATAATAATTTCAGTGGTACGTCAACAGTATGGGATCGACAAGGCCAGTGTCGAATTAGCCGCCAGTAGGCTAGCAACTGGCTTAGAAGAGTTATCTATCCGCTGGCAGAAGAGTGAGTATTTAGTAGGCAATAAATTGAGCGTAGCAGATATTGCCGCAGCTGCTTTGCTAAGTCCTTTAGCGCTCATTCCCCAGTACCGTCAGGGATATCCTTGGTTATTTCAACGGATTAGACAAATTCATCAGCAGTGTAGCGAACCACTTCCACCAGGGCTTAGTGAGAAGTGAGAAGGGGAGCAGGGGGAGATGAGGAAGATGAGGAAGATGAGGGAGCAGGGGGAGGTGGGGGAAATGGGGAGTGAGGAGAGATGAAAATAGTGGAGACGAGAAAGCAAATATTATTTTTAGTTTTGGGTGTTAGCACTGGTACTTTAGTGTGGTTCAGCAGCTATTGGCACACAGCAGTGATGGCATTGCCACCACCAGAGGATACACCGGAAGAAATATTACGGACAGAAATTATTTTAGATGCGCGATCGCCCATCGATGGCAAATTCCTAACTGCTGCTGAATACATAGAATTGCAAGAGCAATTGCAAGTTAGTCCTCCACCGAAACTAGATCCTAAAATTCGGGAACAGCTTTTCTTACTTCGCATACGTAAAGCCTTGCTTCAGCTTTTTCCATTTTTAGATTTGTAACAAAGTAGTTATCCATCCTTAGCGATCGGTGGTTAGTAGTTTTATCTTCCCTCATTTCCCCCATTTCCCCCATCTCCCTCATCTCCCTAAAAGACTGCTGGCTCATTCTGATGTAGGATAACGGAGACAAGAAGACAAAATTGCAAATAAATGTAAAGAATATATATATATTTCACAAGTAGATTTAGTTACTCACTTAATTCGACTTAGGTAGCTTCATGTCCATGACTACGATCGCCCCTGAACAAGTTAACAGCATCGTTTGGAATCAGCATTCCGATCCCTTTGAAATACTTGGTTCTCACCCCATAGAGCAAAATGGCCAAAATGTCTGGGCTGTGCGAGCCTACCTACCAAATGCAAGTGAGGCATGGGTAGTTCTTCCCGAACAACGGCAGCAATACCCTATGCACGCCGTACATCATCCCCACTTTTTTGAATGCACGATTGAAACAGCAGAGCTGGCAAACTACCAGTTACGGATTAAAGAAGGAGAGCATGAGCGTGTTACCTACGATCCTTATGCTTTCCGTTCTCCCCGCCTCACAGATTTTGACTTGCATTTGTTTTCTGAAGGTAATCACCACCGAATTTACGAGAAATTAGGGGCGCATGTTGCAGAAGTAGGGGGAGTGAAGGGTGTTTATTTTGCTGTTTGGGCCCCCAACGCCCGTAATGTCTCGGTTTTAGGAGATTTCAATCTTTGGGATGGGCGCAAACACCAGATGCGTAGGGGTTCCACTGGTATTTGGGAATTGTTCATCCCCGAATTAGATGTGGGAACGCGTTATAAATACGAAATCAAAAATTTTGCAGGGCACATTTACGAAAAGTCCGATCCCTATGGTTTTCAGCAAGAACCCCGCCCGAAAACAGCATCCATTGTCACTGATTTAGATGCTTACACTTGGAATGACGAAGAATGGTTAGAAAAGCGACGACACACCGATCCTCTAACTCAACCTGTTTCAGTCTATGAAGTACATTTAGGTTCTTGGTTACATGCTGCTAGCGCAGAACCCCCTAAGCTGCCTAATGGCGAAACCGAGCCTGTAGTGGTTGTTTCGGAACTGAAACCGGGAGCGCGTTTCCTTACCTACCGAGAACTAGCAGACCGGCTCATCCCTTACGTTAAAGATTTGGGATATACCCATGTGGAACTACTGCCAATTGCGGAGCATCCCTTTGATGGGTCTTGGGGTTATCAAGTAACTGGGTACTATGCTCCCACTTCGCGTTTTGGTAGTGCTGAAGATTTCATGTATTTTGTAGACCAATGTCACAAAAACGACATCGGCGTAATTGTGGACTGGGTTCCCGGTCATTTCCCGAAAGATGGTCATGGTTTAGCTTTCTTTGATGGTAGCCATCTATACGAACACGCTGACCCTCGCAAAGGCGAACACAAAGAATGGGGTACTTTGGTATTCAACTACAGTCGCCACGAAGTGAGGAATTTTCTAGTAGCAAATGCTCTGTTTTGGTTTGACAAGTACCACATTGATGGCGTTCGCGTTGATGCTGTTGCCTCAATGCTTTACAATGACTATTGCCGCGAGCCAGGAGAATGGCTACCTAATCAGTACGGTGGTAGAGAAAACCTGGAAGCAGCAGATTTTTTGCGTCAAGTAAATCACATCATTTTCAGCTATTTTCCTGGCGCTCTCTCAATTGCTGAAGAATCTACTTCTTGGCCGATGGTATCTTGGCCTACCTACACAGGTGGATTGGGCTTTAACTTGAAGTGGAATATGGGCTGGATGCACGATATGCTGGACTACTTCAGCATGGACCCTTGGTTTCGCCAGTTCCATCAAAACAATATCACTTTTAGCATGTGGTACAACCACAGTGAAAACTTCATGCTGGCTCTGTCTCATGATGAAGTCGTGCATGGCAAGAGCAATATCATCGGCAAAATGCCAGGGGATAGATGGCAGAAGTTTGCTAATGTGCGTTGTTTGTTTAGTTATATGTTCGCTCATCCAGGCAAGAAAACCATGTTTATGAGTATGGAGTTTGCCCAGTGGAGTGAGTGGAATGTTTGGGCAGATTTGGACTGGCAGTTACTCCAGCACGAATCACATCAACAGCTGAAAAAGTTTTTCCAAGAACTAAACCATCTTTATCGTTCCGAACCAGCTTTGTACACTCAGGATTTTGCGGAACCAGGATTTGAGTGGATTGATTGTAGCGACAACCGCCATAGTGTGGTTTCCTTCATCCGCCGCGACAAAGATTCTGAGGATTTTGTTGTTGTAGTTTGTAACTTTACACCTCAACCCCATTCTCACTATCGCATTGGTGTACCAGAACATGGATTTTACACTGAGTTATTCAATAGCGATGCTCGTCAGTATGGCGGCAGCAATATGGGTAACTTAGGCGGTAAGTGGACAGATCGTTGGTCTTTGCACAGTCGTCCTTATTCGCTTGATTTGTGTCTGCCACCTCTAGGTGTGTTGATTCTCAAGTTGGATAAGATAAAGACAGCTGAGGCATTGGAAGGTTAATCGCACATTGATATTTGCAAGATGATTTAATTAGTTTTGGGGATGGGCGTTTGCCCGTCCTTTATTTTTGGCGGTCTTCTTACCCACTCTACAATATTGAATCATCTGAATGCGATCGCCAAAGTCAAAGCTGAAGTCACAGAAGCTGTTGCTAATATTTGAGCGAGTAACCTCAAACGCATCTGTCAGCATCAATCACTAAAAAGAGGATAATTTAACCTAGGCAATAATCCAGTAAGCTATAACGTCAAATTGCTGTTTTTTGGAATCAAACTCAAATATATCAGTAAAAATGCATATTCAATTCTAGAGTTAATGAAACAATACCTACCCAAAAATTACGCATCAACGGTGACGCAACTTCTCACCAACTTTAGCAATCTTGGGATAAATGATATAAAAATTGCAGGAGAAATTGGTGACTGGGATGATAGGTCAAATTCTCGGTGGACGCTACCAAATTCAGGCGCGAATTAGCAAAGGAGGATTTAGCATTACTTCCACAGCCATTGACATCGGACGACCTGGGAATCCTCAATGTATCGTCAAACAGTTTAAATCAGTTTCCACCGACCCAGAGACTTTGGCAGTCGGTAAAAGATTATTTGAGACCGAAGCCGCAAATCTAGAACGTTTAGGGCATCACGACCAAATACCCCGTTTATTGGCATTTTTTCAAGAAAATCAAGAATTTTATCTCGTACAGGAATATATAGAAGGTCACGATTTAAGCCAAGAATTAATCCCAAGCGAAAAACTGAGCGAACGTACAGTAATCAAACTTTTAGAGGATATTTTAGAAGTTTTAGCCTTTGTTCATCAAGAAAATTTAATCCATCGCGATCTCAAACCCTCAAATATTCGCCGTCGTCGGTCTGATGGCAAAATTGTTTTAATCGATTTTGGTGCTGTTAAAGAAGTGAGTACTGTGCTGATCAATCCTCTCAGAAAGACGGATTTGACTATTGGTATTGGTACTCCTGGTTATGTCCCTGGCGAACAAGCAAAAGGTCAACCTACTTTCCCCAGTGATATTTATGCAGTGGGAATTATTGCCATTCAAGCATTAACGGGAATTAATCCTTATCCGGGAGGGCTACCGACTAATTCCCAAACAGGGGAGATTATGTGGCGCGATCGCGCTCAAGTTAGTCCTCAATTAGCAAATATCATCGATACAATGGTGCGCTATGACTACCGTCAGCGTTACCACTCAGCAACAAAAGCATTGCAAGCTGTCAAATCACTATCTTCCAAATCTCTTCCTTGGAAACTGTGGCTAAGTGTAGGAGTAGCAATAATTACTCCTTTCATTTTATGGATTTTATCTCAATTAATTAATCTTAAACATACTCTTTCAACTTACGCAGAGCCGAAGTTTGGCATCACAATCTCATATCCATCAGATAATTGGCAACCAATCAAACCAGGCGATGATTTTGGCGGGGAAGTAATTCAATTTATACCTAAAAATCAAAAACCAGTGAATTCTTGTACCTTAGAAATCACAATTAATATTAATGACTTATCTCAGCAATTATTATCATTAGATGAATATAAAAAAATGGCGATCCAAAAAGTTAAGAACAATAATCCAAATCAACAAATTACAGATGATTCGACACCATCAACAACGCTATCAGACTTTAATGCCTATAAATTAATTTATACTCGTCAAGAAGGACAATGCAAACTCCAAGTTATAGAAGTTGGAACCGTAAGAAATAGCAAAGCTTACTTTATTACATATACGGCAGAGTCTGGGAAATATTCTCAGTATTTACCTACTGCCGAAGCAATGATTCAATCATTTAAAATTATGGAAAAAAATTAGTTATCCCTGAAAAATATATAACTTTTTGTATTTTTAATTTGCACATTGAGAAATTAGGGGGCGCAGGGTTAGACAGGTTTACATTAAAGATTTATAACTAAGATTTGCGCGTTAATTGCTGCACAAAATCCGCATGTTCTTTACTATTCAATCCTTGTTGTAATACAGCTAAAACTTGTGCCATTTCTCCTGCACGTAATGCCTGTACATCTAACCACAATCCAGAAAATACACGACTTTTAATCGCTCCATCTACATCCGGTTCTAATGACACATATTCTCCATTTTGCAAACTGAACCAATCAAGTTTATTCTCTAAACTCTGCCAAACAATGTACTCTTTTACGCCGTTACGACGGTAAGCTTTTTTCTTATCGTATAAATCATTTGCAGCACTGCTAGCCGCAACTTCTGCCACTAATTCTGGCGCGCCTTCAATGTAGTCATCGTCACTAATATGTGCCTGTCCACCTAGTTTTTCATCAATTAGCAATACAACATCAGGTTGCGGTTCGTTGTCCAAGTCCAGACGGACTGTAGAATTATCGCCTAACTCAACCCCAGGAGTGGCAACTTTATAATTCCACAACCAGCCAATAAGATTGGCATGAGGTTTTCCATGACTGTTAAAACGTAAAGGTGAGGCCACGTAGACGATTCCTTCTATTAGTTCTGCTTTCTTAATATGTGGCATTACTGTATATCGACGCTCAAATTCGTGGCGGGAGAGCCTATCACCACTTTCTAACGGCGGAATTCTTGCATCTTTGTCAAAGTTTTGTTCTACCGATGCTGTCATTAGCAGAGTCCTCAAAGGAGTGTTGCTGCATCTAGTATAACCCTCTTCTGTCACTCTCCGTGAGGGCGATTGCTAGAAGTCTCACGAGGCAATCAATACAACCTATACTATTAGAAAAAAATTGCTCTTGAATTTGTTATTAGAAAATAATCGCGCGATCGCTTGCTGTACAAAAGCTCTAGAATTCAGAAATGGCAAATGTTTTCGGAGACTGACAGAAGAGGGATAAGCAATTATTATCTAAACAAATTTAATCGAGTGTCTCAACCAACTATAAACTTAAGGAAACCAATTTTGCCAAGCATCCCAAGTTTCTACAATTTTGGCAAATTCTACATAACCTCCTACTTTGGGATGAGCGCCATCATTGGCTCTGGCTTCATCAATCCAGATATGAGATTTTTCTAATATGGAAAAAACATCTAAATAAGGTATATTCAATTCATCACAAATCAAAGCAAATTGTTTAGATAAATCACTAGTTCTCTTTTTTCTTTGGGGATCTTCCCGTTCTACATCTGGTGCTGGGCCAACCATCAAAACAGGATACATCTGTTTGGCTTCATTTAAAATTTTGCGAGTGTTTCTGATTGAATCTATGAAGTCTACACGAGTTTTACCGTTCTCTACTGTTGTGTCATTTAGCCCAAAAGAAAATACTACTCTGCCATAATATTCTTTTGGTAAACGAACTGATACTTCCTGTAACCATCGCTTTTCTATATCAGTACTTGTGTCTCTTCTAATGCCTAAATTATAGTATGTAATATCGTAACCTCTTTTATTAGCATTAGCACAGACTCTGCCTGTCCAACCCAAGCATTCCGGATCGCCAGTACCGTTAACAAAAGAGTCACCAACAAAGCAAAGTCTTGCTTGTGGTAGATGTAATAAATTCATTTATAGTATTTCTCAATTTTCTGAAGTACGCTATTGCTTGGGAAATTCAGAATGTCATTAAAAAAGAGAGGTAGAATTAACTACCTCTCTGATTTTAAGTGAGTTTAAAAGATATAAGGAAAAAGAAATTTCTTTTCGCTTTTATCCTTTACCTTTTTTAATATCTGCTGGGTTTATGAACGATAAAGCTGAGGATTTGGCACTGCTTAATGTTATCGAAACCCACAACGCGGATGTAGTTGTTGGAATATTGAGAACGGCAAGATTGAACTTCGTTCAGTACTTCTTGAGTCGATTTAGCGCCAAACAAAGGCAGCTTCCACATTGTCCAAAACAACTCTGTTGGCTCAGAAGTTTCGTTGAACTCAACTGCTGGAATATAACCTTGACTCAAGATGTACTGAATCTGCTTGGCAATTTGAGCATCAGAAAGAGGGGGCAAATAAGAGAGGGTTTCGTAACGACGCTCTTTTGAGAAAGTTTGCATAGCTGTTGATGATGGGTTGCGATTTTTTACTACTGATTTGATTGACTAACTTGATAAGTTGTCCTTCGGCTCTGAGATTGCTTGCTGTTCTGATTCAGGGCCAGGGTTTGCTAAATTGAGTTGCGTGATCCGTTCTAAATGCTGGCGACGTTGTTCCATATTGGCTTGCTGAATGCCAGTGCGAACCATTTCCGGTAGGAATTCTGTGATTTCTTCGGCAATGTGTTCTCTAACAGTCATGATTCGCAACGCCAAATCTGGCTTCTCTTGGAGCAGTTGCTCGATGTATGCTTCTCCATCATGAATTTTATCGGCGGAAAAGTTATGCAGCCAAAGTTCCAAGGGAGGATTAGTTTCGCTCAACTGTGCCAGTACCGTCTTCAGCGCCTGATATGTCAGGTAGCGTTGGAGAGTCTTGGCTGTGTCCTTCGCAATTTGCTTAAGATTCATGCTTGACCCCAGCCCATAGTTAAGTAAAAAATCAAAAGGAAAAAGTGAGCCACTGCGATGAAGCAGCTACCATCTTGGCGGTTCCCGTCGATGGGGGACTGCTGAACCCGAAGGGTGGACGGGTTTCCCAGCATAAAGCAAGTGGCGTTAGCGAGGAATGAGCGTCACCCGTAAGGGTAAAAAGAAGGAATGACTATTTTCTTTTACCTTTTAACTTTTAACTTTTCACTCTTGGATCAGACGGTATCGACTGATTCAAACTCGAACTTAATTTCCTTCCACAGTTCGCAAGCAGCAGCCAGTTCAGGAGACCATTTAGCAGCTTCGCGGATAACATCGTTACCTTCACGAGCCAAGTTACGACCTTCGTTACGAGCTTGAACACAAGCTTCTAGGGCAACGCGGTTAGCGGCTGCACCAGGAGCATTACCCCAGGGGTGACCAAGAGTACCACCACCAAATTGCAGCACGGAATCATCACCAAAGATTTCTAATAGTGCAGGCATGTGCCATACGTGGATACCACCGGAAGCAACAGCAAATACACCAGGCATAGAAGCCCAATCTTGGGTGAAGTAGATACCGCGAGACTTGTCTTGCTCAACATAGTTTTCACGCAACAGATCAACAAAGCCCATTGTGATACCACGTTCGCCTTCCAACTTACCAACCACTGTACCAGTGTGGATGTGGTCGCCACCGGACATCCGCAGGGTCTTAGCTAAAACGCGGAAGTGAATACCGTGGTTCTTTTGACGGTCGATTACGGCGTGCATCGCTCTGTGAATGTGCAGCAATAGACCGTTGTCACGACACCAACGAGCCAATGTGGTGTTGGCAGTGAAACCTGCGGTGAGGTAGTCATGCATAATGATGGGCATGTTCAGTTCTTTAGCGAACTGTGCCCGTTTTAGCATTTCTTCGCAGGTGGGAGCGGTAACATTCAGGTAGTGACCTTTGATTTCACCTGTTTCTGCTTGGGCTTTGTGGATAGCTTCAGCAACGAACAAGAAGCGATCGCGCCATCTTTGGAATGGTGCAGAGTTGATGTTTTCGTCGTCTTTGGTGAAGTCCAAACCACCGCGCAAACACTCGTATACAGCGCGTCCGTAGTTCTTAGCAGACAGACCGAGCTTGGGTTTGATCGTACAACCCAACAATGGACGACCGTATTTGTTTAATTTGTCACGCTCAACTTGGATACCGTGGGGAGGGCCTTGGAAGGTCTTGAGGTAAGCTACAGGAATCCGCAAGTCTTCTAAACGCAGTGCGCGTAGAGCTTTGAACCCAAACACGTTACCTACAATTGAGGTCAACATGTTGGTTACAGAACCTTCTTCAAACAGATCCAGAGGATAGGCAATGTAAGCAATAAATTGGTTTTCTTCGCCCCGAACTGGTTCGATATCGTAGCAACGACCTTTGTAGCGATCTAGGTCGGTGAGCAAGTCTGTCCATACGGTTGTCCAAGTACCAGTAGAAGACTCAGCCGCTACCGCCGCCGCTGCTTCTTCATAGGGAACTCCAGGTTGGGGTGTAACCCGGAATGCCGCCAAAATATCTGTATCTTTTGGTGTGTAATCGGGTGTGTAATAAGTTAGTCTGTAATCTTGAACCCCGGCTTTATACCCAGATTTTGACTGAGTCTTCGTTTGAGCGTAAGACATAAATTCCCTTCCAAGAAGTCACTCTTTTTACTTATCAAGTTACGTTCTGTGCAATTTCCTCTCACCCCCATTCATTCCCCCAACAGCAGAGAGAAGATAAGGAAATATGTTTGTTAGAGGTTGCCTCTGGCAGAGGGCAGCCATTTTTATGCGACAAACATTTTAGTTAAAATGCTCTACCCACTTAGGGGTGCATAACTTATTGCTTCTGCTTTTCCCTCATCCCATGAATAAAAATTCTCTTTTATCTCTTCCTTTTACCCCACTAAGTTTTCCCAGTTTCAGCAAAAACTCCACATTTTGCGGCAAGTATTCGATTATTACCCTGTACATCGGGGTTATTGAGGGAGTGAGCTTGCTAGCACACATTCCCGCGTCCGCACTTCTGCTATCTTCCTTATTGACAGGAGTCAGTCTCAGAGAGAATTTGCTTGACCGAGAGCCAGCGGAGTGGTATCTGAAAGATAAAAAATTGCACACCACGTAATTTGTAACTTGTCTCACAATATATCAAGAATTCGATAAGTTATTCTTTGAAAGTTTTTAACTTATTTATTTAAATTTGTTATTAAATAAAGTTTTAAACATTATGTTACAAATAATTTACAAAAGTCATCTATAACTGTATAGAAATGTGAAGGCAGAAGACGCGATGCCAATCGCTACAACGGGGAGGCAGCCGTGTGGGCGGGTTTCCCGACTTGAACGGACTGCCGTGGGAACCCCCCTTCGGGTGACGCTCGCAGGCTCGCTAACGCTGCGCTAACACAGTTGCCTGATGCCACTTTGCTCAAGTCGGGAAACCCTTCCTGTGCAAGTGGCTCCGGAGGGAAACCCTCCCCGAAGTCGCCTCAACGGGGGGAACCCCCGCACAGCGCTTCTCTCCGCAGCACTGATTCACCGCAACGCGCTGGCTTATTAATCGCGTCTGTACAAGAGTTATGAGTTCCCTAGTCCCCAATCCCCAATCCCCAGTCTCAGAAAACTTGTTGGTGACGTTTAAAACATTCCAAGCGGGGGAACACTGAAATTAACCGTTAGCCAGTTTAGGCAATGGCTATGGGTACTGTCTCCAAAGGAAATGTCACTGTGGTATTGTTTCACAAGCGTAATAGTTTATTGATTAATTCTGTTTTGCTGGGGTTGATAGCTCTGCCAAGCATTAACCTTGTAATCATGACAAATCCAGCGAGTGCAGAAAACAATAGTAGTAATGTTGCGGCAAAAAAAACTCCCGACATCAAACCATCAGAGTTAACTCCTTCTTATCCAGCTGCTGCGCCGCCGCCACGAGTAGACCCTTTACCGGATGAACGAAGAATTGAAGAGCGATCGCTTGATGTAGATTACCGTGTTAGCAACTTACTAGGAGATTTTGCTGGCAATCTTTGGGTGGGTTCCTGGCGGGGATTATCGCGGATTGACCCCAACACGGGGAAGATTATCGCTCGTGTTAGTTTACCAAATGTCGCCATTGGTGCTTTAGCTCAGGATAAAGTCGGACGCTTGTGGGTGGGAAGTTACGAAGGACTGATGCGAGTTGACCCCCGCACTAACGAAATTACAGCCCAAAATTTATTTTTACCTTCCAAACGAGTGTTATCGCTGTTACTTGACAAACGGGGTTATTTGTGGGCTGGAACCGATAATGGTTTAGCTTTAATTAGCCCCGACCAAGGCTTAATTATGACAACACTAAAAAATTTGCCTGGGGTGAGTGCTAACGCCATGACTTTAGATGCTGAAGGTCATGTTTGGGTCGGCACTCTTGATGGACTGGTGCGGATTGATAGCGCCAAAGCTGCAATCATAAAACGCATCACTGATTTACCAGGAACGACCGTTCAAGCCTTAGCTATCAGTCCAGAAGGATTAATTTGGGCGGGAATGCCGAATAATTTGCTAGTTATTAATCCCAAAACTGGTGCAGTGTTAAGGTCTGTAACTCGCCTGCGCGGGCGTAACGTTACAGCAGTGCGCTTTGCGAAAGATGGTAGTATCTGGGTCGGTACTAACAACGGTTTGTTACGATTGAATCCAAATACAGGAGCTGTATTAGACGCAGAAGTTGCCGGACTTCCTTCGAGTCGGGTTCTGGCCCTTGTGCCTGATGTCGGCAATAAATTGTGGATTGGCACAAGTGAAGGTCTGGCTTGGTTAATGCCTAAAATGGGCAGTGCAAAACCTCATCTTGCTTTCAGTCGCGCTGTGAAGTAGAGATTGGGGATTGGGGAAATAATAACTCTTGTACAGACGCGATTAATCGCGTCTCTACTTCCGACTTCCGACTTCTAACTACTGACTCCCAATTCCTAACTTTTCACTTCTAGCTTTCTACTTAGCACTCAGCACTCAGCACTAAAAAAATGGCAGTCACTACCCAGCAATTAATTCAATGGAAACAACAGGGACGTTCAATTGTAGCGTTGACCGCCTGGAATTATGCGATCGCCCAACTCCTCGACGCTGCTGGTGTAGACTTAATCCTTGTAGGCGACTCGATGGCAGTGGTTCTAGGGTATGAAACTACACTGCCAATTACCCTAGAAGAGATGTTATTTCATGCCAAATCTGTACGTCGTGGCGTGAAAAGAGCATTAATTGTTGTAGATTTGCCATTTTTAACGTATCAAGAAAGCTTTCAACAAGCGATGCACTCAGCCGGACTGATACTTAAGGAAACTGGCGCTCAAGCTGTCAAGTTGGAAGGTGGCTATCCAGCAATGGTGGAAACTATTGCTCGGTTAGTACAAGCGGGAGTTCCGGTGATGGGTCATGTCGGTTTGACACCCCAATCAGTACATCAAATCGGGTTGCGTCAACAAGGGAAAACCCAAGAAGCCGCAGAAAGAATTTTAAATGAAGCGATCGCTCTCGAACAAGCAGGTGTATTTTCCATCGTCTTAGAGCATATCCCCGCAGATTTGGCAAACTTAGTGACACAGAAATTAAGTATTCCGACAATTGGAATTGGTGCAGGCCCCCACTGCGACGGGCAGGTTTTAGTTACATCTGATGTCCTCGGTCTTTCTGAAAAGCACCCACCATTTGCCAAAGTTTATACAAATCTGCGCGAAACGATTACTAAAGCTGTAGAAAATTATGCTGTGGAAGTACGCGATCGCAAATTTCCCCAATCGTAATTCTTGAACAGGGTGTGGGGGGTAGGGTGTGGGGTGTAGTGAAGACGGCGTAAAGAGGATTCTGACCCTTTAGGGCGCAAGCGCCCTGAAAGGGCGGGGCTTTTACCCTGGAGGTTGTTGGGGCTATTTCTTCCCCCACACCCCACACCCTACACCCTACACC
>NZ_JAECZA010000039.1 GCF_016056275.1 Dendronalium phyllosphericum CENA369 | reverse complement strand
CCTGCTCCCCCTGCCCCTGCGCCCCCATCTCCTCACAATCGGGGGTTTATTAGTGAATCTCAATCCCAATCATAAGTAGAAGTTGTTGTATAGCTTCAGGGGTCGAAAACCATCCAGCGATATACTAGGCATGGTAATTAGCAACAAATCTTCAATCAGGCATCATCAAAAAATCGAGGCTGAAGGCTGAAGACTAAAATTTTATACTTCATACTTCAATACTTCGCACTTCAGTTGACTTAAAGAGCGGAAACATGAACTCAGGAATTGACCTCCAAGGAACTTTTATTAAATCCCTGACAGATTTAGGACTACCAGCAGGAACAGCCAAAGCTATTTGGATGCCTCTGCCGATGATCCTG
The DNA here is from genome assembly GCF_016056275.1 of Dendronalium phyllosphericum CENA369. GTDB lineage: Bacteria > Cyanobacteriota > Cyanobacteriia > Cyanobacteriales > Nostocaceae > Dendronalium > Dendronalium phyllosphericum. Next base: position 36,969 of record NZ_JAECZA010000039.1, on the reverse strand, counting down.
ATGCTCATTGGAGCCACAGTAGGGGTATTAGTCTGTGTTTGGCTAGAGCGGAAAATTTCAGCAGCAGCACAGCAGCGAATTGGCCCTGAATATATTGGGCCTTTGGGCTTATTGGCTCCGGTAGCTGATGGTTTGAAGCTGGTATTTAAAGAAGACATTGTACCAGCTAAGTCTGACCCTTGGCTGTTTACCCTCGGCCCTATTATCGTTGTGCTGCCAGTATTTCTGTCCTATTTGATTGTCCCCTTTGGACAGAATATTGTAATTACAAATGTCGGGACAGGTATTTTCTTGTGGATTGCTTTGTCTAGCATTCAGCCAATTGGATTGTTGATGGCTGGCTATGCATCTAATAATAAATACTCCCTCTTAGGGGGGTTGCGGGCAGCAGCGCAGTCAATTAGTTACGAAATTCCATTGGCGTTGAGCGTGCTGGCGATCGTAATGATGTCTAATAGCCTCAGCACTGTTGACATTGTTAACCAGCAATCTGGCTATGGTATCCTTGGCTGGAACATTTGGCGGCAACCAGTCGGGTTCCTCATATTTTGGATAGCTGCTCTTGCCGAATGCGAACGCTTGCCCTTTGACCTCCCCGAAGCCGAAGAAGAACTAGTAGCAGGCTATCAGACTGAGTACTCAGGGATGAAATTTGCTCTATTTTACCTAAGTTCTTATGTCAACCTAGTGCTTTCTGCCCTACTAGTAGCAGTTTTATACTTAGGTGGTTGGGATTTTCCCATTCCTTTGGATGTCTTAGCTGGCTTGCTAGGAGTCAGTGAAGCAAATCCCTTACTGCAAGTAGTTGATGCTTCTTTGGGTATTACAATGACCGTACTCAAAGCCTACTTTCTAGTATTTATCGCCATCTTATTGCGCTGGACAGTCCCCAGAGTTCGGATTGACCAACTGTTAGATTTAGGATGGAAGTTTTTGTTACCAGTTGGTTTGGTTAATCTCCTATTAACCGCAGCCCTAAAACTAGCCTTTCCAGTTGCCTTTGGTGGATAAGAGTCAGCAGTCAGTGGTCAATAGTCAGTAGTAGAAGTCATCATAATTCACAACTGACAATTGACAACTAAATTAAGAGAGAAACACGAAAATGTTAAAGTTCCTAAAGCAAGTTGGTGATTACGCCAAAGAAGCAGTCCAAGCCGGTCGTTATATTGGTGAGGGGCTAGGAGTCACTTTCGACCATATGCGTCGCCGTCCAGTAACTGTACAATACCCTTACGAGAAGCTGATTCCTGGCGAACGGTTTCGCGGTAGAATTCACTTTGAATTTGATAAATGCATCGCCTGTGAAGTCTGTGTTCGAGTATGTCCAATCAATTTACCTGTTGTTGATTGGGAATTTGACAAAGCCAGCAAAAAGAAAAAGCTCAAGCACTATAGCATTGACTTTGGAGTTTGTATCTTCTGCGGTAACTGTGTGGAATTTTGTCCAACTAACTGTTTATCTATGACAGAAGAGTATGAGCTTTCCACCTACGATCGCCACGAATTAAACTATGACAACGTAGCCCTTGGTCGTCTGCCCTACAAAGTTACAAATGACCCAATGGTTACGCCACTACGCGAACTAGTTTACTTACCCAAGGGTGTTTTAGACCCCCACGACTTACCCGCAAATGCACCTCGTGCTGGTGCGCGTCCAGAAGACCTTGTAGAACAAACAGAAAAATAAATGATAGTGGTTAGTAGTCAGTAGTCAATAGTCAGTGGCAAAAATCAGATACACAGCTACTGACTCTTGTACAGACGCGATTAATCCTATTGTACAGACGCGATTAATCCTAATTGTACAGACGCGATTAATCGCGTCTCTACGGCAACCGACAACCGACAAAGGAGAGGACAAAAAACAGTGAATTTAGCCGAAGGAGTACAGATTGTTTCGTTTGCCATATTGGCATTGATGATGATTGGGTCTGCCATTGGTGTAGTGGTGTTTTCCAACATTGTCTATTCTGCCTTTCTGCTGGGAGGCGTATTCATTAGCATCGCCGGAATGTACCTGTTGCTAAATGGTGATTTCGTAGCAGCAGCACAAGTGCTGATTTATGTTGGGGCGGTTAACGTGCTGATTTTGTTTGCCATTATGTTGGTAAACAAGCGGCAGGATTTTGCTCCCTTTCCCAGCGCTGGCCTGCGGAAGATATTTACAGCCGTGGTCAGTTTAGGATTATTTGCCCTTTTGAGTACGATGATCTTAGCGACACCTTGGGTCTACTCAACTTCTCCAGCATCTAGTGAAAGTTCCATAATTTTGATTGGCGAGCATTTCTTCAGCGATTTTTTACTACCTTTTGAACTCGCCTCTATTTTGTTGCTGATGGCGATGGTAGGAGCAATTATTTTGGCACGTCGTGAGTATTTGCCAGATCAAGTTACACCTTCTGGATTACCACAAACCATTTTAACTTTGCCAGAACGCCCCAGAGAACTAGTATCGGCAGGTACTAATACTGGCTCAGGCGATTCTGATAGCCATCGCGGTGATTCTCGTCGAGAATAGGGGACTGTTGACTGTTGACTGGGGAGATGAGAGAAAAATTATTGACCCTTGACCACAGACGCGATAAATCCGTCTCTACGACAACTGAATCTTGTAGAGACGCGATAAATCGCGTCTCTACGACAACTGACAACTGACAACTGACAAAAAAATGCAACTCCATTACTTTTTATTACTTGCAGCAGCTTTGTTCTGTATCGGGATTTATGGCTTAATCACCAGCCGCAACGCTGTACGAGTGTTAATGTCAATTGAATTACTGCTGAATGCTGTTAATCTGAATTTAATGGCATTTTCCAACTTCCTTGACTCAACATTAATTAAGGGTCAGGTTTTCACAGTGTTTGTGATTACTGTGGCAGCTGCTGAGGCGGCGGTAGGTTTAGCGATCGTGCTTGCCATTTATCGCAACCGTGATACCGTCGATATGGAGCAGTTTAATCTCCTGAAGTGGTAATTGTGCGTGCAACTCAAGCAGGTAATCATTGCTTATAAAGCGCGAGATTCCCAAAGCAAACGCTGGGCAGAAATCTGTGCCAAGCAGCTGGAAAATCGCAACTGCCAAGTATTGATGGGGCCTAGCGGGCCGAAAGATAACCCTTATCCGGTGTTTTTGGCTTCAGCAGGTCAACCAATAGATTTGGCTTTGGTACTTGGTGGTGATGGCACTGTTTTAACTAGTGCCAGACATTTAGCCCCAGCTGGTATCCCAATTCTAGGAGTGAATGTAGGCGGCCATCTGGGCTTCTTAACCGAGTCAGTTGAAGAATTTCAGGATACAGAGAAAGTTTGGGATCGGCTATTAGAGGATCGCTATGCTGTCCAGCGGCGGATGATGATGCAAGCAGCAGTGTATGAAGGACATCGTACAAATTTAGAACCAGTAACCGAACGTTATCTCGCTTTAAATGAATTTTGTGTCAAACCCGCTTCTGCTGACCGCATGATCACTTCAATTTTAGAAATGGAAATTGACAGTGAGGTTGTAGATCAGTATGTGGGAGACGGATTGATTATTTCTACTCCCACGGGTTCCACTGGTTACACTGTTTCCGCTAATGGCCCAATTATGCACGATGGGATGGAGGCGATTACCATTACTCCCATCTGTCCTATGAGTCTTTCTAGTCGCCCTCTGGTTTTACCCCCTGGTGTAGTTGTCAGCGTTTGGCCTTTGGGGGATTACGATTTGAGTACCAAACTTTGGATGGATGGGGTATTATCTACTTCGATTTGGCCGGGACATCGCGTTGATGTGCGAATGGCTGATTGTCGGGCTAAATTTATTATTCTGCGAGAGAACAATTCATATTATCAAACGTTGCGAGAGAAGTTGTTGTGGGCAGGTACTAGGGTTCGCTACGCTAATAATCACCGCAATTAATTGATTTTCAAGAGCAGTGTTAAGGGTAATGCTCATAAATTGGTAATGTGCGATCGCTTATTCACAAATTCCTCAATTTACTCTTTGGCTGCATCTTGACATCAGGTGTTTATTAGTCTATTTTACTGCACACTGTCTATCAACCGAAAATTACGCTAGCCCCCGAATATATTCGGGGGCTTTCTAACCATGTTATGACTTTCTTGGTTGACTGGAATTGACAGAAAAATTTATGTATGCATTAAGAAAATTTTGTATCTGATTGCCAGATTTTTTTGAAATTTAACTCCATAATAAAAACACCATATCTCTAAACTCCTCAGCTTCAAACGTCTACTACAAAGATATGGAAAAGAGTTTTTCGCATACCTCTGTGTAAATCTGTTCTCTGAAACTGCACGAATGACGCTGTGATACTTAGATACATTAGTATGTTCTATTTGTGTAGCGTGTAAATCCTATCAGGATATTTTTGCACATCTAAAATTGGAGACAGATGAAAATTTCTGATCGCAACATCAATTACCCACTTAGTCTTCCTTTACCCTTTACAGATTTTCCAGTTATTCAAACAGACAAATATATCTTACAACTTGCATCAACAGAAGAAGAATTAGAATCGATTTTTCGCTTACGATTTGAAGTTTTTAATCTAGAACTAGGCTTGGGATTATCTACTTCTAGTCTTACCCAAAAGGATTGGGATAAGTTCGATGCAGTTTGTCATCATTTAATGCTGATTTCTAAACATACTGGTAAAACAATTGGCACTTATCGGATGCAAACCCATGCAATGGCTGTTCAAGGGTTGGGTTTTGATGCTGCTGATATGTTTAATTTAAATCAAATTCCAGATTCTGTATTGCAAGCATCTGTAGAAGTTGGACGTGCATGTATAGCTAGAGAATATCGCAATATTCAAGCACTTTTATTGCTTTGGGAGGGACTAGCTAATTATCTGATTTGGAGTAGTAGCAAATATTTTTTTGGTTGTGCTTCATTACTTACCCAATGTTCTAGGCAAGCTGCTTGCGCTTATCAATATTTTCAGCGGTATAACTTGATGGATTCTAGTATTTTAGTTTATCCCCATTCAGAATATTGTCTAGAAATTTCCCAAGATTATCCAGATATATGTGATGTGGAAATTCCTAATATTGTGCAAGCATATTTGAGTATTGGAGCTAAAATATGCAGCTTGCCGGCAATCGATCGCCAGTTTAAAACTATTGATTTTTTAATCATATCTCATATTGAAGATTTTACTAGATGGTATTCTCCTACTTGTCTTCCAGAATAAATAATTTATGGATTTGTTAAACAAATGATAATTTCCTAACATAGGATAAGATTCAGCACTCAAGATTTCATTCTTGACAAATCGCATCAACCTCAACTTCAATCAACATTGCTGGATCGATTAAAGATTTAACTTCTATCATGGTTGAAGCTGGTGGATATTTGCCAAAGAATTCTTGATGCGCTTGTCCAAATTCAGCCCAACGGCTAATTTCTGTAACAAACATTCGAGTTCGCACAACATGGCTGAGATCGGCCCCTAAATCTTGCAAAGATTTTTGGATAATTTCAAAACAACGTTTTGCTTGCATGTAGCCATTACCGGGAGCAAATACGCCACCTACTGTATCAATTGGTGCTGTACCAGAAATGTAAATCCGATCGCCAACTCTAACGCCTCGACAGTAGCCTACCTTTGATTCCCAAGAAGCACCAGAAAATGTTCGCTTGATTTGCATAGTAAATAACTTTTAACTTTTGCTTAATAAATTTTAACTGTAATTGGATTACTCAAGTTACATCAAGCGTTAGTATCTTGCTAAAAATGTCTATTATAAATTTTGATTTATCAGATTTTTATTTGGGGAAATTGATGAATGTATCTAATTGAACAGTGCTAGATTCTGATGGGGCTTAATAATAGTAAAGTGTTGATCGCCAACTTTTCAAATAAGGCTGATAATGGCGCGATCGCACCTCATGTAAAAGCTTCATCCAACTAAACGATTTTGAAACAATTTTTCAGAAAACTGGATATGTCAGATTAGTAAAGGATATATATTTTCTGGAACAAGGTAACTTAAAAACTGTCAACATCAAGCATTGTTCTGTGTGTTGAAAAGTAGCTACTCTTGCGCTTTGCTCAAGATCATACTTTTCCTGTGTCTCAATTACGAATTACGAATTACAAATTATTATGCGGCATCTTACACTCGTGCCGAGTTGGTTGCGGTTTTTAACTATTATTTTATTGGTAATGGGTATATTGTTTCGCTTTTGTAACCTTGATGCCAAAGTTTACTCACGCGATGAAACTTATACATCATTGCGGATTTCTGGTTACACAGTAGATGAAGTGAAGCAGCAAATATTTAATGGCAGTGTAATTAATAAAGAAAGTTTTACTAAGTTCCAAAGTCCCAATTTACAAAAAGGTGTGAGTGATACAATTATGTCTTTGGTCAAAGAAGACTCTCAAGACTCACCTCTTTATTATGTAATAGCCAGATTTTGGGTAGAAGTTTTTGGTAATTCAATAACAGCAATTCGCAGTTTATCTGCTTTAACTAGCTTGTTGGTTTTTCCTTGTATTTATTGGCTATGCCGAGAATTATTCGATCTACCGCTATCGCTACCTAGAGTTGCGATCGCACTTATGGCAGTCTCTCCTATTCAACTAATATATGCTCAAGAAGCACGAGAATATATTCTTTGGTTAGTTACGATAATTATATCTAGCGCTTCACTACTACGAGCAATCCGCATAGAAACAAAAGATAGAAATGAGTTAGAAAAAACACAGCAAATACCAGACCGTTTTACTACTTGGGGAATTTATACAATAACTTTAGTACTCAGCCTTTATACATGTTTGTGGAGTGGATTTGTTGCAGTCGCTCATGGAATTTATGTAATGATAACGGCAAGATTTCAACTGACTGAAACTGTCAGATCCTATTTTTTAGCATCTGTTATGGGGTTTGTCGGCTTCATGCCTTGGATGACGATTGCGATCGCTGATTTTTTTCAATTTCTGATTTCAGCAGATGCAACAACAGCGCAACTATCGCAAATGCCTTTAATTCCATTTTGGTTAATGCAGATCGGCCGAATTTTTTTGGATTTAGACTTGAGTTTAAAAAATTCTGTAGGATATCTAATTTCACCAATTTTTTTAGCTTTGGTGGGATATGCAATTTATTTCCTTTGGCGAACAACAAACTACAAAGTTTGGTTATTTCTTGTGGTATTGATTATAGTACCAGCATTACCATTAATACTTCCCGATTTGATTAGTGGGGGTATACGCTTAGATTCCGAGCCATATTTAATGCCATCTTATTTAGGGATTCAACTCGCTGTTGCTTACCTGCTAGCTATGCAACTATATAACGAGAATTTATCCCGCCGAGGCATGTGGTACATAATTCTGGCACTGGTGATTATTTGTAGCTTGGTTTCTTCTAGAGTAAATTACCAAGCTGAGACTTGGTGGAATAAGGGAGTGAGTTATGGTAATCCACAAGTTGCTAAAATTATCAATCGGTCTGAACGCCCAATTTTAATTAGTAATTCTGTAGGCATTAATTATGGTAATGTTTTTTCTTTGAGTTATCTTGTGCAGCCAAAAGTACAATTTCAGTTGGTGCAAAATCAAAGTATTCCCAATATTCCTAATGGCTTTACTGATGTTTTTATCTTAAATCCTCCAAAGAAATGGCGCGAACAAATAGCAACAAAGTATCAGTCTCAAACAAATATTGTCTACCAGGATAGCTATTATTCACTTTGGAAATTAGCCCAACCTCGTATTTCACCCCAACGTGTTAGTCCCCGCCGTAATCGATTATCCAGTAGTTGAAAGCAAATCTGACTTTTCACAGGATTTGGAAAAGTCAGAGAGTGTGGAGAAAAATTTCTTTTTGGATTCTCTTTAAAAGTATTGCACCCGTGCATCTAAACCATTTGAGCGTAACATGTTGGAGACTCTTTCCGCGGCTGTGCGATCGCCAAATTCTCCAGCATTTACATAATTCCCTAACCGAGAATTGTCTGGAAAAGCAAAAGGTACATACTGACGTACTCTATTGAGAGTATCGTTATTATTAGCAGGCACGACTACTACATAGCGATTGTTAGCCGTACCATTACTGGCGACAGCAGTGTTTAAGCCTAATGTCTGCCAAGTTTGACCGTTTATTGTGCCTGTAACATTAAGACCGTAAGATTGTTGGAATGCGATAATACTTGTTCTTGTGTATTCGTCGAAATAACCATCAGGACTGCCATTAAAGAAGCCATATTGCGATAAACGCTCTTGGACTGCTCTAACATTGTCTCCCTTGTCGCCTACAGTTAGAAAATCTCTGGTTGGTTGAGTCGCATATTTATTTGTCCAAACTCTGCGTACTGCTTCTAAGACTTGGACGTTAGCATTGCCATCAGCATATATGTTATTACTTCGCTGGAATCGAGCGATCGCATCCCTTGTCAAAGGCCCAACAGTGCCAGTAGGGTTAGTCTTAAAATAGCCCAAATCCCGCAGATATTGTTGTAAATCTTTCACTTGCTGTGTCGAAAGACTGCTTGTGTTAGCAGAAGAGTAACGTGATAATGCATCCCAAGTTTGTTGATTGGCAATTCCAGTTGCAGGTATGCCAGCATTTCGCTGGAATGCAATCACAGCATCTTTGGTGATGCGTTTAAAATTACCTGTGGGATTAGGACTAAAGTAGCCTAACTGCTTTAAACGCTGTTGCAGCAGTGTTACTGACGGGCCGCTACTGCCTTCTTTGAGAACTGGATAATCACCACCTACACTCAGACGACTCGATATTGCTTGTTGAGTTCTGGTATTGGCAATACCATCAACGGGAATTCTAGCAGAACGCTGAAATCGGATTACTGCCTGCTGAGTTTCTGACCCGAAATAGCCTGTGTTTGGCCCGTTAAAGTATCGTAACCGTCCCAAATTTTGTTGTAGCCTCAAGACTGCCGAACCTTTGCTACCAAGTCGCAATCCGCTAGTGGTATTTCTACTAAGGGTTTTACTCTGGCAGGCTTGTTGCAAAGCTTTTTGAGTGCCACTACCCACAATTCCATCAGTGGTTAGTTTTTTGGCTTGCTGGAACCTAATTACTGAATTCCGGGTTAGGGCAGCAAATTTGCCTGTAACAGACCCGTTATAATAGCCTAACTTTTTTAAACATCTCTGAGTAGTTGCGACTTCTGGGCCGTTACTTCCTTCTTTTTGCAGTGCTAAAGTTTGTCCGGCTAAACTCAAAATCCCTATAGTTAGTGCCACGGGTAAAAGCCGCATCACAGCAGCACTAGAAAGCTTTTGCCACCGCCAAAATTTGAAATTCACTCTAATAGGAACAATTTCGATATGTTCAGATGCTTCGTAAACTGAGGCCAGGTGAAGATGAATAATGGCTTCCATAATTTTTGCAGCAATGTTTGGGCGATCGAAATTTGTGGTTGCAGTATTTACCAGACACAGAACTTTGCTAACTTTTTTATGCCAGCGATTGGCTGAAAACCTTTATTTAAGTTTTAAGGTAGTTAAACCACTCTTCCTACTTTGGTTAAGCAGCTTTTTCCTCGTGATTTCACTTGATTCCTTTAAGATATGACTACAGCAGAATATACCACTTTCTCTGTGTTTAAATTGCGATATTTATTTTAATCTTAAGTATTTATCTATAATTTTAAGTAAATAATTTTACTTTTATTGTAGAATTTTTCAATAAATATAAGTAATATTTAAAACGAAATTTTTGCTGAGTAAATTTGTATAAATACAGACTTATTTAGAAAGACACGCACAGGTATTTGATTATCGCCAATTCTATCTGAAAACGGGTATCCGACAACCTGCGGCAATTCGACTGTATGAAGCAGCAGGTTATCAATGTAAGTAGATCGCTTGCGTTATCGGTTTAGGCAGGGTGTGGGGTGTAGAGAAAAACTTGTATTCATGAGTGGTTATAAAAGTTAATTAATCTGAGCAAAATCCAGCTTTCATTATTAAAAGAGCATTATTTATCGAATTAATCGTTAATAATCCCAAAAAATACGCGCATTTTTCACCTACACCCTACACCCCACACCCTGTCTTCATAGAAAACTTTTCGGTCTACTGAATGTATTACATCTGATGAATGGTAGGCAGGCAATTTGCTGAATGTTTGCTTTGCAAAACAGATTTGAGACTAGTGCTTTAAATTTTGCTGAGAGCATCCTTGATGCTAGAAAGAGTATTTCTAGTTCATGGGATACTTCGTGCAACAAAAATTTGACAATTTATGACTGTGAGAATAAAAATTCCAAATACAGAGTCTAGATTTTACTCGTGTTGCTGATTATTCGTCATCTTTTTGAGTATTACCTGCTTTTACCCAACCTTCTTGCTTGCTGCCTTCTACACGAATCTTTTGCCAGCCTTTATCTTGGCTTTCTTCCAAGACGATAATTTTTTCATTAAAACCAACGCCACCGATACGTTCAGCATCTTGGTTGGGTTCCGATCGCAAACTCAAGCCATCAGACCAACTAACGTGTCCTCGGTAAGCTCCTGGTGGCAAAGGTTCTTTAGGAGATTCCGTAGGAGAGGGAGTTGCACTAGGAGAAGGTGTAGGCTCCTTAGATGAGTTAGATGAAGCTTGTGTTTCAGTCGGTTTAGGAGATTTCGCCTGCAAAGAGGGGCTATCGTTAGCAAAAATTGGTTTTGGAGGAGCAATAGCAGTTCTATTCATAAAATAGAGTGCAACGGCAACGCCGCTACCGATTAAAACAGCGATCGCTAAGAAAAAGCCTAGTATAAATTTTAGTAAATTTGAAAACATAGTTAATAGTCAATGGTCAATGGTCAATTGTCAATGGTTAATTGTCAATCGTCAATCGTCAGTTGTCAGTTGTCAGTTGAGTAAGGGAACAGGGAATAGGCAAGAATAGTTGTTATTTCTCCCTTATCCCCCTCATCCCCCTCATCCCTTCACTGCAACTGTCGCTGAATGCGATCGCTTAAAGGACTGTGTTTCGAGGCTAGACGCGCTCTCCCAGCCGCAGCCCATTCTTGTAGTTGCTGAATTTGCTCTACAGCAGTTCTGGCTAGGGGTATGATTTGACTGGCAGCTTCTAAGATGTCATCGGTGGTAAAGTCTCGATTTTGGCTAAATCCAATGTGCATGGCTTCAATTAAAGTTTGCTCAATCTCCGCCCCTGAAAAATCAGGTGTTTCATAAGCTAGCCTGTCAATGTCGTAACTTTTCAAGTTATGGGGGCGCAATCGGGATAAATGAACGTTGAAAATTGCTTTTCTCTCTTCTTGTGTCGGCAAACCTACAAAGAAAATTTCATCAAAGCGCCCTTTTCTCAACATTTCCGGTGGTAGTGCTTGGATGTCGTTGGCAGTGGCAACAACAAACACGGGTGAGGTTTTTTCGGCTAACCAAGTAATAAATGTGCCAAATACACGGCTGGTAGTGCCTGCATCACCTTTGCTACCAAGTCCGGAAAAAGCTTTATCTATTTCATCTATCCACAGAACGCAGGGGGCAAGAGCTTCAGCTACTTGGATCATTTGGCGAGTGCGGGATTCAGATTCACCCACTAATCCACCAAATAACCGCCCTACATCCAATCTTAGCAGGGGTAAATGCCAGTGATGGGCGATCGCTTTGGCTGTCAATGATTTACCAGTCCCTTGAATACCTACTAACATTAAGCCACGAGGATGCGGTAATCCATACTGACGCGCTCGTTCGGTAAATGAGCCTCCCCGACGGATTAGCCAATCTTTGAGGTTATCCAATCCGCCAATGTCAGAAATTTGCTCGGTAGCAGGGTAAAAATCGAGGATTTGGGTTTGGCGGATTGTTTGGCGTTTTTCTTCCAAAACTAAATCTACATCTTCGGGTTGGATTTCGCCATGACTGGCGATCGCTCTAGCTAAAACCCGACGAATCCGTTCCATAGAAAGCCCTTGACAGGAGCGTACCAAGTCATCTATAAATTTGCCAGAAAGAGAATTACCAGTGCTTTGCAGTAAGCGTTCTACCTCCGTTTTAATTTCTGCGGCGGCGGGTAAAGGAAACTCGACAACCGTTAAAACTTCGCTTAAGTCGTCAGGAATGGCAATGCGCGGCGATAACAAGACAATATTTTTTGGTTGAGATTTGAGGAGTCGGGCGAGATTGCGGAGTTTGCGAGCGATCGCCACATCTTCTAAAAAGCGATGATAGTCTCGTAGAATCAACACTGCTGGCGCTGAGGCTGGTAATTTTTCCACGAATTCTAAAGCTTGTAAGGGATTGCGCCGTCCAAATCCGGCATCATTGGGATTACCTTGATAGCCATCGACAAAATCCCAAGTATAGACTGGACGATTACCTTGATTTGCCGCTTCTTCCCGAATAGCTGCTTCTAAGCGTTCTTCTTCATAGGTAGGAATATAAATCAAAGAATACCGGGCACGTAACAGCAGTTTAAACTCGTCGCGGAAGGTCATGAATTTACTCCTATCAATCTGAAGAACTCAAGCATTTTCAAAATTAAAAATGTAAATTAATTTTTTAAGCTGATTATTTTACTAATTTCCACTGTCTTTATTAAACCTCTTGCCAAAGTCATTATTCAGTTGTCAGTTGTCGTAGAGACGCGATTCATCGCGTCTGTACAAGAGTCTCCCCCATCTCCCTAGCCTCCCCACGAGCGATCGCTTCTAAAATAGAAGAATGGTTTCAACTCAAACTCAACTATTACGCCTGTCTCAAGGACAGCTGAATTTACTAGAAGCTTGTCCGCGTAAATTCCAAGACACTTACTTAGAACAACTCAGTTCTCCCTTAGACCCAGAACATGAGGAACGGCAAACTTTGGGTAGTCGCTTTCACTTGCTGATGCAACAGCGAGAAATGGGTTTGCCAATTGATAGTTTTTTAGAAGCGGATGCTCAACTGCAAAGCTGGATGGCGGGTTTTGCCAATGCAGCCCCAGAAATTTTAACACCTACGGATAATCAAACTTTTCGTGAAAGCGAACACTACCGTACCCTGCAAGTTCAGGACTATTTGCTCGCAGTTGTCTATGATTTATTGATTGCAGATAACCAACAAGCGCAAATTCTTGACTGGAAAACTTATCCTAAACCCCCAAGCAAACGCAAGTTAGAACAGAACTGGCAAACGCGTCTTTATATGTATTTATTGGCTGAAACTAGCGAATACTTGCCAGAAAATATTTCTATGACTTATTGGTTTGTCCAGTCTGAAGGCAAACCAGAAAATATTAAATTTAATTACAATACTACCCAGCACAAACAAATAGACAAAAAACTTAATCAACTTTTAAATCAATTAACAATTTGGCTAGAAGGCTATCAACAAAATCAGCCATTCCCCCAAGTTAGAGATGGCAGCAAAGTCTGCGATCATTGTCAATTTGCTACAAGGTGCGATCGTACAGAAGTTACAGAAGAAACTGCAAACAATTTATTGGCAAATATTGACAGCATTCAAGAAGTATCGCTTTGATATTATTTGCAGTCATGCATAGCAACAATATATTTCTCATTTATTGTATATGAAAGAGTAAACTTAGTTTATATAAATCTCGCTAAAATTCAATAAATATCTATACTAAAAAATCAAAAGCTATGAAAACCTTTGATGAAACTGACGCGATTTATGTCCGCGAATTAGGAATAGATGACATCGCTCCGATTTACCATTTGGGTGAAGAGTTATTTACCAGCGATTTATATCCTTATTTATATCGTACTTGGGATGAATGGGAAGTAATTGGACTTTACAACACAGACCCAGAATATTGTTTGGTTGCTGAAACAGATGGAGACTTAGCGGGATTTATTTTAGGTACAATTATCACTAAAGCTTCCTGGACTTATGGGTATATTCTCTGGTTAGGAGTTAGTCCTAAATTTCAACGTCAGGGTGTAGCAGATAAGCTAGTTGATAAAGTTGTCGCTCGGATGATTGAAGATGGAGCGAGGTTTATGTTAGTAGATACTGACCCGACAAATATCCCAGCAGTGAAGTTTTTTAATCGTAAAGGTTTTGGTAATATTCGCCAGCATATTTTCTTATCGATGAACTTAAGCAAGCATGAATATTATGGCAGACTAATTGATTACGAACATCAAAAAGCTGAAAGAGCGGGTTATAGGCGATCGCGTCCGGCAATTCGCACCCGGAAGCTTGATAATGTAGCGAATGAAGTGCTTCTCAATCCTTTAGTAATTGAATCTCAAACAACCGAAGACTAATCACCGACTTAATAGTTAAAAGTTAGGAATTATTAATTAAAACTCCTAACTCATAAATTTATAATTTCTAACTTAATATGTCAGAACAACAGTGGACTTTAATAACAAATGAACAGCCACCAGATTGGTTTACTCAAGCAGTGAAACAATATACACCTGCATCGAATGGAATTTATGCAGCACAATTATTGTGGCAACGAGGAATTAAAGAAAAATCACAATTAGCAGCTTTTATCAACCATAAAAGTTATCAACCGACAAGTCCTTTTGAGTTTGAGCAAGAAATGTATTTGGCGGTGGAACGATTGCAAACCGCACGTAAGGCTGGCGATAAAGTTGCTATTTGGGGAGACTTTGACGCTGATGGCATTACATCCACTGCTGTGTTGTGGGATGGTTTAGGGCAATTTTTTAAGCAAAATACGCACTTAACTTACTACATTCCCAATCGACTCACAGAATCTCACGGACTGAATAATTCAGGAATTGATAACTTAGCAAAACAAGGTTGTAAGTTAATAGTCACTTGCGATACGGGTAGCACCAATATTAATGAAATTATTTACGCTCAACAGCTAGGTATAGATGTCATAGTTACAGACCATCACACTTTACCTGAAGAACGCCCACCAGTTGCAGCGATTATTAATCCGCGTTATCTGCCAAAGGAACATCAGCTGTTTCATCTTTCTGGGGTGGCGGTAGCTTATAAGTTAGTAGAAGCCCTTTATCAAACTTTGCCTGATATTCCCCAAGACCCGTTAGAAAATTTACTAGATTTAGTAGCAGTTGGGTTAATTGCCGACTTAGTGCAGCTTAGTGGAGATTGTCGTTATTTAGCACAATTGGGAATTCAACGATTACAAGAAGATTTTAAACAGCCAGCCTCAGCACGACGGCGACCGGGAGTAGGGCGATTATTGGAATTGTGCCAGAAAAGTGGCGATCGCCCCACAGATATTTCCTTCGGTTTGGGGCCGCGAATTAACGCTGTCAGCCGCATTCAAGGCGATGCCAGCTTTTGTGTAGAATTGTTAACCAGTCGGGATGCCAAGCGTTGCAATGAATTGGCTGAAGTTACAGAACTCGCCAACGCCCGCCGAAAATCTTTACAAAAAGATGTGCAAGCCCAAGTAGCCCAAAAATTGACTCAGTTAGACTTATCAACTACCAGCGTCATTGTTTTAGAAGACCCCCAATGGCCTGCGGGTGTATTGGGCTTAGTCGCCGGACAAGTAGCACAAGAAACAGGCCGCCCAACAATTTTGTTGAGTACCGAGGGAGACGCAAAGACGCGGGGACGCGGGGACGCGGAGATGGGCAAATGGGGAGATGGGGAGGCAGACAAGGGAGATAATTCTTTACTTTTAACTTCTAACTCAGCACTCAGCACTCAGCACTCAGCACTCATCTTAGCCCGTGGTTCGGCCCGTTCGATCAATTCTGTCGATTTGTACCGATTGGTAAAAGACCAAGCACATTTGTTACATCGCTTTGGCGGACATCCCTTTGCAGCAGGTTTGAGTTTGCCAGTGGAGAATATTCCTTTATTTACACAGGCGATTAATCAACAGTTACGGCAATCTTTAGGCAGTACAACTCTAATGCCAACCGTACAAGCTGACTTAACGGTAACGGTAGCAGACTTAAGCAAAGAATTATTTTTGGAATTGAAATTGTTAGAACCTTGTGGAATGGGGAATCCCGTCCCGAAACTGCTAATTCAAAACTGCTGTTTTGAAAATACTTGGCATCGCAATCAGCAGGATTGGCAGGGAAAAAAGGTGCAGTATATTAAAACCGAGTTTGACATTCGAGATGATTCCACTAAAAGTCCCTTTCCCGGCATTTGGTGGGGACATTATAAAGATGAATTGCCTATAGGAAAATGTGATTGCATAGCAGAACTCGACTACAACACCTTCAAAAAACGTTATGAAATTAGATTAATAGCCGTTCGTCCCAGCGCTAACTCAGCACTTGCAACTCATCACTCACCACTCATATTAGACTGGCGAGACTTCCCAACTGAAAAACACTCAGCACTCAGCACTCAGCACTCAGCACTCAAAACTCAGCACTCAGCACTCATTCTTAAAGATTGTCCTACTAGTTGGGATGATTTACGTGGGTGGTTCAAACGATCGCTTTACAATAATCAACAATTGGCGATCGCCTGGTCTAAACCCAATCACCAACCACCAAAAGAAATTTGGCAAACCCTGGTTGGCATTGCTAAATATCTCAGTCGTACCAATCAACTAGTTACCCGCATCCAACTTTTAGAAAAACTAGGCATCAGCGATCGCGCCTTACTTTTGGGAATCAAAGCTTTAAAATATTGGGGATTCACAGTCAAAAGACAAGACCGTTCTTTACAAATTACTTGGAATCATCACACTGTGCCCGAACCTAATGCTGATACAGCGATTGCCCAGTTTTTAGCCGCCGTCAGCGAAGAACAATTTCAGCAAAAGTACTTTGCCAAAGTACCCTTATCTACTATTGTTGCGATGATTAATAGTCAAAATAATTCCTAATTGAGATAGCAATCAATTCTGCATTGCCCGAAATCCTTAGTAGGGGCGTACCGCTAAAGCGGAACCCGCAGGGTACGGTTGTTCGCCCTTACTCTTTTCTGGAGATGTCTATTTCTCAGTCCTTTAGGAATTACGAGATTTAAGTACATGGTGTAAACCGTGCAATAATTCCTGAGCGGTGAATGGCTTTGTTAACATTAACTTGACATTAACAGAATTGTCTTCTATAAACGCTTCACTGCAATTAAGTCCACTGCAAGCAATAATTTGTACTTGGAGGTTCATTTTTTGTAAGGTGCGGATGGCAGTTGTGCCATCCATTTCTGGCATCATCATATCCATCAAGACTGCACTGATGCGATGCTTGTGCTGGGCATAAAGTGCGATCGCCTCAATGCCATTACTAGCAGTGAGAGTTTTATAGTTGTAATTTTCTAGTACGATCGTGGTAATTTCCCGAATTTGAGCTTCATCATCTACAACTAAAATTAATTCTCCATCACCTCTAGGGGATTCCATTTCTTCTATATTCATCGCTTGAGTTGCCTGCACTGCTGGCAAGAAAAGCTTAAATTGGCTTCCTTTGCCAACTTGGCTGGATACATTCACAAAACCATCATGACTTTTGATGATGCCAAGCATGGTAGAAAGACCTAACCCTGTACCCGTACCAACTTCTTTTGTAGTAAAAAATGGTTCAAAAATTCTATCCAAGATTTCTGCTGGCATTCCAATTCCAGTATCGCTAACAGTCATCACAACATAATGTCCGACTTTGGCATCTAGATTCATTCTCGTATATGCTTCATCAATAAACATATTTTCTGTAGAGATTTTAATAGTACCGCCGTCTGGCATGGCATCACGAGCATTGACTACTAGGTTCATCAGTACTTGATGCAGTTGTGTGAAATCTCCAAATATCGCCCACAAGTCCTCTGGGATAGCGATCGCAAATTCAATAGATTTGGGAAATGTCTGTTTGGCAATCAAAGCAATTTCCGAAATTAAATGTTTGATTTGGACTATGGTGCGCTCTCCTTTAAATCCGCGCGCGAAAGATAGAACTTGCTTGACTAAAGCGGCTCCGCGTTTGGCGTTGTTCTCTACAATTGTCAGTAGGTGCTGACTGCGCTCTTGGTCTTGAGCGAATCTTACTTGTAGTAGTTGAGCTGATGCCAAAATTGGTGTCAAGATATTATTCAAGTCGTGAGCAATGCCACCTGCCAAAGTCCCCAGGCTTTCTAATCGCTGGGCGCGGAAAAACTGTTCTTCGAGTTGTTTTTTTTGTGTGATGTCAGTGTCAACACTCAAGATTGACTTAGGTTGCCCTGTAGCGTCGCGCATCAGCGTCCAGCGGCTTTCTACAATAATTTCTCTACCAGATTTCTTAACTTTGTGTAATTCTCCATACCACGAGCCAGATTCAGTTACTGTTTTTACAGCTATTTCTACTTCCGGTGAAATTTTGTTGTGCAAAATCTCCTTGGCATCTTTACCCAAAACTTCTTCTGCCTGCCAACCATAAAGCCGCTCTGCACCTTTATTCCAGAATAAGATTTGGAATTGCAAATCTCGCACAAGTATTGCATCGGTGGCAATATCGAGTAACGCTGCTTGTTCTTTGATTTTTTGTTGTGCTAGTTTGCGTTCGCGCTGCGCGGCCAGTCGTTCGCTAACGTCAGAAAACGAAGCAACTACCGCATAGGGAGTCGGATCGTTGTCTCGAAATAAGGGCTGGGAGTTAATCTCAATCCAAGTGAGTTGGCCGTTGGGCTTGTAGACTCCCATAACCACATGGGAGCAAGGATTGCCTGTATTTAAGGTGATTGTTGCTGGATGAGTTTCATTAGGGAAGGCAGAGCCGTCTTCATGGATAGTCTGCCAACTAGAGTCATAAATTGTTCTGCCGATAATCTCGTTGGCTTTCAGACCTAAAATCTTTTCTGCACTAGTATTACAAGCTACTATTGTCCCATCTTCCTCTAAAAGGATTATACCTTCTTGCATGGCTGTGACAACTGAACGATAGCGTTCTTCGCTTTCTTTGAGTGCTTTCTCTGCTTGCTTGCGATCGCTGATGTCTCTGGTTGTACCAATCAACCGTATGGGCTGACCGATTTCGTTATGGTAGACTTTACCAGTGCCGCATAGCCAGTGAATGCTGCCGTCAGGCCAAATAACTCGGTAACTTAATGGAGGCCTACTTCCTTGTTGAATCGTGTCAGCTACAACTTGTCTTACAGATTCGCGGTCTTCCGGGTGGACTAAATCGAGGTATTCTTCATAGGTTGGAGGCTGTGGGGCGCTTGGCAAACCATACATTGGTCTTAAATTGTCAGACCAAACGGCTGTGTTAGTAACTAGGTTCCAATCCCATACGCCTACTTGTCCGGCTTCTAGAGCTAAACTTAGTCGCTCCTCGCTCTGCCGCAGCGATTCTTCTGCTTGCTTGCGTTCGGTGATATCTTCGGCAATGCCACCATAGGAGTAAACTTTTTCTTGTTCTTCCTGCATGACGAAGCCCCGATCCCAAATCCAGCGAATCGATCCGTCAGGTCTTAAGATGCGATATTCTATACTGGTAGACTCTCCATGTTGGTGTTGTGCTAGTTTTGCCATGAGGCGATCGCGATCCTCTGGGTGAATTGCATCGATCCAAGAGCTAGGCCGTTCGCGCAGACTTTGGAGAGAACGACCCCAAATTTTCTCATAAGCCGGATTAGCATACAAATTGTCTCCTGTCTGTGAATTGGCAATCCACAGCACAGCATGGGTGTTGTCGGCAAAACGGCGAAATTTCTCTTCGCTCTCTCGCAGTGCTATCTCCATCTGCTTGCGCTCGGTGATGTCTCTACCTACTCCTTGAATTTCAACTACCTTTTGTGTTTCATCTTTGATTGCTGTGACGTTCCATTGATACCAGCGAAAACCATTAACTGTGAATATGCGTTGCTCGCTAATGTTCAAGTGATAAGGTGGTGATGCGATCGCGTTCAGATGTTGCTTTGCTTGCTGCAATTCGTCAGGATGGCAAAATTGAGACAGCGGTTGACCGCACAATTCATCTAACTGCCAGCCTAATATTTGGCAAGCTGCTGTATTGGCAAAGGTAATCTGCTGCTGCAAATTTATGCGGAGTACGAGGTCAGTTTGGCTCTCAATCAACTGGCGATAGAGTTGTTCGCTTTGCCGCAATGCAACTTCTGCACGTTGGCGCTCAATAATTTCCTGTTGTAAGCGTTTGTTAGCAACAACAAGTTCGGCGGTGCGTTCGACTACTCGTTGTTCTAATTCATCAGAAGCTTGGCGCAATGCAGCTTCTGCTTGTTTGCGAGTTGTAATGTCACACAATAGCCAACGCCAGCCAACCCGCTGACGCTGTGAGTTGTAAGCAGCAGCAATTTTGATGCTAGCAGGGAAAGGTTTGCAATTTCGTGGTTGAAGATAAATTTCCCAGTCTTGAACGTCTTGCAAACTTTGTAGTTGGGTAATCAAGCGATGGCGGTCTGGTTTGGCAATAAACAAAACTAATGGTTTACCTACCAGATATTTTTGATGCATACCAAGTAAATTCCCTGCTGCATTATTCGCTTCTTGGATAACGCCATAAACATCGGTCACTAAATAACCGTCTGGAGCAAACTCAAATAAATCCTGGTAGCGCTGGCGCTCCAACTCGGCTATTTCACGAGTACAAGCGAGTTGTTCATTTTGTTGGCGCAGCTCTTCTTCTGCCACCTGGAGTTCTTCAAGGGTTAGCTGAAGTTGAGAATTAACTTGCATCACTTCAGCAGATTGAGCCTCAATCCATTGTTTTAAATAATTGTAAGTTTGGCAGCGCACTGTCTCTATGTGCTGATTCACCCGATCTAAATCATTTGTTTGGTCTTGTACGTGTTGCTGTAAGGCGGCTACCACACCAACCATCTTCACGAGGTCAAAGGCTTGCAGCAGAGTAGTTTCAGTGACGATTCCCAGCAATTGTTCTTGCTCGTCTAAAATTGGGAGATGGCGAATCTGATATTGATGTAATAATGACAAGGCTGTGAAGATATCTTGAGAATGAGATGGCGATCGCATCAAAGTGATAACAGGCTGTGTCATTACCTCAGCCATTTTCACCTGGGATAAATCCATTCCCGATGCTGTTATTCTCACAACATCTCCGTCTGTAAATATTCCTACGAGATGTCCGGCTTCGACAACTAAAATATAACTACTTTGTTGCTGATTGTATCTATTTGAGCTTAACGACGAATTGAAGTTACTCCGTGATAAGTTCTCGCTGCGTTGCTGACTCATCAAGATAACAGCATCGACTACATAACTATCAGGGCTAATCGTTAAGGGAGAATAATCTATAACATCATATAAATTTGGTAAATCAATCAGCCGATCGTTGAATCGCATAGTTAATTCGTCAATTCTCATTATCTTATCGACATCAGAACGATATAGCGAAAGTTAAAGCGAGGAAACTCTTGGCAATCAGTAATTATTGACTTTTAATAAGTAACTTAGCAAATCTTTTGATAAATTTAGCAATACCAAGAGCGTAAATTATCGTATGCAGAGCTTAGGAACTGCATAGGCATAGAAGTTGGGACATTAATTGAATTTTATAGCGGTCAAACTCATTTTATTGTTAAATGAAGGATAGAAGAACTGTTATCTAAAAAGATTACCTTATTTGATCGGCTTGATAGCCCTGTTGTCGGGAAATAATTTAAATTAGTTGTTTGCAGGATGGCGATCGCTTCCCTCAATAATGTGATTTTTAATTCCCGATCCTAACTAGTAAGAATCTAACCAAACATTATTTCTACAATGTTTATAAATAAATTACTCTGAATATTTAAGTAACAATAAACACTAGTACTCAAGTCTGAAAATCGCACCTAATTTGCTGAAATTGGAAACTCTTGACCCTCAAGGAATCGCTAACGGCTGTTTTTACCCTGTGGGAAGCTTTACTTTACCCTTGAGGTTTTGTTTTACAGTACGAGAACGACTAGCCTCACCAGGTGACTGGTTTCACAACACCTTAGTTCTCCACAAAACGGGATTTGTGATGATTAGATGGTTGGTATGTACGCAGTAGCTCTTCAAAGACGAGGGAAGAAGGACGAAAAAATCACTTAGATAAGTTTTTTTAATTTCTCTACTAGAATAGTTATTAATACAGTAGTTTTAGTTTGTATATTGAGACATTAATACTTATTAGTATTGTAATTCAATAATATACTTGCATACGGAGTCAAAAATAATGGATTTTCAAGATTTTCTCAAACATAAATTTGCTCATATTGCCATAGGAGAATTCAAACCAGGAAAATTTGAAGCAGCAAAAAAACTTTATGAAGAAGCTGTCTTAACTTATACTACTGGCTTCAAGGGAGCATATCTCCTCCAAGAACCAGGAACAGATAAAGGTATCTCCGTAATTTTTTGGGAAAGTGTAGAAGATATGACTGCTAATCAAAGTGATGCTTATCAAAGTATTTTGAAAAAGATGATGCCCTTGTTTGCCAAGCCACCAGAAACTGTTGTATATGAACTCGTTTGTGAACTAAAGCCCATAGAATAAAGTATAAAAAATCAGCTCCAAGGAACTAAGAAATAAATATCCCATAGCTGTTAGAACTGGGAAAATAAGAGGATAAAAATTAAATAATAGTGTTACAGTTACAAATTAGATTATTTATTTCTTCGATTTACTTAAAGTAAATAATCAACTCACATCCTGGTAATATTATTGATAAATTATTGGTTTATCGTGTGATATAGAACAAGAAATAACGCAGGTGCTAAAAAGTTTGCTGTTGATTTGACTAGCTATTTAGCACCTGAACGCAAATCAGTATATTTTACCAATCTATAATTAATACTCGTTTCTAAAAGAATATCTACCACAAGAAAGAAGTTTTTAAAGGTAGAACAAGCAAACTGTTAATCATATAAAGTTGCGATCGCAAGATAGTAACTCAGCCATAGGGAAGATGTCGCTGCTATTACTGAACGCAACTTAGTATATAGATTCTTCGGGGGTAAATAAAAATGGTTAAGCTGTCTAACCCTGCTCTCCACGAAGAACCCCGTCACCAGCCAGCAGCTATCATTCCTCTCAAGCAGGAGGAATCTTTGCTCGATTGGTTGCAAAGTACTGGTCGATTAGTGCGACACGTATCAGTTGAAAACTATTACCAAGACGAGGAAGAAGACGAGGAAGAAGAGGTGGTAGAGTTTTTAGATCCTATGGATTCCTATGCTTTAGAAGACGAAGAAATAGAGGATTTATAGGTCTTAAAGTTTCGGTTCAGGAATTTTTTTGAGAATTTTTAGAGTCGTTTTTAGCGACTACTTCAAATTGACCCATACAACCATTTTCAGCGATCGCATCTTGATGGGGATGAAACATATACTTACCTGGGTAACGAAAGGCAAATTCTAAGATGTGCCGTTCGGCTATACCCATCGTAATTACATCAGCTTTCTCGCTGGGGGTAAGAGTCATACCTGTGCGGTAGACATCAAAGAAGTTGGCGTGGAGATGAAATGTCACTGCCGGATCGTATTCAATAATGTTGAGAACATATAGCCGAATCAACTGATCCTGGTAAATCTGGATGGGGCGATCCATATAGTGATGCGGCAGACCGTTAAAGGCGTAATACTCATTATGGTTATCGTCATTCACATCATACCCAGCCATCACTAATACGATCTCATCAGCCGGAGGACGCGGCGTGGGTGGATCGATAATGAACATTCCATACAACCCTTTGGCAATATGACGGGTAACTGGTTCGATATGGCAGTGGTACAAGTGAACGCCGTAAGGTTCGGCATCAAATTCATAAATTGTGGCTTGGCCATTGCTGACTGGACGCACGCCATCCATTTGTGCGGGATGAATACCGTGAAAATGTAAAGAGTGAGAATGTCCCGCCTGATTGAGAAAGAGTATTCGGACGCGATCGCCCTGTTTTGCCCGTAACGTTGGCCCCGGTATGCGACCGTTTAAATCCCAAATATTATAAGAAACAGCACTATTAAGTTGAATAACAGAAGTACCAGCAGTTAACTCAAATTCTCGAATGGTACGTCCATTTTCTCGCTTTAGCTTTCCATAATCAAAATTCCGTAGCATCTGCATAGGATTAGCAGCGCCCTCAGATGCTTCCATCTCCATAGATGGTATTCTAACAATTGACTGACTTTGTACATTCAAAGTTTGCCACAGCGCTGCCGCCCCAGTCGCACCGACACCGGCTAAACCCAATTTCAGCAGTTGACGACGGTTCCAAAGTTGTTCTTTTCCCAAAATTGAGTGCTTGGGCATCGCTTTATTAACGTTTTACAGCACAAAAAAATTGCAAAAGATTCGCAATTACTTCGCATACTATCTGAAATCAATAATTATTGTCAATAACTATTTAAAGTATTTGAGAATTATTATTCGCTGAATTTCAGGTAATTAGGAAAATAAATCTAGAGATAGTTAAAATTCCCAATTTTGGGATTTTCTTCATTTATAGCTATCTTAGATTTTTCTCATTTGTAAGTAGCTGTCACGAACTGCTTACAGATAAGTGTGGCGATCGCCCTTGACTCTGATTCTTCACGGCAGCAATTCAGTACTAAAATTGAAATATTGTAGGTCTTCAAAGTCCCTACTTGTCGGGCTTTGTATCGGTTACGAAGCTACAAAGATAATCCATTCGGGAGCGAAACAACTGGTGAGTAGTTTATTGCGAGGGGTTAACCTATACTTAATTGGGATGATGGGCGTTGGTAAGTCTACGGTAGGAAATTTACTGGCAAAACAGCTAAATTATACATTTATAGATATCGATAATATAATTACCCAATTAACAAGAAAAACCATTAATCAGCTATTTGCCGAGTCAGGAGAAGCAGCATTTCGCCAGTTAGAAAGCGATGTATTGGCACAAGTATGCGCTCGTAAAGAGTTGGTAATAGCTACAGGTGGCGGTATCGTACTGCGGCGAGAAAACTGGAGTTACCTGCACCATGGTTTGATTGTGTGGCTAGATGCCCCATTAGAGCTACTCTATACCCGTTTGGCAGAGGATACCACAAGACCACTTTTACAAGATGCTGACCCACAAGCCAAACTGCGATCGCTCCTCGAACAACGAACACCGCTTTACTCGCAAGCCGATTTGCATATTACTATACGAGCAGAAGAAACACCAGAAGAAATTGCCAACAGAGTTATAGAGGCGATTCCTAGCGTTCTGAAACCACAAATTTCTCATTAAAGCAAAGTTGGCTTTTTAATCATTGTTACAGGTTCCA
The DNA here is from genome assembly GCF_016056275.1 of Dendronalium phyllosphericum CENA369. GTDB lineage: Bacteria > Cyanobacteriota > Cyanobacteriia > Cyanobacteriales > Nostocaceae > Dendronalium > Dendronalium phyllosphericum. The sequence goes on along the minus strand of NZ_JAECZA010000039.1, from coordinate 11,896 downwards.
AAGTCTTCTACACTGACTGCATAGGTTTAAAATCTCACAGCTTTTCATGACAGCCAAGGATACTGAGTACATCAGGCAAGCTGAAGCCACTCGCGTACAAGTGTTAAGCGAGGCTCTACCATATATTCAACAATTCACAGGTCGCACCGTTGTTGTTAAATATGGTGGTGCGGCGATGAAAGATAGCACCCTTAAAGATCAAGTCATCCGCGACATTGTTTTTTTATCTTGTGTCGGCTTGCGTCCCATCCTGGTACACGGTGGTGGCCCAGAAATTAACAGTTGGTTAGATAAACTGGGAATAGAAGCGCAATTTAAAAATGGCCTAAGAGTTACTGATGCCCCCACAATGGATGTGGTGGAAATGGTTTTAGTCGGTCGAGTTAATAAAGAAATTGTCTCCCTAATTAACCAAGCTGGAGGCTTGGCGGTAGGACTTTGCGGCAAAGATGGTAACTTAATCGTAGCCCGTCCCCAAGGTCAAGAAGGTATTGGCTTTGTTGGGGAAGTCAGTAATGTGAATATCAAGATTTTAGAAACCCTTGCTAGCAATGGCTATATTCCTGTAGTGTCTAGCGTCGCCGCTGATGAGTCAGGACAAGCTTATAACATTAATGCCGATACTGTAGCTGGAGAAATAGCAGCAGCACTAGGGGCAGAAAAGTTGATTTTACTCACTGATACCAGGGGTATTTTAAAAGATTACAAAGACCCATCAACTTTGATTCCCCAAGTAGATATTCGGGAAGCCCGCGAGTTGATTGCCGATGGTGTAGTCAGCGGTGGTATGATTCCCAAAGTCAATTGTTGCGTGCGATCGCTAGCTCAAGGCGTAAGTGCTGCACACATTATCGATGGTCGCATTCCTCACGCTCTGTTACTAGAAATTTTTACTGATGTTGGTATTGGCACAATGATTCTCGGTTCTCAATTTCTTTCAAAACGCGAGTAATAGAGCGCTAACTCAGACCACAATCTAAGGGCGAACAGCCGTTCTGATTTTTTACGGTATGTGGACGCATGAGCGAGGGTGTGGGGTGTAGTCAGGCTTTCTTGTTTTCCCTATACCCTACACCCTACCCCCTACCAAGAGCCTTAACGAGGGTTTGAGGACTTACTGTGAAAAGTCAGGGTTATGACTAAACCACCTGAAAACTACTAGGGATAAGTTATAATCCCCCGCGATCGCTCTCTAACAGGTGAACGATGCCATGAATCTTGCAAAATCACTCGTGATTCCCCTCGAAACGGTCTGCGATTCCACGAATTGTTGATAATCACCGGATTGACTAGCGTGGAATTATTTAGCTCATTTTGCCTTATGGAAGGATAAGAGTAATAGTGGCGATCGTTGACAGAAGGATAAGAGTAATAGTGAAAATTGCTGCGACTTGGCATTAGTCCTGTGCTCGGATTTACAGGCATGGGGGTGGGAATCGGACTACCGTAAATAAAGGAACCTACAGCAGGCTGTCTGCCGATTCCAGAAGTGCCATCAATCACTATTACGCGTTGGGCGGAAGCTGGTGCAATGGCAGCGCCTATCAGTGCCAGAGTGATTCCCGCTCCCAGACAATTTAGTAGCGAATGCTTGATTTTTAGCATATTTTGCTCGCCCGCATTTGATAAACTGATTTTTTGGAAAATAGCCTCAGCTACTTTGGTTAAAATTTTAAAATTTTCTCGACTTGAAAATTACCAGCTTTTAAAAAGATTCAAAAAAGATTGCTGGAATTGGCAAAATTAAAGAGTGCCGATTTTTATGCAAAACGTGAGTGCAGAAAGTTTAGAAATAGCCAAAGCTAGATACCAGGCTGGGAAACTTGCCTTAGAAAATGGGCAATACCGAGAAGCTGTAGAAAATCTCGAAAAAGCCAGCGCCCTTTTAACTCGCAATTCTCGACTTGGTGGTGAAGTAGAACTTTGGTTGGCGACAGCTTATGAAGCGGCTGGGCGGACTGAAGATGCGATCGCCCTTTGCCAACAACTCAAACGCCATCCCTTCGCCGAAACTAACAAACAAGCAAAGCGATTGCTCTACATCTTACAAGCACCAAAGCTGAAAAGACCGAGCGAGTGGATGACTGAAATTCCAGATTTGGGTAAACTCTCCGATAATGAATCTAAAATTCGCGTAACTGTTAATCCTCGCAAATCTTCTGGGCAAAAAGCGGTTGAACCAGAATTCGTTGACCTCAGTCAGGTCAATACTAGAGATAATCGCTTTATCTGGGTGGCACTCATTGCCATCGGATTAACTATTTCGTATTTGGTTTGGTCGAGTTTCTACTAAATGAAGTCTCAAAGAAGGATGAAGTAAGTAGGGACTAGTGACTAGTGACTGGGAATGAATTATAGTTCACAAAAATTAGTTTTTCGTGCTGTCACTTAATCTGACTTTTCACGGGAAGTCTTCAAACCCCCGTTAAGGCGCTTGGGTAGGGGGTAGGGTGTGGCTGAGTGGGAAAACAAGAAAGCCTGACTACACCCCACACCCCACACCCCACACCCTCTGACTTTTCCACATACCGTGAAAAGTCAGGTCACTTAATACCTAATCCCCAATCCCCATTACCCAGTCCCTTTTACTGTTTGGGAGACATATGTAATGAATTCTTTGACTTTCGGGAAGATTTTGATGTGGTTAATCAGACCATTTAGTTTTATGCTGGCAAAAATAGAGTTTATCGTGCCACTAACTAATCAAAATCTGATTAATTGCGACTTTCCTATGCAAAATTCGCTCCGCCGTACACCCTTAAAAAAGGGAAACAAAAAAATCCCAAAACCTATTTTGTGGCTAGTGCTATTAACATCGCTCTTATTGTCGGGTTGCGTGCATTACGACGTAGGAGTGAATTTTAACCACTCAAATAGTGGCGAACTCGTGCAGCATATCAAGTTAGAAGAACGGCTAACCAGTTTTAGTGGAGACTATGTGTATGCATGGTTAGACAGCATAGAGCATCGTGCCCGCAAACTAGAAGGGAAAGCAAAGCGGGTTTCTAAAGAAGAAGTTATTGTGACAATTCCCTTCAGTAACGGTCAGGAGTTGCAAGAGAAGTTCAACGAATTTTTTAACTCCCGTACCAATCAAAAAGCTGAGGCTGTGCCCAGCGAATCTGGATCGGAATTACCGAAAATTGAATCAAACCTACTCATAGAGCAGAACAACTTTTTAGTTTTAGTGCGGAATCGATTAATTTATGATTTAGACTTGCGATCGCTCTCGCTAATTTCTAGCAATGGTAACGTTCTAGCTAATACTGGTTCCATTCTCGATTTGAAGTTTAGCATAAAGACCCCTTGGGGCGCTAAGAATATTCCAGTCACAGAAAATGCGATCGAGCCAGGAAAGAATGGCAATCAATTAGTATGGCAACTAAAAACTGGCGAACTGAACCATATAGAAGTAGTCTTTTGGCTTCCTAGCCCTCTGGGAATTGGTAGCTTGTTGATTATCTTATTTGTCTGGGGAGGATTTTATCTCAGATACACTTTTATGCCAGACCCCAGAATTCAGTTTGCAAGCAAAGCAGCAATTACAGAATAGGTCTGAGTGGAGAATGCTGAGTTAGAAGTTGAACTCCTAACTCAGTACTGTTAAGGAGACAAGCGCTCAATTTTCCAACTGTTGTCATGTAAGCGAGTATATAGCAAGCGATCGTGCAGACGGCTAGAGCGTCCTTGCCAAAACTCAATCTCTGTGGGAATTACTCGCAAGCCTCCCCAGTGAGGCGGTCGGGGAATTTCTTGATTTTCATACTTGCTGTGGAATTCTTGCAAGCGTTGCTCTAATACTTCCCGACTTTCTATAACTTCGCTTTGATTAGATACCCATGCGCCCAAGCGACTGTTAGCAGGACGGCTGTGAAAATACTTATCTGATTCATTTTCAGAAACTTTCTCCACATGCCCAGAAATGCGGACTTGGCGTTCTAGTTCTGCCCACCAGAAAACCAAAGCTGCCTGGGGATTTTCTGCTAGTTCTTGTCCTTTGCGACTATTGTAGTTAGTGAAAAAAACAAAACCTCGTTCGTCAAAATCTTTTAGCAATACCATTCTTGCCGAAGGTTTACCGTCTGGCATAGCGGTGGCAATAGTCATAGCATTTGGTTCGGTAAGTTGGGCTGCTAGTGCTTGATCGAACCATTTTTGAAATTGGATGAAGGGATTGAGATCGATTTCAGTTCCGCTCAAACCTTCCAAGGTGTAGTCCTTGCGAAGATCGGCTATGGTTTTGTCCATCGTGGTTTGCTTCCTTAGTATCAGATAAGCTTATACACGTCTTTGTTACAATATCTATGATGATGATTAGCGCCAACACCAGTAGTATTAATTTTCTCAAGGAGTAGCGAAAATCGATTGCATCACATGCGCCGTTCGGCCTCCGTTCAACGTTTATTAATTTATGGTCTGAGCGGCCCGATTATTGCTCTCAATGTCTGGCTGCTGTCATTACTTTTTAGCTATTTTCAGCATCCGATTACTATTCTGAGCGTTGCAGCGATTTTAGCTTTTTTACTGAACTATCCAGTAAAGTTCTTTGAACGCGCTCGCATGACTCGTACTCAGGCGGTTGTGATTGTTTTACTTGTCACCCTGACTTCGTTTGTGATTCTGGGCGTGACGTTAGTACCGATGGTAATTGACCAAACAATCCAACTTTTAAATAAGATTCCTGATTGGTTAACCACTAGTCAAGCTAACTTAGAGCAGTTTGAGGCATTAGCGAAGCAAAGACGCTTGCCTCTCGATCTCAGAGTTATCAGTACTCAAATCAATGCCAACATTCAAAATTTAGTTCAACAGCTAGCTTCTGGTGCGGTAGGATTTGCGGGAATTCTGCTGTCAGGATTGCTCAATTTCATATTAATATTTGTGCTGGCATTTTACATGCTGTTATATGGCGATCGCGTGTGGTATGGTCTAGTCAATCTCTTACCTGCTAACATTGGAGTTCCCTTAACTGCATCCTTACAGCTAAATTTTCAGAACTTTTTTCTCAGTCAATTGCTGCTGGGATTGTTCATGATCGTTTCCCTCACCCCCATTTTCCTATTTCTGAAAGTACCATTTGCTTTGTTGTTTGCTATACTTATTGGTCTTTCTGAACTCATTCCTTTTATCGGGGCGACCTTAGGTATAGGTTTAGTAACAATTTTAGTATTACTGCAAAATAGCTGGTTAGCAGTTCCAGTTGCTGTAGCAGCCATTTTGATGCAGCAAATTAAAGATAATCTCTTAGCTCCCAAGTTGCTTGGCGATTTTATCGGACTTAATCCTATCTGGATTTTTGTTGCTATTTTGATGGGCTTTGAAATTGCTGGTTTGTTAGGTACATTAGTTGCTGTGCCAATAGCTGGTACTATTAAAGGCACGTTCGATGCTATCAAGAACGGCAAAACTGATGAATTTGTCTCAACTGTAACTATTGCTCATGACTCACCCAGCAATACAGACCCAAATTAAGAATTGGGGTAAAACAGACAAGACAGGCTAGGGAAGCTGGGGAAGTAGAATCAGATAATTTATTTCTAGTAATTCCCAAAACTTAGAACTTTATTTAGTTGTATGCGAACAACGCTGATTTTTGTTAAGATGCCTCCAGTTCAAACTTGCACAATCTGCGATCGCAATTCACAATAGAACAGATTACAAATTACTTAAATATTAGGCACAATTCCGGAAGTAGAGGCGAATAAATAAATTATATACTTTGCCAATACTCAATAAGTTTACTGTTAGAATTACTAACTTTTAACTTTCATTACTTAACTGAAATTTTTTGATGAATGCTTCCGAGTTATTGGAAACAATTACACTCCTGATCGAGCAAGCTCAACGGGGAGAAATCGATCCTTGGGATGTTCAGGTAATTGAAGTCATTGACCGTTATTTAGAACTGATGGCTCCACAGGCAACAGTTAGAGGCTATGAAGCTGACTTATCTCAATCAGGACAAGCTTTTTTATCAGCATCGATGCTAGTTTTGTTCAAGGCTAACACCTTGATGCAATTAACAACAGTGCAAAGTTTAGAGGAGGATGTCGCAGATGATGTCATGTTGGAAAATGAAGACGGAATTTTACAAGGTCATCGCCTGCAATTAGAGCGCCACTTGCGTCGCCGCCCGGCCGCAATGCCGCCAGCAAAACGCCGCGTAACTTTGCAAGAGTTGATCGAGCAATTGCAACTGATGGCGAACCAGCTAAAACTGGTAGAAAAAGTCAGCAAACCCGTTCGCCCTAAGCGTCTGCCTAGTGCCCAAGCAATGCGAGAGGCGCTAGAGTTAGCTCACCAGGAAAATCTTACAGAAGTAGCAGGGGAATTAGAGCAAGTGCTGCGTCTTGCCCCTAAAGAACTACTTTTACAACAAAATTGTTTGAATCTAGAACAACTCGTACAGTTGTGGACTCAGACAAAGCAACCACATAAAAATGGTTCTGGTCATGAGTCGGAACACAGTCACTTAGTTAGTGTTTTCTGGGCATTATTACTGCTTTCGGCTCAATCTAAGGTAGAGCTATTTCAAGAGGAATTTTATCAGGAAATTAAAGTTCGCTTACTCACCGATTCAGTTAACACTTACCAACCTTGGGAGCAACCAATCAACTAAGCAAGTCTAAAGTACGACTATTGATAGCTGATAGATTTTCACTTCAGCAAAATCACCTCACTTGATGTAGTCGCACCCCTGACCCTACTCTTTACACCTAAGAGCGAAGACAACGGCTTCGTCGCTAAGAGCGCCAGTCGCTTTCTAGGAACCACAGCAACCCACTAACTCCAAAATCCGAGTAAATTGAAAAGATAACTAATTGCTTATCATCTGGCCATACCCATTAGACCTGTGACTAAAATTAGTTTGATCGCAGGTGGGTATAGGAAAAAGATTAAGAGAGAAAGGAAAATTCAATCCCTTTGATCCTTACTCCTTATCCTTTTCCCAACTTCTGAAAGAAGTTTATTGGTTGCAAGAATCAGCAAGTTCCTGTTATCCCTGTTCTTAAGGGTTACTTAAAGCAGCAATAAAAACTGATGATTAAGTATCGCTCTATACAAGTAAACTGGCTGGTGGTTGAGGAATAAACTTTTATGAAAGCGATGATTCTCGCAGCAGGTAAAGGTACTCGCGTTCGTCCGATTACTTATACAACTCCCAAACCGATGATTCCCATCCTGCAAAAGCCAGTGATGGAATTTCTACTAGAACTGTTACGCCAGCATGGATTCGACCAAATTATGGTCAACGTTAGCCATTTGGCTGAAGAAATTGAAAACTATTTCCGTGACGGTCAGCGGTTTGGCGTACAGATTGCTTATTCTTTTGAAGGGAAAATTGATGACGGTAAACTGGTGGGAGAAGCCATAGGTTCAGCCGGAGGGATGCGGCGCATCCAAGACTTTTCGCCATTTTTTGATGATACCTTTGTGGTGTTGTGCGGTGATGCTTTAATAGACCTAGATTTGTCCGCAGCAGTTAAGTGGCACAGATCCAAAGGGTCGATCGCCACTATTATTACCAAATCTGTCCCAGAGGAAGAAGTTTCTAGTTACGGTGTAGTCGTCACCGATGATGATGGTCGTGTCAAGGCTTTTCAAGAAAAACCATCAACAGCAGAAGCTCTTAGTACCAACATCAACACAGGTATTTACATCTTTGAACCAGAGGTATTTAAATATATACCTTCTGGAGTTGAATATGACATTGGTGGCCAGCTATTCCCCAAATTAGTGGAAATTGGCGCTCCCTTCTATGCGATCGCCATGGATTTTGAATGGGTAGATATTGGTAAAGTACCAGACTACTGGCGGGCGATTCGCGGCGTACTGCTAGGCGAAATTAAGAATGTCCAAATCCCAGGTCATGAGGTCGCCCCTGGTATTTACACGGGCTTAAATGTTGCCGTGAATTGGGACAAGGTAGATATTACAGGCCCAGTTTACATTGGTGGCATGACCAGGATAGAAGACGGAGCAAAAATTGTCGGCCCGGCGATGATTGGCCCGAATTGCTGGATATGCAGTGGCGCAACAGTCGAGAACAGCGTCATTTTTGAATGGTCGCGGTTAGGCCCGGGAGTTCGACTAGTTGATAAGTTGGTGTTTGGGCGTTATTGCGTAGATAAAACAGGGGCTGCAATAGACGTTCAGGCCGCTTCTTTAGACTGGTTGATTACTGATGCCAGACAGACACCGCCATCACATACCCCCCTCGAACGGCAAGCGATTGAGGAATTGTTAGGGACAAACGCAAGTTAGTCAGTAGTCAGTGGTCAGTTGTCAATTGCTACTGACTACTGACTACTGACGACTAACTATTCAAATACGTGTATCTTCTCAGACTTTGTTCGTAGGTTTGCAATAACCGCTGAGATTCTGCCAAGGTGATGCGCTTTTCTTCTAAAGCCTGCTCGCAACGCTGGCGGATGTTTTCCACCATATCCTCAGAGTCATACTGCACGTAACTCACCACTTCGCTCATGGTATCACCTTTGACAACGTGTTCAATTTGGTAGCCTTTGGGGGTTAACTGAATGTGAACGGCGTTGGTGTCGCCAAAGAGGTTGTGCAAATTGCCCATGATTTCTTGGTAAGCTCCATTCAAAAACATTCCCAGATAGTAAGGTTCTCCGGGTTTGAAGGAGTGTAGTTCTAAAACCGATTTGACATCGCGCAGGTCGATAAAGCGATCGATTTTGCCATCACTGTCGCAGGTGAGGTCTGCTAAGATGCCGCGCCGTATCGGTTCTTCATCGAGGCGGTGGATCGGCATAATCGGGAACAGTTGGTCGATCGCCCAACAATCTGGTGCTGATTGAAACACCGAAAGATTGACGTAGTAAATGGAAGCCATGATTTTTTCTAAGTCTTCCAATTCATCTGGTACGTATTCTTGCTGCCTAGTGATGTTCAGAATTTTTTGGCAACAAGCCCAGTACAGTCGCTCGGCTTTAGCGCGTTCTCGCAGACGCAAAATTCCCAAGTTGAAACGGCTAATGGCTTCTTCTTTGAATTGCGCTGCGTCGTGGTAGAACTCTTGATAATTTTCTTTGTTGATCGATTGGTAAGTTTCCCACATGTAATTGATAATCGGCGATTCTCCCTCTTGTGGGGGTTCTGGGGGATCGAGGGGAACATCGCTGGTACTGAGAACATCAAAAATCAGTACCGACTGATGGGAAGCGATCGCTCGTCCGCTTTCGCTGATGAGTGTTGGTACGGGAATTTGCCGCTCCGCACAAGTATCTTTTAACTCTGCCACAATGTCGTTGGCATAGTTCTGCATGTTGTAATTTTTCGAGGCGTAGAAATTAGTTTGCGAACCGTCGTAATCTACACCCAAGCCACCGCCAACATCCAAATATTTCATGTCAGCCCCCAACATAGCCAATTCCACGTAGATGCGGCTGGCTTCTTGGATGGCATCTTTAATCACATTAATTGCAGAAATTTGCGAGCCAATGTGAAAGTGCATCAACTGCAAAGAATCGAGCAAATCTGCTTCGCGTAACTTGTCAACCGCCTCTATAACTTCAGGCATAGTCAAACCAAATTTAGCGCGATCGCCGCTGGAAGTTCCCCAGCGTCCCATGCCTTGGGTACTTAATTTTGCCCGCACTCCTAAAAGAGGTTTAATTCCCAACTGGCGGTTAGCAGTAATCACCAAATCGACTTCTTCAATTTGTTCTAAGACGATTATTGGCGTTTGCCCTAACCTTTGGGCTAACATTGCCGTTTCGATGTATTCCTGGTCTTTGTAGCCGTTGCAAACGAGCAATGCTCCCGGCGTATCCAAAATAGCCAAAGCAATCATTAATTCCGGCTTGGAACCAGCTTCTAAGCCAAATTGATGCGGTTTGCCAAATTTGACTAAATCCTCAATCAAATGCCGCTGTTGGTTGCACTTGACAGGAAACACGCCCCGATAAACACCGGGGTAGTTGTAACGGGCGATCGCTTTCGCAAAACAAGCGTTCAAACGCTCAATCCGGTCTTCCAAAATATCGGAAAAGCGAATCAACATCGGCAATCCCAAATTACGCTGCTTGAGGGCGTTGACCAGTTCAAATAAGTCTAGAGAACCACCGCGATCGCCTTTGGGAGAAACAGTGATGTGACCAGCAGCATTAATTGAAAAATAAGGTTGTCCCCAACCTTCTATCCGGTACAAATCTTCGCTATCTTCAATTTTCCAGGAGCGAGGTAAGTCTCCTGTAGAAGTACTAGGTGGTAGCAGCTTTTTTTGCTTATGATTTTTCACTTCTAATTTATGCCCATTGGATGGTAGTTTGACCACCTCATCAGATGTAGCAGGAGACTGAACATCCATTTCTTACTCACCTCTGTGTTTCACCCACGAATAAACAATTTAACGCATTCATCTTGTAACGGATATGCATCCAAGGTTAACTTCTGAGATAAACTCTGATTGGTCAGCGCTCAAGGGTCAGTAGTCAGTTATCAGTGGGTAGTTAAAACACAACTAGCAACTGACGACTAACAACTGACAATTGACAAAATAAAAATTTGATTAAGTTTTGGGAGATAGCTTTGGAACGCACATTTTTAGCAATTAAGCCTGATGGCGTACAGCGGGGACTGGTAGGTGAAATTATCAGCCGCTTTGAAACTAAAGGTTTTACCCTCGTGGGTTTGAAGTTTCTCAATGTCAGTCGAGAGTTAGCCGAACAGCACTATGCTGTTCATAGACAACGACCATTTTTCGCTGGTTTGGTCGAATTTATCACTTCTGGCCCGGTGGTAGCAATGGTATGGGAAGGTGATGGTGTCGTTGCTTCTGCAAGAAAAATTATTGGTGCAACCAATCCCCTGACAGCAGAACCAGGGACGATTAGAGGCGATTTTGGGATTAACATCGGTCGCAACCTAATTCATGGTTCTGATGCTTCAGAAACAGCCAAACATGAAATCGCTTTATGGTTTAGGGAAGAAGAATTAGTAAATTGGCAACCGCACATAACCCCTTGGTTGCACGAGTAAGAAGATAGGAAGACAAAGAGAGGGAAAGACGCGGGGACAAGGGAGAAAAAATCTCCGCGTCCCCGCGTCTCTATGTCTCCCTGTCCTCTTACTTCGGTACTTCAGTTTTCTCAGGTTCTACTTGGGGTGATTCTGTAAGAGTGCGCTTAGAAAATCCCCAAGCTAAAATCAGGGCGATCGCAGTAATCATGATCCATTCTGGCGGTACTAGATCGTCGTTCACTACTTTCAATAACAGACGCAAGCCCACTAACGCTACAGTCATATAGCCTGCGTCCTCTAAATTTTCAAATTCATCCAACCAACGGATAAACAATCCTGCCATAAATCGCAGCGTAATAATCCCAATTGTTGCCCCTGTCAATACCAACCACTTTTCTTGAGAAACGGCGATCGCAGTTGTAACGCTATCCAAAGAAAACGCCAAATCTGTAAATGCAATCACGGGTATGGCTTGCCATAGAGAGTTGAAGCGGGGGCCGTGATGATGCTCGTCTTCGGTTTCTTCAGAGGTAAAGTGTTGAAATACCAACCACAGTAGATAAGCAGCACCCAATAATTCAAATTGCCATAACTTTTGCACCCAAGTAGCAGTTAAAATCAGGGTGATTCGCAGTACATAGGCAACGACTAAACCAAAGTTGAGTGCCCGACGCTCAAGTTCTTTGTCTTCCAATCCTTGGGCGATCGCAGCGAGGGCGATCGCATTGTCAGCAGATAGCACCGCCTCTAAAAATATCAATATCAGCAGGACTATCGGAGCTTCAATGCTGAAATGAAAGTTTAAATAATCAAAAATTTGGTCTAGCATTCCGGGTTTCTCAAGCAGGGAAAATAAAAAATTGACCAAGCCCCGTTGGGGCGGGGTGTTGGGTGTAGGGTGTGGGGT
>NZ_JAECZA010000276.1:64084-70429 GCF_016056275.1 Dendronalium phyllosphericum CENA369 | reverse complement strand
GTATGAAAAAGGTTTCTTCACGGCAGTTGCTACAACGGAGGGAACCTCAACGGACAGTTTGCTCAAGTCGGGGAACCCGCCCACGCAACTGTCCTCCGCAACGCACTGCCTCCCCTACACCCCACACCCTACACCCCACACCCTTTTTCAAGTCAGAGGGGAAAATGACGATTATACAGAAATTACTTTTATTCCCCTATCTCTTCTGCTTTCTATCTCCCCATCTTCTTGTTAACTCAGCGCTGTTTCAATTCGAGGAGAGTAGGAGTATATTTGACGACTAAATCTTAAGAAATATACCTCGCTGGCGGCGGCGATTTTGTCTAGAAAATGCAACTTAAAAAGACCTAAATTCGTCACACGATCTTAATGTTCTTGCGAAATTATTCTCAAACCTGAATATGATAGATCGGAATGGCTTTCTTGCAACTTACCGTGTATGGCGACGGCGCTGGTTTTATCCGTTAATTTCGCTGGTAGTCGCCCTCAGTCTGTGCTTGACTACACCCATGCCGGGGAGAGCACTAGATTTAATACCTTTTCTGATACAGGGAGTCCAAGTATTTCAGCTTTCTAATATCTCCCCTAATCAGGAAGTCGATCTTGGCAAGCGGATTAATCAGCAATTGGTGGGTAGTGACGTTCGACTGAACCGCAATTCTGAGATTAATAACTATGTGAAGCAAGTTGGTCAGCGTTTAGTACCTAATAGCGATCGCCCCAACATTCCTTATACTTTTCAGGTAGTTGAGGATAACAGTATTAACGCTTTTGCGACTCTGGGCGGCTACGTTTATGTAAATACGGGTTTGCTCAAAACCGCAGACAATGAAGCGGAACTAGCCAGTGTTCTCGCCCATGAAATCGGTCATATCGGTGGGAAACACGTAGTCAAACAGATGCAGCAAAAAGCGCTCGAAAGCGGTCTATTAACAGCAGCTGGCTTAGATCGCAATACCGCAGTGAACATAGGCGTACAGATAGCACGAGACTTGCCCCGCAGTCGTCAAAATGAATATGAGGCAGATCAAAGAGGCTTGAGAACTTTGACACGCACTGGTTATTCCCAAGCTGCAATGGTTTCGTTTATGAAAAAGCTGCTGGGAAAGAGTTCTACTCCGACATTTTTAAGTACTCACCCTGGCACAAGCGATCGCATTGTGGCTTTGCAACGTTCCATTAATGCCCAACCGAGCAATGGGCGATATGGGTTGGATAACAGTTCTTATAAAGCTAATATCCAAGCATTACGGTAGTCTTAATCCGACCGTGCCAAGTCAAAAATCAATAATCAAATACCATCCCATCTCCAACTATGCTCGCTTTTTACGGCGATTAGTGATTTGGGATGGTTCAATATTGATTACTCCTTCTGTTAAAGGCAGAGTACGGAGGCAGTTTTGGAAAACATTGACTTGATAAATTAGCTTATTTGTAATGTCTAATCCAGTCAACCAACCGCTGCGGGGATGGTAAGCACCAGTATCTATATCTAGCCAGCCCTGTCCTTGTGCGAGTTTACCAGGAGTAACACCAGGTAGAGTAAAGGTGATGGTATGACCGGTAATAATTAGCTTATCAGTAAAATATGGTTGCTGAATGCTGTGAAATTCATCTCTGATCCAGCAAAATTGCTCGGCGGTTTGTTCTGCTAGAGGTATATCAGGATCGATACCAGCATGAGTTAACCAAATATCTCCCAAATCGAGATATGTAGGTAAAGCTTTGAACCAATCTAAATGTTCGTGGGGAATGGTGGCTTCTTGGTAACTGGCTATAGTTGCTTGTCCGCCGCTATGCAGCCATGCTTGCATTGCTGGTGTTGGGATGCTGTCGCTGGTAAGAATGTGCAATAGCATCTGCTCGTGATTTCCCAGCACACATCCATAGTTATTTTCTTTGACGAAATTAACTACATGGGAACTATGCGGGCCGCGATCGATTAAGTCTCCTAAGAAGTAAACTCGATCCTCTGCTGCCGGAGCGATCGCCTCCAGCAATGTCATCAAACCTTCATAATGACCGTGCACATCCCCAATCACAATTCGACGTTGGCTAGATTCGCTCATAGGCTCTTGGCATGAATAATTTGCCTGAATACTTCTGCTACAGTTTAAGCTGTTTAGTTTCCGCGAACCAACATAGAAAATACTTGACAAATTTTTACTCAAGTTGACTGCCATCAGTCATCAAGAGGCAGTCCGCAGAAAGAGGTTTCCACGCTACTTCCTACTCTGCAAAAAAGCGTTTCAACTTCTTGCAGGTTAACAACTTAGGCGTTCATCAGTCAATAACTATTACGATTGTTTATACAATTAAATGCGCTTTAGCTGATTAAATCGGTAAATTTTTTCTACGTTAGCTTAGAATTTACGCAGTTGCTATATTCTACTGGTAAGTTAACAATGTCCGAAAATTTCTCTGCCGAAATTAGCTCGCGCATCTGTAATCATATGAATGAAGATCATAAAGATGCCATAGTTCTTTATGCCAAAGCTTTTGGCGGTATCACAAATGCAACAGCAGCTCAAATGCTGTCGATAGATTCTCAAGGTATGGATTTAACAGCACAAGTGAATGGAGAAAGTATACCAGTTCGGATTCAGTTCGATCGTGTTTTAGCAGATGCCGAAGATGCTCATCAAACTCTCATTGCAATGGTGAAGCAAGCAAGAGTTCAGGCGATGTAGAAATCGCCTGAATCAGAAATCAAATGAGGTTGAGGATTGGTAATCATCGCCTAAATATCGCAATGAATCACACTAAACTCCTGTTACCAATCTTATCGCCCTTAATTGCGATCGCCTCTGCGTTACTCGTTGGTGCAATCCTCATCTTACTAGCTGGGGCAAATCCGATCGCAGCCTACACCGCTTTATTTCAAGAATCTCTCTCCACCTACTTCGGATTTGGTAACACGCTTACCAAAATGACACCGTTATTATTCACCAGTTTAGGAGTTTTGGTAGCCTTGCGTGCAGGTCAATTTAACATCGGTGGCGAAGGACAAATTTACCTTGGTGCTTTGGGAAGTACTTTAATTGGGTTATATCTGCAAGGATTACCAGCTTTGATTCACGTACCATTGGCGTTATTAGCAGGCTTTTTCTTTGGTGCAATTTGGGGTTGGATTCCTGGTTATCTCAAAGCAGTGCGGGGAGTAAATGAAGTTATTACTACCTTGCTGCTGAATTATATTGCGATAAATTTAGTCAGCTACCTCGTGCAAAACCCCTTGAAAGCACCAGCAGCGCCTAGTCCTTATTCGCCATTAATTGCTAAATCTGCACAGTTGCCGATTATCTTACCGCAAAGTCTCGCCCATGCCGGAATTTTGCTGGCGTTAATAGCGGCGGGAATATTGTGGGTATTGTTAGTGCGATCGCCTCTAGGATACCAAATCTCCGCTGTGGGATTTAACTCCATTGCCGCCCGTTATGCCGGGATTTCTGTAGAACGTACCATCATGCTAGTGATGGCGTTAGCAGGTGGTTTGGCTGGGTTAGCGGGTGCATCTGAGGTGATGGGGTTGAAGTATCGCTTATTTGAACAAGTTTCACCAGGTTACGGATTTGATGCCATTGCGATCGCTTTCTTAAGTCGTGGTAGTGTTTTTGGTGTGGTATTGACTTCCCTATTTTTCGCAGCACTTCGCAGTGGTGCTAATGTCATGCAACGGAGTGCAGGTGTGCCGATAACTGTAGTTTACGCCATTCAAGGTTTGACTGTGCTATTTATTGCCATAGCTTTGGCATTTGAAAGAAAGTGATTGCCAATTGACCAAGCCCCGTTGGGGCGGGGTGTTGGGTGTGGGGTGTCGGGTGTAGGGGAAGAAATAGCCCCAACAACCTCCTGGTACAAGCCCCGTTTTTTCAAGACGATTGTATTGGTGGGGGTTTCAAGCCCCCTCTAATACTGTCTTCCCTACACCCCACACCCTACCCACTACACCCTATTTTTGAAAATACTAAACGATATTACTCAAACACGACTGTACGATTACCATACACTAGAACGCGATTTTGCAAGTGTAAACGCACTGCTCTAGCTAATACAACTCGCTCTAAATCTTTACCTTTTCTAATTAAATCATCAACTTCATCCCGGTGACTAACTCGCACTACATCTTGTTCAATAATTGGCCCTGCATCTAAATCGGCAGTAGCATAATGAGCCGTTGCACCAATAATTTTGACACCGCGTTCAAATGCTCGATGATAAGGATTTGCACCTACAAAAGCGGGTAAAAAAGAGTGATGAATATTAATAATTTGGGGAAATTGATGAATAAAATCAGCACTAAGGATTTGCATATATTTAGCTAAAACGACCAAATCGATTTGATACTGTTGGAGTATTTCTAGTTGTTTGGTTTCTTGTTCTGCTTTATTGTTTTTATTAATGGCAATGTGATGGTATTCGATATTAAATTGCTCGGCTATTTCTTTTAAATTATGATGATTGCTGATAATTAAAGGAATTTCAGCGGCAATTTCCCCCGCGCGTTGTCGCCAAATCAAGTCCAATAGACAATGATCTTGCTTGCTTATCCAAATAGCAATGCGGGGGATAGTATCAGAAAAGTGCAGTTCCCATTTAGCACCCAAAGGTTGAGCGATCGCATTAAAAGCCGTGCCGATCAAATCTCTGGGTAAATTAAATCCATCTAACTGCCATTCAATACGCATGAGAAATAGTCCAGCAGCAAAATCTGTATGCTGATCGGAGTGGATAATATTGCCACCATTGGCATAGATGAAATTGGCAATTTTTGCCACTAATCCCCTTTGATCGGGGCAGGAAATTAACAAGGTTGCGGTTGGATTAGTCATACATCTTGAAAAATTAAGTAGGTGGACATAATTAAATGTAAAATGCCAACCGATGAAACGCTGTCATAAGCTGGCATTTACCTTCTGCCTTCTGCCTTCTGCCTTCTGACTTCTACTTATCACTTGTGATTAAAATCTTCCTTTGTCAGCCTTAACAATTGGTGTGCAATCGAATATGATATTATTTGCTAATAGTTGGAGTTGGTACAGGTAGAGTAGTTGGTAAAGGTATTCCCTGATTCTCTACAGGTTGTTTCCATTCTGATAAATCCCGATTTACTGCATTTTCAAAATCTGTAGATACCAACAGTACATTGATATTGCCATTTGGTTGCGCGCTAGAATCTGCCTGAGCATACACAAAACTGCGATTAAAATTAGGCTTACCCAAAATCAACTGATGAGTCTTCTGATTTTTGAGATTGATATTAATAGTGGCTTGGGGTTGGTCTAAACCGTATTCCCCAAGCTGGTTAGCGGAGATAGGGAAAGTGCGATCGCTCTTTCCCCCAACCAACAAATCCATTAAATAAGAAACAATAGCATCATTTGCTGGTTCTGATACCGGAGATTTTAGCAACCATTTAGGGCGATCGGATTGAGCGTTACGTTCTAGAGTTAAAGTCAATTTTTTCGTCTTGACTGTTAAAGATTGCACATCATCTGCTGTAAAAGAGAAAATTTGTTGCTGTTTCTCCTTAATTTCTTCTCGCTGAGTTGCACCTTTAATTTCATAAAAGTAAACAAAACCACCCAAACCCAAAGCGAGGAATATCAAAATTAAAGTCGTTCGTGGCAATTTCATTGTTAGTTGTCAGTTGTCAGTTGTCAGTTGTCAGTTGTCAGTTGTCGTAGAGACGCGATGCCAGTCGCTACAACGGGGAGCCACTGCGTTGGGCGGCTTTGCCGACTTGAAGCAAGTGGCGTGGGAACCCCCCTTCGGGTTCACAGTTGCCTGCGGAGGGAAACCCTCCCGCAGCACTGATTCACCGCAACGCGCTGGCTCATTAATCGCGTCTCTACAAGAGTCAGAAAGCAGAAGGCAGTCCCGATGAAACAAGTTTCACCGCTATGTATGAAAAAGGTTTCTTCCCCTACACCCCACACCCTACACCCCACACCCTTTTTCAAGTCAGGAGGCAGGAGTAATTATTATTGTTGTCTCCCTCATCTCCCCTGCCCCCAGTTCTTTCTTAACGTCTCCGCCACCAGATAAGAGCTGCTGCTGCTAACCCGATAAGGGGTAAAGCTAACAGAGACGACAATGTTAAAACACTGGCTTGTGTATTTGACAAGGTTATCCGACGGTTTTTCGGTTCTTTAGGGCTAATTGACAAGGTTTGTCGATCCTGTTTACTTAGCCAAGTGACTGAGTTGAGAAATACATCTCCATTGAGTTGCTGTTGAAATAAGCCGTTAGTGGCGAAATCTGAATTTCCCAATACTACTAACCGAGATTCGGTAGGTGTTTGTGTCGATTTGTCTGGGGTTGGCGAAGCAGTCGTCGCAGCAC
>NZ_JAECZA010000276.1:0-63984 GCF_016056275.1 Dendronalium phyllosphericum CENA369 | reverse complement strand
TGGGAGTTGGACTAGCTTGACTTTGAGTCGTCGGTGATGGTAGCGGCGAAGCAGTTGCCGCAGTGCTGGGAGTTGGACTAGCTTGACTTTGGGTTGTCGGTGATGGTGTTGGCGAAGCAGTCGCCGTAGCACTGGGAGTTGGACTAGCTTGACTTTGAGTCGTCGGTGATGGTAGCGGCGAAGCAGTCGCCGCAGCACTGGGAGTGGAGCTAGATGTGGCTGGAGATTGAGCCGATACTTTTCTTGTTAAAGCTACACCCAAGGTTAAAGGCCCTTTGAGGTCTTTGCCAGGGTTAAATTCTAGTTTTTCGCTTTGCAGGTCACTTTCAGCCCAGCTATCGGGATAAGGCTTAGTTCGCAGCAGAGGAGTTGCCTCAACACCGGGTACTGGAGTAATTTCTATAGGTCTTGCCAAGCGATAAAAAGAAATACCATTACCAAAATCTTTAGTAATTGGGTGTTGTCCGTAGTCTGTGATAATGGGTGCAGCCGAGCCAAGTCCTACACTTGTACCAGAGACATCCACTGCCAAACGATTATCCAAACGCACGCCCCACTCTTGTAACAAGCTATTCAGATTAGGGTCAGTTTCGGGATCGATCATTAATAGTATGTCACCACCACGATTGAGATAGTTTTGCAAGGCTTTGACCTCGCTATCAAATAACCCTCGCTTAGGCCCAGCTACTACCACTACAGCAGCATTGTCAGGAACTTGGGACTTTTCTGCTAAATTTAGAGGTGATGTAGTGTAACTTTTATCGCTGAGTGCACGAACAGCTTGCGAAATTCCACCCTCACCCGCTGCAATTGAGCGTTCGCCGTGACCTTGTAGAAAGTAAACCGCAGCAGTATTTGAACTAGTTATCTGTTGCAGGCGATTTGTTAAACTGGCTTCTGACAAGCGCTCATTCTGATTTATCGTTTGGACTAATTGGCGCTTCTCGCCTGATTCTAGGTAAACTTCTCCATAATCTTTAACGCCAAACTTGTCTGCAAGTCCCGGTCTAGTTTGGGGATCGACGTATTCAAACTTAAAATTTGAACTTTGTCGTTGATAATTTTCCAGCAATTCGCGGTCTTGGGGATTTTGATTTCCATCAAACACCCATACTTTCACTGGCTGTTGCAAGCTATGCACCAATTCTTTTGATTGAGGGGCAAGAGTAAACAACTGAGATTCTGTTAAGTCTGCCCGTAAATGGTAACGAGTACCTAAAAAGTTAACTAACCCTAAAATTACCAATACAGCCAAAATAGCAATTAAAGCATTAGTACTAGCTTGAGTAGAACGACGTTTCCACCAGTTAGTTTGCTGGCTTCGCCATACTACCCACCATGCACTAATAACAATTCCTGCAATTAAAAATGCTAGGGGAATTAGATTCCAATTTCCAGAAACTAAGCCAGCTGTTAAGCCCACAACAGTCAAAAACGGGCCTAGCCAAAACAAATATTTCCAAGGTTGATTTTTTTTGATTTTTTTCATGACTTTTCAATTAGCACTCAGCACTCTCAAAGCAGAGGGGCGGGGGAGATGAGGGTGATGAGGGAGCAGGGGGAGATGGGGGAGATGAGGGGGATGAGGGAGACAAGGGAGACAATAAATAATAATTACTCCTGCCTTCAGCCTTCTGACTAATGACCACTGATAACTAACTCACCACTCCTAACTATTGCCGTTGAAAACGTAGAGCATCGATGGACTGGGCTGTGAGAAAGATGCCCAAAAAAATGTAACTGGCAAATAAAATCAAGGTGCTGGTATCAAAAATTCCTTGGATGAGGCTGTCGTAATGTTTCAACAATGATAAATAGCCTAAAGCTGCTCCTACAGGGCCGCCAATACTTTTGGCGATTAAATCAACAAATAATAGCAATAAAATTAAGGCAAAGGTCAGGACAGCTGACAATATTGTGCTGTCTGTTAAAGAGGAAATAAACATTCCCAAAGATAAAATTGCCGCAGCTAGCAAGATTAATCCAAAGTGACCCAGTAAAGGAATTGAGGGCGACATTGGTGGATTTGACCCACTAATTGCGATCGCTTCAAATACTAGCAAGGGTAAAACCATCGTAATAAAAAACGTTAGCACCCCTAATAGTTTCCCTGTAGCTACTGCCCAGTTTGTGACTGGTGACGTGGCTAACAGTTCTAAAGTGCCCCGCTTGCGTTCTTCGGCATAAAGTCCCATAGAAAGAATGGGCAAGATAAATAACAATAGCCAACCCATGCGATCTAAAAATGCTCTGATAAATTCGTAAGGGACATCTATTGGTGGCACTGGCACTCCTAGTTGTTGTCCTTGTAAATCGTATGCCGCGACTGCTGGCAAAATGCCGTCTGGCCCCAGCAAAATCATTACTAAGAATAACCCCGAAATGAACCAAAATACGCCAGCGATCGCATAAGCTAAAGGCGATACAAAATAACTCTGTAACTCTCGGCGATAAATGGCAATAATATTACCCAGTACTATACCCATTTACGCTGCTTCTCCTTCGTTCTCTGCTGAGTTTACCTCAGTCGGCAAATTCTTTTCTTCTGTGGTCAATTGCAAAAATACATCTTCTAAAGTAGCGCTTACACGTCGCATTTCATGTAAACCAAATCCTGCTCGTACTAGTGCTAAGGCAATATCTTGTCCTGGTTCGCTTCCCAGTTGCGATATTACCCGCAAATAAGCACGGTTATCTCTAGGAAGGTTATTACCAGAAATTGATTCTACCAAACTCACACCTGCTACATTTTGTAGAACTTGTTTGGCTAAATTAGTTTCTCCCGTAATTTCAATTTCATATCCAGAACCACCTGTCAACTGGGTCATCAAACTTTCTGGAGTATTCGTTGCTACTATCTTGCCGCGATTGATGATGGCTACGCGATTACAGGTCATGCTCACTTCTGGCAATATGTGCGTAGACAGAATAATAGTATGAGTCCCAGCGAGGCTTTTAATTAAATTTCGCACCTCGATAATTTGCCGGGGATCGAGTCCCACAGTCGGTTCATCCATAATGATGGCTGGCGGATCGTGGACGATCGCTTGGGCAATACCAACTCTTTGGCGATATCCTTTAGAAAGTTTGCGAATAATTACTCGCCGCTTATCTTGTAAATTGCAGCGTTCTATAGCTGCGGTGACTTTAGTGGCGCGATCGCCTGCTGATATGCCTTTAATTCGCGCCACAAAATGCAAAAATCCTTCCACAGTCATTTCTGGATATAACGGCGGTGTTTCTGGCAAATAGCCAATTCGCTGCCGTACAGCCAAAGAATTTTCGTGAACATCAAAGCCAGCAATTTTAGCAGTGCCATTTGTTGCTGGTAAGTAACCAGCCAAAATCCGCATAGTTGTGGTTTTCCCAGCGCCATTAGGCCCCAAAAAGCCTAAAATTTCTCCTGGTTCGACGCTAAAAGTCACATCAGTAATAGCTGAGGTAGAACCGTATGTTTTACTCAGATGGTCAACTTCAATCATTAGCGTGCTGGCGATCGTGAATTTAGAGAGTACCCAACAATCTTAGATCGTCTTGGAAGGATGAGCAGGGGGAGTGGGGGGAGATGAGGGAGATGAGGGAGACAAGAAATAATAATTACTCCTGCTTCTGGCTTGAAAAAGGGTGTGGGGTGTAGGGTGTGGGGTGTAGGGGAGGCAGTGCGTTGCGGAGGACAGTTGCGTGGGCGGGTTCCCCGACTTGAGCAAACTGTCCGTTGAGGTTCCCTCCGTTGTAGCAACTGCCGTGAACAAACCTTTTTCATACATGGCGGTGAAACTTGTTTCATCGGGACTGCCTTCTGCTTTCTGCCTCTTGTACAGACAAGGGTTAACCCTTGTCTGTACGACAACCAACAACAAAGATAATTCTTCCGTAGTATTTAAAAAGCCTTATTTTTCATAACAGAGATATGTCTTTCGTTAGAAGGATAATTATGTTTTTACAGCTAGTGTGTAATTGTAATCAAAAAAGTTGATTGGTTTGATATAAGTTAGGATTTTTAGCAGATTTCATCACTAACCTATAGCTCTATTCTTTAGGCTAATTTATATAGAAACTCAATTTCGTTTCTTATGGCTTTAGTTGAATGGAGAGAAAGCCAATTAACTTTCTAAACTGTGATAAGCATTGACAATAAACCAATGGAGTATTGGCATGACGAATTTAATTACTAGGACAGTAGATCGCATCAACTCTTCACTAAACAAATTTCAAGTAAAACGTTTTTTTGCTGTTGTCCTAGTTGGTGTCTTAGTGCTGACAACAAACATTGCTTTTGGGGACAGTGAAAAGGCTTTAGGTGAAAGAGTTCGCCAAAAGGTAGAACAAAACGATGCTGAAAGACCAAAAACAGTCGGGCAGTGGTTTAAAGATGCTCGTGAAACAAAAAATGAGCCTGGTAAACGGCTTGAGAAAATTGGGCAACAATCAGGAGAAGCCCTCAAAGAATTTGGGTCGGGTTACGTAGAGGGTGCTAAAGAAACTGCTGATGAAGTAGGTAATAGTGCAGCAAAAGCTGGCAGAAATCTCTCTAGATAAGCTAATGCTAAATGCTTAAGCAATAACTACTAAATCTGCACCGATTATAGTTGGTGCAGATTTAATCGTATCTTATACTAATTCGTAATTAAGAAATTCACATGAAGGATATTGCTGTTTATGCTGCTTGATTGGATAAGGTCGAGCTTAGTCTGTATTAAAAATTGAATAATTTCAGAGGTTAAAGTTTTATCTATTGTATTTAATTTCAAAAAAAGCTAGTAAGCCTGTTGCTAATAGCAAAGGCAAAAAATAGTATATTCCTCGATAAGCTAACAGTGAGCCTAAAACTACTGGTGGCGAAATTTTAGAAGAGATAATTAACAAAATAACTGTTTCAAAAACTCCTAACCCTCCAGGGACATTACTCACAATACCTGCAAACATACCAAATAAGTAAATTCCTAAAAAGTCTAGATAAGATAAACCTGTATTGCTAGGAAGCAATGCATAAAGAACCGCCGCTGCTAAAATCCAGTCAAGGCAAGAAACAACTATTTGACTTGCTGATATTTTCAAAGATGGAAATCGAAATTCATGTCCGCGAATAATTAATGGTCGTTTCAGAAAAATACTACATACTAAATAGCCAAAAATCAAAAGCAGAAAAATTATCCCGATGGGACGCACTTGAGTCAAAGGCAAATGCAGTTGACTAGGAATTTGCAATGGGTTAATGAGAAATACAAATCCAGCGAGGGCGAACATCCCCAGCCAAAAAGTGAAATTAACAAAAGTAATTATTTGGGCGATCGCTACTGTCGATACTTGCCATTTAGAGTAAAAACGATAACGGATAGCACTGCCAGTTAGTAAAGCAAAACCTATAGTATTACTGAATGCAGAGCTAATGAAGTTAGTTAAAGCTATCTTGTTCCAAGCAAGAGAACGATTGATATAGCTAAAACTTAAGATATCATACATTATCATTACCAAATACCCTAGAATCGTTAGCCCAATTGCCTGGCTTAACCGACTTTTGGGGATGGCTGCTAAAGAGTTGAAAATATCCCGATAATTATATTCGCGTAATTCGTGAGCGATCGCCCACAATGAAACTACCAAAAGCAGCAAGCCAAAGATAGAACTGAGGTTGAGTCGCAGCTTTTTGAGCATAAAAATCTCACAAGAAAAATTATTAACTTTTCATCTACACTCAGTCGCAGACTTGCCATCAGCATGACACACAGTTGACAAATGATTTGCGTAAATTTTGGAAATCAAGCATTAACAACCAAGAATTCAGAGTTAGTATTCTGCATTCTTCAACTATCCCATGCTCAATACTGAATGCTCAATTTCTCATAACTCTCTTGAAGATGCCCTAACCGGAGTAAAAATTCACCTGCGGCGAGGGGTAGATTTACAAGTTTGCCATCACCAAGGGATAACTCCATCTATGGTTTTTATTCACGGAGGAATGGGAAACCGCTTTAACTTTAGAGTGCAATACGAGTTTGCTCAAAATCAAGGTTGGGAGGTTTTGGCATACGACTTGGGAGGACATGGAGAGTCTAGTCGTTACTCTCGCTATTCTATTAGGCGGCATTATCGAGATTTACAGCGATTACTCCACCACTTTGGTATCAATTCGCCTGTGTTATGCTGTCACAGTTATGGAGTTCCTATTGGTTTAGAATTTGCCCAACATCAGCCAGTTAGTGCAATTATTGCCATTGCCGGCGGTACTCACAATTTAGCACCCTGGTGGGAAATTCCGTTAATGAAGTTTATGGCTGGGGGTGGTAGGTATCTCTATCATTTACCTGGCGTACAAGTACTTAACAACTTTGTTTCTACTTCTTACCGCCATAGTGTGATGGAGAGATTTTTTGCTGAAAACCCAGTACCAAAAGACTTGGATGCCTACAAAAGTTTAGAAATCTTTTGGAACTATAACTTTTTTGTCCGTCACCCTTTACCGAAAATGCACATCCCGGCTTTGGTAATTACGGCCCAACAAGATCCTATGTTTACACGCCAGATGGGAGATGAGTTAGCAAGTCACTTTGATAATGGTACTCACATACATTTTGCCAATGCGGGACATTTGGTAATGGCAGAACGTGCAGAGTTGGTCAATCAAGCGATCGCTGAATGGTTAAACAAACAAGTCTATAATTAATTTCCAGCAATGAACTCCAAATTATCTAAAATTCTGTTATTAATTTCAGTCCTCAGCTTATTTGGCTGTCAATATTCGCAAACTGTCGCCACCACACCACCACAATCAAATTCTAGTGTCTTAGCTACTCCTCTGACTTATAAAATTGAAACCTACAATAGTCAAACTATGGGAACAAGCCGTACCTATGGTGTTTCTTTACCTCCTGGCTACGAACAAAATCCCCAACAACGCTATCCTGTAATCTTTCTCCTCCACGGCGGACATGGCGAACCCAACGACTGGTTTTTAGAAAAGAAGGGACAAGCTCTAAAAACTCTCACACAGCTTTACACTACAGGTAAGTTGCCACCAAGTATTATCATCACACCAGATGGAAACGACAAACGCGGCTCTAGTCGTTACTGGGACCCCCAATATATTGATGGCCCTAACGGTAAAGTTTCTACTACCATTGGCAGCGAACTAGTAAAAGTGGTGCAAACTCGTTATCGTACCCTACCTAGCCCTAATTTTTGGGCCATGGGAGGATTATCTTCTGGCGGTTGGGGAGCGTTGAATGTCGGTTTACATAATGTGAATAACTTCTCGATTTTATTTAGTCATAGTGGTTACTTTCAGGATAAAAGTGGGGCAATAAATAGCCCAATAACTTATATTCAACATATTTCCCCGGAAGCTAAAAAAAGGTTGCGGATTTATCTAGATTCGGGTACATCAGATATTGAAGAAATTAAAGACGCTCAAGACTTTGCTCAAGTACTAGAACGTCTAAAAATTGCTCATTCATTTCGTCAGTTCCCTGGTAGCCACACTTGGAAATATTGGCGCGAACATCTCGCAGATTCTTTAACTTTCGTGGGCGAACAATTTCGCTCCTCACGCATAGCAAGCACGACGAAAGATTTAAATTTTAAATCTTTCAACAATGCTCAAAGACCCTAACAGTTAGCAATTGATAAAATATAACTTTTAAAATAGCATTGGCATTCGGATGTCAATGCTAAAAATTATATGGTATTACTTCAATAGATCCACAAAATCAAATTTACAATTAGGTTAGCTTATTGTAATATATAACGATATATGAAGATTAATAAAATTTTAGTCGGTGTGGCAGGGGCGATCGCTGTTTTAACTGCCGCAGGTTACTACTATGTATTTATATTAGGCGCACCCCAATTTGACCCACCTCAAGAAGAAGCAAATACCGGGCTAAAGTTTCAATTAGAAAGTTTCAAT
This sequence comes from Dendronalium phyllosphericum CENA369, assembly GCF_016056275.1. Taxonomy (GTDB): domain Bacteria; phylum Cyanobacteriota; class Cyanobacteriia; order Cyanobacteriales; family Nostocaceae; genus Dendronalium; species Dendronalium phyllosphericum. The sequence goes on along the minus strand of NZ_JAECZA010000276.1, from coordinate 56,078 downwards.
TCCCAAGCAATGAATGCAGTCCGCAGCTATGGCGTAATTTTGCCGCCTGGCTATAATAAAAATCAACAAAAGCGTTATCCTGTAATATTTTTACTCCACGGGGGTCATGATGATGCCCGCGCTTATGTTGATAAATATGCAATCTTAGATGTACTGCATGAATTATATAAAAGTAAAAAATTGCCGCCATCGATTGTAATTACACCCGATGGCAATGATAATCGTGGTTCTAGCCCTTTGTATGACCCCGATTATTTTGATGGGCCGAATGGCAAATTAGGAACTTTGATAGGTTCGGAATTAGTGCAAGTTGTCAAGTCACGTTATCGCACCTTGGAAAAACCCCAGTTTTGGGCATTGGGAGGTCTATCTTCTGGAGGATGGGGCGCATTTAATATCGGATTACGCTATTTAAAAAACTTCAACATTTTATTTAGCCATAGCGGTTACTTTATCGATAACAGCGGCCCGCAAAATAGTCCCCAACAAATTGTCAAACAGTTATCAATTGCAGACAGAAAGCGATTGCGTGTATATCTTGATGCTGGTCAAAATGATACTAATTTTGTAGTTTCTACCAAAGCTTTTCATGTCACTTTGAACGAGATAGGTATTGCTAATGTATTTTATACATTTCCTGGAGGTCATGGTTTGTCTGGAGCGGATATAGGCTGGAACTATTTCCACAAACATCTTAAAGACTCGCTTTCCTATGTAGGGGAGCAGTTTAACAATTCCAAAGAACCTGCAAAAACCGTGCAGAAAGCATCTGCCAAAGGAAATTATTTTAATAACTAATTAATAATGAATAATAAGTTAAAAAATCAGATTGGGCTTTGGAGCGCAGCTTTATTTACAGGTTTAGTCGGAATTATAAATTTATTATCGGCTGTCACACCTAACTTATACGGGCGAAATCAATGGTTAAAAGAATTTTTTCCCTTTGAAATTCGCGCCACTGGACATATATTCGCAGCCCTAACTGGGTTTGTTTTACTAGCATTAGCTACAAACTTATTGCGGCGAAAAAGAGTTGCTTGGTTGCTGACAATCGGCTTACTAATTATTTCTATTTTTAGCCATTTACTGAAAGGTTTAGACTATGAAGAAAGCTTGATATCTGGAATTTTGTTGGTGCAATTAATTCTCATGCGCCATGTTTTTACAGCACAATCAGACCGTCCATCAGTCGCGCGGGGAGTGCGCGTGTTGTTTGGTGCTTTGTTATTTACCTTGGCATACGGAGCAATCGGTTTTTATTTATTAGACGGCAAATTTTCCGAAAATTTCAATTGGCGCGATGCCATACTTCAGACTTTGGCAATGTTCTTCACTGAGGATAATTGGGGTTTGCAACCACAAACTAGATTTGGGGAATTTTTTGCAAATTCTATTTATGTGATTGCAGCTAGCACAATAACTTTTGCGATAGTCATGCTTTTACAACCAGTTTTTGTGCATAGTTCGGCAAATGCAACCGAGCAGAAAAAAGCCAAAGAAATAGTACAGCAATATGGATGTTCTTCTTTAGCAGCGTTAACACTTTTAAACGACAAGAGTTATTATTTTAGTCCTTCTGGTCGGAGCGCGATCGCTTACGTTCCTAAAGGACGCGGTGCGATCGCTTTAGGAGATCCCATTGGCCCCATTGAAGACCGCGCCGAGGTGATTGTGAGTTTTCAACAGTTTTGTCAGCGTAATGATTGGTATCCTGCTTTTTACCAAACTTTACCCGACGAGCTTGAGCTTTACAAATCTTTGGGATTTAAAGCATTGAAAATTGGCGAAGAAGCGATCGTTGACTTAAAAACTTTTACTTTACAAGGCAAAGCTGGTAAAAACTTTCGACCTTCAATCAATCGTTTGACTAAATTAGGATACCGGATCGAGTTTTATCAACCACCAATTACCGATGACTTGTTGCATCAAATCAAAGCTGTGAGTGATGAATGGCTGAAGATGGTACAAGGTTCCGAGAAACGCTTTTCTCTAGGTTGGTTTGATGAAGCTTATTTGCGAAATTGCGAAATTGCTGTGGTGCATACTTCCGACGGTCAAATCGGTGCTTTTGCCAATCTTTTGCCAGAGTACCAGCTTAACGAAGTCACTATTGACATGATGCGACATCGCCAGTCGCTTGAAAATGGCACGATGGACTTTTTGTTTGTTTCCATGCTTCAGCATTTTAAAGAGGAAGGCTACGATAGCTTCAATTTCGGTCTTTCTGCCCTTGCTGGAGTTGGTGAAACTCCGGAATCACGGCGTTTAGAGAGGGTATTGCACTATCTTTACGAACATTTAAATCGCTTTTACAACTTTAAAGGTTTGCACGCATATAAAGAAAAGTTTCGCCCTTGTTGGCAATCACGTTATCTGATTTACCCCAATATAGCTGCCTTACCCGATGTAGTCGTGGCATTGATTCGTGCAGACTCAGGCGATCGCCTCCTCGATTATTTCAAACCTGGAGCTTAAAATTCATGCAGATTTAGGAAATTCTAATTACATTCGCAAGGTAAAACAATCTTAACTATAGTTTGTCGCCCTGGAATGCTATTGATAGTAAATTTACCATTATATAATTTCACGATATGCTGCACAATACTCAGCCCCAATCCAGAGCCTTGTTGTTCGTATGACTTGCGATTGAATTGGAAAAAAGCTCCAATTTTTTCAATCTCCTGAACTGTCATTCCTTTGCCATTATCAATTATATACAAACGAAATTTATTATTATTCACACTACAAATTACTCGAACTTCACTACTTGGTAAAGAAAATTTGAAAGCGTTATCGATTAATTCCTCTATAATCGAACTCAACTTTTCTTCTGGGATTTGAACAATAGATGCTTGCAATTCGAGTTTTAAATCTTTTTCTCTATCTACTTCTTTAGCTTTTTGCAGAGAAACTGCATTAATAATTGTTTGAGCTATACATTTAACTGATTTTTCTTGAAGCTGACGAACTTTTTCCGGCTCTCTTGCTATTAATTCCAGATTACTATAAAGTAAAAATCTTTGGGTTAATCTATATAATCTATTGGCAGAAGTATGAATTAATTCGGCAATTTCAATTTCTTCAGATTCATGAATCTTGCCACAATTATCTAATAATAACTGTGACATACCGAGAATACCATTTAAAGGAGTATTCAGTTCGTGAGGCAAGGAGTGAGCAATATTCATGCGTAGTTCATCTAGTTGAGCTTGAGATTTACGTTTAACTACAGCTTGTTTCTCTAGACGAGTCGATATTGCATTTAGTAATTCTTCCGGCGTAAATGGTTTTGTCAAATAATCATCGGCTCCAAACTCCATACCCTGACGAAAATTTGAGCGATCGGCTTTAGCTGTGACAAATATTAAAGGAATATTGGCAGTTGCTTCATGTTGACGCAGAGCAGACAGTACGCTATAGCCGTCCAATTCTGGCATCATAATGTCACAGATAATCAAGTCTGGTAATTTTTCTTTGGCAATTTCTAATCCAATCTTGCCATTCGGAGCGATTAAAGTTGCAAAATCAGAAAGTTCTAAAATCTCTTGAATATTTTCCCGAACTTGATGTTCGTCTTCTACGATCAAAATTGTGTACATTTTAATTTTTGCAAGATAAATATATTAGTTTTTTATGTCTATAAATAAAATATTCATTATGCAAGTAATTTCATCGATTAAAGTAGACTGCTAGAGATTTAGTTCCAAGTAGTATCTCGTTGTTTATTTTTCCCAAAATTATTTATAACCGACACATAGGATACTCCCAAGCGAACAAATCTATACAATTGTTTAAAATCCGGCAATAGATTAAAGGCGCAAGGTCGTAGCACTACTTAATTACAAATTGTGATGATTTGCTAAATAGGTGGACATAATTAAATGTAAAATGTCAATCTGTGAAACCCTATTATCAACTGGCTTTTCCCTTCTGCCTTCTGCCTTCTGCCTCCTGCCTTCTACTTATTAGTGGCAGTTCTACTCTAAATGTTGTACCCGATCCAACTTGACTAGCAAAAGTAATTCGTCCTCCATGCAGGTCTACACACTTATTGACAATTGTCAATCCTAATCCAGTGCCTGGAATTGTGTCAACGTTACTACCTCGATAGAAAGACTCAAATAAGTTCTGTCCATCCTCTGGTGAAATACCAATACCTTCATCTTTAATGAGAAAAACTGCTATTTTTGCTGCAACTAATAAATCAATTTGAATATTACTGTTAGCGTCAGAATATTTGACAGCGTTTGAAAGTAAATTGCTGAGGATTTGTCGCAAAAGCTTCGTGTCCATCCGAGCTACGAAGTTATTACCTGCTGAACTACTCAAGTATTGGGGAGAGAAGGCTAAAGTATGATTGGGAGCGCTGAGTTGTATTTCTTCTACCAACGAACGACAAAAATCAACCAAATTAATATCAGTAGGAGCGAATGCTAATTTTCCAGCTTCAGCCTTATTAATGAGCAAAATATCATCTAAAAGTTGAGTTGTGTGTTGAACATAGGTTTGAATGCATTGGAGATGTTTTTGCTTTTGTGCTTCATCTAGTTTGTGGCTAAAACTTTTTAAAATTCCCGCAGAAGAGGCAATCACAGCTAAAGGAGTGCGGAACTCGTGGGATGTCATCGAAACGAAACGAGATTTTAACTCGCTGAGTTCTTTTTCTTTTGCTAAAGCTTTACAAATATCTTCCTCGGCTTGTTTGCGTTCGCGTAACGCAGCTTGCTGTTCGCGGATGTCTTTAACTACACCAATAGAATAAATCGGCTTACCGATGATGTCTCGAATCAGAGAAACTGTGAGATTGATCCAAATTAAATTTCCATTTTTATGCAAACAACGTTTGTCAATTGAGAATGTTTCAACTTCTCCTGCAATCAATTTTTGTAAATTATTTTGATGACATTCTATATCTTCTGTATAAGTAATATCGAGATAGTTTTTGTTCAGTAGTTCTTCTTGGCTGTAACCTAAAATTTCGCACAATTTCTGATTAACTTTGAGAAGCTGCCCATCCAAAGTTTGGAGTTTAATTCCCACCGCTGCTTGATTAAAAATAGCTCTTAGCTCTGCCTCACTTTCTTGCAGTTCTAAAGTGCGTTGCTCAACCCTAGCTTCTAAATCTCGATTGAGTTGTTGGAGAGCTTCTTGCACCCGTTGTCGTTGCAGTTCGGCAGATGCTCTAGCTGCAAATACTTTGAGAATTCCTTCAAATTTGTAGGGGTCAGGTATAGGCTTTTCATCTACAATGCATAATGAACCAATGGGATTACCAAAATCATCGCTCAAAATAACTCCCATCGAACTGTCGGCTTCCATTGCAGCCCATCTTTCAGCAGTAGGGAAAAGTTGCTGAATTCCCGAACAACAGTAGTACGCTCCTTGCTTGAGCAAGATTTCACAAGGCGTTGATGTTGGGTCGTAGCAAATATTAGGCTGTAACTCCCCATCAGACCAAAATCCTAAAGTGTTGACTTGTCCATCAATTAACTCTGTCACTAAAGTATGACGGACATCTAAAGCAGAAGAAATGTACTCAACTAATGCCGGGAAAAAATCATGTCCTGTGGTGGAAGCTGTGCTTTCGATCAAACTTTGCAAAGCGATTTCAGCTTGCTTGCGTTCTGTAATATCTTCAGCAATCCCAGTGATGCGGTAAACTTCTCCCTGCTCGTTTTTGATCGGGAAGGTACGGCTGCGAATCCAACGGATCGCCCCATCTGGTCGGACAATTCGGTATTCTTCATCATGTTCGCCTTGGGTTCGTTTTGGTGTCTCTGCAATGAAGCGCTGGCGATCGCTAGGATGAATTGCTTCTAAAAAGGTGTCAGATGATGCATAAGCCTCTTGTGTAGAACGTCCCCAGATTTCCTCAAAAGCGGGACTGACGTAAACAATTTGGCGAGCATCTTTTTTAATATCGTCGATCCAAAATGTACTCTTAATATTTTCTGTGAGTAAGCGGAATTTTTGTTCGCTCTCTCTCAGTGCAGCTTCAGCTTGTTTGCGATCGCGCAGTGCAGCTTGCTGTTCGCTAACATCATTCAAGACAATCACCGCATCTGTAACTCGCCCCTCGCGCCAAATCGGCCCGGTTTGACATTGATAATAGGTGAAAGATCCATTCGCTGACACTACACGGATTTCATAACTAACAACTTCCCCGCGAGCGAAGACATTTTCTAAAGCAGAACGCTGAATTTGACAGTCTTCAGAAAATACATATTCATCAATATTACTTCCTATAATCTCCTCAATTGATAAGTTAAGCATTGCTTGGTTAATAAATAAAATCTTCCCCTGACTATTAATCATTGCCACAACACTAGGAGTACTCTTCAACAAAGAGCGAAGCATTGCTTCAGACTCGGCCAAGGCGATTTCTATTTGCTTATGTTCTGTAATATCAATTCCGACTGCAACAGCAGCTGTATTGTTTTGATATTTTTGAGCTACGAGCAAATAATTATGTATTACGCCATTAACTTGAGAATCAATAACGCTAGAAGCTACTAAATCTTGACTAGCCAAAAAGTTACGCATCAATTCTGTAAACTGCTGGCTATTTTGCATGAACCCCAATTCTTGACCGATAAAAGCATTAGTAGTCAAGTTAAAACTTTCAGCTAAATGGCGATTAACTCCTAAATAATATCCATCTGTACTGACCCAAGAAACAAAGCCAGGTACTGCATCTAAAACAGTTTGTAATTGCTCTTTTGCTTGTTGGAGATTTTCCTTGGCCTGTTTGTATTCTGTAATATCTTCTGCAATACACAGCAAATATTCAGGTTGTTGATATTTATCATATAAAGGTATTTTAGTCGTATGCAAAATTTTTCTGCCACAGTTGGGTATGTCAATAAATTCTTCAGAAATATCTTGAAGCATACTGCTAGAAAAAACTTCTCGGTCTTGTTGGCGAAACAAATCTGCTTGGGTTTGCGGGAAAAATTCGTAATCTGTTTTGCCAATAGCTTGTTCGGCTGTGATGCCAAATATGCTCTCGCAGGTATGATTCCAGAGTTTGAATGTCCCGAAACTTTTTGGATTGGCATCTTTTACAAAGACTGCAACAGGGAGATTATTAATCATTGATACCAGAAAGTTGCGAGTTTGCTGAAGTTCTTCTTGGGCTTTTCGACTTTCTGTAATATCTATGCCTGTACAGACAACATACTCAACTCGATCGTCACAATTCAGTAAGACATTATTTGACCAAGAAATTAAGTGGCGATCGCTCTGTTTAGTTTCTAAATAAGTTTCGTAACGTTTGGGAAAATCTCTCTCTAGCAAATTTGCAAAAGCATCTTTTATACATTCTTTTGTTTCAGGTATTAGGAAAATATCCCAGAGAAACTTTCCTTTGACTTCAGAGAATGCATACCCTGTAATTTGTTCGCAAATATGATTAAAGCGCACAATTCTACCCTGACAATCCAGCACAATTACTAGAGCATCTGCTAAATTCAAAACAGCAGAAACAAAGTTGCGTTCTAATCTTAGTTCTGCTTCGATTCTCTGGCGTTCTGCAAGTTTAACTCGTGCATAATTGTACAGTCCTGCTTGATGAATAGTGACAGATAGCAGACTTGCAGGAGTAACTAATCCGATTACTTTTCCTTCCTCTCCTAAAATAGGCAAATGGCGAATACGATATCGCTTGAGTAAATTTAAAGCAGTAAAAACATTTTTAAACTCTGTCATCTTCAGCGTTACTAATTCTTTCGTCATCACTTCAGCAATAGTGAGATTTTCTAAACTCTTTCCTTCTGCTGTCAGCTTAATTAAGTCTCGCTGTGTAAAAATACCTACTAACTGTGAGTTTTCCATCACTAGAACACAACTATCAGCTTGAGGTGTGATACTGCCAACTTCTTTAATCGAATCTTCTAAGAATTTGCCATTTTTGATTGACCAATTACCAAAATTTTTTTGTGCTTGATTTATGAGAGTAACTACATCTATAAGTAGAATTTTAGAGCTAACAATTAGAGGATGACGAATAATAGTATGTTGTAAATCTTCAATACTGAGAGAGTTAGTAATCATTATCGATATAAGTTTTGAATAAACTTGCTATTCATCAAGGAATAAACCAATATTATTGTTTATTAAAATTTAAAAATCATCAGTATTTATCAGGAGCTTGCAGATTGCGATCGCTGTGTTGAGCAATATTTATTAGTTGCTGATGACACCAGATAAAAACTTAGAGACTATTGATAAAGTAAATCTGAAGTAGGGGAGGCAAAAAGCGGCGTGGATATTCCTCCCGCTTTATTGCCGTTGTGTTATGGCTTTAGCCTAACGCACCGCTATCTAAATGGTGCGTTAGGCATTTTTCAAGTATTTTTCATGAAAAATTATGTTGAAATCTGTGCCTAACACACCCTACAAGAATTTTGTTTTTACTTTATAAATGACCTCTTATTCTCGACCTTTAAAATTAATTTGCCATTTCTAAATAACCAAGAATATTATCTCAAGACAGGACAAGCGATTTATTTGGGATGAGTGTTGTAAATAAATTTGTTATTTAGTTTTTACACAAAAAATAGAGTCAAAGTAGGAATTTTATTACTAAATAATTTGAGCGTGGCGATCAGTTTAATCTTTACTCTCATAAGCTGTTACGCTTTGAAATTGCACATTGACCAAAGTTGACTGTTGACAGTCAGCGGTCAACAACCACTAATCGAGGCAGATCGCAGCAATATTACTGTTGAAGATAATCATCCAAAGGGTACTATCTTTACAGTATTCCTGAAATATTAATGAAGAAGAGACACAAACAGAAGTTGCCAAGAGAAGCTAGTTGCTTGCGGGGTTCCCCACCCTTGCAAACTCCAAGAGATGCGAGGACGCGGAGACTTGGAGAGATTTAAATCATAAATAATTATTCAAACTTGATATAAACTATCCTGCTTAAAGTTGTTTACAGTCATCAGTCAACAATCAACAATCAATGGTGAACTCTACTCTCGTAACCACACTCTATGTCAACCCAGTAACAGGGAATGATGCCAATGATGGTTCGCGGTTGAGTCCGTTTAAAAGTCTCACCCGTGCTTTAAAAGCAAATAAAACACCCGCGATTATTCAGCTAGCATCTGGGATTTACAGCAAAGCCAGCGGTGAAGTGTTTCCACTGGTTATCCCTGCGGGAGTAACTATAGTGGGTAACGAAGCTACCAAAGGTGCAGGGATTTCGATTTCGGGGAGTGGTGAGTATTCTAGTCCTAGCTTTGGAGTGCAAAACATGACGCTGCTACTGCTGGGTGATGCCAGTTTAGTAGGTGTGACTGTTACTAATCCCATAGCAAAAGGCACTGGTGTCTGGATTGAATCGGCAGCCCCCAATGTGGCTAACAATACTTTCAGCAACTGCGGCCGAGAAGGCATATTTACAACTGGTACAGCTAAACCCGCAATTTTAGATAATTTATTTGTGCAAAACGCCGCCAGTGGTTTAATGATGGCGCGTAATAGTAAGGGAGAAGTACTGCGGAATGTATTTCAAAAAAATCCTTTGGGTATAGCAATTAGTGACTTTGCTGCCCCTTTAATCGCAAATAATAAATTATCAGATAACCGCTCGGCGATCGCACTTTCTCGCGATGCCCGCCCTGTGCTGCGGAATAATTTAATTGCCAATAATACTCAAGGTGGATTGTTAGTGAATGGCAATGCAGTCCCCGATTTAGGTAGCAACCAAGATGCCGCTGGCAATATTTTTCAAGGCAATGGCGAATTTGATTTGCAAAATGCCACCTCAGTGCAGCTAGTTTCAGCAGGCAATCAGTTGAATCCTACCCAAGTCAAAGGACAGGTAGAATTTATTGCTGCCATAGAAGACAATCTCCAACAAATCTCGATTGGTACTAGTTTTGCTGACTTGATAGGGCATTGGGCGGCAGCTTTTGTGGAAGCGCTAGTAAGTAGAGGTGCAATTAGTGGCTTTCCCGATGGCACTTTCCGCCCGGATGCCCCGATTAACCGCGCCCAGTATGCCGCTATTATCGCCAAAACTTTTCAGCTGCCCCCAAGCAATAAAAATAAATTTCCCGATGTCAAATCAGATTTTTGGGCAGCAACAGCCATTGCTAGTGCGGCTGAGAGTGGCTTTATTAGCGGCTTCCCCGATGGGACGTTTCGACCGGGGCAAAATTTGACGAAAGTTCAAGCAATAGTATCGATAGTGAATGGGTTAAAGCTGAGTGGCGGCAATCCCAATTTATTAACTGTATATCGCGATCGCGCTCAAATTCCCAGTTACGCCACTAATGCTGTAGCAGTTGCTACACAAAAACTGTTAATTGTCAACTATCCGCAATCAGACCTATTAGAACCACTACGAGATATTACTCGTGCTGAGGTGACGGTATTAATTTATCAGGCATTAGTAGCCAGCAGCAAAGAAAAAGCGATCGCTTCAGCTTTTCTTGTCAGCCCTGATGTCGATATTCCTTCTTTTAGCGACCTCACAGGACATTGGGCAGAACCGTTTATTCGGGGATTAGCCAGTATGAATTTAACTCATGGTTTTGCTGATGGTAAATACCAGCCAGATAAACCTATGACTCGCGCTCAGTATGCGGCTTTAATCGCCGTTGCCTTTAACCCTACACCCAAACGCCTAGCACCTGATTTTACTGACGTACCGAAGAATTTTTGGGCTTATGAGGCTATCCAAATCGCGGCTAGCGGCGGCTTTGTCAGCGGCTTTAGCGATCGCACTTTTCGCCCCGATCGAAATGTGCAAAGGCTACAAGCGATCGTATCCCTAGTCAACGGACTTGCCTTGCCAGCAGTAAATAGCAATATCTCACTTCCCTATAGCGATAGTAATGCGATCCCCGACTCCGCTCGGAAAGCAGTGGTGACAGCCACACAACAAAAAATCGTTGTCAACTATCCCGATCCCCAGCAGCTAGCGCCTACACGAGAAGCCACACGCGCCGAAGTAGCAGTAATGGTTTATCAAGCATTAGTTGCGATCGAGCGATTGCCAAATATTAATTCACGATATATTGTTTCGACAGTCGGCAATTGACCAAGTAAAATGAAAAACATTATTTATTCAATAGGAAACTCTTGGTAACAAATCCTATAGCTAAAAACACGCTAGGCTATAGGCGGCGGGTAGAAAATTTATACCTACTGCCAGAAGCCAATAGTTCAATGTCAAAATCAGCTCCAAAAACCTCCGCTGACTTGGCAGCAGCCTTGTTAGTTCACTATAGTTTTGACCTCAGTGGGTACAGTGCCAGTGAGTTAATTAACCGTTGGCAAGTCCAATACCCAATTGACTGGCTGCATCTTGCAGTGATTGAGGCATTGTATCAAGGTCGCTATAAAGGTATCTCAGTGCAGCAAATCTTAGCGTTTTGGCTGCGGCGGGGTCAGGCTACTTATCATTTCAATATGGAATTTGAACGTCTGATTTGTAGCAAATTTCCTGAGAGCCTAACAGCATTGGCTGCACCAGTACTACCGCCTGCTAAAAAAGACATTATGTTTGAGACAGTCAGCAATTCTCAATCATCACCAGCGCTGGACGATGCCTCACCTGCGGCGGTTGACAATGAATGCGAGTATCAAACTGCAAGCTTACAATCGAGGCATGAAGAAGAAGGCAAGCGAGTAGAAAGCATTTTGGCATCTTCCACTCTCAGTCATATTCCTGCTGCTAAAAAGCTGAGTTCAAAAGAAATAAATTTCTTATTGCAGAACTCTCCTCCAGAGACAAAATCGCTGCCCTCCGGGTTTAGCAGTGACGCTCAAGAACTCGCTAACGCTGCGCTAACGGCGCAAAGTAAAGCTACTGCATTGGTGAAGCAGTCAGAAAAAGAGGGTTTCCAAGCTACTTCCTACCTGACAGGAAAGCGTTCCGCCTACAACGGGGGGAAACCCGCCGACGGAGTGGCTCCCCCAGAGGAACCGCCGAAAGGCTTTGCAGACTTAAAGCAAGGGGCATCCAAGCCTGCTTTACCTCCTGCTGCCAATCATCCTCCTATTGAGCAATTTACCCCAGAAACAAGCGATCGCTCTGAGTCATTCACATCAAAACTCAAAGCCATATCTAACGAAAACCAATAACGCATCTACCGAATTGAAAGTGCTGAGTGCTGAGTGCTGAGGTAAGAGTATTTTCTTTACTAGATATTCAGATTGTTTTACTTCTGACAACTGACTCTTGGAAAGACTTAGGTTAATCGCGTCTCTACGACAACCGAATTCTGCTATAGGACTAGTATTTGATTTTTGAAAAAACTCAGTACTCTTTAAAAAGCCTTCTTTCTTGTTCCCTATTCCCTGACTACGTAGATTGTTTCAGAAATCAAACCGGATTCCTATAGATATCTTTCAACTTATTCCATAACTCTAATGCCGGAATTTGACAAACACCAGCAAATTGAGCATCTGCTATCTCGATCGCAATCCATTCTCCACTTTCTAGTTGTCCAATATCAATTGCTACATAAGGAACTCTCAGACGTTCAGCAGCTAAAATTGCCAAGTTTAACACTTGCTTTTCTTCATCCTTGGATAACTGACTGAGATCGTCTTTGCCATCCCAATAATATCCATATTTGAGAATTTGCCGATTATAAATAAAGCATCTAAATTCTCTGCCCATAGGAAAACCATTAGGAGCTAGGCGTTGGTGTCGCAGCTTCACTAACTTTCTGACAATAACTTTGCCCCGCGAGCCATATTTAAGTTTTAATAACCATGCGGTTAATCTCATCAATTCTTCTTGATTATTCGTTACACAAGACTCCCATCCTTGTTGTTTTTGCGATTGAACTGCGCCTTTAAGAAATACAGGATATCCTAATAATTTACCAGCCTGAATACATTCATTTGTCGATGTAATAATTACACTCTCACGTGTTAATTCTTTTAAATGGGGATAAAATAAATCGAACTCCAACGCTGTTCGATGTTCTAAAGGAGTATTTAGTAGTTTGATGCCCTTAGCCAAAGCAGCTTGATATATCGCTTCGTACCGCTCTAATTCAGAAATATATCCCACCCAAATACCAGCCGTATCTTTCGCAAATTTAGGAATATGCCATAGAGCATTTTCTGCATTGCCACAACGTTCAAAATCTCGCAGTATATAGTAAACTTTACAGCCCAATAATTCGGCTGCTTCAGTCATGAATTTATTTTCCCTGGCGCTAGCAGATTGTTCTATTTGTTCTATCGATTCACTTAAAACAATCATCAATCTATCAAATAACTCGACGTTCAAAAAAAGTGGGCAATGCCCACTCTTCTAAATTTATCCCTTCACGCAAAGAACTTGCTTGAGTGTGGCCACAACCTCAACTAAGTCTGACTGATTTTCCATCACTTGTTCTATCGGTTTGTAAGCGCCAGGAATTTCATCTAAAACGCCAGTATCTTTGCGGCATTCTACACCTTTGGTTTGTTCAATTAAATCATCAAGTGTATAGACATTTTTTGCCTTATTTCTAGACAATAAACGTCCTGCTCCATGACTGCAAGAACAAAAACTGTCGGTATTACCTTTACCTTTGACGATGAAAGATTTCGCCCCCATCGAACCAGGGATAATACCATAGTCTTCAGTCTGGGCGCGTACTGCACCCTTGCGGGTAACATAAACATCTTCGCCAAAATGTACTTCTTTTTCGGCGTAATTATGATGACAATTTACTTCCAATAAAGGTTTAGTTGCTTTACCACCTGCCAGATGTTTTTCCACAATGTGCTTGAAACGTGCCATCATCACATCGCGGTTGAAACTTGCATAGTCTTGCGCCCATTGCAAATCGTTCCAGTATGCTTGAAATTCAGGAGTACCAGCTACAAAGTGAGCTAAATCTGGGTCGGGTAATTTATTACCTACCATCTTGGCTAATTCTTTGGCTGTATGAATATGGCATTGAGCGAGATTATTACCAATGTTGCGCGAACCTGAATGCAACATCAGCCAAACTTGGTTCTCTGTATCGAGGCATACTTCAATAAAATGATTTCCTCCGCCGAGAGAACCCATCTGCTTCATCGCTTTACCTTGCAAATCTTGTACGCCTCGATGCAAATCTGGAAAATCACGCCAGCGTTGCCAGTTGGTGACAGATTTTTCAACGTCTTTATTTTCGTTGAATCCGGTAGGAATTGCAGCTTCTAGATCCAAGCGAATTTTCTTAAGCTTGCCTTCAAGTTGTTCTGCGGTAAATGGTGTTTTAATAGCACACATCCCGCAACCAATATCTACACCTACAGCTGCGGGAATAATTGCTTCTTTTGTTGCTAATACAGAACCAACTAAAGCACCTTTTCCTAAGTGAACATCTGGCATCAAAGCTACATGTTTAAATACAAATGGTAGCGATGCTACATTCTTTGCCATCTTGGTTTCTTCATGTCCCAAAGGATGATTTGCCCAAGACAAAACGGGTGTTGGTGTGGTAATTTCTAACTTTTCGTAGGGCATAATTTTCTCTAGTTTGGATGATTAAAATAAAATTCGAGTTTAAACGCTGAATATAGCGTTTTATCAGTAGCTAGTTATAAAAATTTAAATTTTGCACAATATTTGCAGTTAATCCTCTAAATTTTTGTCAGGTAGAATTACTATTCCTACAGGTAGATATTGTATATTACAAATGTACTACAAAAGATTTCGAGCGTCAATGCGATCGCTCAACAAGCGATACATTAAAATTTGTAAATAAAAAGACCTGATTAAAAACAGTTCATTTATGGCAGTGCGTCAAAATACAATCTGGGAAAATTTTCTTTCCCCGATGGTGCGTTTTTTGATCGATGAGGAGAAGTGGCGGCGTTATGCGGCTAGTATCGACTGGGAAAAACAGAGCGATCGCTTTCGGCGGTCTGATATTATAGTTCCCTCATACTACAGTAACCAAAATTTTCACGGCATTGAGGGCGGATATCTCAACCCAGAAGCGGCGGTTTCCTATGACCCAGTTACTCAATATCTGCTGCCACCGAACGAAATTGTAGTTCGTCAAGCTTTGATTGATACGGTCAAAGTACACCCGCGACGCATACTTGATTTAGGCTGTGGTACAGGTTCAACTACCTTGATGTTGAAGCAAGCTTTCCCACAAGCAGAAGTCATCGGTTTAGACTTATCTCCTTATATGTTGGTGAGGGCAGAAGATAAAGCCGAAAGTGCTGGTTTAGAAATACTCTGGCGACATGGAAATGCTGAAAAAACCAACTTCCCCGACGTTGCTTTTGACTTAGTCACAGCTTCTTTGCTGTTTCACGAACTACCGAGTACAGCATCCCAGGCAGTTCTGCAAGAAAGTTTCCGGTTGCTGGTATCTGGTGGACAAGTATTGATTCTTGATGGCAATCAAAAGACTTTACGTCAGTTAGAGTGGCTCAATGATATTTTTGAAGAACCTTATATTCGTGAGTACGCCGCGGGGAATCTAGATGCAATTATGGATGCGGCGGGCTTTGAAGCAGTACAAACTCAAGATGTTTGGTGGATAAATCAGGTAACTAGTGGCATTAAACCCATTCCTGGCACAGATGTAACTATTCAAAAGAAAGTACGACGGTACACGCCAACATCAATCGATAGCACAATAGATAATAATGATTTGGAGGGCTTAGGTTCTCCAGTTTTTGGCATAACGGCATGAGTTTAAAGGTAGTTCTGTTTGATTTCAATGGTGTCATCATTAAAGATGAGTCTATTCACCTGCAACTAATAGATGAAATTCTGATTGAGGAAAATCTTCAACTTCAAAAGGTGAGCGAACGTCAAGCTTCTCTGGGACGTAGCGACCGCGCTTATTTTCAAGAACTGCTCGCTAATCGCGGTAGAGTAGCTACAGAAGAGTATTTAACTCAGTTACTGAAGCGCAAGGCACAAGCCTATGCACAGGAAATAGAAAAACTTGAAAAACTGCCTATATACTCAGGTGTAGAAGACTTAATATATCAGGTGCGATCGCGGAATTTGAAAATAGGGTTAGTCAGTGGGGCAATTGGCAAAGAAATAGAACTGGTACTCAACGGCGCTAAACTGGCTGAATATTTTCAAGTTATCGTGTCGGGTGATGATATTACCAACAGTAAACCCAAACCCGATGGTTATCTTTTGGCAGTCGAACGCCTGAATCAAGAATATCCCCAATTAAATCTGCAACCCCAAGAGTGTCTAGCAATAGAAGATACTCCTGCTGGCATCCAAGCGGCGAAACGAGCTAACATGCAAGTCGTTGGTGTAGCGAATACTTACCCATTCCACATGCTCCAGCGTTGCTGTAATTGGACTGTAGATTACTTGACTGATTTGGAATTAGAACGGGTACAGGAAGTCTATTCGCAAAAAGAGGTTCAGCCTACAGTAAGTGAATGTTAGAATATCATCTGATAGTGAGATGTTGAGTTAGTAAGACTCAGCACTGATTAAGGGGAATTAGCTCAGCTGGTAGAGCGCTGCGATCGCACCGCAGAGGTCAGGGATTCGACTTCCCTATTCTCCATATGTACATTAAATAATTATTGTCACTTTTAAAGAATTATTGTCCAATTTTACGAAGATAAGGAACATAAGTTACGTATTTTCCTGACTTACAGCGATCAATCCAGTTTTAAAGAATTATTGTCCAGAGTTGAAACCAGTTTTAAAGAATTATTGTCCAAAATTAGCCTATTAAACTCGTCAAAATATATGTTCTCTGATTTAATTTGTGTTGTGACAGAAAGCCCAAGCTTCTTGAATTACAAGACTAGCTATAAAGTACTTTATTTTGGAGTCTAATTATAAAAATCTACTACCTCTCCTTTTGCTGTTTTCATCCAAGCAGAGGCTCCATTACTATAAAATAGCTGCGTTTTACGTGCGATCGCAGCGCTCCTTTCAAACCACCCTAATACAGAATTATATAACTAAAGTAGTGTCTTCAACAAGAAGAACTTCAACCCACTACCTAACGTAATGGCTTTGGAAAGCCAGAAATAGTGCCGCCTATTTTCAAATCTATAACTTTCAACCCACCACCTAACGTAATGGCTTTGGAAAGTTTAAGTTAGCAAGTTTAGAAAGGTTGAGTTCTCATTCTTTCAACCCACCACCTAACGTAATGGCTTTGGAAAGCGAACATCCCCAGCGATCGCTGCAATGCAAAATCAAATCTTTCAACCCACCACCTAACGTAATGGCTTTGGAAAGCCCAGCATGGCGACGAGAATATATTTACAAATCTTCCCTTTCAACCCACCACCTAACGTAATGGCTTTGGAAAGATTTTTTTAGCACTTTGGTTTCATCCGAATTCCACTTTCAACCCACCACCTAACGTAATGGCTTTGGAAAGTCATCTGCGGCTCAGATACAGATGGTTGGGGCGGTTCTTTCAACCCACCACCTAACGTAATGGCTTTGGAAAGCCTACCACTGAAAACTCTTGCCAACAATGGTTTTTGAAGGCAAATATGGCACGCCTTCTTTAACTACTATTTTCTACGGTCAATGAATAAAATTTTATTCATGACTAAAACAGTAATACCCAGTGCAAACAATAGTTTTAGGTATTTGGCAGCACCCCAGGGATTTTGCCCCCGCTTTGGCTTGCCAAAAATAAAAATTAGGGGGTAGTTTGTTCGATAGCCACCATAACGGTATACCCGTACCCTTACTTTGTTGTAAAGTAAGAGGTAATGATCTTCCTCGTAAAACCAAAATCTTAGATTTCAGTAGTACAGGCCGCTCTGGCACGTAACACCAAGCTAAAAAAGTTTGATGTCAAGAGCTAAGGCTCTGGGCTGTTTGGAACCCTAACACCTTATACTTCCCATGCGTCTCGGTGCGAGTCCTTTCTCATCTAAAAGCAGCATTTACTTACCCAAACAATTACTGCTAACAAACATTTAGATGAACGCACAGGTAGAGTTGGCAGCTACCAGGGTCAGAAAGAAAACACTTTTGCAAGCGTCGTTAATAAACTAACCCATTCTTACAGTATCTAAACAAAGGGGTTATACTGTCGCATCATAGTAGATGGCACCGATTTATTAAACTAGATGTTACAACATTTAGATAGAAATTTATCTACCAATAGTATGAATTTTGCATTACTAAGCAGACAATGCTAAATCTCTCGCTTTTTCTTGAAGAGTACCATAAGATGCCTGTGTACCAAATTTAATACTAATTTTTAATTCAGCAGCTTTTGATTTTATAGATTCTTGAAGCCTGCTGTAGCTCCAATTGTGTATCTGGAGATTATATTCCTTCACATATATTTCTTGTGCATTGATATTGCCTGGAAATTTAGTTTCTGCCTTTGCTTGAATTGCGCTAGTACGAATTTCCCTAATGCCTTTTAATCCAGGTAATACAATACGCCCAGCCTGATATTCTTTAGCGACTTCCACTATTCGTTTTGCCAGCAGACTATCAACATATTCTCCTAGCTTGGCCTCCCCTAGATGACATGGAGAATCTTTTTTCTGAGCTTTTTCTCTCTCCTTACGAAAATGAACTTGTTGTCTTCTTCTACGACTTAACAGGGGAAAAGCATCGCCTAGTAGCTCTTTGACCGTTTTACAGGCGAGTATTTTTTTAGTATTGGCATCAACTACAACAAGTGTTACTAATTCAACAGGATGTAAACTAACACCAACAATTATATTAGATTGACCTTGATAAGCCGATTTACTAGGACGAACAAATGAATTCTTCAGTCGAGACAACGAAGATTTATTTTTATTCAGTTTTTTTTGTTGTTTACTATCGAGGTTTTCATTACTTTTTGCTTCATCTACTTCTTTTTGAACCTTATCAGTCTTTTCTTGTCTCACTTCCTCAGTAC
The DNA here is from genome assembly GCF_016056275.1 of Dendronalium phyllosphericum CENA369. Taxonomy (GTDB): domain Bacteria; phylum Cyanobacteriota; class Cyanobacteriia; order Cyanobacteriales; family Nostocaceae; genus Dendronalium; species Dendronalium phyllosphericum. Next base: position 37,236 of record NZ_JAECZA010000276.1, on the reverse strand, counting down.
CCTCTGCTGTTAATAAACGAGCATCATAGGTACAATGCAGGGCTAATTTATGGACTTTCCACGGTTCACCCTTACCTTTCCCTTCTTGCCATAATAAATGTGCAGAACGTAGTGTAACCAAGCTACCAGAAAGCTTTTCTTCTTCCTTTTCACTTGCTTCTAAAGCTTTGTAATCTTCTAAAAAGCGTTTAAAAAAATGAAGTTGGCGTTTATTACAACAAATTTGAAAGTGGTATTGAGACCAACCATTAAAATAAACAAAAATCTTTTCTTTTTCATTTTTGTACCAACTTAAATCGCCAGAACCATAATTTATTGGGTATGGTAGATTTGATACTTTTTTCAAAAAAGTAGCTATCCATTGTGCAAATTCTTCATTATCTTGGGGTACTTGATTCATTAAATTGTTAAATGCTTGGCTATATTGTGTTCCTGTTATATCTCGACCATTAGGTAATCGAGTATTGTGTAGCTGTTCTTCTAGACGCTTAATCTCTACTTGCTTTTGAGTGCGACGCTTTTCTAATTTTGTTATATCTTCCTCTAGGTCACTAACTTTATTATTATTTTTTATCAGGTAGGCAACTGCACATTTAGTTAGAATATCCTGGGCTGATTTAGAAATTTTATATAAAATATCAGTTAATGCTTCTGGAGGATTTTTATCTATATTTTCTTTGGAGGCTTTATTTTTAGTTGCTTTTATTTTTTTATTATTACTTTCTTCACTCTGTTTTGTTGATGACCTGTTTTTCTTTGTATTCGTATTATTAGAAATTGATTCTAATAATTTTTCTGGGTGGTTCAGGATTTCTTGCGCTTTACATCGTATAATCTGTAAATCACATTGACTTTCTTGCACAAGTTCAGCATCACTTTTAAGTATATTGTTAAGAAAGTATTCTTTACCTTCTTTCTGCTTTTTTCTTTTTTGATATAACGCAAGCCATGAGGAATAAACCTCTGTTACTAAGGAGTCTGCTGATGACTTCAGACGGCCTGACTGTTCTTGAAAATCAGAATTATCTGTTAGAGGTTTACGTAATTCTGTGATTTCTTTTTTAGTTATTGTTCCATTTTCTTTATTGACTTCAAATCCTGGTTGCTCACTTACAAGTTTCAATAGTTGAACAATCAGAGGAGTATTTGTTTGGGTCATTTCTTCCCAAACTTTACGAAGTACATCTTCGCTAGCGTGTAAATAGCATCTAATGGTTCTATGAATTGCAGACGTAGATTTGCTATTACTCTTGCGGCTCATAGTAGCAACCTTTCCGTAAAACAAATAATTTCTTATTGGTCTTTGCCAGATAACGATCGCCACTTCTTGACGCGATCGCCATACACAAATCTCGTGACTGTTGTACTTGTTCAACAATGTTTTCAATCTACCATAAAAACATTGCCACACATTGTTAAACATTATTGAGCCTTGTAAAAAGGTTGTGAGGGTATGATGGATTGGCGACAAATCCTTATAGAGTTGATGAGCCAAAGCGATCGCGTACAAACTTCAATATATTTCCCCAAAGATATCCACGAGGCGTTGGTGAGATGGGCGGAAGAAGAAGACCGTCCTATCAGTAATCTTGTTGTGAGAATTGTCAGTAAGGCGGTTGAAGAGCGAGAAAAGCAACAGAATCCACAGCAATAATAATCACGCTTATGCCATCGTTATTTCACCTTTGAGCAATACATGGATTTTGTTCATAGGCTGTGCAACAATGAAAGCCGCGAAATTTTGCTAAAAATAGTAATGCTAGAGAAAAGTAGAGAGTTTCAGAGGAGGGTTCCTCAAGACCTAAAAATTACTTTTGAAATCGACTGTGCTTGTCTGCAAGTGTCGCAGGCTTTAAAAGAGTCGATTAGAGATTGGCTGCAATAAAGATTCCCTTGTTGAGGTAAAGTGATATCGCTTATGACTACCATTACCCACGATATCGTCGCCAAGCTATGGAATCTCTGTAACGTCCTCAAGGATGATGGCGTGACGTATCACCAATACGTCATTGAACTGACGTACCTGTTGTTTTTGAAGATGGCAAAAGAGACTGGCACAGAAAACCTACTTCCTGAGGGTTATCGCTGGGACGACCTAGAAGGCAGAGCAGCAACTGAGCGTTTGGATTTTTACAAACTCCTGTTGCTCCATCTTGGTAGTAACGGTTCCACGCTCGTGAAAGAAATTTTTGCTAACGCCAGTTCTTCTATCAAAAAGCCCAACACGCTTTCTACACTAGTCACCGAAATCGACAAACTTGACTGGTACAGTGCTCGGCGAGAAGGTCTGGGTGACGTGTATGAAGGGCTGCTGGAAAAGAACGCCAATGAAAAGAAATCCGGTGCTGGTCAGTACTTTACGCCCCGTTCGCTGATCGATAGTATGGTGCATGTTATGCGCCCTACGTTGGAGGACATTATTCAAGACCCCGCAGCAGGAACAGGCGGTTTTTTAATTGCCGCCAATCGTTACATACGCGAAAACAGTGATCCCAATACCTGGACAAAAAAACAGAAGCACAAGTACCGTAGCAATACTTTTTACGGTATGGAGCATGTGCAGGACACGCACCGTCTGGCGTTAATGAATCTAATGCTGCATGGGCTAGAGTTTGACCCGCAAGGGGCAGGTATCCACTATGGCGATACGCTTTCGCCAGAGGGATCAGCATTGCCGAAAGCGACGCTGATCCTTACCAATCCACCTTTCGGCTCAAAGAAAGGGGGTGGTCTAGCTACTCGCAAGGACTTCACTTTTTCTACCAGTAATAAACAATTTTGCTTCTTGCAACATATTTATGCTGGTCTCAAGCCCGGTGGACGTGCTGCGGCAGTTTTTCCAGACAATGTGTTATTTGACAGCAATGTGGGTAAGCAGATTCGCACTGAATTGATGGAAAAGTGCAATCTACATACGATCTTGCGCCTACCAAGTGGTATTTTTTACGCTCAGGGTGTTAAGACTAACGTGCTGTTTTTCACTTGTGGTAAAAAAGAAAACGGTAATACCCAAGAAGTTTGGGTGTATGATCTGCGTGCTAACATATCGCAGTTTGGCAAGCGCACTCAACTCACACGTAAGCACTTTGCTGAGTTTGAAGTTGCCTTTGGCGATGACCCTCTTGGTAGCCCTGCTAGTCTTACTAAGCGCGTAGATACTGGCGAGCAAGGGCGTTTCAGAAAATTTACCCGTGAATGGATCGCTGAACGCAGTGACAATCTGGATATTTCCTGGCTTAAATACGAAAACGAAGCTGACACAGATGCACAACTCGAACCAGCGGCACTCGTACAAGAAGCGATGGCCGAACTTGAAGCCGCTCTGGAAGAATTGCGCGGAATTTTGGGAGAGTTGGCAGAGGAAGTTGAAGCGTGAACGAACTTCCTGAAGGCTGGACGCTAACCAAGTTTATGGATGTATTTGATATTCAGGGTGGTACACAGCCTCCCAAAAGTAACTTCCAATATGAACCCCAGCCTGGTTACATACAACTGTTACAGATTCGGGACTTTGGTGAACACCCTGTTCCTACTTACATTCGCGATACACATACTATAAAAAGATGTACTGAGCAAGACATTCTCATTGCCAGATATGGCGCATCTTTAGGACGAATATTAACAGGGCTTTCTGGTGCTTATAATGTGGCAATGGCAAAGGTAGATATTCCAGAAGCAATAGATAGGCGGTTTGTATATCATCTATTGAGGTCTGAGATATTTCAAGCACCATTGCGTCTAGTTTCTCGTTCAGCTCAAAATGGATTTAATAAGAAAGATATTGCCGAGATTGAACTTCCCCTCGCCCCACTCAACGAACAAAAACGCATTGCTGATAAGCTCGATGCCCTGCTTACAAGGGTTGATACCTGTCGAGAGAGACTGGAGCGCATTCCCCCCATCCTCAAACGCTTCCGCCAAGCTGTCCTCGCAGCCGCAACATCGGGGCAACTAACCGAGGATTGGCGAGAAGAAAATTTTGATATAGAACCTGCTTTAGTAAAAAAGAAAACATACAGCCTAGCCGTTTCAAAAGAAGATTTACCATTATTACCAGACACCTGGGAATGGGTAGCACTTGGAAATTACGCTCAATGCTCAAGAGGAAGATTTTCTGTCCGTCCGCGAAATGATCCTGCTTATTTTAATGGCGAACATCCATTCATTCAGATAGGTGACCTGCCGAGCGAAGGTGGATGGATAACTTCTCACAAGCAGACAGTGAATGAAAAAGGGTTAGCAGTAAGCAAAAAATTCCCAAAGGGAACCGTTGTCATTGCCATTGTTGGATCAACTATTGGCAATACAGGTATTCTGGCTTACGATATGTGCTTCACTGACAGTATGATCGGTATTGATAGCGGTTATCAATTCAGTAATAGATATATTGAGCTTTTTCTACGTCACCGTAAAGAAGACATACGGCGAATCTCTTACGCAGGCGGTGGACAGCCAAACATAAAACTTGAAGTTTTGAATCCCTATCCATTTGCTTTACCACCGCTTGCAGAACAACGCAAAATTGTCTGTCGAGTTGACGCACTGTTCGCCTACATTAATCATCTCGAAGCCCACTATCAAGCTGCCCACGCCCAAGTCGAGCGTCTGACACCCGCGCTGTTGGCTAAAGCCTTTCGTGGTGAACTAGTGCCTCAAGATCCCAACGATGAATCAGTATCGTCGCTGTTGGAGCAGATTCGCACCGATCGAGCAGCACAACCATCTAAAGCCAATAGAGCCATGACTTCTAGAAAAACAGCCATAACCAAAATGACCAAAGAATCTGTTAAGGAAGCAATTAGACAATTACCTAAGGACAAATTTTCATTTGATGAACTGCGTGAAAACCTCACTGGTGATTATGACTCACTAAAAGATATCCTGTTTACACTCCTCAGTGAAGCCGAGCCGATTCTTACACAGGTTTTCGATCAAGAGGAGCGAGCGATGCGTTTTTTTCGGGCAGGCAAATGAAGATTTTAAGGGTTCACATTATTTCTGCTAAAACTTGCGGGGGGCTACTTGATGGACTGAATTTACAGTTACGGAATCCATTTAGTAACTATTCCGGTTTTGATCCTTTATGTCTTATTGGGCCGAATGGCGCAGGTAAATCTCAGTTCTTGCAAGTGCTAACAGAAATTTTTCAGTCTGTGTTCCATAAATGCATTCCTAATGAAGAACGTTTCGACGCAAGTGCTGGCTTACAATTCGAGCTAGAGTATGTGATTCATCCAGAAGATGAACCGCTACCTGTTCGTGTCCGCATTTCAAAGAAAACAACTGGAAGAAAAAGTCCGGTTCTTGTAATTGAGCGGAGAGATGAAGATACATACGAATGGATAGATTGTGACCCAAATAGTCCAGATACTCATGCACTTTTGCCTCACAAAGTCGTAGGCTACACTTCAGGCGACAACGAAACACTCAGCGTACCATTCCTTAGGAACCGCAGTGGGTATGCGAAGGATGTGACTGAAAGTGCATTAGGCGAGCCAAAACAAGTTCCAGATACTCGGCTGATGCTTATTGATTATGGAACGAATCTTGAAGTTCTTGTAGCTAATCTTCTATTGGGTAATGATTCACAGTGGAAGTTTTTGCTAGAGGATGCAAAACTAGAAAACTTGCATTCATTTCGTTGCATAGTTCAACTTGCACATAGTGCAGCACCTAATAATCCTAAAAAGAAAAAACCCAAGGGCAGACTAAAAGAAGTACTGCTTACCCAGGAGTTAGAAGATTATCTCGATCAGCTAAAATGCTGCGCTACGTGCTACGCATATGAGGATAGGACAAGAACTTACACTTTTGACTATTTAATCAATGAGCAGACAAGGGAAGCGTTTCGCTTTTTTTGGAAAAGCACACTCGATCTCTATTCCTCCTTCCACAAGTTTGCCATGTTAAATGACCTGGTGCTTTCAAAGAAAGTGCGTGACCAGTTTCGGAGAGACAGTATTTCGGGAAGGTTTGCTTCACGTCTTCCAGAGCCTCAAGATGAAGATAAAGTTTTCCGGTTTGAAAGGGTAATGTTTACTGCCCAAAGGAGTGGTAAAGAAGTAGACTACGTATCGCTTTCCGATGGCGAACATCAGCTTGGGCAGATTCTTGGAACATTTTGTATGTTGTCATTTCCTAACGTACTTTTCCTACTTGATGAGCCTGAGTCGCATTTTAATCCGCAATGGCGGGTGAATTTCATTTCCCGAATACTCGATTTACCTACTAAACATGGTGATCGTAGAGAATCTTCAAAGGCTACTAAACAAGAGTGCTTGTTGACAACACACTCACCCTTTGTACCTTCCGATATGCACAGAGAAAAAGTTTTTATTTTCAGCAAAGACGAAGAAGGAAGGATAAAAGTCCAAAATCCTAATATTGAAACATTTGGCAGTACATTTGACACAATTATTGAGCAATGCTTTGAAGTCCGTCCACCTATTTCAGGCGTTGCTCGTGATGAGATTAAAGGATTGATGAAAAGTGAAAATCCCGAAGATATTAGGGTAGGAATGCAGAATCTAGGTGATTCTGTCGAAAAAGCATTTCTTGCTGATCGACTAAGGCAGCTAAAAAATAAGGATGGGGTATAGGATGCTTTTTGGATATCCCATTGAAGCAACATCAGATAATTGGCTTCATGAATGCTTTTGCAAAATTATGCAAGTAATCCATACTAATGTAGCAAGTGGAAATAAAATAAATGACTGGTCTAAAGTAATTCCAGAGCCATATCTAGAAAAGCTAAAAAGTCGTCTCAAAAGACCCGGAAAATTGGGGGATAAATTAAACAACTATCAGACAGCACTATTAAAGCTAACTCCTGCGGAGCAAAACCGAATTTTAAAAGCATTTAATGAGCAGAACAATATAGCTCTTCTTTTGGCTTGTCAGTGTGACTGTGAGGCTATTACTGACTTACCACTAGCTATTCGTGAGCCAGTGCAAATTCTGTTTAAATATGCGTTTGAAATTATTACAGATATAGAAATCCGTCACAAGCAATATCATATAATTTATGAGTCTATACCAAGTCATGTATGTCCTTTTTGCGGATACGAAAAATTTGATGCACTAGGGATAGGGAGTCGATATGAAGCACTAGATCATTATTTATTAAAAGATTTATATCCCTTTGCGGCTGCAAATCTACTCAATCTTGTCCCAATGGGTTATAAGTGTAATTCTCTTTATAAACATACTAAAAACATACTTTATAGAACTGACGGAACACGTCGTAGATCCTTTGATCCTTATAATAAACACGAAATAGTTAAGATTTCTCTGGATAACAGCGAGCCTTTTGCTGGAAATAGCGGAACATTAGGAGAACCGCTACCAAGATGGGAAATTAATTTTAACTCCTACTCTGAAGAAATTTCTACATGGGATGAGGTATTCTGCATCCGAGAGCGATATGTCAGATATCTAGATGCAGAGTTTATTAGTTGGGTTACAGCTTTTGGCAAGAAGTGTCAACGCAAAAATATTCCTAATTCTGAGCAAGAATTAGTAAATGTAATTGAAGACTATGCAAGTGACTTTGAGTTGGACGGATTTGGGGAACAGGCATTTTTAAAAGTGGCTGTATTCCGAATGCTGTACATACATTGCAAAAATGGTAATCAACGACTTATTTCATTTCTTATGAATAAAGTAAATCCAAGGTCAATTGCATAAAGTAAATCAGTTTTGGTGCAGTCACCCACTACCAGGACTTAAGGATTTTTGAGGCAGAAACAAGGCTCAAACCTATACAGGGCAAGGGAAATATACCGAAGGCTCAAAAATGCTTCAAACCCAGATATATCAAGAAACTGGGTAAAACGATGTCAAAGTCTTTTGGTGTATCCCTTGGATGGTTTTTTCAGCCTACTTTTTGTCTAAGTCCCACTACTTAATTTTTGTATTTCAATCACTAAAGCTCTTGATTATAAAAATTAGATTACACAGATTGAACCTAGTAAGCTTTCTGTCTCTTTTTCATACTCCTAAAAGGCGCGTGACATTTTTGACATTCTCCCTGTTCCCATAAGGCCGGGATAGCAAAACGCTCTTTGCAAAAGGGACATTCTGAAAGCAAGCGTAGCTTATGACTACTACACCCGACTGTAGATTGAAACTGCCACTCTAATCGATGATATGGTTGCTCTGCATAACACGCACCACACAAGCGTATTGGCTCCAGTTTCATTTTTTCACCCTTGGGTGGAAGCATTTGAGCTATTCGGTCTGCATCCAAGCCAATTAATTTACTAATTGCCTCTAATTCTTTTTCACTGGGAAACGGATTTAACCGAAATTTCTCCCACCTTGCTAATACTGGACCAATTCCTGCGGCTTTACTTAAAGTTCCAGGCGACGATACGCAAACAGCTTCATGTCGCCTAAATCGACCAAAATAGTGGCTGATACTCTCCCCTTCGTTGGGTTCGATATACCAAGGCGGACGTTGAACAGCTTCTGGCTCCATAACTTACATTTAAAGTCTTAAACGGCTGCAATAAATTAGGAAAAATAAAACTGTTGAACAAGCCCTATCGCAGTTCAGTCGGATATCTTGGCAGCAAGGTGGTTAAAATGCTGGATGCTGAGATTATTATCCGGTAAACCGAACAATCAAATTCGGTTTACCGACTTTAAAGGCTTTAAAATGTTTAACAATGTTTAATAATGTGCAGCAATGTTTATTTGCTAAAATAACAATATTGGAAAAAATTAATTTAATGTTTGCAATCACTCGAAGAATGCTTGGTAGTTTTTGAGACATAGGAAACCTCTATGCCTGATATTCTCCCCCAGATACCGCCAGTAGCCTTACCAGAAGTAATTCCCAGCAGTTTCCCTCACCAGAAATTTAATCTTGGTGAATGGGTGCGCTGGTTTCAAGTACCCAACGGCGACTTCGGTCGCATCATCGGAGTTATATACACTCAACAAGCTAGTTGTATTGCTACTGGCTTACATTACTTGGTTCTTTTAGATGAACGCAGTCCTTCTCGTGACACTTGTGCTTGCGACTTCGCTTTCGAGGAAGATATCGAAATTTTAGATAAATTATCTTTGGAAAGGCTTCAAGGCAATCATGTCTGAAGCTCAACAACATCAACAGTTGCTAGAACTGCACAACCAAATGTTCATGTCTCCCCAAGACTTTAGTTACCGTTGGGGATTAGGTTACGAAGAATTAGCAAAAATTTGTGCCATCTCTAAATCGACGGCTTATCACTGGTTAGGCGGACAAGCCAGCCGCCGAGAAGCTGGATTACCTTACCAAAGAATTATGGCTGTGGCTGACTTTCTTCTCGCCAATGCTGAAGTAATTAACCCCCTCTTAGAAGAGTGGCATAATTGTCAACCACGAAATTAATTATTCAGTTTTTGCAAATTGACAAAACTTTTCTCCATCACCTTGACCCACATAAAAAATAGGTAGTAGGGTGCAATTTATCGTCACCAGCCTATTTACTGTTCATGAACTGCTCCATTAATGACTCCTATTACCTGCGCTCGAATATTGAATTAACCGAAAGTCATGTCCTAATTTATCGCTTGGCAATTCCTCTCAAAAATGGCATCAGCTATTTACAACAATTTCCCCAGTCAGAATACGAGGGTATTTGCCTGGATGCTTTTGAGCTAGGATTTCTTTGCTTGCAAACTGCTCAAACTCGTCACGGTAATGAATTAATTAAGCAGCAGATGGAATCTTTATTGGTGGAGTTTCAGCAGGCAGTTAAAATAATTGCTGAGTCTTTTGGACAGGAATTAATTAATCAAGTCGGGACAGATAATGGTCAATTATTAGCTCCACTGCAAACTCAAATTAATCTGACTTCAGCTGTCCTTACTGAAAAACTGAATAACGTTAGTACTCTGCTTACACAGGAAATAGACCCCGCCAGAGAAACTTCTGTTGTTGGCCGCTTTCTGAATTCATTACGTCAACTCTTAGATGCTAAACGTTCTGATTCTATTCAGGGAGTATTTAAAGCAGCATTAATAAATGCTACTAAGGAAAATGGTACTCTGGCTGCGGCAGTTAAAAATGTGGTTTCTGATTCGGTCAAACCACTAGCAGAACAAGTGGAAAAGCTGACTAGAGAAATTCGAGATCAACAGGTAAGGCAACAAGTACTTGAGCAGACAACCGCAAAAGGCATAACTTATGAACAATTAGTCGTTACTGAATTACAACACTGGTCAAAGCTGAGTGGAGCAGAGGTGGAGCATCTTGGTCGGGATGGAGATACTGGCGATATTCTGGTCAAGTTAACCAGCAAATCTCTTGCAGCAATAGAACTGTCAATAGTCATTGAAGCTAGAAGCCGACCCTCAAAACCTTTTGGTCGCCAAGCAATCACTCAACATTTACAATCAGCGATGGTGCGGCGTTCTGCAAATTCAGCTATTTTTTTAAGTTATTCCCGTGAAGGATTAGCACAGGAAATTGGGGATTGGGCAGAGGGAGTTTCTGAGTCAGGTTATTGGATCGCCACAGTTCATCCATTTTTAATCATTGCCATCCGCTTTCTGGTAATTCAACAACGACTGAATAAACTGCGTACTTCTCAATCAGGGCTGGATGTAACTGTGATTGAACAGCAACTTGAGCAAATTCACACAGCTTTGGGACGAATTAGAACTATAAAAAAATCTTTGACAGAAATCAACAAGGGTGCATCTGTAATTAAAGTTGAAGCAGATGCACTCAGAGAAGATATTAAATCAGCATTAAAGTCAATTGAGCAATCCTTGGGTTTTGCTGGCAGCAAAAGTACGGATTAACAGATTAAGTCCATTAATATCTATTCATTTAGACTAAGGACAAATTCTAGCCTTTCCTATGAGACTTAATTTTTGGTTCCTTGCGTCTACCGAATTTCCTAGTTAAATTATGTTGATTCAGTTCAAAGGATGGCTCATCTAGTTTTAAAATAGCAATTTTACGAAGTAAATCATACAAAGGCTCAATCAGACCTTTGGATTTATGTTCCAAATAAGAAATTGCGCTATCAATTTGAGTAAGATTTAATCGACGGTTTTTTGGCAAAAATGTTTCTTCCCAGTCGTCCACAACCTCAATTATTTCTTGTTTAGTTAAATTAGGAAACTCGTATGACTCTAAAAATGAGTCATGAACGCGCACGTATCTAAGACTTTTTCTCTCAAGAATATTATCACCTAGATAGTAAGTTCCAACCAAGATTATGGGAAGCCGCAGTTTCATAAAAATATCAATTAGCTCGTTAAATGCTTCCAAAGTAAGATAATCTGCATTTCCAATTATTAGTATTTTTACACTATATCCTTTGAGAGTCCCCCATACCCTTGACCGTAAATCCCGTAGTGTTCCGACATTTGTTAGTGGGTGACCAATTTCTTCTAAAATAGAGCAATACAAATCTGTTGGTGTTCCATGCTGCTCTATTTCGGCATAAATTACAGTTGCTGGGATTTCCAACAACGTTCCTCTTCGCTTTACGTATTGTGTCCTGTACAGTTGACAGGCTTTTAATAAGCCGGAACCTGTAGCAGATGTAATATAACCACAGAGTTTTGCATCACGCTGGTCATCAAGCCAGTCAAACAATTCCGTATCGCGATCTAGGGAAAAATAAGTATCGGCTTTACCAATCCGTTCAACCTCAGCCTGGACTTCTGGAGATCGCCGTACTTCCTCAGCAGGTTGCAAACTCGCATCAAACGACTTCTGAAATTCTAGATTGGCGTTGACTAAGTTTGTCTCCGACATGGCAATTACCAATTATCCTTCATAAATTGGTTCCAATCTTTTACACCTACTCTAGGCCGTCGTCTAGTTTTGGCTGTTGGACTGGGATCGGGTTTATTGTGTGGAACTTGCTTATCTATTGAATTTACAATGTTTTCTGAATCTGCGTCAAAAGTAGATATTAAATTTTCTTGTGATATTGTTATCTCCTCTGGTACTGCATTTTCAGGAAACAACTCGACTACTTTTGATTTGTTAGTTTTAATCTCATGTTTTTGCTGGGCTTTTTTACGGTTTTCCTTGCGTCTTTCTTTACGAGTTTGTTCAACATGCTCAAATCTAGCCAACCGCTCATTCAAAATAGAAGAATTATCAACTTCTTTACCTTCATCACGTAATTTCTTCTTGATGTAATTTAATTCAGCCAAAGACATCCTTTCTCGTTCACAATCTCTAGCTTGTATAACACCAATAAACTCGCCCGGATCGCCGTTAATAGGTCGAGTATAAGCAAGAACTGTTGTAATATTACGCTTGTCATATCTTAAAGAAACTTGCTTACCTTGATAATTTAACAAGCAGTCTCCCTGATATACCCAACCTAGAAAATTCACAGAACCATATTTTTCTACATTACGTATGGCAATTTTCATTAAACAAATATCTAGTTCACGTTCATCAATAAGTTCAGGCTCTTCTAGCAAAAAACCTGATTTCCATCGCTTAATACGTTTTTTATCTTTGACTCTTGGATAATCATGATAATTATAGTGGTCTACAAAATAACTCACTAATATTTTTTCTAAATCATCTAATGTCAAACAGGCAGTTTTTTCTGCTTCAGGAGGACGTTCTTCAACACTAGAACCAGTGTATCCACCATATAATGACAAAATTTCTTTATTAATTTTGTCAAATATCGACTCAATTAAACCACCTGCTTGAGGGAAAGCACGCAAACGTTTTATAAAATCTAACTGTAGTGAAATTTGTTTGAAATGCCCTGATTTAAATTCTTTTGCACGGTCTGTCACTACATATTCAGGAACTCCATAAATATCCCATGTTTTTTGAAGCTTATACTCTGTTCCATAGTACTTTGGCAGAATTGCATGACGCAGAGCCAAACCAACTTCATGTGATCCAGCAGGTTCAAAACCAAGATGGAAACCTGTGACACAACCAGAGTAGCTATCCATGACCAAGGTGATGTATGCACGACCAATAACTTTTCTAAATTCCTCATCAACCAACAAAATATCTAATTTTGTATGGTCTATTTGCCAAATTTGGTTGCTGTGTGTGATTTCTAAATTACCTTCAGTCGTTTGAATAATTTGCCTTTCTACGGGCGAACCAGGATGACGTACTTTATTATTTTTTTCTTCAAGATAACAATTTATTATCTTGTAAACAGTGACATGAGAAGGATGCTTTCCTGCTATTAAATCCTCTCGCACTTGAGAATATCCTTTAAATTTCTCATTATATTTTTTATCTTTTAGCTCTTCTCCTTTAGACGCTAAAGCTTTTAAATATCCAAAAATCTGATTGTGATTAATCCGAGAACCCTCTCTGTGTCCCCATTCATGAAGGCTTACAATAAAATCATGCCAATACTTGGAAATCCGATATTGTCCCTTATCCTTACGCCCAACAGCTAGAGTCGCAACCCCTACCTGTTCGACTTTCTCTATCATGCGTTTAATAGTTCGAGTACTTTTACCCAGAGCTTTCGCTGCATCTGCGATCGCATCCCTACGAGCTGCTTTGTTAGATATTTGGCGGATGGCATCTATCAGTTCCACCTTTTTTAAGTAATGTGGAGAATCTTCGTGAACAAGCAGATGCTTTGTTTGTTCTTCCTCTGTTTGTGCTGTTTCTTCAGCAGTTTCAAATGCTGGAAAAGCTTTGCTGGTAGACTTTCTAGGCATAAGCCGCTTTCATAAAAATATGACATCATTTAATTTAAAATTTTACAGGATTTATGACATCATTTAATTTAAAAATTTATAATTGAGTGGTTTGACAACAAAATCGCCAAAAGCTTTAATCAATAAGGCTTTTGGCGATTATTCTCTTCAATGAAAAAATGACAATAATTCTTTAAAACGGACAATAATAATTTAATGGACACCATATGTTGTAAGCTCTTGGTAACCTGAACGCGCAGGTAACTTGTCCTAATGTTGTCCTAAGTCTACCATAGTGACTAACTAAGGGTAAAGGGTAGTCAATGGCAAATACCGAGATACCTAAGTTAGTCTTAGATCCACAGAATGACGATCAGTTAGTACAGTTAGCCTTTGACCGTATTCGGGAAGCTTCCGGAGGACAGTTAAATGATTTTCGCCCCGGTAGCCCTTTAGCTGCCTCGGTAGAAGGGCAAGTGTTTGCCCTGGCAGAGTTATTATTTTATCTGAATATGCTCCCAGAGGCGTTAGCCCTGGAAGTTTTCAGATTATCCGGAGTAACCCGTAATGCTGGTACAAAAGCTACAGGATATCTTAGATTTCTACTTCAAACCCCATTAGGGTCTGACTTCATTATTAATGCTGGCTATTCTGTACCTTTTAAAGATTCCTTCTTTGTCCTACAAGAGCAACTTTATATACCAGCAGGGGCCACTGAGGCAGACGTATTAGTACAAGTTTACTATGAGGGGTCTGACCTAAACTGTCCAGCATTTGGTATTCTCATTAGTAGCACAGGGGTAAACTGTCTTCAGACCATTTATAATGCTGAGGCGATTACGGGAGGGTCTGACTTGGAAACACTGAAGTCTACCATAACACGCGCCCAAACTACCAATACTTGGAAATCCGATATTGTCCCTTATCCTTACGCCCAATAGCTAGAGTCGCAACCTCTACCTGTTCGACTTTCTCTATCATGCGTTTAATGGTTCGAGTACTTTTACCCAAAGCTTTCGCTGCATCTGCGATCGCATCCCTACGAGCTGCTTTGTTAGATATTTGGCGGATGGCATCTATCAGTTCCACCTTTTTTAAGTAATGTGGAGAATCTTCGTGAACAAGCAGATGCTTTGTTTGTTCTTCCTCTGTTTGTGCTGTTTCTTCAGCAGTTTCAAATGCTGGAAAAGCTTTGCTGGTAGACTTTCTAGGCATAAGCCGCTTTCATAAAAATATGACATCATTTAATTTAAAAATTTATAATTGAGTGGTTTAATAACAAAATCGCCAAAAGCCTTATTGATTCAAGCTTTTGGCGATTATTCTCTTCAATAAAAAATGACAATAATTCTTTAAAACGGACAATAATTATTTAATGGACAATTCTCCTCTTGGGAGTCCATATCCCCTACAAGTAATTGGTCTAAATAGAGAATTTCGGTAACGCTAAAACTGCTAGAAACCAGAATAATGTCTTGTAAATCCTTGATGGCTTCAAATAGCTTATATACCTGCTCTTGAAGTGCTTTTGACTTTTCAATATGACATATCTGTGGAATGTAGGTTTCAAAGACAACTAAGTACTTAATATTTTGCTAACAAAACCGTGTATCAAGAGATACTCTTTACGATCGCAAAGTACTTGTGAGTTACTCAGAAACTATAGTATTTACAATACTTAACAATTGCTGAAATCTTTGCATATTAATATTTACAGCCTTAAGAGAATTTGATTTAGTAGAAATTGAGTAATTTTTTTGCTTAAACATCACAAGTCGATCTGTATTAAAAAAGAGCAAGCGTTGCTGATGGGCAGTATGAATTAAATTTGTTCGCACTGAATTGTATGGAAGCAAAATGAAGCTTCTATTAAGGCTCTTAGCTCCAATTTATTGGATTCAGAATGACAATTCATAAGCAATAGTTTTCGGATAAGCCCTTGTGGCTGGCAGAAGAAAGTTATAGTTTAATGAGTTTTTTCTCATTCCCAAACTAAATTAATAACTTTAGTAGACCGAACTGTGTTGAGTTCATAATCCTATTCAGCAATGCTAAATTAGCAGCTTGAGCAAATGCCAATGAATACAGAAACAGTAGATGTCGAGTCAATTTTAACTGACGATACAAAGCGGAAAAAAGTGGTTGATAACCCCTTTCTGCACCGTTTACAAAAGAGACATTTTATCCTCTTTCAAATCTTACCATTTGTAGGAACTTTAATAGCTCTGCCGTTGATACCCTATCTTCCATTTGGAGCATTTGAGCTATTCCTGTTTGTTTTATTTTGGCTAATGACAGGATTTGGGGTTTCGTCTGGCTACCATCGTTTATTTACCCATCGTTCCTACAAGACTCATGAAGCAGTTCAAGCCATGCTGGCTATTTGGGGTGCAATGGCTGGTCAAGGGGGTGTAATCTCATGGTCAGCATTACATCGTCGCCACCATGAATTGAGTGATAAACCAGGCGATCCTCACTCACCAAATCTCAATGGTAGTGATTGGCGCGATCGCATTCGTGGCTTAGTTCACTCTCACGTCACTTGGATGTACAAGCATCCATATCCCAGTGTTGTCCACTACGTACCGGATTTAATCAAAAACAAAACTGTGATCAGAGTCGATCGCTACTACTACCTGTGGGCTTCTCTTGGGTTATTGTTACCTGCTCTTTTAGGGGGCTTGTACCACTGGAGTCTAGCCGGAGCATTAGCAGGATTTATTTGGGGAGGTGTGTTGAGAATCCTGTGGGGAGGACATACGATTTGGTCAATTAACTCTTTCTTACACTGCTTTGGTGCAAAGCGTTTTCAAACCGAAGAACATAGTCATAATTTTGGTCCGATTGCCCTGTTGACCTTTGGTGAATCATGGCACAACAATCATCACGCCTTTCCTGCCTCGGCTTCCTTTGGCTTGGAGTGGTATCGCCTAGATCCAGGTTACTGGTTCATTCAATTACTGGAAGTTCTACATCTAGCTTGGGAAGTAAAAGTTCCTACCCCAGACAAAATTCAAGCACGAGAACTCAACGCCTAATTCATCGAAAACTGTTAGCAATTTAAATCAGGAGATGTCATGAAGACTCAACAACAAATTAGCCAATGGATCAAAATCTACTTAGCAGAGATCCTCGAAGTAGAGCCAGAACAAGTTGATGAGAACTATGAATTTGAACGGTTTGGACTCAATTCTTCAGCAGCCGTTTCTCTCGTAGGAGATTTAGAAGAATGGTTAGGTTTTGAGCTAAGTCCTTCTCTATTTTTTGAGTTCAATACAATTGCTCAAGTTTCTACCTATCTAGCCGAAATGGCACAAGAAGAAAACACTTTAGAAAATGTCGCTTAGGAGTGCTTAAGATGGTAGCAAGTATTAGTAATCGGGGCGGTAGTGCCGCAGCTATCCAGCACCACTACGATGTCAGCAACGACTTTTACACCCTCTGGCTAGATTCTAGTTTGACTTACTCTTCTGGTTTATGGGATTCTCCCTCTTTGGATGACGACCTAGAAACAGCCCAACAGCAAAAAATTGATTGGCATCTGAATGCTTCAGGTGCAACAATCGGCAAAAGACTATTAGATATTGGTTGTGGCTGGGGAGCATTAATGCAACGTCATATCAACTCAAATCCCCAGAATCATGCTACGGGTTTGACGTTGAGCCACAATCAATATCTACATATCCGCGCTCTCAATATCCCTAATATCCAAGTCCGCGAAGAGAGTTGGATTGTCCATCAGCCAACAGATCCTTATGATGCGATCGTCTCTATAGGTGCTTTTGAACATTTTGCCCAACCAGAAGCCTCGTTGGAAGAAAAAATAAGTGTCTATCGAGAGTTTTTCAGCCGTTGTCAAAAGTGGTTAAAACCTAAAGGTAAACTATCCTTGCAGACGATCGCTTATGGGTCGTTAAATGCCGAAGATAAAAATGTCTTCACCCAAACAGAGATTTTTCCTGATTCCGAATTACCTCGTCCTGGTGAGATTTTTATGGCATCGGATGGGTTATTTGAGGTCAAAACCTACCGTAACGATCGCCTCCATTATGGTAAAACTTGCGATTTGTGGCTGAAAAATCTCCGCCGTCAAAAATTGCTGATTGTAGAGCAATTTGGTGA
Source organism: Dendronalium phyllosphericum CENA369 (assembly GCF_016056275.1). Taxonomy (GTDB): domain Bacteria; phylum Cyanobacteriota; class Cyanobacteriia; order Cyanobacteriales; family Nostocaceae; genus Dendronalium; species Dendronalium phyllosphericum. Next base: position 19,461 of record NZ_JAECZA010000276.1, on the reverse strand, counting down.
AGAACTCTATCTGAAATACGAACAGTATCTCAAGTTAGCAGTTGCAGGTTTTTACTTCGGACAAATCTTACTCCTGCGTTTTGAAATGCAATCCTTAGCTAAATAAAACTGGATGATTCAGATAGCTACTTTTATCTACTAACAAGGAGTCATGTCTCAATAATGATCGCCACCCCTCAGCCTCCCGTTAAGTTTAACCCCTTTGCACCCGGTTTTCGGGAAGATCCTTACACCACCTATCAAGGATTGCGCCAACAAAATCCGATTCACAATACCTTAGATATGTGGGTCATGACCAAATATCAAGATATTATCCAAGTGTTGAACTCGGATGCGGTCAGCGTTAACTATATTCCCCAGTACGTAGTGCAGCAAAAGGTTGGTGATATTCCCGGTTTAGTGGAATTAGGCAAAGGGGCGATCGTCTTTACCGATCCCCCAGATCATGCACGCTTGCGCCGATTGGCAGGACAAGCTTTCAGTAACACTAATATCAACGCCCACACCGCCCACGTTCAGCAGCTAATTGCAGAGTTAGTTGCTCCAAAAATTCCAGAAGAAAGTTTTGATTTCGCTCAGATTGCCCATCAAATACCCTTGTATACTCTTTCCCATTTGCTAGGCATTCCCCAAGAGTACATTAAGACTATCGATGAATATATCCACCGCGTTCGTTCTATCTTAGAACCGAGTTTGTTGACCAGAATGCGTATCCGTCGCATTGAGCAAGATTTACAATCTTGCCTGGCTATTTTTCAAGAAATCATTGACTACCGCAAAACTCATTTGGGAGACGATTTACTCAGTAGATTGATTCAAGCCAGAGTCGGAGAAGATCGACTCTCAGACAGTGAACTGGGTATAGCCTGTGTGATGACCTACGTTGCTGGTCACGAAACCTCCAAAGGATTGCTCACTAATGGAGTTCTAGCCTTTATGCAACACCCCGAACAGTGGCAAATCTTCCGAGAGGGAAAAGCTACTAGTAAACAAGTCATCAATGAAATCTTGCGCTTCGATCCACCCTTACAGCAAACTGTACGCCTAGCAGTCAGTGACCTACAAGTTGGCTCTCATACCATTCGCAAAGGGGAAAAAATGCTTCTGTGTCTAGCTTCTGCCAACCGCGATGAGGATCGATTTGACAATGCTGATACCTTTGATATCACACGAGATGCTGCGGCTCAAATTGCTTTCGGACATGGCATACACAATTGCTTGGGGCAAATGATCGCCCGACTAGAAGGTCAACTTCTATTCACTTACCTCTGCGAACACGTACAGGAAATAAGATTTGGTGCTGGTGATTATCGTTGGCATCCAGAGGGTTTTATCACCCGTACTTTAACCTATTTACCAGTGAGTTTCATTCCTGCCAGTTAATTAATACTGACAAAATTTCAATGGTTTTAGCCCTTTCACCTCTATCTATTTCGGCAGGATAAGGGCTTAACTACACACTATTGCTACTCCTTGAATTTCGGGAAGAAAACCAATGAGTTCTCGTCATTTAAATAGTTTGATTGACAAATTGCTCTTGCGAGCCAAGAATCAAGGCGATCGCCCCCTCTATTACTTTCTTGATACTAGAGGTCGGGAATATGCTCGTCTCACCTATGCAAGTTTATTAACAGCAGTCCAACAGTTAGCGACATGGTTAACCGACAAAACAGCAAGTGGCGATCGCGTCGCTATTCAGTTACCCACCAGTCCTGAATTTGTTATTACCTTTTTCGCTTGTCTGTACACCAACCGCATTCCCGTTCCTCTCAGTTCACCCAACCGCAAACATAACTGCGAACACTATCAACGGATTTTTACTGATTGCGATGCCAGTTTAATCGTAACTGATGCCAGCGTCCGAGACTTATTTGATAAAGAGGGCTTAAGCGCATCTCTTCCCATCCAGATTTTTCCCTCTCTGGAAACTCTAGACTCTCTTCTCTCCCCAATTGACCGACAAAGTAACGAAATTGGTTTTTTGCAATATACCTCTGGCTCTACCTCTTTTCCTAAAGGAGTGATAGTCAGTCATGAGAATATCATTGCTAACCAGAAAATGATTCAGCGCACCTTTGGTCACAGTAGCAACAGTATCGGGTTAGCTTGGGTTCCCCTATTTCACGACATGGGACTGATTGGTAGTATCTTTCAGCCTTTATATGTAGGATTTCCCTGTTATTTCATGTCTCCGGTGACTTTCCTCCAACGTCCTAAACTTTGGTTGAAAACGATCTCAGATAAAAAGGTGACAACTACAGGGGGGCCTAATTTTGCCTACGATCTCTGTATCCAACGCACAGATCCCGCGTCGTTGGCAGACCTATCCTTATCCTCTTGGGATGTAGCCTACAACGGGGCTGAACATATCAAACTCCAGACTCTAGAACATTTTAGCAATACCTTTGCTCCTTACGGCTTTAGAAAATCTGCCTTTTTACCTTGTTATGGTTTGGCAGAAGCGACTCTAATCGTTAGCGGTACAGATAAATCTGAAGAACCTTTGGCTTTGACTATCCCTTGTAGCGGCGATGAAGTCCTGGATGCGGATGCGTCCCAGCACAAAGGCAATACCCGCACGGTGGTGAGCAATGGTCAGGTAATGCCAGAATTGTCCTTACGGATCGTCAATCCTCAAACTTTAAAAGAATGTCCTTCTCATCACATTGGAGAAATTTGGATTGCCGGGCCGAGCATTACGCGCGGTTACTGGCAACAACCCGATAAAAATCAGGAAACATTCGTTTATAGTGATGGATTGAGATTTTTACGGACTGGAGATTTAGGCTTTCTAGATTCTCAGCAGCGACTCTATATTACAGGGCGGCTCAAAGATTTGATCGTAATTGATGGTAAAAATTATTACCCTCAAGATATTGAGGAAACAGTGAAACTGTCTCACCCTGCTTTTAGTGAAGTTAATTGTGCTGTGTTTTCTATCGCTGGCACTTATGCTCAAAAACTGGTGGTGGTGAGCGAAGTAGTTCGCCAGTTTGTACAGCAAATCGATCGCTACGCAGATGAAATTAAACAAGCCGTTCAGACTGCTGTTTATAACCATTATCAACTGACAGTACATGATACTGTACTCCTGCCGTCAAATAGAATTCCCAGAACTACCAGTGGCAAAATTCAACGGCAGCGTACCAAGTTGCTGTATCTACTGCAACAACTGGAAACCCTCGAAACAGTCACTGAAAGTATCTAAAGAGTAACAAAGTTTATGACTATGCAACAAACAAGCTATTTAGCTGAAATCCCGGAGCAGTATTCAGTTACAGAAGTAACAGAAGTTTTCCAACCCGCAGAAATAGATCGTCGCCATGTTCAATATACACCCCTGTCGGGAATGAGGAAATGGATTAGATATGCGTGGTATCCTACCATTGACATAATCAGTGTTGTTGGTGCAATTGCGGCGATCGCTTCTTTTGGGCATCAAGGCATTAGTTGGGTTGACCTGGGAATTTTGCTTTTCATGTTTAACCTTGTGGGTTTGGCAGGAGAAGCAGGAATGCACAGACTATTTGCTCATAAAAGCTATAAAGTAGTCAAACCCCTACGGATTCTTTTGGCATTGGCTGGTTCAATGACTGGTGAAGCACCCATTCTTGAGTATGTGGCTTATCATCGTCGTCATCACATCTATGCAGATCGAGAAGGCGATCCTCATACCCCTCATTACATCGCACCTGAAAAACCTTTGTCTCGAAGCAGAAATATCTGGCACTCATTTTTTGGCTGGAAGTATAACTCCAAAACTAACCAAATTGCTTCACCCGAACGATATGCCAAGGATGTACTCGCTGAACCAGCAATGGTGACGATCGATAACTATTTTTATGCTATCGTTTTGTCCTCATTCCTCCTGCCAGCTTTACTAGGTTTTCTCTTTACCGGGACTGCTGCTGGTGCATGGACTGCTTTTCTCTGGGGGGGATGTTTCAGATTTTGCGTAATGACCCTGATGGGAGATTTGATTATTCGCGCAGGCTGTCACCTGTTCGGTACTCGTCCCTTTATCGACCAAGCTAACAGTCACAGTGGTAACATTTGGTTTCTAGCTATTCCCACTTTAGGACTAGCTTGGCACAACAATCATCATGCTTTTCCAGGTTCTGCCCTACTCAACATTGATTGGTGGCAAATAGATCCCAGTGGATCATTTATTAGCTTGTTGGAAAAACTCGGTTGGGCTACAAATGTTAAACGGCCAACTCCAGAACAAGTAAAAGCGAAACGGTTTCATCCCGAAATTGTTGGTTGATTTATTTCTCATAATTGCATAATTTCAGGACTTTCTTAACTTATGGACGCTACGATCGAGACCAAAAAACTCAACAAACCTGCTGCTAAAATCAGAACTCCCGCTAATATTGTTTCCCTACGAGAAGCCATTCAGACATCTCCCTTTACAGTCTGGATGAACACAGAAATTACTGCTTGTGAAGATGGTTTTGCTGAATTAATCGTTTCTATGCGAGAGGAATTAAAGCAGCATAATGGTTTTACCCACGGGGCTGTGATTGGCTTTTTAATTGATAGTGCCTGTTGTTGGGCAGCAGCTTCTAAAGTCGGTGATGTTGTTACTGCTGAATACAAGCTGAACTTTATCGCCCCTGCGGTTGGAGAAAAGTTGATTGCTAGAGGTTATGTGATTAAATCTACCTTTAGCCAAGTCATCACTAGGGCTGATGTATTTTCGGTGAAAGGGAATAAAGAAAACCTTGTGGCTACTGGTTTAGCTACCGTCACCCCCTACGGTTGATCCCACAAAGCGATCGCCATTGGCATTGGCGATCGCTTCAGATCAAGTCGATTAGGCGAATGCTAAGACTTGAATTGATTGACTGAAAAAGTTACCCAAGGTATGTCAAGGCAGGTTTTTTCAGTGACGAAAACTGCCTGACAATACCATCATTTACTCACAAATGGTTCTCATGCACACACTGATAAAAGTCTGACTCGCTAGTTAACTCTTGATTCTGAGGAAGTATATATTCAAAAAGCAGACCACTCCCCTGAAGTGGAAGAACCGCAATTTTTGCTAAATCAGTTAAGAATTTGATTGATTAAAACTGGCTGCTTTACAAGGATTATTGTATCGCTCCACTGTCAGCACAATTTCTCAAATTATCCTTAGTAGTCTAATGAGATTTGTGAACAGGTAACAGAAAGTGTTTATTGATGATTTGAGATTGCTATATACTCAATCTCAGAATTTTGTCAGTTGTCAACCAAAAAATAAATCTAAGTAACAGGTTAGTATGTCTGTCCAAAAAACTATTTTCTGCCTTGCCTCGGTAACTATACTATTTGCTGTAGTATCTAAATCAGCATCAGCTGCTACTATTAAACAGACTTTTTCTGATTTTAATGGCACTTTCAATTCAGTTAATTTACCAATTGGTGGTCGAGAAATTCCTACTGGGGTAATTTCTGCAAGCCAAAACCCCAATTTACTAAGTGTAGCCACCTTCAATACGGACACCAAGCAAACTATTTTTAATCTCAACTTCTTACTTGATTTTCCACTTTTGAAGACTTTGGGACTACAATCAGTTCCTATTGCTCCTTTTGAAACAGGTTCATATAGGGTTGATGGGCAAGATTTAATAGCTGATGTGACGGGTCAAGGGATAGTCAGTGGTTCTTCTCCTTTTGCGGGGATACAGACTTTCTTTGAAGTGCGATGGAGAGTCACAAGTCCGTTAAATACCTCTACTTTCCTTGGTCAGATCGAGTCAGAAGTAGTTACGATTTGTCCCTCTTCGAGCCAGTGCGTTCAAACTACTGGTACAGGTAAAGCTACTATTAGTTTGGCTTCTGTTCCCGAACCAACGGCAATAGCTGGAATTATTGCTGTTGGTGCAATAGGTTGCTTGATGAAATCTCGGTGGAAACCATCCTGGTAATGTTGTGAAAGTAGTGATTTTTGCTGGTGAACCTTTGCTAAATCCGGATTTTCATCTCTTAAATCACTACATCATCGCACCGTCAACCTTGTTTGCAGTTAGTATTCATGGAGAATAATACAGATTTCATTTTTTCATACTTATCTAATTGCAAAGCGGTAGCTAATTTTTTGATTTGTCAGGATTTTAATATGTCACCTTTAGTTAGTCTGATAACTGTTTTGGCACTGCTGTTATACTTTGTTCTCACGATTAATGTCACTAGATATAGAGTCAAATACAACGTGCCTGCTCCTCAGATGATTGGAAATCAAGACTTTGAAAGAGTGCTACGAGTCCAGCAAAATACTCTAGAACAGTTAGTTTTATTTTTACCTGTGTTATGGTTATTTTCTCTCTATGTTAGTCCATTGTGGGGAACGGTACTTGGTGCGATCTGGTTGATAGGACGAATTGCATACGCTTGGGGATATTATCAAGCTGCTAAGAGGCGGATCATTGGTTTTGTCATCAGTTCTATAAGCAGTCTAGTATTACTCCTAGGTTCACTTATTGGCATTATTTGGGTAACGATCTTTTAATTTGGACACCGTTAGGGGAAGAGGCTGTGGCGGGAAGTCGTTATTTGAGGGATATCACAACATAGAGTTCAAAGCGCCGACTGTAAAGCATTCAACTCAAATACTAATGAGTAAGCCTTTGATAAAAGTCGAAATTTCTCATTTATTTGTTTTCAGGAATGGTTAAAATAGCTTTTGGTTGATTTGCATTAAATAGAGAAGCAGACAAAAGAATGACTGGTTTATTTGTCTGGTTTTCTCCATAATGAACCATTCCGGCAGGTTCAACCAGAGAATCACCCACCGTGAGTAGTACGGTTTTTCCTGTTTTAAGAATTAATTCTGTACTGTTAGCTTTAGTTACTCTAGCCTCTCCTTTGACAACAGTATAAGTTAAAGTTCCCGCTTCTACTCGTTCAATCTGCATTCCCGGATGAGTATGAGTAGGCAGTTTTGTTCTCGGTGCGATGGTATAGCGTACAAGTTCAAGAATCTGCTTTCGCTCGTTAGTTGGATAACCACTTATACCAATTCTTTATGAAGCTGCGCTAAATAAAGCTTCAAGAATAAAGTCGTAAGAAGTGAGAGAGGCAATCATGGAAGGTGTAATTTCTTTGAGGACATCAGTTAACTTGTGCTGTAGTTGTGTGAGAGTTTTACAATTTTCCCATTGGAGTTGAGATTTGAGAAATTCCCAAAATCGCTCAATTGGGTTGAGTTCAGGAGAGTGAGGAGGTTGAAAAATTGGGATAATGTTATCTGGGATATTGAGAGCTTTGGCTTTGTGGAAAGATCCTTGATCGAATTGGATAACCGCGATATCATCACCAAGATCAGCAGATAGCAACTCCAAAAACTGTTGAAAACAATCACTATTAAGGTAGGGGAACTCATAGAAAAAGCTGTATCCACTTAGGGGTTCTACAACTCCGTATAAATAAAAATTTTCACGTTGCCATTGGCTCAAACCCACAGGTTTAATCCCTCTAGCTGTAATTAAACGTCCTGCAATTGTCTTTAATCCTAAACGTGTTTCAACAAGCGCACAAATACCTTAATCGTTTCCCCTCTCCAAATTCCTCCTGTAAGAATTTGAATGCTAAAGGCAGTTTTTTTTAAAGTGAGATAGACTTTGTGGGTGTTGTTTGATGCTTTGAGGACGAGGCACTTTTAACTTCGCACCCAAACGCTGGCGAACAATTTCATAGACTGTTTTGTAGGCAAGTGAAAGCCCTAATTCGCTCTTGAGCCATTGTTGAATTTGACCGTAGCTAGTAAACCCAGATGGCTCCTGCAACCGCTTTTTCAAGCGTTCTAAGTCCTCTCCAGTGATGCTCGCAACTTTTCCGGGTGCATGTTTGACTTCTAGCAAGCCCCTTGTTCCTTCATCTTTAGACTTCCTCACCCAACGAGTTATGGTTGCTTCATCACGTCCTAAACGTTCTGCAAGCTTACGCCTGCTGCTCACTTGACCACTCTTAAGCCAATAGAGCATTTGTAATCTTTCTTTGCTGCTTGCCTGTGTGACATGTCTGAGAGCTTTCTCCAATTCTTCAAGGCTTTCTGAAATCTCGATTTTGAATGGACGACTCATAACACAATTACTAAATGCACCCATCTATAAAGTTTGACGTAGTTTGGCGCATCTTCATACAGAATTGGTATCACAGCCGAGCCGTATTAACAGTTTTCAGCGCCAATGCTGTGCATCTCTATTGCAAAGCTTGGCTACTGGGTCTGTGAAAAATTTCGATGAAATTTGGTGGTGGGTCAAAGCCCCACCAGAATATGAGCGATTTGTAACCCAATACCCAATCCCCAGTTCCTTTTTCTTTCGTCACTTAATATTGAATTCAGGTTGATACAAGCGATCGCTATTCTGGGCGTGATGTCGCCTAACCCTACGATACATACTTTGTACTAGGAGCTTATACTAAAAGAGGCTGCAAACCGATGAGTGCAACCCAACAGAGGTAAGGTATGAGCGCTGTACGCCCAGTTAATCCAGTCGATCTGTTCTGTATGAAGGCATTGGGAGTTTTTTTTGCCTGTGCTGGTGGAGTACTTTTATTTCAGTATCCCTCATACTATCGATCTGAGGTTGCGTTTGAAGCTAATGGAATTTCTGCAACTGGAACTGTTATTAAAACGAGGGAGGAAAAGGAATATTTCGGTGGTGGGATTACTCCACTAAGTTCCAAGACAAAATATATTTCAACAGTCGAGTTTCAAACCCATCAAGGTAAATCGGTCGATTTTACCACCAGTAGCGCTTGTTCAAGCCAACTCGATTGTAAGAAGAAAACCGTTCAGGTGCGGTATGACCCCAGCGTACCTACTCAGGCAAGGATCAATTCTGACACTCCACTTCACGTCAGGCTTTGGGGCTATGGAGTGTTTTCTTTAATTTTTCTCTTAATCGGGATATTGTCGCTGCACAATAAGTATGTTTGCTCTTGTGATGGGAGAGATATCCTCAGACAAGCCTTACAGGTGACGCTTCTACCTCGCTACCACTAGCTAACCCCAGTACCTTTATTTAAATGAAGAATAATGCCAGTCTCTTCATCATTCCTTTATCTATGTAAATTAGGAATAAAACTTTTACACCTCAATATTTTGACATTGCTTTTTCAGTACGGATCATTTATTTTAAGTACTGAGATACGAGCAGATTAACTGATAGCAGGTTGCTGTCTAGTAAAGTTTTATTAAGAAAGTTTTGTCTCGAAATTAAGACAAATCCATTAGTTTAGTTAAGAAATTTGAGTTGATTCATATCAATCAATACTTCGCCCAAATTAGGGAGTTGTAGCTAGACGAAAAAGCTAAGTTCCTCACTCAAAAAGTAGGGTTTCAGGTTTTTGAACTGGTTTAAAGCCATAGTCTAAAACCCTTATTCAGAGAAGTTTTAAAAAATCGGCGAAGTATAGCTCGCTGAAATTAAAAATTGCTATTTAAAAAAAGTTTGACTCCTGTCATAAAAACGATATTAATTAATTATTTTATCCCTAATTGAAAAACCGTCATGGAAAATACTCAAATACTGCAATTACTCAATAGACAAAGCCTTTCAAGCCGTTTGGTATTCATTGACCCTACAGTTGAAGACTATCAAAGCTTAGTAGCGGGTGTACTCCCTGATACAGAAGTTTTCATCTTAAATACCCAGCGTGATGGAGTAGAACAAATCAGTGAATTGCTAGCAACTAAATCTGAAATCACCAGTTTGCATATTGTCTCCCACGGCGCACCAGGACAAATGTACTTGGGTAATACTCAACTAGGGCAACAAACCCTGAATCATTATGCTGGACAATTAATAAATTGGGCCGAAGCTTTGGGTACTGATGCACAGATATTACTGTATGGTTGCGATGTTGCTCAAACTCAGTTAGGCAGGGCGTTTGTGCAGCAACTAAGCGAACTGACTGGGGCTGTTGTGTTTGCATCAGATGACAAGACAGGCAGTGCGGCAAAAGGGGGAAACTGGAAACTGGAGGTGAGAACGGCAAGTACTACTGCCGCTGTTGCTTTTACTCCTGCAACATTGGCAGCATATGCAGCAGTGCTGGCTGAACCGTATCTAGTTAAGGACATCTTCCCTGGTAGTGATGGTTCTGAACCCTACCGCTTGAAAAATGTCAATGGTATCCTCTATTTCACTGCTGAGGATGGCGTTCACGGTATAGGTGAAGGAGGTGGAGGAGAACTTTGGAAGAGTGATGGCAGTGCAATTGGCACTGTCCTAGTCAAAGATGTCTACAGGGGTAGCGATGATGAAGAATTTGGTTATTTTAATTATTATTCTTCTTTCTTAGACTTAACCAATGTCAACGATATCCTCTATTTTACTGCTGATGATGGTACGTTACTTAATGGTGACAGTGGTTCAGGCAAACTAAAATTGTGGAAGAGTGATGGTACAAATGCTGGCACTGTCTTAGTCAAAGGAATTAACTATGGTAATGATGTCAACTCCTATGAGCGTAATGGTATTAGTGTTGGCTCGCTAACAAATGTTAATGGTGTTGTTTATTTTAGTCTTTATAATACTAAAAATGACGACAAGCCTAAGGATATTAGCTTGTGGAAAAGTGATGGTACAGAAGAAGGCTCTGTTTTAGTCAAAGAACTTTACCCTGAGCGGACGAATTTTAATATCAGTTCATCGATCAATATTAATGGTACGCTCTATTTCATTGTTAGTACTTATAATGACTATGAAAGCGACATCATCGATAATGAGTTGTGGAAGAGTGATGGCACTACTGATGGTACTGTTTTAATCAAAGATATTAAGTTTGGTGGTTTTGAAGACTATTACATACGATCGCCCCAACTGCTTAACGTCAATAATACACTTTACTTCTTTAGTCGCTACAATGACCGCATTGGTTTGTGGAAGAGCGATGGTACAGAACAAGGTACTGTATTACTCAAAGACATACTTCCAGAAGAACCTTCTGACGATCCCTTTTCCACAAATAATACAGATTATGTTATTGTTAATGGCATTTTGTATTTCTCTGCTGAGGAGTTGTGGAAGAGTGATGGTACAGCACAGGGAACTACTTTGGTCAAAGACATTAACCCAGGGTCTAGTCCTTCCTCTCCCTCCAACCTCATAAACTTCAACGGCGTACTTTATTTTAGTGCTAACGATGGCATCCACGGCACAGAATTGTGGAAAACCGATGGCACCACTGAGGGTACTGTCCTAGTCAAAGATATTAACCCAGGCTCTGGTGGTTCCGGTATCTCTGAACTAATAAACGTTAACGGCGAACTCTATTTTAGTGCTAACGAAGGCATCCACGGTAAAGAATTGTGGAAAAGCGATGGCACCACTGAGGGTACCGTACTAGTTAAAGACATCTACCCTGGTGTTACGAAGTATAGTGATGGTGATTCCCCCAACTCCTCTAACCCCTTGAACCTGACCAGCATTGGTGGCATTCTCTATTTCACTGCTGACGATGGCATCCACGGTCGAGAGTTATGGGCATTGGACACTAACCCAACCATAACCAGCCCTATCATCAGTATAAATACCATCAATAGCAATGCCAGTGAAGTTGATAATCAGTCAGCCATCTTCCGCATCAGCCGTATCGGCGATACCAATAATGCTCTAGATGTCAAATATACCATTGCTGGTACTGCTACCAACGACATCGACTACAATCAATTGACTGGTACTGTTACCATTGCTGCGGGTCAATCTTTTGTAGATATTGCGATCGCTCCCATAAATGATATCTTCAGTGAGGGCAGTGAAACAGTAACTCTGACTTTGTTTAAACAGCAGACATATGCCGTAGATACATCTAATATTGCAGCTGCTGCGATCGTTGCCGACGACACTAATACCGCAGTGGTAGCTCAACCATATTTAGTAAAATACATTACTCCTACAATTGTAGTTCGGAGTCTACAGAGTTATTTTGGCCACTTTACAAATGTTGGTGGTGTTCTCTATTTCAATACTAACGATAATTTCGGTAATATCGATTATGAGTGGAAGAGTGATGGCACCACTGAAGGCACAGTCCTGCTTAAAGGTATCTTTCCTTCAGCTTCAAATCTGATTGGTATCAACGGCACTATCTATGTCATCGCCGACGGCAAGTTGTGGAAAAGCGATGGTACAGAAGACGGTACTGTCCCACTCAAAAATATCTATGCTTCAAATCTGACAAACGTCAACAGTACTCTGTATTTCACTACCGACAATAACAATTTGTGGAAAAGTGATGGCACTACAGAGGGTACTGTCTTGGTTAAAGATATCGATCCAGTGTCTGATAGTTCTGAACTCTACAATCTGACCAATGTTAACGGCACTCTCTATTTTTTTAGAAGTAAGGAATTATGGAAAAGTGATGGCAACGCACAGGGCACCATTTTAGTTAAGAACATAGGTGTTAATGATAATAATTACTATATTTCCTCCAGTATAAATGTCAACAACATCTTCTATTTTTTTGGTCGGGGCACTAATATTGGTCAATTGTGGAGAAGCGATGGTACAGAGACTGGGACTCTGGTGGTTAAAGACATTAACTTTCAGTCTGATGGTTACGGCATTCCTGATGGTATCAACGTCAACGGTACTTTATATTTCATTGCTGACGACGGCATTAACGGTAGACAAGTGTGGAAAAGTGATGGCACAACTGAAGGCACTGTCCTGCTCAAAGACATCAACCGAGGAACAATTGATGATTCCCCACTTTACAACCTGACTAACGTCAATGACACGCTCTATTTCACCATTAGTGATGGCATCCACGGTAAAGAATTGTGGAAAAGCGATGGCACTACAGAGGGTACTGTTCTGGTTAAAGACATTAATCCAGGAGCTGGTAATTCTAACCCCAACTATCTGACAAACGTCAACGGCACCTTATATTTTAGTGCTTACGATGAAACACATGGTACAGAATTGTGGAGAAGTGATGGCACAACTGAAGGCACCATCCTGGTTGCAGATATCAAGTCAGGTGCTGGTGGTTCTAGACCCTACAACTTGACAAACATTGACGGTACTTTATTTTTCACTGCTAATGACGGCATCAATGATTATCAATTATGGGCATTGAACACTAACCTCGCTCAATTCATCCCTGTAGTCAGTATTACTGCTGCCGATGCCAACGCTGCGGAAGATGGAGACGACTCAGCCAGCTTCCGTATCAGCCGTACTGGTCAATTTGATACTGCCTTAGCTGTCAAATATACCATTGCTGGTACTGCTACCAATGGCAGCGATTATACCCAGCTTACTGGTATTGCTAGTTTTGGTGTTGGTCAATCTTCTGTAGATATCGACATCAACCCCATAAATGATGGTTTAGCAGAAGGTAGCGAAACTGTGACTCTCACACTCTCTGAGCAAGACGACTACGATATAAATACATCTTCTAGTGCTGCTAGTGTAACAATCTTCGACAAATTTAATATCATCAACGGTAATGGTAGCCGTGACCCTTTAATTGGTACTGCTGGCAATGACCGCATTACAGGTGGTACTGGTAGCAAAACGATTAGAGGCGGGACGGGGAATGATGAATTTGTTTACACTAATATTCGTGAAGTCGGTCAGCGCATTGCTGATTTTACTGTTGGTAGCGACCAAATTGTGCTGACTAGTCTGCTCGATAGCCTTGCGAATGATGTTTATTACAATGGCTATAACGGCAGCGATGCCATAGCTGATGGTTTTGTACGACTAGTACAAGGTAGCAATTCTAATAGTACTATTGTGCAAATTGACCGCGATGGCCCAGTTGTTAATGGGTATTATGGTAGTAATGCGATTTTTAGAAACTTTATTGAGTTAGACAACGTAACTCCGCAAGCACTCAACAACTCCAATAGCTTTGTTTTCTAGCAGTACAAGCCTTTTTCAGGTGACTTGTAAAATTTCTTACTTTTATTTGCCACAGCCCCAGGAACTCAATGCTTTTGAAAGCCAATGCTGTGCATCTCTATTGCGCGGTCGCATCTGTAAAATGTCGTCTTTTAAAAATTTTATTTCAATTGCAGAAAATTTTTAGTTACTCTAAATATACCCCTCTTCTGTCACTTTCCGAGTATTCTTAATAAAAGGATTAAAAGAAAAAACTCTGGAAGGTAAGCAGGGCAATGGATGTAGAATTACAGATCCTAAAACATTTGGCAAGAGATGCCCACCCAACAGTTGCGATCGTAGATGGATATTGTGCAGAGTATAAAGACTTATTCAAAGAAGTAAGAAATTATGAGTGCTTCAAATATTTACACTTAGGAATAATTTCACCAATAAAAAGAAAATCATTACCAGAAATAGCTAAAGTTGTGAGTATAAACTCTGCACAGTCATTACATCATTTTATAGCTAATTCAGATTGGTCAGTAAATGAGTTAAAAATCCGAAGACTAAATAAAATTAAGAGAGTACTAGATGGAAATGCCATTACGGTAGTAATAGATGAAACAGGAGATAGGAAAAAAGGTAAAAAAACAGATTATGTAGCAAGACAATATTTAGGTAGTGTAGGAAAAATAGATAATGGGATAGTTACAGTCAATGCTTATGGAGTTTATTGTAATATAACATTTCCATTAATTGTAAAAATATTTAAACCTAAAGGGACGTTAAAAGAGTCAGATAAATACAAAACCAAAATAGAGTTAGCTTCAGAAATTATTACAGAATTAATTGAATCAGGCTTTAATATGGAATTGGTACTAGCTGATAGTTTATATGGTGAGCAGCGCGTTGGGCGGCTTTGCCGACTTGAAGCGACTGCGAACCCGAAGGGTGAAAGTAGCCAATTCATTCAAAAATTAACTGAATACAACCTCGGTTATGTTGTAGCAATTAGAAGTAATCATGGAGTCTGGCTACCAGCCAACCAGAGGGTTAGGGCTAATAAATGGTGCAAATTCTCCAGAACATTTAGTAATCAAAAATCAGAAACTAGATATATCCGAGAAATAATTTATGGTAAAAGAAGAGCCATAACTTACTGGGAAGTAACTACTGACCCAGAAACTATGCCTGAAAATTCAACTTCGTTCATTATGACGAATCTTCAAGGAAATTTGAAAAAGACTTTAGGGGACTTATATGGATTAAGAACATGGGTAGAATCTGGTTTTCGGCAGTGTAAACAGGAGTTGGGTTGGACAGATTATCGTTTTACTAATTTCCAGGATATTGAGAGGTGGTGGGAAATTATTTTTTCTGTTTACACAATGATTAGTTTAAATTCTCAACCTTTTTTAGCTTTAAGTCAATCTGGTAAAATCCCAACAGGGATAAAAGAAGATAGTGATGTTGATTTTTCTAATCATAAACTATGGAACAATGAGAGCGGATGGAAGAATACTTTAAATAATCTTCGTCTTCTTCTCCAACCGCTCTTCTTATTTTGGTTGATTTACCCCTGGCTAGATATCTTTCCTAATTCCGATTTATTCCTAGGATTCAATCATTTAATTAGTGCAATGAATCAATTTAAACCGTCTTATGCTTCTGGATAGTTTACGTTTATTTACTACTTACTTACTCCGGAAAGTGACAGAAGAGGGCTAAATTGGCAGACCAAATTATCGTTTTAGAAAATGGCAAGATTATAGAAACAGGCAGCCATGCGGAATTAATCGCAAGAGGCGGAGAATATCATCTCATGTTTACCCGTCAAGCAAGTAGTTATCAGTAGTCCGAACTAAAAGATTAGTATGTAGATGCTATATCTAAGGGGGTACTATCTTTGCACGGTCATGTAGATATTTCAACAGAGGAATGAACTGAGCGGGCAAGTTATTCCGATCAAAGATAAAATTGTACAATGTATTGTCGATTTCCACCTTGATTTCGTAAGTGAGCATGTCTGCTCCTTCACTACTTAACGACTGAAGTTCTTGAGAGCGCAATATCCCACTTTGATCCACAAGCAATCGTAGGTGCTCGGCTTCTTCTTTGCTCATTGTGTCTGTATCGACCTCGCAACCCTTCACCCAACCTGGATATTCCCCTGATTCGTAAAAAGTTATTTTCACCTGATGACAAAATCCTCCGTGAATAGTGATTATTATTTAAAATTAATTTTAGATTAATGGCAAAGAGAAGGATGAAACCAATTAATATCAATAGCTAAAAACTGCTCAGAAGATATTCATCACTTCAGAACAGTTTTTGCTCAATAACAAAGTTATTTTCTACACTATCTACACCGGAAGTCCAACTACGTCCCAAGATTTTTTAACAGCTTGTTGCTCAAGGCTATTGTTACCGAATAGACTACCAGCTTGTATATAACTTTGTTTTGCTGCATCCTTCATATCACTCTTAGTGTTCAAGGCCAGCATCGTCTTGTACCATATCTGACCTGCTTTCTTCCAAGCATAGCCTCCAATCGTCATGGCTAATTGATAGAAAACGTGGTTAGGAATACCTGAGTTAATATGGACTCCGTTTCGATCGCGAGAACCAGTGTACAAATCTTTGTAGTGTTTTGGCTGGGGATCTGTGCCGAAAACTGGATCGTTCTCGTAAGCCTTTTCTCCTTTAAGGGTGCGGAGACACTTAATTTTCGCCTCTGAGCCAAGTATCTCGTTACCTATGTACCAGTCAGCTTGGTCAGCGGTCTGGTGATTCTTCCATTGAGTAACTAAGCTACCCATGACATCAGCAAAACTCTCATTCAATGCGCCAGATTCGCCGAAATATTCCAGATTACTAGTCCGACTGACTACGCCATGAGTCAGTTCGTGACCCACAACGTCAAGTGACTTTGTAAACCTAACAAATAATTTTCCATCTCCGTCACCATAGGCCATCTGCCGACCATTGAAAAAGGCATTGGACATGGGGCCTCCAAAGGAATCACCAACATGGACGCTGGAAATTAAGGGGTATCCAGCATCATCTAGTGAATCTCTGTTGAATACTTCTTTGTAGAAATCATAGACATCACCAGAGTAATCGTAGGCTTCATTTACAGCTTCATCTTGAGATGGTGGATCGCCTTCTTTCCGCACCAAATTGGCAAGCATAACTAAAAACCGTTATCTTGTCTATGTGCATGGGATTAGCCAGCATCAACATGGATATTCTAACAGTTGGTGGCAAGCATTACAACCTTATATTCGGAAAGTTTTCGAGGATGGCAACCTTGGTGATACCCGTAGAGAAGTATTGTGGAGTGATTTAGTTAATGCATCCACTGCTGTAGATATGGTTGATACTACACAAAAGGAGCAATTAAAGCGAGAGATTCTAGCAATATTAGAAGATAGACAGCGACAAGAGATAGCCGCAAAAACTGGCGGTGGTCGCCAGGTATCTCTAGCAATGCAGACTCGTGTCATAGAACCTAGTGCAATTTTGGGAATTGATGACTTTCTTATCTATATGTTGAGCAGCGAAATGCGCCAACAAATCATTAATCGCTTTACCGATACTGTGAAACCACTCCTTGGCAGTAACAATCAAATCGACATCATTTCCCACAGTTGGGGTACTGTAGTTGCCTACGAAGGGTTACGAGGACTTGAGGCTGAACAATCTTTACAGGGACAAGTCTCCAACTTCTTTACTGTGGGCAGTGCGTTATCCATTGGGCCAGTACGCGCCTCTTTGCGCCCACAAAATCAAGATGGTCGCCGACCCTCTATGGTGAATAAATGGATTAACCTTGATGCACAAGGGGATCTGGTTGGCGGGATGTTAGGAGATATGTTCGAGATTACCCAGGAAAATCTGGGACTTCAGCCGACAGGTTGTCTATTAGAGTGGTTTGGCTATAGGCTATCTTGCGCTCACGGTTCCTATTTTGTTAAGGAAAATACAACTGTCAACCGAGATATCTTTGCTCACTGCATTCTGGAATAATTGCTAGAGTCTGCCCGAAGTTCGGAAAGAAAGTATAAAAAATTTTGTTATCAATACTTCGCCAATTTTTGAGACTTGAAAATTCTTATTTTGAATAATCAAAAACAATAATTCTGGGCTAAAAGCCATAACTGGATTTAAGCAAATGTGATATTTATGATTAAAGCATTCAGCACCCCTGTATTAGTAGCAGCAGATATTGATAACTTTGATTATCTGCGTGAATGCGGAAGAGTCAATAGTAACTCTCCACAACCAACTCCTTGTATTCTGTTGATTGGCGGTGCAGAAGGAGAAACATCTGGAGAAGATTCAGCTACACGATGGTTTCTCAAACTATTAGATAGAGGAGATTATTTAGTTCTGCGCTTACCAAGGATTGGCAGACAGGCTGCTTGGATTTGCGATAATTATCGAGATTTTGTCAGTTCATCTGCTGAACTTGCTATTAACAGCCGAGAAGCTGCTAATCATCCAAAAGTTCTACAATACATCCGCGATGCTGATGCTCTATTTATAGCGGGTGGAAATCAAAATGATTATGAAGATTACTGGGAAGGCTCAGGTGTAGAAGAAGCAATCAACTACTTGATTAATCAAAAAAAAGTGCCGATTGCTGGAACCAGTGCTGGTATGGCTATTCTCGGCGACTATTATTATGCACCTGTTCATCAAGGTGTGCTAAGTTCAGAAATTTTGAATAATCCCTTCCACCACAATACAAAGGATATTTATTACAGCGACTTCATTAAAGTTCCAATTCTCAAAAATGTAATTACAGACACGCACTTAGACCGGATTGACAAAGAGCATCCTGAACCAAGATACGGAAGAATTTTTGGATTTCTAGCTAGAGTTTTCCATGAAAAAAATCATCAAATTCCAGTTTATGCTATTGGCTTAGAAGAAGGTGCATTTGTTGCCATTGATGAAAAAGGAATTGCTCAAGTATTTGGCAATGGCACAACTAAAGGGCAAGATGCCTATTTTTTACAAACTAATGGTGCAGCGCCAGAACAATTAAAACCAGATTTGCCTTTAATTTGGAATAATAATGGACAAGCTGTTAAAGTCTATAAAATTTCAGGAACTCCAGAAGGTAGTGGACACTTTGACCTCAATAATTGGTCAATTGCTTCAGGTGGAAGTTGGGAATACTGGTTTACCACTGGAGGAATTTCTGGTTTCAAGAGAAATCAAGTTCAGTCTTTCACTCTCTGATAGGTAAAAAACTAAACTTGTTCAAGCAAAACTATATACTTAAAGGAGTTGAGCATGAATACCCCTCTTCTGTCACTTTCCGAGTATTCTGAATAAAAGGAATAGAAGAAAAAGCTCTGGAAGGTAAGTAGAGCAATGGATGTAGAATTACAAATCCTCAAACATTTGGCAAGAGATCCTCACCCAACAGTTACGATCATAGATGAATATTGTGCAGAGTATAAAGAGCTATTTAAAGAAGTAAGGAATTATGAGTGCTTCAAATATTTACACCTAGGGATAATGTCAGCAATTAAAAGAAAATCATTACCAGAGATAGCAAAAGCTGTAAGTATAAACTCAGCTCAATCATTACATCATTTTATAGCGAATTCAGATT
>NZ_JAECZA010000275.1 GCF_016056275.1 Dendronalium phyllosphericum CENA369 | reverse complement strand
CATCTCCCTCATCCCCCTCATCCCCCTCATCCCCACGAATTCGCCTCTGGGTCGAAGATAATGGCATTGGCATCGCGCTTGAGCATCAAGAGCGAATTTTCAACGTGTTTGAAAGATTACACGGTGAAGAGAGTTATCCTGGTTCCGGTATCGGCTTGGCTATTGTCCGCAAGGGAGTTGAGCGCATGGGGGGACAGGTCGGTGTAGAGTCATTAATAGGGCAAGGCAGCCGCTTTTGGATTGAACTACGAACAGCGACTATGAAAACATGAACACAGACCAACAGATCGTTTTGCTGGCAGAGGATGACTCTAACCAAGTCTTACTAATTCGTCGTGCCCTACGCAAAGCTAATCTCACACAACCGCTTCAGGTTGTCAGCAACGGAGAAGCCGCTATTGATTACCTCTGTGGTGAAGGAGATTATGCTAACCGTGAGTCTTACCCGATGCCGACATTGTTTTTGTTAGACCTGAAAATGCCCCGGAAATCTGGATTTGAAGTGTTGGAATGGCTGAAGCAGCAACCTGGTCTTAGACGCTTGCCAGTGGTCGTACTGACAACTTCTCAAGAAATAACCGATATTCACAAAGCTTATGATTTGGGTGTCAATTCCTACTTAGTTAAACCGATCGCATTTAGTGACTTGACTGCAATGTTAACGTTACTTGATGCTTACTGGATTAATTTAAACCGGAGGTCGATGGTTTATACCGACTAGATGGTTTAGTCTAGACTACGCACTTCCTAGAACTTTACCCTGCGTGTAAAGTTTTCAAGCATCGATTTTGTCTCCCTATGCACATTTTGATTATTGATGATGATAAAAATGACCGCTTCATGGTTACGCGAGAGATGCGCCGGGAGTTCTCTGATGTCGAGATAGAGGAAGTGGGCGAACCAGAGGAGTTTGAGCAAGCATTGGCAGCGGGTCGCTTCGATTTGACAATCACTGACTACCAACTCCGCTGGACTAACGGTTTGGAGATATTACGTACCCTCAAACAGCGCTTCCCTGAGCGTCCCGTAATTATGTTTACAAATACAGGTACTCAGGAAATTGCCGTAGAAGCCATGAAAAGTGGACTCGATGATTACATCCTCAAATCACCCAAGCATCTTTTGCGTCTGTCAACAACGGTGAGGACTGTCTTAGAACGTAATGAGACTCGACGTAGAGCCAGCTTTTTCGAGAACCGCCTGCAATCCCTGCTCGACCAATTGCATGTCGGAGTGTTTCGGGTAATTCCCGACGGACGATTACTCGAAGTCAACAATGTGTTTTTGAGGGTTTTAGGACTTAATTCCTTAGATGAACTCCAGTCGATTGGCGGCTTTAGTGAAATTTTTTCTAAAGCCAGAGATATTACACCACAGCAAAGACGAGAACGAGAACTAAAGTTACGCAAACCCGATGGTACTTCAATTTGGGTTTCAGTGAATGAAACTCTGATTACGAATCAGGGAGAATTGGTTATTGATGGGTTGTTAGAAGACATTACCGGGCGCAAACGTGCAGAAGAGTCACTGAAACGCTATGCTACAAGATTACGGACTCTACAAGAGCTAGATCGCTCAATCTTGCGGGCAATTTCTCCGGCTGGAATTGCCCAAACTGCTCTTATGTTTACTTATCCATTACTTCGCTGTCAATTATTGGATGTAACATTGTTTGATTGGGAAACTCAACAAGCCACTGTCTTGGCAGTTCAGTCTCATGAGGGAATTGGTTGCAGTATCGGTGAAAGTTTTTCATTGCAGGATTTTGGTGACATAGAAACCTTGCAGCAAAATCAAGCACTAATTATTGAAAATTTAGCCGAACATCCTAGACTCTATCGCATTCAACAAAGATTGTTTGATCAAGGCATTCGCTTCATTATGAATGTGCCTGTGATTGCCCAAGGACAGCTAATAGGCTCTTTGAATGTGGGAGCAATTCAGCCCAGTTCTTTAACTGAGGAAGACATGGATAATGCTTACGAGGTGGCGAATCAGCTGGCGATCGCCATCCAACAATCTCGTTTACGCGAAGAATTACACCGCTACACCGAACAACTCGAACAATTGGTTAGCAACCGCACCCAACAACTAGAAGAAGCCAATAGTGCTTTAGAAGCCTTTGCCTACTCGATTTCCCACGACTTACAAGAACCTCTGCGCGCCATCCGAGGATTCGCTACTATTTTGTTAGAAGAATACGATACTGCTTTGAATTCAGTGGGACAAGATTTACTCCATCGCATTGCCAGTAGTGTGGAGCGGATGGACAATTTACTTGTAGACTTGTTAGCCTACAGCCGTTTGAGTCGTGTTGATTTGCCGTTGCAGCCAATTAACCTCAACTTACTGATGAGGCAAGTACTGACGCAACTAGAGTCATCCCTAGAAGAAAAGCAAGCTCAAATCATAGTTGCAGAACCTCTGTTGGAAGTTGTAGGCAACTACCGTACTGTCGAGCAAATTGTGACGAATCTCCTCACCAACAGCATTAAGTTTGTCGCTGCTGGAGTTCAACCGCAAGTCCGCATCTGGAGCGAACGCCGCAATCGCAATGTCCGTCTGTGGGTAGAAGACAATGGTATTGGCATTCAACTCCAACACCGCGAGCGGATTTTTGGCGTATTTGAGCGTCTGCACAGTATTGAAGCTTACCCTGGTACGGGAATTGGACTAGCGATCGTCCGTAAAGGCATTGAACGCATGGGCGGTCAGGTAGGTATGGAGTCAGAAGTCGGTGGGGGTAGTCGCTTTTGGATCGAACTACCAGAATTTGTCAAGTAGAACTCAAAAAAATGAAACATTTATAGCTGTTAGGGAGTCAGTGAGGAGGGCAGAGGCGCAGGGGGAGTATTAAATACTCGGCACTCTTTACTACTGACAACTGACAACTAACAGTTAACAGATGTTAATTTCCGCTAGAGTGGGATTGAAATCAAAGTGTGAGGATTGATACAAAATGCGAATATTGCTGGTCTATCCGATATTTCCTAAAACCTTTTGGTCATATGAAAAAATTTTGGCATTAGTAGATCGCAAGGTTTTGTTACCACCTTTGGGTTTGGTGACGGTGGCGGCAATTTTACCCCAAGAATGGGAATTCAAACTGGTAGATCGCAATATTCGTCCAGCCACAGAAGAAGAGTGGGCATGGGCGGATATAGTTATTTTCTCCGCGATGATTGTCCAAAAACAAGATTTATTAGACCAAATTAAAGAAGCAAAACAACGCGGTAAGTTAGTTGCAGTTGGCGGCCCTTACCCTACTTCTACACCCCATGAAGTTGAAAATGTGGGCGCAGATTTTCTGATTCTCGATGAAGGGGAAATTACTCTGCCTATGTTTATTGAGGCAGTTCAACGGGGAGAAACTTCTGGTACTTTCCGCGCCACAGAAAAACCAGATGTCACAAGTACGCCTATTCCCCGCTTTGATTTACTAGAACTTGATGCCTATGACATGATGTCGGTACAATTTTCGCGTGGATGTCCTTTTCAGTGCGAATTTTGCGACATTATTGTGCTTTACGGGCGTAAACCTCGTACTAAAACTCCAGCGCAACTGCTGGCAGAATTAGACTATCTGTATGAATTGGGTTGGCGACGTGGTGTGTTCGTGGTAGATGATAACTTTATTGGCAACAAACGCAATGTTAAATTGTTGCTCAAAGAGTTAAAAGTTTGGATGGCAGAACATCAATATCCTTTCCGGTTTGACACCGAAGCTTCGGTTGACTTGGCACAAGATCCAGAACTGATGGAGTTGATGGTTGAGTCTGGTTTCGCTGCTGTATTTTTGGGCATTGAAACACCTGATGAAGATAGCTTGCAACTGACTAAGAAATTTCAAAATACTCGGAATTCTTTAACTGATGCGGTGCAAAGCATCATTAAAGCTGGGTTGCGCCCAATGGCTGGATTTATTATCGGCTTTGATGGGGAAAAAGCAGGTGCAGGCGATCGCATTGTCCGTTTTGCAGAACAAGCAGCAATTCCTTCTACGACCTTCGCTATGTTGCAAGCGCTACCCAACACAGCATTGTGGCATCGCCTGCAAAAAGAAGGAAGATTGCGGGAAAATCAAGACGGAAACATCAACCAAACAACGTTGATGAACTTTATCGCTACCCGTCCGTTAGAAGATATTGCTAGGGAATATATTGAGGCTTTTTGTGCTTTATACGAGCCAGTAAAGTATTTGGATCGCACTTACCGCTGTTTTTTGATGATGGGTGCGCCGAGTTGGAAAGCCCCATCCAAAATGCCAGAGTGGGTAACGATCAAAGCGTTGCTGATTGTAATTTGGCGACAGGGCATTAAACGGGAAACTCGCTGGAAGTTCTGGCATCACTTATTCAGTATCATCAAGCGTAACCCAGGAGTTGCCGAACATTATCTTTCTGCCTGCGCTCACAACGAACATTTTCTAGAGTATCGCCAAATTGTGCGCGACCAAATTGAAAGTCAACTAGCCGAATATTTAGCACAAGGTGCTGAAAAGCCATACGTGCCTGTGGAGACAAAAGCAAAGGCGGTAGTTAGTTAAGCAAATCGATAAAAGATAGGTGATAGAGAAAAATTAATAACTACTGTCACCTGTTACTATCTTTATTTTGATTGAGTTTGATCGTTCAATACCGTTTGGTTAAAAATTATTGCTTGGGATTTTATTTATAATGTCATATCTTTAGACAGATTAATATTTGTGCAATATATGTTATGTGAATCTGATTGTTTTCTAGTTGCGATCGCATATTATATTTATATATAAATATTAAGTAATTAATTACAGCAATTCTCAAATGAATGAAGTATAACAACTTAAAGTAGTTAGGAGTAAAAATTTAGAATAACGCTCCTGATTCCTGGCTACTAACTACGTAAATAGAGTGTATTGTATGCAAACGAGAACCACTATATTTAGAATTAATTTCACATGAAAGCCTACGATTTTTTTGCCGAAGTAACACCAGAAGAAAAAACCGAATTTTCGGAAGCAGCGTTAGAGCAATTACCAGCAAACCAAGATGTAAGAACTATCGTGCAGACAGATGAAAATGTGGAAGAAGAAAATGAAAACACAGTTCGGCATCACCTTGCTGTTGAGCAAATTTTTAAAGATTATAGTGATGCAGATGCTATTTACGATGAGATTTAATTAATAAAAAATTCTCAAATCGTTCGTCAGTAGTGAGCGGAAATTGCTGATAAATCGGATAGTGGTATCAAACTTTCGCGACTTGTTTACTGGAGTAAATCTTCCATCGCCGCCCCAACCACGCGATGATTGGTATCTTGTCTGAGTTGTGCCAAAGCTTCTTTAGCATCAGGGTCATCAAAATGTTTCAAAGCATAAGCAACCTGTACCCGAATGCGTTCTGACTCCGAATTTTTGAGTATTAAGAGTTGGGAGAGAGCAGATTGATGTTGACGGGAGCCAGCAAGACTGCCCAGTGCATCTACTGTAGCCTCTCGTACACTTGCATCTTCTCCTTCTAGCCCTTGGAGACAGACCTCAAGTAGCTCTTCAGGGCACTCCAGTTCAACTAAAGTTGCTAGTATAGTGCGGCGCAACAACCAGTGTTCATCCATAATAAATGTTTGCACTAGATGGGAAACTGAGAGCCTGCCAAACAAAGATAGGGAGTTAGCAGCTTCTGCTCGCACATTGGGAGTGTTATCAAACTTGAGGATCTGAAGTAAAGCAGCAAAGGATTCGGATGTCTGGTGCTTGCCCAAACCCCTAGCAACAAACGATCGCACTAAAAATTCTGGATCGTGGAGATGCTTGGCAAGCAAGGGAACAGCTACTTCAGAGGGATGATTGCCTAAAGCTGCGATCGCATCAAGACGATATTTAAAATCTGGGTTTTGTAAATCGGTTTCGATTTGATGGAGTTCCATAAAAGCGAATGATATAGCTGGGGACTGGTGACTAGGACCTGGTGACTAGGGACTGGGGACTAGGAACTAGAGACTGGGGAAAATTTTCCTAATACCTAATACCCAATCCCCAATACCCAATCCCTTCTACTGCACATCAAATCGCGTGCGAAAGCTGCCATATTTAATCCAGTATTGCCTTAAGTTATGACAAGGGGTGTGCAAACTGGCTTTAGCACGATACAAAAATACTTGGCGATGATCTCCCATCCATAATTTGTCAATTGGTTCAACCGAAATTATCGTTCCACCCAACGCTACAACGCATTCAGAAAAACGCTCGACGGCGCTATAGTCTACCGTTTCAAAAATAAAAAAATTACCTGAACAAATCAAATGACGGCTTCGGAGCCAGCATTGCATCTTTTTTTGAGCCTCTGGTGGCAACATTTTTGCTTCAACCCTTGCCAGATTTTTTAGGGAAGCGTCATAAGATAGTTGGGACTTCATGGGCAAAACTCTCCCTTTTTTCAAAGCGCAAGGGCCCAAAGGTTGACCCCCAAACCTGCTCGTGCGTATTGATATCCATGCCTCTATCCAAGCTGATCCAGCTGCTTTGTGTGACTTCGACATCGCTCACCAAGTAAGTCTGACAACCATTGCGCTCAATCAAACACAAGTTGCCAGGTTCTACACTGCCCCGAAACAGATCGCCGTCTCGTCTGAAGATCATGGCGCAGTGGTATCGTCGTTCGATACAGTCAATCGTAATTGTTTTGAGAATGTCTAATTCACGTGCTGCACCAGCATAGAGAAATGCATTTTTAAGACTGTAGTTTTCTATATAAATGTGGTCTTCTCGATCCACTAACCGATGTACGCCCTGACGGTAAGGATTCCAAAGATCGTAGTCATAAACTTGCTCGGAATAAAAACCAATTCCAGAGAAGAAATCAAATGGTAACGGACGAAAGTAAACATGGATATGGGCGTAGTTTTTCGGATTTTCACATGATTGTTTGTGGTTACTGAAATCCCCTGCCATACAATGAGCCAGGGTCACTAAATCATTTGATTTAGACTCAGAAATATGCAGTGGAGTAGTCATGCTAATTCGTAATTCGTAATTCGTGAGGGAGTCGGAGTCTTGGCGGTGAGGCAGTCCGGTCTTGGGGTCTCCCCAAGTAGAGGAACTGCTGAACCCGTGAGGGTTCCCGTCGAGTCCGAACTCCCGTTAGCGCAGCGTTAGCGAGTCTTCGAGCGTCACCTGAAGGGTAATTCGTAATTAAGATATATTTAAAAAAGCTCAATTTTGTCATGTTTCAATACTTAACCTTTGGAAATTAAGTAATACATTCTATTGAAATTTGCTCTTATTTTATGGAATTGAATTAAGTTGATATAAAAAAAGCAGTCTATGCTTTGACAATTTTTGATTATTGATTTTTAACTACTTGTCGAATTTCTGATGAAAAAGAGGCTGTAACAACTCCTGTACCGGCGCTAGTTTTGATCAGGGAAACTCGACAGCGGACATTGGGGTTGACGAACCAGATTTTTTCTTCTGCGGCGGCTCGGTCGTATTCTGTAACTAAGACAAAAGTCTCATCTTCAGTTAGATAATAGTTACCAGCAGCTGCCATGGTTTCTGCATAACCTTGGTCGCGTAAAAGTTTGCCGCGATTCGGGTAATTGGGGTCGGGAACGGGAACGAGAATGCAACTACCTTTGAGGACTTCGTTTTCGTCCCAATCTGATTGACCGTCCCAGCTCATACGGAACGGGGAAACTGCTGCTTTTGTGTCAACGTTATAGGATTTGCAGAGGTCAACAACTGCTGGGTCATCTAATGAGATAGCAACGATATCAATGACCGATTGTATGGCTTCAAAGTGACCAAAAGCTAAGTGATGGGCGCTGCGTTGCGATCGCCAACGCCCAAGGGAACGCTCAACAAATTCTGTAATGTTCATGACGGCTAATGACTGAAGTACAGCATTTCATAAATTCAGATTAAAAACGCTGCCGCACAAGATGTGAGACAGTGCTGGTTCCTTTACAGATTACTACTTTCTTTGTTAGGTGCAGTCTTTTCAGCGCGGTAGAAATGCTCAGAGACTATCTGTAAAGAATGCAGAGGAAAACAGAAGCAACGCCAATCTTTGAGCCGTCTACATCATTACTTCAGGAACTCCCAGAAATAAAAACAATTGATTGAAGTTTGACTATTAACTTTTAACACTCAACTACTTTTTATTTGGAAGTTCCTAATATCAACGCCTCTTAAATTTGATTGATACTCGATCGCAAAACATCATCAGGGTGGGCAATGCCACCCTTGGAAAAGTTATACGATTTCAGTAATGCTGACAATCTTTCCGCTAGTGCGATTAATCCGCTGAATTTGCGGAGTTACTTTGTTAGCAGGAACGATGTATTCAGTTGTACTCACGCGGCGAGGAGCGTCAAATTTGGAGCCAGTGACAACAATCTTGAACCGCTTTTCACTGCCCGAACCAATCACTGTTGCTGAAGAAGGCTTAATCTTTGTGCTAGCGTTAGCGGCGATCGCATAAACTAGCTGTGAAGATTTGACTGCGCTATCAACCTGAGCGGGACCGCGATCGAGGGCAAAAATGTGGTTGTAGCCTACTTGCTTTATGTTCGCTGCGCTGTTTCTGCCGCGATAGTAAGGCACGATATTTTCGCCAAAGGCTGTTTGATATTCATCGCTGTCGATGTAAGAGTCGATTTCTGCATCGTAGCCTTCAGCAACAGTACGAACGATGTGTTCGGAAACTTCCCTCTGGTCTTGGGGGGCCCGACCGAGCAAATGCAGGAAGTTTAGCTCGACAAAGCGGTAGGGGGCACTAGATTCAAAGTAGCGGCTGCGATAGAAATCAGATTTAGCAACAAGACGAACGAATTCACGGACGCTAATCGCGCGATCGCACAACTGTGATTCAGCTGTTACCAACCGCTCGCTTTCCATCACATGAGGATTTCCTAAAACTTGCTTGTAAACAGCCCTGATCGCTGTTTGGAAGTCATCCAATCCACCGTTAGGCAATAATTCAAAAGTTGCTGGGGATGCCATTGAAACTTATCTCCTAAGATACTTCAATTTTTCGGTTTGTTTAAGTTGATATAAAAGAGTGCTGAGTGTGTAAATAACACTCATACTGTCAATTGAGCTGATGAATTTAGAGTAAGAAGAAATAAATTTCTTCCTGACTCAATTCCTTTACTTTAGCTATGGATTACTACTCAGCAATGTCAGTCCGCTCAATTTGAGCCACTGCTTTGCGATGAACCAAAGCTAAAGAAGGGGTTCCTGACTCAGGCAACTATAATCCGTACTGCTAGAGCTGAACTTGTTCGCCGTTAGGCGTTCTCGTACCCCTGCTTTTAAGCTAGCGAGAAAGAGCGTCTTCGATCTAACAAGAGTAGAGAGGTTCCCTTTGTTGTCATAACTTGGCGGGAACCTCACAAGACTGGGTTGCCAACGCTCCTAGTCGCTACGCTAACAGTAGGCGGTTGCCTAAGCATTGTGGCAAGTGATGTGGGAGACTACCCACGCAACTGACTCATCAGTACTCAGTACAGCTGAAGGGTCTGCGCTAAATGGCTGTAATACTGGCTATAACGCCGCCTTGCTGATGAATGCGCTGATACTCCTGCGATAGCTGCTCGTAGGGCACTAGAAAGACTTGGTTAGAGCGGCGGAACTTGGAAACCGCGTTGACAGCTTTCGACCTATATCCTGTAACTTCGATGCGGTAAACCTTGCCATCGGAGCTAGCACCTACTCCTTGACGAGTACGGGAAACTGCTGGTGGTGTGCGGAAAGTTGCACCACCACTAGCAGGTGATACCACAGCAGTAGGGATGGACTGAATGAGTAAGGAATTCAGTTTGGGAGTCTTTCCTGCTATGTCGCCTTTCAAGCTGCTGCTAGAAGCACCGCGAACTAATTGGAAGGTATGGGTAAACTGAACTAAGCTTTGAATAGCGTCAGTTTTGTAGCCTCGAATGTAAGGTACAAAGTTTTCACCGAAGGTATTTTGGTATTCGTCGCTGTCAAGATAGGAATCAATCTCAGCTTCAAACCCTTGAGTATCTAAAATGGTGCTGTGTGCCCGCGTTTCTTCCAAATCCCGTGGGGGACGACCGAGAAGATGTCTGAAGTTCAGTTCGATCGCACGGTAACGAGGAGTATTGCTGAAAAAGCGAGAACGATACAGGTCGGACTTTGCCACAGCACGCACAAACTCGCGGACGCTGAATTCGCCCCGTTTAAACTGCGACTCTGGTACAGCAAGTCTCTCACTTTCCATGACATAGGCATTACCTAATACTTGCCTATAGACTGCTACAATAATCGACTCTTTCTCATCATCCGATAGACCGGGTATCCATTCAATAGGAGGGGTTTCATCAAATAAGCTAACCCCCAAACGTGAAGCTGGTCCAAAAGGCATTAACGATGTCTCCTGCGTTAACGACAGAGTTTAAGAAATTTGTTTCAAAAAGTGAAAAAATTTAAGATTGTTAGCCCTGGCAAATCAAGCTGTTGGATTGATTTGTTGCATGACAAAGCTTGAATTTCTTCATCAGAAACATTGCCCCACGAATTATAGAAATTTTCGGAGGGTTTTATACGCTTTGTTATGATCAATCTTCATATGAGTCTGTAACCAACAACATGAAGATTTATGAATTTTATTATTGCCGTTAGCGTAGCGTCTCCTTTGCAAAGAAGGCTAGCCGCCCAAGGGACTGTTTGCCACAACGTAGTAGTTCACCACACAAATATTGACAGGTGTAGGCTCTTAAAAGGAGAAAGGGGAAGGGTTTAAAACCTTTACCCCTTACCCCTTACCCTTTTCCTGTCGGTCAAAAAGACTTTGGCACACTACTAGTAAGTTACTCTGTCGCTCCAGCTTTGATTAACAGTTCTGCTGCTTCATAGGAGCGGAAAGAATTTCGGGCCTCACTTAATGCTGTTCCACCCCAGCGATTCTGAGGACGGAAATCTGCACCATGCTCCAACAAAATTGTCATTGTTTCTAAATCGCCTCGTGCTGAGGCCATCATCAGTGGAGTCCAACCACCAAGGTTTTCAGTATTTACCTCTCCACCTAAATTGATGAGTGCCTTCACGGTATATGGGTGGCTATTTTCTGCGGCTAAGTACAGTGCTGTATTGCCAATTTTATTGGTGGCATTTACCTCAGCTCCCATCGCTACTAAACGTTGTACTATGTCAGTTTCACCGTGCCGCGATATCGACATTAGCACTGTCTCACCATAGTGATTGCGATCGTGAATCGTAGCATTGCGATCGAGCAAAATAGAAACAATATTTCGGTAATTTGATTCAGCCGCATACATTAGCGCTGTATAGTTTGCCATGTTCTTAACATTGACATCGGCATCGCGGGCAAGCAGTAATTTTACAATAGTGAGATATCCATCTGCCGCTGCCCACATGAGGGCAGTGTTGCTTGCTCCAACAGGTGTTACACCACCAGTTGTATTCGCATCTGCACCTTGAGCTAATAATGCTTCTACAGTAGTAGCATCACCTTTGACAATTGCTCGGATTAGTTCATTGTTGAGAGAAGACATACCAAGACGTTGGGAGTTGGGAGTGTAGATATATAAGAATGGGAAAAGGGATGCATGTTAAAGGGTCAGGGCAAGAACTTTGTTTAATTCTTTTTCCCCAATCCCTATTTTTTTAGTTCAATTTTAAAAATACTGTCAGTAGGTTTTTGGGCAATCGTAGCATCCCAGGCGATCGCCTGCAAAAATGCCTCAGATGAAAGAGTTTCTACCACATCTACGCCCCAATTTCCCGGTTGCAGTGCATTAGGCGAACTGCTTGTCGCCGGGGTCGTCTTGATGCCTCCTAAAACCAAAATTTCAGGCATAGCTGCTGAGTGCGATTCTCTAAAAGAAACACTTTGCGAACTTTGCGTTTGACGCTTCTCTAAGAGTGCATAAGCACATAGTTCTCCTACCTGTTGGGGTGAAAATTCCTCTGTCGGAAACAAAACCTCTACAATCCAATGAGGATTATCCACCAGACGGCATTTGAGTTGTTTGCGATCTGCCAAGCCTTCTATAAACACTTGTGCAAATTCTTCTCGGCTGAGGGCTGGAACGATGTCGCCTGCAACATCGAAGTTATGGGACAGCAACATCCGCCCTGGAAGTATATCGTTCACAATTTTTAACTCTTGTTAATAAAACCTTTGATTCTAGGCTAGCTTCAATGGTGCTTCGGTATACGGTAAAAAATCTCGATTAATTCAGATTCTTTACTGCTCGAACTTTTGCAATTGTCCAATCAAGCGATCGAAATAAGGTGCAAGCACAGATTGCTGTTGTGGTTCTACGCGCTTCAAACTCGCAGCTTTAATTTCTTCTAGTCCCAATACCATCGCGTCTAATGGTACATGCAATTCTTGATAAAGCAGTTGCATATAATGCAACCCTTCAGTACTAGTGTAGTCAACGCGACCTCCAGCGATACCGTAGGTAATGCAGCGGAGAAAATGCCAGAAGTCACGCCAGCAGGCTTCAGCGCGTTCGGGGGGATAAAGTCCGCCGCCGGGTTGGGTAATGCTGGGGAAGGTAGTCAATACCTCGTTTCTCGCTTCATTAACGATATCGCTGACGCGATCGCGCAGCATCTGTGCCACTGGGATTAATTCTGCTGTGGCAGGCACAAGCCTCTGAAGCTGCTGAAAGTCCTCATCGGTCAAATAACGTCCTTGGTCATCGGCTGCCTGAAATCGCTGAATTGCCTCTGCTGGATGAGTATCTTGCCAGGTAGTAAAGCTAACAATTCGGGCTTTTTTAATCAGTTCTAAAACTTTTTCACTAAGTTGCGATGTCATATGAGTGCTGAGTGCTGAGTGAGAAAGCAGCACTTATATTATGTTCAGTTAAAAACTTATCATAAAGACTGTCTAGGTAAAGGAGAGTAGAGGAAAGCAACGCTTGAAAAAAGGGTAAGAAATAACTTACGTCTAGACGCGATTAATCGCGTCTCTACTCTGCACTCATCTTCGCCGAAGAACTTCTAACAGAGTTGTAAATGTTTGGGGAGGGGGGGCTGTCACTTCGATCCAATTCCCAGATATTGGATGTTGCAACTTTAGTTGCCAAGCATGGAGTGCTTGACCTGGTAAATTGACACCCACAGACCGACCAGAACCATAAACTGGGTCGCCGACAATGGGATGACCTATTTTGGCACTGTGAACGCGAATTTGATGGGTGCGTCCAGTTTCTAATTGAAAGTGGATTAATGTATAGTTTCCTAAACGTTCTAGTATTTGCCAATGGGTGATAGCAGACCTTGCACCTTGTTCTATGGGAATTACTGCCATTTTCTTACGGTCTTGCGGATGGCGACCAATGGGCAAATCGATAGTGCCACTTTCTACTTTTGGCGCACCGTAGACCACACCTAAATATTCTCGTCGTGCAGTTTTTGCTTGAAGTTGTGCCTGTAGGTGCTGGTAGGCAATATCTGTTTTAGCAATAGCGATCGCCCCTGTAGTATCCTTATCTAATCGATGGACGATTCCCGGACGCTGAACTCCTCCAATTCCTGGTAAGTTAGGACAGTGTGCCAACAAAGCATTTACCAGTGTGCCATCTGGATGACCTGGTGCGGGATGCACGACTAAGCCCGCAGGTTTATTGAGAATGAGTAATTGATCGTCTTCGTAAAGGATATCTAAGGGTATTTCTTCTGCTTCCAGTTCTAGAGGTTGCGCTTCTGGAATTTCCAGAGTAATGCGATCGCCAACTTTCACATTTATCTTTTTAGTGATGCAGACTTTGTCGTTGAGTCGGACGTTACCTTGTTCGATTAACTGTTGGATGCGAGAACGGGATAAGTCTGGTAATTCTTGGGAAAGGTAGCGATCGAGGCGATCGCTTGTTTCTGCTACTTGTAAATTAATTGCGGTCACAATGCGTCTGGGTTAATTCCCCTGTCTTGAAGTAAAGTGCGGAGTGCTTCTAATTGAGTTTCTGCTTGGTCTGCACGTTGGCGTTCTTGGTCTGCACGTTGGCGTTCTTGTTCTGCTTGGGCTTGGGCTTGTTCGTATGTCAAAAACTGCTGTCCATCAGGACGATAAATCTGAAGTTCGCCATCTGCCAATTCAAAGCGTATGCCCAGACGAGGACTTATCCAACCAGCCATTTGCTGAATTTCAGCTAATTCACTTCCAGAACGCAGCCAACCGCTTAACTCACCGCTGTCTGGGTCATACAAGTAGTATTCTTCAACTCCATAGCGCTCGTAAAATTTGTATTTAGCAATCATCTCTTTGGCGGTATTGCTAGGAGAGAGAATTTCAAAAACCACCTGGGGAGGAACATTATTTTCTCGCCATTGTAGATAGG
The DNA here is from genome assembly GCF_016056275.1 of Dendronalium phyllosphericum CENA369. GTDB lineage: Bacteria > Cyanobacteriota > Cyanobacteriia > Cyanobacteriales > Nostocaceae > Dendronalium > Dendronalium phyllosphericum. The sequence goes on along the minus strand of NZ_JAECZA010000275.1, from coordinate 1,564 downwards.
AACCGCGATCGCCTTTTGGTCTACCGAAGATTACCATGACATCCGGTGCTCTGCGAGTGAGGTTATCTCCTTCTATGGTGTACCACAATAAATCACCTGCGACGAATACATTGGGGTCATCGACAAACAACAAATCCAAATTCTTTTTAATCAGTACAATCAACTCAAACTGTTTAGTGTTGTCTGCCATTGGCTGTCCGTCGCTTTCGGGGTAGATGATGTTCTTAGCGGTAGAAGATAGTTCGGTGACCATTGCCGTAAGTTCCATTTCAGACGTGGCACTGTTCATTTTAGCGAACCGCTAGGGTGAAGTGGAGTAGGACGAAAAGGCGCGATGGGGCGAGACATAAAGTAATATACTCCAAATGACAAGGCTCTCAACTACGTCAGTTGCAAGATTCAACGAAACGCCTTTGTTGGAAAAAAGGAAATATTTACCTACGATTAAGACAACAATTTAGAGAGGGTGTGTCGAATGATATGCGATCGCACTATCGTTTGTTCGAGTTCTACTATGCAGCGAATACTAGTAAATATATTTTCTCATATAGCTAATCCTGTTTTTATATTGACTGTTCATTCGCCCATAGCTTCTTAAAATTACGTAGAATTTAACCAGTATAGACAATGAAATTGTTTACTATTTTTATCCCACTATCAAATACTTAATCTGCGTTAATTTCTTCATCATATTTTTACAAAACCTGCCACAAAATAGGTGACACCCCTCACACCTAAAAGGCTATTCTGTGTTTAGTAGATATACCCTAACGATCGCGAGAGCTGCTTAAGTAGCTCTCTTTATTTTTTACTATCAACTTTTAGGCATACTGCACATTATATATTCACTAGTAGTAATGAAAATTACTATTTTCAATTATAATTTCCTAAGTTAAGTACACTAAGGGAATTTTCTTACGAGAATTTATACAAAAAATAAATAATGGGTATTACTCCTCATGGCAAAAGTGCTATACTATGCTAAGTAGATGCACCCTGATGATCTGGAGAGCTGCCCAAGTGGCTCTCCTTTTTTGCTTTTTGATGAGTGCTGAGTCAAGAAGAGGATGGGGAGATGGGGGGATAAGAGTAATATCTGCAACCGTCTTTTTCCCCTCCACCTCCCATAAGTCTCATCTTCCTACCTGCTTAGTACGTAGTTATACCCCTCTTCTGTCACTTTCCGAGTATTCTGAATAAAAGGAATAGAAGAAAAAGCTCTGGAAGGTAAGTAGAGCAATGGATGTAGAATTACAAATCCTCAAACATTTGGCAAGAGATCCTCACCCAACAGTTACGATCATAGATGAATATTGTGCAGAGTATAAAGAGCTATTTAAAGAAGTAAGGAATTATGAGTGCTTCAAATATTTACACCTAGGGATAATGTCAGCAATTAAAAGAAAATCATTACCAGAGATAGCAAAAGCTGTAAGTATAAACTCAGCTCAATCATTACATCATTTTATAGCGAATTCAGATTGGTCGGTAGACAAATTAAAACAAAGAAGATTAAAAGAATTAAAGAAAGCATTAGATGGCAATAAGATTACAGTAGTAATAG
>NZ_JAECZA010000274.1 GCF_016056275.1 Dendronalium phyllosphericum CENA369 | reverse complement strand
GTCAAAAGTAGAGCAATTTAAGCAAGGCTGGGCAGATGCTCTAGCTCTGCCGGATAATCTCCCAGATTTGGCACTAGATACAGTCGCCTGTGTATCCATTCCCTGTTTACTAAGTAGCTGCTGGGTCATTCTACCCATTCCCGGTTTTATTCGGTTGGCAGTACTGGGAGTATTAATCATCGCGGGAGCTTGGACTTGTTACCTATACCAAGCGATACCCCAAATCAAAGCCATTTTGTTAATCCGTGTTGGCTTAATTCTCTTGGGGGTGTTACTGGGTCTATGAGCGAATTACACCCCTCCCAACTCCACCAACACTTGCAGATGTACACCTGTGCCAAGTGGTCATTTTGGGGTAGTTTAATTATCAGCGTCGGTTTACTGTCCTTGGGTGCTTCTAAAGTCGGTTCGCAAAAACTGTGGATAGTGGGGTTCTCTGTCGGCACGTTAGAAGTAGGACGGCGACAGCGCCACACAGCCAAGCTACTGCAAGTATCGCTAGGCGACATCGACCACGCCTCGCGGCTGAACTTCCAAGCCTGGACAAGACTGCGAACTCAGCCAACAGCACAGCTAGCCCTCACTGTTGGCGCAGTAGATGCCAACTGGCAACCAGAAAACTTGATTACCGACCCAGTTGAATACATCCAAAAAAAGCAGAAACACGTTGCTTTGATTGGTGGTACTGGCGATGGTAAGTCAACTTTTACTCAGTTCCTCTCCTTCAAGATTGGCGGCAGGGTGATTGTCTACGACTCTGACGCAAAGCCAGAAGATTGGAACTGGCTCGACCAAAAGGACGTAATCGGGCGCAAGGGCGACTTCAAAGCCATCAACACCGCGATGGACAACGACTTGACTAATTTAGAAGAGCTCGTAGAACTTCGCGGAGATGGGGGAGATAAGGCGATAGCCGGACGCGATCGCTTTTTAATTGGGGAAGAATTCCCCATTTTGGTTGAGGAATGCGACAACGCCGCACCCTGGCTGAAGAAACACGCCAAGCGGGGAAGGCGATACAAGCAGTTTATTTTGGCTATAGCCCAGAATGATACAGCTGAGAACTTTGGCTTACAGGGGGACAAGGATACTCTGTACAGTTGCTTTGTCCTGGTGCGGTTGGGGCAGTTCGGGCGCGATTACGCCAGGACGAAACTTAAAGACCCGCAGTTAGAGCAATGGCTAAAAGCTGGAGGCAAGAAGCGATTCCTGGTCGATGATGCCCCTTGCGAACTCGACTTGAGCAACTGGGGGCAGAGTACAGCGACAGATGCCCCAGTCAAGAGCGGGGTAAGTGGTGAGGCGACACCCACTCAATTAGAACTCAACGAATACGAGCAATTTATCGTTGACTGGGGTAAACAGCATCCAGGGGAGGTTTTGAAAGCCAGAATACTGCTGCAAGCCAGCCGACTGTTTGAGGGGATGCAACCAGATGAAATTAGAATCATCTTTGCAGCTCTAGCAGATCGGGGGGTGGGTCAAGTGGAAGGAGAAGGCGATCGCCTCGGCTGGAAGTGGTCGTAGTATTGTCTACAGTCTGCCTACAGTCCGTCTACACCTTGCTAGCAGCGCTTTAGGGGTGAATTAGCTAGCAAGTCTACAATACTGCCAGTTTTGCTGGAGATGACTTTAACCCCATCAGTACCTCCTCAACAGAGCGTCTACACCGTCTACAATTTTTCACTCCCAAAAATTCGGGTGTAGACGGCTGAAATTATTGTCAGAAGCGGATTTTAGCCTTTTGTAGACAAAATTTTTGAAAATGCGAACGCGTTATTTAGAGGAGCGCGATCGCAATCAGGTATCAACCAAAACTTAACACAGGGTTTAGC
>NZ_JAECZA010000038.1 GCF_016056275.1 Dendronalium phyllosphericum CENA369 | reverse complement strand
CCTGGGGAGTATTCTTTGCAAGCTCGTGCTACTGACAATTTAGGTAACACCCAGCCGAGTACAGTTCCGTGGAATGATGTGGGATTGCTGTATGGAGGCGTTGTTAGCCATCCAGTAACAGTACGTGAGGGATGAGGCAGAGGGGCTGGGGGAGATGAGGGAGACAAGGGAGACAAGGGAGACAAGGGAGTGAGATAGAATAACTTGCGACTTGCGACTTCTGCCTCCTGACAACTGACAACTGACAACTGACAACTGACGTTTATGAATGATTTTAGTTGGTTGATTTTAGGGATTGGGGGTTTAATATCTGGAGTCATAGCTGGACTTTTAGGAATAGGTGGCGGTATTATCACAATTCCACTTTTAGTCACACTCGGTTATACTCCCGTGCAAGCGATCGCGACCAGTAGCCTTGCTATTGTTATTACTTCAATTTCTGGAAGTTTGCAGAATTGGTGGATGGGTTACTTTGATTGGAAGCGAGTAATTTATTTAGGAATTCCAGCTTTTCTAACTACTGGAGTTGGAGTATATTTCGCCAATAAAATTCCACCTTACATCATACTTTTTACATTCGGAATCATATTATTAGCTAACATCTATTTGATAGAACTCCGCAAACAACTAGTTTTAAAGCAAGCAGAAAAAACATTACCAGAATTTAACCCATTACTTTCTAAAATTGGTACTGGCGGAGCCGCAGGAATTTTAGCAGGCTTCTTTGGCTTAGGTGGCGGAACAATTATGGTTCCCCTACAAATGTTATTACTAGGAGAAGAAATTAAAGTAGCAATTCAGACGAGTCTTGGTGTGATTGTCATCACTGCTCTAGCTGCCTGCACGGGACATACATTAGAAGGAAATATTTTGTTTGTTCAAGGTCTAATTTTAGGTTTTGGAGGTCTTTTAGGCGTTCAGATGAGTACTCGCACATTGCCAAAATTACCCGATTCTGTTGTTAGCCTTGTGCTTCGTATTTTCTTAGGAATACTATCAGTTTATGTTTTTTGGGAATCTTGGATAAATTATCAATAAAAAAGTTCCAAGTTTGAATTGATAATTAGTTGCAAAGAAGAATTTTAGCTTCTTCTTTTAACATGAATGTCAGCAGTGGCTACTCAGCACTCAGCGAGAAGTTGCGTGCGGGGGTTCCCCCCGTTGAGCAAACTTCGGTGACTCAGCACTCAGCACTTTGCCATACATTCAATCAGCACAGTTGACGATCAAGTGTGTCAAAGCATCAATCAGGCGATCGCTTTCCATTGGCATAATATCTTTACCCTGCATAATCTCCTGAGTCATCACAAAATGCACTAATGACCCAATCAAAATCCTTGCTGTTGCCTCTGGGTCGGGTATCTGGAGTTCAGAACGAGAAGCTAAATATTTACTAATAGTCTCTATAGCCGGTTTAGCGATACTACCAATGAAAACCTGAGCCAATTCAGGAAACCGCGCTGACTCTCCGATCAAAAGTCGCTCAAACGCCTGATATTCTTGGTCATTGACCATTTGATCTAATGCGGTTTTTGCTAAACGTCGCAGTACGATGTATGGTTCTCCTACTAAGGATTGCGTCCCCAAAATTGAGTGAAACCGCTTTCTTGCCAGCCTCTCTATTAGTGCCCTAAAGAGTCCTTCTTTGTCTTGAAAGTGACTGTATACCGTGGCTTTAGAAACCCCTGCTGCCTCTGCTACCTTATCCATACTCGTAGCAGCGTAGCCATGAACCAGAAACTCTTGCATCGCCCCTTGCAGAATTTTTTCTACTTTATCTGCTGAACTTGACCGATCTATTTCCCCAACTTTTGGGCGTGCCATTTTTAAATAATCCTTTTTTGTAAATAGCCTTAAGAATTTCTGTAATCTGTCACACCTGACTCAAAAGCTTGTGCAGTACAGTCAGTAGACAACCCAATAGTTTTTGGCAAGCACTTGACTAAACTACTCAGTTTAGTATAATCCTATTATATAACTATACAGTTTAGTTTTGTATCTTACAGATCGTTCTGTTTGTTGAGCATACAACTGAAGGAGGCAGGGGACTGGGAAAATTACTCCCTCATCTCCCTCATCCCTCTTTCCCCGCGTCCCCGCGTCCTCTCAAAATCGGGACATTTACCAAAATTCGATTTTTCCTATTTAAATCAGCGAATTTGGAATTGCTTCAAAGGTATGCTATCGTGCAAAATTCAAAGCTAGACGGTTCAGTATCTCCTCAGTCGATTCTGCGTCCGCCCATTTTAATAGCTATTATTGTATCTTTGACTGTAATTGGAACTAGTGTTTATACGGTACTAAAATTTCAGGAAACTTCTAATCAAAAGGCACAAGCTCCAGCAGCAGTATTGACAGAACTCAAAACGGTCACAGCCTTGGGACGGATTGAGCCAAAGGGAAAAGTAATCAAACTCTCTGCTACCACATCTCCCGACGGGAGTCGGGTAGAGCAATTGTTGGTGAAGGAGGGAGATAGGGTAAAAGCAGGGCAGACGATCGCAATTTTGGACAGTCGCGATCGCTTACAAGCAGCATTCAAAGAAGCACAGGAACAAGTGAAAGTGGAACAGGCAAACCTGATTCGCACGCAAGCAGGTGCAAGACCTGGAGAAATTGCAGCCCAACAAGCAACCATTGCCCGCCTCGCAGCAGAACGCCAAGGAGATATAAAATCTCAAGTAGCAAATGTTGCCCGATTGCAAGCGGAAGTGAGTAATGCTCAAGCAGAAGATGGACGCTATCAGGTGCTATACCAACAAGGAGCAATCTCTTCCTCTCAAAGGGATAGCAAGCACTTAACTTTAGAAACAGCCCAAAAAGAATTACAAGCAGCACAGGCTCAATTACAGCGCATCCAGTCAACCAGCCAGCAACAATTAAAAGAAGCCACAGCCACATTAAATCGGATTGCTGAAGTGCGAGGAGTAGATGTAGAAGCTGCCAAAGCAGAAGTTAGCCATGCTGTAGCAACCATGAATCGGGCAGAGGCAAATTTAAAACAAGCTTACGTGCGATCGCCTCAAGATGGTCAGGTATTTGAAATTCATACCCTTCCAGGGGAGGTGGTGTCAAATGATGGTATTGCCGATATCGGGCAAACCAATCGGATGTATGTAGTAGCCGAAGTTTACGAAAGTGATATCAGTAAAGTGCGATCGGGGCAAAAAGTACGAGTAATTAGTGATGTCCTACCTAGCGAATTGCAGGGAATAGTAGAACGCAAAGCCTTACAAGTGCGACGGCAGAATGTGGTTAATACTGACCCTTCCAGCAATATTGATAACAGAGTTATAGAAGTCCATATCCGACTAGATGATGCCTCCAGCCAAAAAGCTGCCGACTTAACCAATATGCAAGTCAAGGCAGTCATTGAACTGTGATAAGGGGTAGTTGTCAGTTGTCAGGGGAGGTAAAAGGAAATAAAACTCTTAACTCTTGTACAGACGCGATTAATCACAACTCTTGTACAGACGCGATTAATCGCGTCTCTACTTTTAACTCAGCACTATAAAAATGGGAATACTCAAACAATTACAACGGCGAACGCCTTTAGGATGGTTGCAACTGAGTCATGAAAAAAGTCGTCTGTTGGTAGCATTGTCAGGCATTGCCTTTGCCGACCTGTTGATGTTCATGCAGTTGGGCTTTCAGACCGCGCTGTATGACAGTAACACCAGACTACATCACAGTTTGCGCTCAGACGTTGTTTTAATCGGCTCCCAAACCCGTAATCTGCAAAGAATATCTACATTCTCTCGCCGACGGTTGTATCAGGCAATGGATATACCAGGAGTGAAATCAGCAGAGGCTATGTATGTGAGCAACATGATTTGGAAGAATCCCCAAACACGCCGCGATACAGAAATTTTAGTGATTGGGTTCAATCCAGATAAGCCAGCTTTTGACTTGCCAGAAGTTAACCAACAATTATCAGATATCAAGCTACCAGATACCGTCTTGTTTGACCGTGCTGCTAGAGGAGATTACCAAGAAACGATCGCCCAACTCGAACTAGGTAAAGCTGTAAAGACGGAAGTGGAACGGCGGACAGTTACTATTAGTGGTTTATTTAAACTTGGGGCATCTTTTAGCGCTGATGGCACTTTAATCACCAGCGATCAGAACTTTTTGCGGCTATTTCCTCGGCAACTTGCTTCCAGCGTCGGTGTCGGTTTGATTGAGGTGCAACCTGGCTTCGATAAAAAGCGTGTGGTAGCAGCATTGAGAGCACACTTAACAGATGATGTCAAAGTGCTAACCCACGAAGAATTCATTCAATTTGAGAACGACTTCTGGAGACGAAACTCTCCAATTGGGTTTATTTTCAGCATAGGTGTATCGATGGGCTTCGTAGTGGGTGTAATTCTTGTCTATCAAGTCCTTTCCACCGATGTTAATGCCCATGTCAGAGAATATGCCACCTTTAAAGCTATAGGGTATCGCAATTACTATCTGTTAGGTGTGGTGTTTGAAGAGGCCCTAATTTTGGCAATATTGGGTTTTATGCCAGGAGTCGTAGTTTCCTTGGGACTTTACCATTTAACTAGCAGCGCTACAAACTTGCCGATGTACATGACCGCCATCCGAGGATTGCAAGTGCTAGTACTAACCATCATCATGTGTACCATTTCCGGCGCGATCGCTACCCGCAAACTCCAAGCCGCTGACCCCGCAGATATGTTCTAAAAAATGAGGGCTGGGAACAGGGGATGAGGGGCAAAGGAGAAAAAAACGATTGCAGAAATTACTCTTATCAACTTATCTCCTCGGCTCCCCATCCTCTTGTTACTCCTGACAACTGACTTTTGTACAGACGCGTAGACGCTCGTAAAAGCGGCTTCTCGTAAGAGTATAATCGCGTCTTTACAACAACTGACTTTTGTACAGACAAGGGTTAATTGCGTCTCTACGATAACTGACAACTGACAACTCCCCTATGACTAAAGTCATTTGCATCCATAATCTCGACTACTATTTCGGTGATGGTAAACTCCGCAAGCAAGTTTTATTCAACATCAATCTAGAGATAGATGCTGGTGAAATTATTATTTTGACTGGCCCCTCTGGTTCTGGCAAGACTACTCTTTTGACTTTAGTCGGTGGACTGCGCTCTGCTCAATCTGGTAGTTTGCAAGTCCTTAAAAGAGAACTCTGTGGCGCTAATGCCGAACAACTAGTGCAAGCACGACGCTGTAACGGTTATATTTTCCAAGCACACAACCTGCATGGTAGTTTGACGGCACTCCAGAACGTCAAAATGGGTTTAGAACTGCACAAATACATTAGCCAACAACAGATGCAAACTCGGTCAGTCAAAATGCTTGAGCAGGTAGGATTAGGAAATCATTTTGATTATTATCCCGCTCAACTGTCGGGCGGACAAAAACAACGAGTAGCGATCGCTCGTGCTTTGGTTAGCCATCCTCAAATTGTATTAGCGGATGAACCCACAGCTTCCCTTGATAGTCAATCGGGTCGAGATGTGGTTAACTTAATGCAAAAACTTGCCAAAGAACAAAGCTGTACAATCCTAATGGTTACTCACGACCATCGCATTCTAGACATTGCCGATCGCATTGTTCGGATGCAAGATGGCAAACTAGTGCAAGAAGGCACAGTAACTAAAAACTATTTAATTTGACCAAGCCCCGTTGGGGCGGGGTGTGGGGTGGGGGGGAAGAAATAGCCCCAACAACCGCTATTGACACAAGCCCCGTATGAGTTAAGACGCTTGCGCCCTTCGGAGTTCAAGCTCCATCCAACGCCGTTTTCCCCTACACCCTACCCCCTGCACCCCACACCCTGTTAGTGACTTTACAGCCTGGAATTATTCACACTTCCGTCGTAATCTTGTAATAGTTCTGTCATAACTGTATGCAATATTTAGTTTTGTATTTGGTTACAAAATGCTTTTGTTTGGGTTAAAGGTAGGACTTCCTGCCTTTTACTTTTTTTTATATATAGAGTTACTCAGTTCAATTTCCGAACTTACTACATAGATGTAGGCAATAGCGAACAGGAATAAGGAATAAAATTATACTTAATTTAAAAAAAATTAAATAGGAATATCATTTCATCATCTATCTTTACATAGATGCAAGCCAAAATTATTAAAAACTACTCAATTTGACTTTATAGCCTTAAATTCTTCACACTTTTGTCGTTATCTTGTAATAGTTCTGTCATAAGTGTGTGTGATATTTAGTTTTGTATTTGGTTACAAAATGCTTTTGTTTGGGTTTAAGGTAGGACTTCCTACCTTTTATTTTTTTAGATGTATTTATATCTATACATCTCATCATTTATCTTTACATACAAAACACACTCTTACAGCGAGAGTAGGCAGCTTTTTCTCAGTGTGCTAGTTTATTGCATTAAAGTGTTTTCACTTTGTTGAAGTTATTTTCCCCAAGAAGCGATTGCCTGAGTTAGTATAGTTTAGTTCCCTCAGTACTGCTTAATATTACTTAATATATTATTGCATTGTTTTCCAAAAAATCTGCTTCTGTTTGGAAACACTAGCATTCATAAGCTAATCTGTTGGTCAGCAGAAATTCAGAGATTGTTTTATCGCTCTATGACTACCAAGGCTCGCACTGGAAACTCTCAAAATAAGTTGCCTTTTATTGACATCAAAGATTGGAAACCCAATCGCCGTAAGACAAAGTTGTTGATAGGCATGTTAGCCTCTTTTCCTGTCACCTTGGCATTGCCTGTAGATGCTTTACAAGTACAGGTGATTCCGACTAATCCTGGGTTGGGGGATACTGTGTCTGTGGTAATTAATTTAAATATTCCCAGTAATGGTAGCAATCCATCAGTGGCTATTGGCGAAAAAACTTATCCAGCATTTGCGATTGCACCCAATAAATATCGGGCTTTTATTCCCACAACTCCATTGGAAAAAGCTGGAACGAGAACTATTAAAATTTCTGGTGATGGTCAAGTAAAAAGTTTGGCATTGAAAGTCAGCGATCGCAATTTTCCAGTACAACGCATCACCTTGCCACCAGGAAAAGCCGGAGTAGATGCAACCGAGTATGAACTCAAGCGTGTAGCGGCTTTTAAGGCATTAGAAACACCACAAAAATATTGGAGCGGCCCCTTCTTGAAACCAAACGCAGGGCGGATTAGTACAATTTATGGTGTACGTCGCTACTATAATGGTACATTTGCAAAGGACTACTACCATCGTGGCGTTGACTATGCTGGTGCTGCGGGTTCGCCTGTAACAGCTCCAGCAGCTGGGCGAGTTGCTTTGGTGGGCAAAGTATCCCAAGGGTTTCGAATTCACGGTAACGTAGTTGGCATTGACCACGGGCAGGGAGTGACAAGCATTTTCATGCACCTAAGTCGGATTAATGTCAAAGAAGGCGATATCGTAAAAGCTGGCCAAGTAATTGGCGCAGTGGGTTCGACAGGCGCTGCCACTGGGCCGCATTTACATTGGGGTCTCTATGTCAACGGACAATCTGTTGACCCAGTACCCTGGCGAAACAAAGTCTTTGATTAGTCAAAGCTGCATAAATCGCGTCCTTGCATAACTTGTATATTTTTCGCTGATATTTAGGCAAAATAAATTGGACTGATACCGTCCCTACCTTACTTGGTGGCTTAACAGAAGATGAGCGTTATGAGTATTGAAAAAATTGTAGAACAAGCTCTCCAGGATGGTTATCTTACACCAGCAATGGAGGCAGAAGTTGGGCGAATTTGTGATAACGCATCGGAACTCTCCATTGAAGAGTACATGGCGCTAGATCGACTGATGGGGGCGCTATTAACAGGTGAGGTAGTGGCGGTTCCTCGCAAACAATTTATTAACGTTATGGAAGAATTAGTACTAACCGAGGCGATCGCACGAGTAGCAGAAATTGAGGCTACTAGCGAAAGCTCCCTAGATGTAGGGGATATTGCCGCTTATGCTCTAAATAGACTTCCACCCTTGTACGCTACTACAGAAGAAGGGGCCAACTACCAACGCCAACGCGCTCAAGCAGAACTTGAAGAATTAATTTCACAACAAGTTAGTGAGGCGATCGGTCGTAACCTCGACCAACCCAACGATAACAGAACGCCAGTCTTAGCCAAAAATACTGGTAATGAAGTTCTGCGCCAAGTCAGTAACTTACTTCAAGTCTACGCACCAAACTTTGAGCAGAAATCACAATATTAAAGTTAGTAGTCAGTCGTCAGCAGTCAGTAGCTAAAAAGACAACTGACTCTTACGGGTTCGCCAGTCGCTCATGGGGAAAACCACGCCAGATGCTCCACTTGGGGAGACCCCAAGACTGCACTAGCTCCCCAAGACCGGGCTAGCTCACAACTGACAACTGACAAGTCATAAAAAACTATTCACTCACGCACCATTACAGTAGTGCCCAATTTGACTTGTTCGTATAATAAGCGGACATCAGGATTACGCATTCGTAAGCAGCCGTGAGATACAGCAGCCCCCATGACTTCGGTATTGGGTGTGCCATGAAAGCCAATTTGATTGCGTCCATCCGACCAAAAACCAATCCATCTTTCTCCCAAAGGACTATCAGCACCAGCTGGAAATACTTTGCCAGTAATCGGATGTCGCCAAATGGGGTCGTGTTGCATGTGCTGTATTTGGAAAGAACCTGTAGGTGTCTCCCAACCTTTCTTACCTACAGCAATTGGGTAGCTAGCTATTACCTCATCTCTTGCATAAACATAAGCGCGGCGATCGCTTAAATCAACTACCACTTGCGTCTTCGCAGCTGCTAGGCTAGATGATTTTTGGGGATTTGAAGCCCAAGGTAAACGCAAGGGCTGTTCTGTATTGAAATTCTGCTGTTGTCCTGGAGTTGCAAACCGCATTCTTGGAACGGTTGCTTCAGCTACATTTTGGCCTCCTGTCAGCAACGTATTATTAGACTTGACAGCAGAAAATTTTAATGCATTAGTTCTCTGGGCATTTGTCTTAAAGGTGGCTTCGTTAGGAGGTGTAGATGCACCAAAAGCAGTTTCCCCTATACCCCCAGTAAATTTTTCTTGCAAGTTAGCTGGGCGGTTTCCTCCAGCAAACACTGGCTTCTCAAACTGCTGTTGCGTTGAAGTGATGCGCCAATAGACAGCCAGCGATAAAATGGCTGTACCAAAACAGAGAAACATTACTATACGCGCTACAGATTCATTTCTTATCATTGCCATAGCCTATTGTTTATCTCTGACATATCCAAAAAACTTATTGGATGCGCTCATAATTTCATTATCAAGAATTTATAAATTCTTATCTGTTCTCTTATAACTCTTCCGATACTCTTGGGCAAACTAGGGCTATACGGACATTTCGTCAAACAAAATGCCCAAATAAGAACTTTATTTACTAGTGGCACTCTCCAAGTGCAGCAATCGATTATTAATGGTGTGGGTGGGATAAAGATCATGTTTGAAAAATTATTACTGGCGGTGACGATTACATTTTCTCTAAATTTCTGTTTTCAAGTTCGCGTACCCAATCAAACTCAGACTGGCGCTATTTCTCAGCAGCATACAGAAACATCAACAACAATTTTAGTAACAATACCGGAAAAATAAGACTGAAATAGCTGCGATCGCTTATATCAAATAAATTGGACTTGCACTTATGGAGGATACTAATTTTGGATTAAAAGCCTTTCCCATAAAGGTTTTACCATAACTTATAAAACTAACGATCCAAATATAGATTTAACCCCAAAATATCATTACAGTATTAACTACAAGTTACATTCTACGCTAATTTCAAGTAGTTAAGCGGCTTTAAAACACTAATTTAGTATTTAAAAACGTAAACTAAAAAATTGCTTTTTGGCCTGCCGCAAGACTGATTTTTTGAATTCATCTTACAAGTCATCTTAAGTTCCATTAAATTGCTTACAGAAGTTGACAACAGAGTTGAAAAGATTGGATTTTCTCTTTCTTGTTTTTGCCAGGAGATTTATTCTTCTCATCCTTGCCATCTTTCCTTGCCACTAGCAACAAGAAACTTTTGACTCTGTTCCACAACAATGTACACTGCTACAGGAGCAAAAAGCTACTTTCAACTCGATAGCTAGAATGTTTAATTTTTCATGTGATAAAACATACATTTGATTTTTTGTCAATCGTATGCGGTCAGATGACGTTATTTGCACAATCATACGTAACATTGCTGTCTCTTAATAGGTAACAAACAATGGCTGAGAAGTTAGCTATACAATTGCTAGAAGCCAAAATTAGCTCTTTTAGCGATCGAGAACATGCCTAAACTTATATACCTGAGTGTTCCAGTCATAAATCCGTCCCTGACGCAGGAACATCGTGTTAATTAGCATGTCTAATAGATAGGGATGATTTACAGCCAGTACGATCTATGAGTCAATCGATTACTGTATCCTGGTCAACATTTGATGCAAGGTATCCGGAAGCATCGGTGCAAGTTGACAAACTCTCTAACCACGATCTAATTTTGCGCTGTCAAATAGGACTGCGTCCAGATCGTGCTGCCTTTGCAGAGCTATTGCGCCGCTATCAGTCCCAAGTTGATAGAGTTTTGTATCACCTAGCTCCAGATTGGCCTGATAGAGCCGATTTGGCTCAAGAAGTTTGGATTCGCGTGTATCGGAATATTAACCGATTACAAGAACCAGCGAAGTTTCGGGGCTGGTTAAGCCGTATTGCTACCAACTTGTTTTACGACGAGTTGCGTAAACGCAAGCGGGTTGTCAGTCCTTTATCGCTGGATGCTCCCCGTTCGGTAGACGATGGCGAGATGGATTGGGAAATTGCTGGAGATACTCCAGGGCCTGAGGAAGAACTGACAACTAGAGAATTTTACGAGCAATTGCGAGAAGCGATCGCGGATTTACCAGAGGTGTTTCGCACTACTATTGTTCTTAGAGAAATCGAAGGTATGGCATATGAAGAAATTGCCGAAATTACCGGAGTTTCTTTAGGAACAGTCAAGTCGAGAATAGCTAGAGCTAGATCCAGATTGCAAGCTCAGTTGCAAAATTATCTAGACACCTAAATTGCCAGTATCTTGCCTCTGCCTAATGGCAGAATTTAACATTAATAAGGCAAGACGATGAAATGTATAGGACTAAGCCATTAGGAATAAAATTGATGAATTTCTCAGGATTACTCGTTGCGTTTACCCGTATATGAATTGGTAATAATGCTAAGATGACTACTGATTCTCGATTTTCCGACCGTTCCCCCTTGCAATTTAATAGAGTGTCAGATGGGATGGGCCAGCATACCAATGATTCAACGGGTGCTATGGATATGGTGAAGCGCGATCGCTTCGAGTTATTGAGTGCTTATCTAGATGGTGAAGTTACAGCCGCCGAAAGCAGACAAGTAGAAGAATGGCTAGCCAGCGACACTGCCGTTCAGTGTTTGTATGCCCGATTGTTAAAGCTACGGCAAGGCATAAAAACTCTCCCAGTGCCAGCAGCCCAACAGTCGCCAGAAGCAACAGCACAGCAAGTATTGGCGCGTTTGCGTCGCCGTTCCCGTTTCGTTTGGGTTTTTGGCGGTGCGGCGATCGCTGCTTGTGTTATTGGTACAGTATCTGGGTTACTACCAAGTGGTCAATCCAAGCTACAACTGGCGCAAAAACCAAAAGTAGAATCAACACAAGCTACCACAACACCCGTAACTCCACCAGCTTCACCGCTGATGGTAGCTATAAATAACCCAGTAATCGAAATTCCCAAGGCGGCGGTAGTTTCTCCAGAAAAGCCAGCTATTCTAGAACAGCCTCGACCAAAGGAAGCACAACAAGACATTAATTAATCGCCAAGCAAGGTGTTAAATTACATCTTTTAGCTTTGCGGTTAAATACAACCACTCCACCAGCCGTCAGGTTGGAGAACACCTTCTAAACACGATACTCGCTCCCAAGTCATCAAGTAGACCCAAGCGCAACCAAGGGATAAGCCCTGTAGGTTGTATATTTCTACTTGCTGGCGACTATAGAGGTTTTGCGAAATTTGTCTAGTGGGTTGGTAATCTTCCAGTTCGTCTAGAATATCTAAAATCTTTAAGTCGGCAAAAAAGAGTAGATAACCGTGAATGAAGTGTTCTCCTATGGTCATGGCTGGATAGCCCATTGGCAGAGCAAATAATTCGCCTATGGCAAATGCTCTTTGGGCATCAACTACCTTGCCAGCACAGTATCGATCGTAATTAGCTTCACCTGGTTTGAGCGTGCCGTAAACGAAAACTCGGACTAAACCAGGGAATTTTGCTTTTGATTTAGTCATCCTCTTTTTAACCAACTTATTCCTTTGCCTTCCATCATCTACAATATGGAGGCAGACACGATAATAGACCCAGTAGGAGACTTCTCGGTGGATTCCCGATATAACCCAGCAGCAATTGAGGAAAAATGGCAAAAAACATGGGCAGAACAAGGCTTAGATAAAACACCTACAAATAGCAATCAGCCAAAATTCTACGCTTTATCCATGTTCCCCTATCCATCGGGCAGCCTACACATGGGTCACGTCCGTAATTATACGATTACCGATGTGATTGCTCGTCTCAAGCGAATGCAAGGCTATCGAGTACTGCACCCTATGGGTTGGGATGCCTTTGGCTTACCAGCAGAAAACGCCGCCATTGACCGAGGAGTACCACCTGCCAAGTGGACTTATCAAAATATTGCCCAAATGCGGCAGCAATTGCAGCGTCTCGGTTTATCCATTGACTGGGACAGCGAAGTTGCTACTTGTTCGCCTGATTATTATAAGTGGACGCAGTGGATTTTCTTACAGTTTTTGCAAGCGGGTTTAGCTTACCAAAAAGAAGCCGCAGTCAACTGGGACCCTGTTGACCAAACCGTACTGGCAAACGAGCAGGTTATCGATGGACGTTCTTGGCGTAGTGGGGCTATAGTCGAGCGCAAATTGTTGCGTCAGTGGTTTTTAAAGATTACCGACTACGCCGAACAATTGCTCAATGACTTGGATAAATTGCCAGGCTGGCCGGAACGCGTCAAATTGATGCAGGCGAACTGGATTGGTAAATCCATAGGTGCTTACTTGGAATTTGCGATCGTTGGATTGAATGAAAAAATCGGCGTGTACACCACCCGCCCAGATACCGTTTATGGTGTCAGTTACTTGGTATTAGCACCAGAACATCCTTTAACCAAGCGCGTCACCACAAAAGAACAAAAAGCAACCGTAGAAGCCTTTATTCAAGAAGTTGCCAATCAAAGTGAGTTAGAACGTACTGCTGAAGACAAACCCAAGCGGGGCATTCCGACAGGTGGTAAAGTAATCAATCCGTTTACAGGGGAAGAAGTGCCCATCTGGATTGCTGACTATGTACTGTATGAGTATGGTACTGGGGCAGTGATGGGTGTACCTGCACACGATGTCCGAGATTTTAAGTTTGCCAATAACTATAACCTGCCGATTGAGTTTGTCATCGTAGAACCGGAGGCGGTTGCCAATGTGGATTTTCAGCAAGAAGATCCACCATTAATCATGATTGATTATGACAGTGCATACACTGAACCAGGAATTTTAATTAATTCTGGGCAGTTTACTGGTATGAATTCCACAGATGCCAAGCAAGCAATAGTTAAATATGCCGAAGAAGAAGGATTTGGCAAAGAACGCATCCAATATCGTTTGCGGGATTGGTTGATTTCTCGACAACGCTATTGGGGCGCACCCATTCCCGTAATTCACTGTCCTAATTGCGGCATAGTGCCAGTCCCGGACAAAGATTTGCCAGTGCAGTTGCCAGAAGAAGTAGAATTTACCGGACGCGGTGGTTCGCCATTGACTCAGTTAGAAAGCTGGGTAAATGTGCCTTGTCCTACTTGTGGTACGCCAGCCAAGCGGGAAACTGACACGATGGATACTTTTATTGATTCCTCGTGGTATTTCTTGCGGTTTACAGATGCTAAGAACGAACAGCAGGTGTTCGATTCTAGTAAAACCAACGACTTAATGCCAGTAGATCAATATGTGGGTGGGATTGAACACGCGATTTTGCATTTGTTATATTCGCGGTTTTTTACCAAAGTGTTGCGGGATAGGGGCTTATTGAACTTTGACGAACCTTTTCAACGTCTGTTAACTCAAGGCATGGTGCAGGGTTTAACTTATACAAATCCTAAGAAAAGCGATAAAGATAAATGGGTTCCTGTTAATTTGGTAGATCCTGCCGATCCGCGAGATCCGAAGACAGGCGATCCACTGCAACTTGTTTACGCTACTATGTCTAAGTCAAAAGGCAACGGTGTCGCCCCGGAAGATGTAATTGCTAAATATGGTGTAGATACGGCTCGGATGTTCATATTGTTTAAAGCGCCGCCAGAAAAAGACTTGGAATGGGATGAAGCTGATGTGGAAGGACAATTCCGCTTCTTAAATCGGGTGTGGCGCTTGGTTACGGATTATATTGCCTCTGGGGTATCTCGTGGAAATACACTTTCCGATTTAACTAAGTCTGAAAAGGACTTACGGCGAGCAATACATACTGCTATCAAAGCAGTTTCTGAAGATGTAGAAGACGAATATCAATTTAACACGGCAGTTTCTGAATTGATGAAGTTGAGTAATGCCTTAACAGATGCCAGCTGCAAAGATTCACCAATTTATGCAGAAGGTATCGAGACTTTAGTGGTGTTGCTCGCACCTTTTGCCCCGCACATTGCTGATGAATTGTGGCATTTAATGGGTAATAGTAATTCAGTTCATACTCATGCTTGGCCAACTTTTGACTCTGCTGCTTTGGTAGCCGATGAAATTACTTTGGTGATTCAAATTATGGGCAAAACTCGCGGCGCAATTCAAGTACCAGCGCAAGCAGATAAAGCAGCGCAGGAGAAGTTTGCTCGTGAGTCAGAAGTTGCCCAGCGTTATATTGAAGGCAAAGAGATTAAAAAGGTAATTGTAGTACCTGGAAAGTTGGTGAATTTTGTAGTTGCCTGAGAGTAGTTGATTTGCAATTTCCTTTGCAGCGAATCTTGCTTCATAATAAAGAAATATTAAGCGAGATTTAACAAACTGATAATGAGCCAGACTGCCCTAAATTTAGTTGCCATATCTATCTTTCTCATGACTTTATCGGTACTGCTAGGGCCATTAATCAACTTGTCCCCCACAGTACCGGCACTTGCTACCTTCACTATCTTAGGAATAGCCACTTTCGATAGCTTCAGCTTACAAGGTAAGGGAGCTAGTATCTTTTTAGATTGGATTGCTAGTTTTTCTCCCGAACACCGCGATCGCATCGTCCATCACGAAGCTGGACACTTCCTTGTTGCTCATCTATTGGGTATTCCCGTGACAGGTTACACCCTCAGCGCATGGGAAGCCTGGAAAGAGGGACAACCTGGGCAAGGTGGCGTTACATTTAATGATGGAGAATTAGCAGCGCAACTAGCACAGGGAAAAATCGGCGCTCAAATGCTGGATCGTTACTGCACTCTTTGGATGGCTGGGATTGCTGCTGAAACCCTAGTTTTTAATAACGCTGAAGGTGGAGGTGATGATAAAAGTAAGTTAGCAGAAGTCTTGAAGATTTTGGGTTTTTCTGAATCAGCTTATCAGCAGAAACAGCGTTTTCATGCTCTTCAGGCTAAAACTCTACTGCAAGAAAATTGGTCTAGTTACGAAGCACTAGTCCAAGCCATGCGAGAACGTGCTTCAGTAACAGAATGTCAAAGTGTTATTGTCAGTGGTTAGTTGTCAGTTGTCAGTTGTCAGGAGGCAAAAGTAAAAACACTCTTTTGTCCCCAATCCCCAGCCTTCTCTAAGAAGAAACAGCTTCTAATTGGGAAAAGTGAGATAAATAGTCCCAACTAATCGCTTGGTTACGTCCAGAAGCTTTGGCATGAAATAAGCATTGATCGGCGCGATGTATTAGACTAAGCCCTTTTTCATCGTCATCTGCTTCTAAACTGGCAACACCCAAGCTAATCGTAATATCAATAGATAATTTACTATTGATGGCGAATGGTTGTTCGCTAACTTTGCGATTGAGACGTTCTGCGACTCCCAATGCTTCGTAACTAGTAGTGTTAGCCAAAACCACTACAAATTCTTCACCACCATAACGGAAGGCAGTATCTTGAGAACGCAGGTTTTGCCGCAGACGACTACCCAACAACTGCAAAAGGCGATCGCCAGCTAAATGCCCATAAGTGTCGTTAACTTTCTTAAAATAATCTACATCTAAAATAATTAAACTCAAAGGAGTTCCTTGAGTGCGGGCTTTGTGAATTTGCCTAGGTAAATCCCATTCCAAGGCCCGACGATTATTAAGTTCCGTCAACGAATCAGCTAAAGCGATCGCTGATAATAAATCATTTTTTTGAAGTAAATCGCGGTATTTTTGCACTTTACGCAAACCAACCTCCAACTGAGCTAGAATGAGCCGATGATTTGCTGTTACACCTGCCAAAGTATGCTCTGTATTTTCTTCACAAAGATGCCAAATATAAGCATCAGCTCCTTGATTGAGTACAGTGGCAGTCATTTGCAATTCCCACTCCCAGCCATACTTACTTCTAGCAGCGAACTTCTGGGGACGATCCTCTAGAAAAATACAATATATCCAAGATAGCTGAGTCTGTTCTTTTAACCAAGAACATATTTTCATACTGCCATCCAGACTAGCCTGCACAAGTATTATATCGGGCGGCGCAGTTTGAATTTGTAATATTGTCTGGTGGATATCGGTAATAACTTCTAAATTAAAAGCGGTTGTGTCACGGATCTGATCGGGAAGTTTGGCGAGAAAGGTATCACTTCCAAAGACCAGAATGGAAATATTCATTGCTGTGCCTTCTGCCCTATTTTAAGCTAAAACTTACTGGTATTTATTCCGAATATTGAATTTACTCGGTATTTCTTTCACAGGGTTATTACCCTATATTTGATAGTCTTAGCGCTAAATTCACAACCAACTAACAATTTTAATCTCCTCTTAATACCTGATTTTTAAACAGTCTCTGAAGGTTTAAACTCTGATTATTAATTTCTACTTTTCTATATTTTTTTTCAAACAGTAAAAATACTGAATATTATTTTTTAGTGATTAAACTAGTTCTGTATTTTTCAGGTCATATTGCAATGAATCCATAATCATAAGTTTTTGGCGTTACTTATTACCTGAAACAGAACA
This sequence comes from Dendronalium phyllosphericum CENA369, assembly GCF_016056275.1. Classification (GTDB taxonomy): domain Bacteria; phylum Cyanobacteriota; class Cyanobacteriia; order Cyanobacteriales; family Nostocaceae; genus Dendronalium; species Dendronalium phyllosphericum. The sequence goes on along the minus strand of NZ_JAECZA010000038.1, from coordinate 26,588 downwards.
ATATTAGAGACTTTTAAAAAGTTTAAAAAAATCTAAAATTTAGAAAACCTCCGTAAAAGCCGAGATGCTTTTTGAATCTAAAAAATGTTATATACCGAAAAGTTATTAAGATATTTCTTTAGCAATCAATGTTTTTACCTGTTTTTATAAGGGGTTTGAAGAGTTTAAGCGAATCTTTAAGGAATATAATGGATTATTAGAGGTAGCTAAATTTACAGATGCTTAATTGTTGATATATTTTTACTTTTGATAAAGCAACTAGTAATTTTACACAAAAAATAAATAGATAAATAACTTTATTGATTCTTTATAGAGCTACATTTGCTTAATAATAGCCCGCCCGTTTTGCGGGCGGATATCTCGGTAATTAATTGTGATGGTTAAGCTAGTTAATCTAAATTTGATAGAAATTTAGAAATTATTGATAGCCTTCGATGTGGTACCCAGCAGCAACAATTGCCTGCTTAATTGACTCTTCAGAAGCCTGAGATTCTACTGTGACAGTTTTAGAATTAACATCTACATCTACCTTGGCATCAGGTTCCATTACATGAATAGAATCTCTAATTGTTCCTGCACAATCTTCACACGCAATATTCGGAACTTTGAGTTTGAGTGACATTACTTACCTCATGACGTAAAGTTTAATTTTCATTTAAAAAACAATGGTATTGTCTCGGATGGCGATCGCACATCTGACTAGAGTTAGGTAACTATGAGATTAGAGATATAGCAATGCATAGTAGTTGCACATATCCTTGAGGCAGAATTTACTGGCAGCAAAACGAAACAAAATGCAAAAATATATAAAACTACAGAAAAGCGAAGTCGGAAGTACGAGAAAATAACCAACTGCTTCAGACTTCACCCTTTAGACTTCATACTCATACTTCAGTCCACCCATGTCTTCTAATCCCCAAAACCTCAGCGGTAACGAAATTCGCACCCTATTCCTCGACTTCTATACCCAACGGGGACATCAGATTCTCCCAAGTGCTTCCCTCGTACCAGAAGACCCAACCGTGCTGCTGACGATCGCGGGGATGCTACCATTTAAACCAGTATTCCTGGGACAGCGCACGCCAGAATTTAATCGGGCTACCACATCTCAAAAGTGCATCCGTACTAACGATATCGAAAATGTCGGACGCACCAAACGCCATCACACCTTCTTTGAGATGCTGGGTAACTTCAGCTTTGGAGATTATTTTAAAGAACAAGCGATCGCCTGGGGTTGGGAAATTTCCACAAAAGTCTTTGGTTTGTCCCCAAACAACCTGGTTGTCAGCGTCTTTGAAGATGATGATGAAGCTTATAATATTTGGCGCGATCGAATTGGCGTAAAGCAAGCAAGAATTAAGCGTATGGGCGCAGATGATAACTTTTGGACATCTGGGCCGACTGGGCCTTGTGGGCCATGTTCGGAAATTTATTACGATTTCCACCCAGAACGGGGAGACGAAAACATTGATTTAGAAGATGACTCACGGTTTATCGAGTTTTATAATCTCGTTTTCATGCAATATAACCGCGATGCATCAGGCAATTTAACACCACTGCAAAACAAGAATATCGACACTGGCATGGGTTTGGATAGGATGGCGCAAATCCTGCAAAAAGTGCCAAATAACTATGAAACTGACTTAATTTTTCCCATTATCCAAACAGCAGCGCAAATTGCTGGCATTGACTACCATGTTAGCGACGATAAAACCAAAGTCTCGCTAAAAGTTATTGGCGATCACGTTCGGGCGGTTGTCCACATGATTGCTGATGAAATTCGCGCCTCCAACGTGGGACGGGGTTATGTGCTACGGCGATTAATTCGGCGGGTGGTGCGTCATGGGCGATTAATTGGCATTACTGGCGAATTTATCACTCAAGTTGCCGAAAGAGCGATCGCTCTTTCCGAATCAGCTTACCCTAATGTACGCCAACGGGAAGCAGCAATTAAAGCGGAACTGCAACGGGAAGAGGTAAATTTCCTCAAAACTCTAGAAAGAGGTGAAAAGCTACTAGAAGAAATCATCCAAGAAGTGAAGCAGCAAGGAAAAACCTCTATTAGTGGTGAAAGTGCCTTTACCCTGTACGATACCTACGGTTTCCCCCTCGAACTCACCCAGGAAATCGCGGCTGAGAATAACCTTACTATCGATGAAGCAGAATTCGATGCCGAAATGGAAAAGCAGAGAACCCGCGCTAAGGAAGCACATGAAACCATCGATTTAACCGTGCAAAGTTCTCTCGACAAGCTAGCAGAACAGATTAATGTTACCGAGTTCTTAGGTTATACCCAACCTGCGGCGACAGCCAAAGTCGAAGCGATTTTGGTAGAAGGAGTTTCCCAAGAGGAAGCAGAAGCCGGGACAGAAGTCCAAATCGTCCTCAACCAAACGCCATTTTATGCCGAATCTGGGGGACAAATCGGCGATCGCGGTTATATTTCCGGTGATGGTATTGTTGTTCGCGTTGAAGACGTGAAAAAAGAATCCGATTTCTTCGTTCATTTCGGACGCATCGAACGCGGTACAATCCGAGTCGGAGATGCTGTAACTGCCCAAATCGATCGCGCTTGTCGTCGTCGCGCCCAAGCTAACCATACAGCAACACATCTGCTGCAAGCTGCGTTGAAAAAAATTGTCGATGATGGCATATCTCAAGCTGGTTCCCTGGTTTCCTTTGACAGGTTACGCTTTGACTTCAACTGTCCCCGTGCTTTGACAGCAGAAGAAGTCCAACAAGTTGAAGAACAGGTGAATACTTGGATTGCTGAAGCCCATGCTGCGAAAGTAGAAGTATTACCTTTAGCAGAGGCAAAAGCTAGAGGTGCTGTTGCCATGTTTGGGGAAAAATACGGTGAAGAAGTGCGGGTGATTGACTTTACTGGCGTGTCAATGGAATTGTGCGGCGGCACTCATGTCAGTAATACTGCTGAGATTGGGGTATTCAAGATTATCTCGGAAGCTGGTGTGGCTTCTGGGGTGCGGCGGATTGAAGCTGTTTCGGGACCAGCAATCCTGGATTATCTCAACGTTCGGGATAAAGTAGTCAAGGATTTGAGCGATCGCTTTAAAGTCAAACCCGAAGAACTACCAGAGAGAATCACCACTCTGCAAACCGAACTGAGAAACAGTGAAAAACAACTTGCTACTCTGAAATCACAGCTGGCGATCGCCAAATCTGACAGCTTGCTGCAAACAGTTGAATCTGTGGGCGATTATAAAATTTTGGTTGCCCAGTTGGAAGATGTCGATCCCGAATCATTGAAATCTGCTGCGGAACGCTTGCTACAAAAAATCGGTAACGGTGCGGTGGTACTGGGTTCCGTTCCCGAAGCTGGGAAAGTTAGCATAGTTGCAGCTTTCAGCCCCGAAGTGAATAAAAAAGGATTGCAAGCAGGTAAATTTGTGGGTAATATTGCTAAAATTTGCGGTGGTGGCGGCGGCGGTAGAGGGAACTTAGCCCAAGCCGGCGGACGCGATGCTAGTAAATTACCAGAAGCATTGGAACAAGGGCGGAGTGAGTTAAAGTCTGCTTTTAGTTAGTTGTGTTTTTTGAGAGGTGGGCGTTTTGCCTGCCTCGAAATTACGATTTGATTTATACAAAGTTTTTGCCACAGGGTTGACCCCACGGCGAAAGTACTGGTATTTTATTAGCCAAGGGGTTAACCCCACGGCAAACACCAGTATATAAAAAATGTATGACAGAACAAATGGAAATGGAAGCATTCTTTTTTCTGCAAGATTTAGAGCCAGAAGATACGGAGTCTACAGATGAGCCTAAAGTCAAGCACGGGAAACGCAAGGAAATAAAAATTGGCGGCATTCCCATGCCTGTTTACATGATGCCGAACGGTGAATACCGTTGGTCAATGAGGCAGGCGAGTAAAGCGGTAGGATACAACGAAGGTTGGTTAAGAGACACTATTCAAGCCGGAGGTAATGCCTTAATTAAACTTCAGGGCTACGGATTCAAAGGTAAAATCGTTGAGTCTTCAGGGCAGGGCTTTATCAAAAGCCACCTCGTTTCAACTGAAGACTTTATGGCGGTGATACTTTATGCAGTGATGGTAGGGTATCAGAGACCAGCAATCGCTTTAATGGCTGCTGCTATGCAGGAAACCTTGGAGCGCCGGGCAGATCATGCTTTTGGGGTTGTCAGAGATGAAGACGAATACATCCAAAAATTCGAGTATCGTTATGCCTCAATTTTGCTCAACAAAGACCTGAGACAAGCTATTACAGAGTGGATTGAGAACAACCAGCATAATATTCAGAATTATACAAAAACACACTCTATTAGAGGCGGATATAGGGGAATATATGCATCTGCTTTAGGAGAGATTTATCAAGTTTTATTTGGAAGAAACAAGGCACAGATAAATCAATTTTTAGATGTAGCTGCCTACAGAACGCCAAAAGATAATGTTAATGTCAACCAGCTTCAGCGCATTGCTCAAATTGAGGATCTGGCAGCAAAATACATTCAACGTAAAGGCTTAAATCCTATTGAAGCGATTAGAGCTGCTGCTGGCGCGCTGATGATTGAGTTAGAGGAACCCAAACTAGGAGATCGTGTAACAAGACAAGACGTTCACCGCGTACTGGATGCCAAAAAGTCATCAAAGAAAAATAAGTAGAGCAAGATTACTGATTATAGTTCGGCTTTGGTGCTAAACATATACATTGGTTAAAACAAAAGTTAAGCTTACTATTTCTTCAGGATTTATATGCACCCAGATTTCATAAAAAGACTTAAGACACAGTTCCCTGTTGGGCTAACACCTGAAGAAAAGAAACTTCTTCAGGATATGAGATTCCTAATCGACTTCGTACTAGATCATGACCTGAATATGTCGCTTGCTCTTAAAGTAATTGGTCATGACCTGGATGAAATTGTTAGGCAAGGAAGTCTCGACAAAGCTATTTCTAACGGCTTCTTACCCAAATCAGGTGATTTCTCAAATTACAACTGAAATTTGGTAGGTTAGGGGATAGACCGCGCAACCCAACAAGCATAATATTTTATATTGGCTTGTCTAATACCTAACGTCAATTCAAAGACTCAATATTAATTTCTTCAATAAACAATAGTTACGAGCGTACTTCTATCAACCTCTTACGAAGCGCCATCACACTAAAATTGAGTTAGGCAGTGTAATATCCCCATACCACTACGCTGAAATATTCAGATGCAGAAAATCACTGTTCATGAAATACAAAAAAATCCCTTGAAGTACCTTAATCAAGTTGAAGCAGGTGAAAGCTTTATTATTGTCCAAGCAGACAAGCCAATTGCTGAACTAAAACCAATTATTAATAGCAATAAACAGCTAAGACCGTTTGGGTTATGTGCTGGAGAATTTACATTACCTGATGATTTTGATGCACCTCTACCTGAAGATATTTTAAATGCATTTGAGGGCGGATAAAAATTCTCTCAGACTTTTAACTCAACTTACAACAAAGAGCGATCGCACCACACAAAATAAATTAATTAAATTCGCAATATTAACAATTTTCTCCTGACTGTTCGCAAGCACCAATACTTACCCAGCTGCTAGAACCATCTTGCCAATGTTCTTTTTTCCAAATGGGTGCATTATGTTTGAGGGTATCAATCGCATAACGGCAAGCTTCAAAAGCTTCACTACGATGGGGACAACCCACCGCTACTAAAACGCTGATTTCTCCAACTCGTAAACGCCCAACGCGATGATGGATGACTACTCGTTTGACATCAGGCCAAAGAGAACGCATATCAGCAGCAATTTGATAAAACACTCGCAATGCCATCGGTTCGTAAGCCTGATATTCTAAAGCAACCACAGGTTGTCCATCGGTTTGATTGCGAACCATCCCACTCATTAATACCACTGCACCATTAGCCGGATCGTCGGCTTTAGCATAAATTTCTTCAATGGATAATGGCGCAAAGGTAATGGCAAAACTATCTTCGGTTCTTGGCTGAATAGCAGATGCAAATGTAGTTTTCATCGCCGAGTTCATAATTTTTTAATAACAGTATTTATAGCAAAGTGCTGAGTGCTGAGTGCTGAGTAGAAACCTAGTTACTTCATAGGCTTTGAGCAATCAATACTGTCCTAAAGGGTGTGGCTATAGCTATATATAGGACTTAGGCACGATCGCACTCTTACCAAGAGTTTAAGCTAAGGGGTGCAAGCGTTCAAAACCCTTGCACCCTTGATGAAAAATATGATTGCGTCCGATTAAATTAACTACTAAAGACCTCAACGGGTAAGCGACTAAAGGAAAGACGCTCATTTTGGACATCGACAAATATACTATCACCATCGTTGAATTCGCCCCGCAAGATGGCTTTCGCTATCTGCGTTTCCAACTCTCGCTGAATTGCCCGCTTCAGCGGACGCGCTCCATATACTGGGTCATACCCTACTTCGGCTAAAAAGTCAAGAGCAGCATCAGAAAGTCTCAGGGACATTTTGCGATCGCTGAGTCTTTGCCGCAGTCTATCTGTTTGCAACTGGACAATTTGCCGCAATTCCCGCTTATCCAAACCGTGGAAGATGATAATTTCGTCAATCCGGTTGAGGAATTCTGGACGGAAGCTATTTCGCATTGCTTCCATCACCCGACGGCGCATTTCGTCGTAGTGGGCGTTATCTCCAGAAATATCAAGAATGTACTGCGAACCGATGTTGCTGGTCATGATGATAATCGCGTTCTTAAAGTCTACTGTATGACCTTGGGCATCAGTAACGCGACCATCATCGAGAATTTGCAAGAAGATATTAAACACATCCGGGTGGGCTTTCTCGATTTCATCGAAGAGAATCACCGCATAAGGACGACGGCGAATCGCTTCTGTAAGTTGTCCGCCTTCTTCATAACCCACGTATCCCGGAGGCGCGCCGATTAAGCGAGAAACAGCGTGTTTCTCCATATACTCGGACATATCAATTCGCACCAATGCCTCTTCGGTATCGAACATATATGCCGCCAGCGCTTTTGCCAACTCAGTTTTACCCACACCCGTCGGACCGAGGAAAATAAAGCTAGCAATGGGACGATTGGGATCGGCAAGTCCAGCACGCGATCGCTGAATGGCATCGGCTACTGCTGTGACTGCTTCGGCTTGTCCAACTACCCGACGGTGCAATTCGTCTTCTAAGTGCAATAGTTTCTCTTTCTCGGATTCCACCAACTTGCTGATCGGAATTCCCGTCCACTTAGAAATAATTTCCGCGATATCAGCTTCGGTTACTTCCTCGCGTAATAATGATTTGCCAGTTCTTTGGGCGTTTGCCAGTTCATTTTCTACTGCTTCTAATTGCCGATGCAAACTAGTTAATTTGCCGTATTTCAACTCGGCAGCCCGGTTGAGATCGTAGTTTCTCTCAGCTTGCTGAATCTCTAAATTCACCCTATCGATCTCTTCTTTGACAGACTGAATTTTAGTGATGATATCTTTTTCAGATTGCCATTGGGCACTCAATGACCTTTGTTCTTCTTTGAGATCGGCAAGTTCTTTTTCTAATCTTTCTAAGCGTTCGCGGGAAGCTGCATCGCTTTCTTTTTGCAAGGATAGCTTCTCCATTTCCAATTGCAAAATCTTGCGGTCGATTTCGTCGAGTTCTTCGGGTTTGGAGGTAATCTCCATTTTTAATCTGGCGGCGGCTTCATCGACCAAATCAATGGCTTTATCAGGCAAGAAGCGATCGCTAATATAACGACTAGACAAAGTAGCTGCTGCCACTAGAGAACTATCAGAAATCTTCACCCCGTGGTGGACTTCATAGCGTTCTTTCAATCCGCGCAAAATGGAAATAGTATCTTCGACACTAGGCTGATCTACATAAACCTGCTGGAAGCGTCTTTCTAAAGCGGCATCTTTTTCAATATACTTACGATATTCATCCAAAGTTGTCGCCCCAATACAGCGCAACTCGCCCCGCGCCAACATTGGTTTTAACAAGTTGCCGGCATCCATTGCCCCTTGAGTTGCCCCAGCACCGACAACGGTGTGAATTTCATCAATAAATAAAACTATATTGCCGCGAGATTCAGTAACTTCTTTTAATACTGCTTTCAAGCGTTCTTCAAATTCACCCCGGAATTTTGCCCCAGCAATCAAAGCACCCATGTCTAAAGCGATTAGCTTGCGGTCTTTGAGGGATTGAGGTACATCACCAGCAACGATGCGCTGTGCTAGTCCTTCGGCGATCGCAGTTTTACCAACACCTGGTTCGCCAATAAGCACGGGGTTGTTCTTTGTCCGGCGAGAGAGAATTTGCACGGTACGACGAATTTCATCATCCCGGCCAATCACTGGATCGAGTTGACCGTTACGGGCAGCTTCTGTCAAGTCACGTCCATACTTTTCCAGTGCATCATATTTACCTTCTGGATTTTGGTCGGTCACTTTTTGGCTCCCACGAATTTGTTTAATAATGTTTTTTAGCTTGCCTTCGTCTAAACCCAATTCTTGGAATAAACCTTTACCAAAGCGGTCGTCCTTGGCGTAACCTAGCAATAAATGTTCGATTGAAATATATTCATCTTTAAAATCTTGACGATATCCGTCGGCTCGGTCTAGAAGTGTATCTAAGCTGCGTCCTAAGTATACAGAAGTACTGTTACCTGATACTTTCGGCTGACGCTGGAGAAACTGGTCGGTGCGATCGCGCAGTTTTTGGAAGTTAACACTTGCCTTTGTCAAAATGCTGCTAGCTAGACCTTCTTGTTCTAGCAGCGCTTTCATTAAGTGTTCGCTTTCTATTTGCTGTTGGTGATATTGTTTGGCAATTTCTGGAGTATGCGCGATCGCTTCCCAGGCTTTTTCTGTAAATTGGTTAGGATTAGTAGGTTGCATAGGCTGATTGAGGAACTACTCTAGTCGCAAATGTGCAGAGAGAACAAGAGTCAGCTTTGTTCTTATACGGTCATTGTAGAGACAGGGGTACAGTTAGCTGGATCGGTCTTCACGTCTTTATATAGTAGTAGTATTACTGCCCATTTTGTGCAGAGTTCTGGAGAGCAAGGCTATTTTTGTCAGCATAATCTTAAGAATAGCTGTAATTTTATTGAAGTGGAAATTTAGAGACTAGTGGCTTAGGGCAGTAACTCAAAATAATCGCAATGACTTGGGCGAATAATCGAAAAATCTCGACGGTCAAGGGTGTAAAGGCGAGTAACCCTAAGCCTTTCAGCTATGGCAACAATTGCCGCGTCTGTAAAATCAAGTTGGCTATCGGCATATTGCTCTAAAACCTGATGTATTCTCATTAAATCCGCTGATGCAATCGGCTCAATCTGCACTGTACTAGTTGTAAGGCTAGACAAAAAACTACGCATTGCCTTATGCCCTAATCTTGATGCAGCCAGATAACAGATTTCGGGTAAAACAACTACAGGTAGAATTAATGCCTCATTCACACTTTGAGCAACAGACAACACACGCTGATGGTTACTATCTCCTCGGTCGGTCAATGCAAACAAAAAACTGGTGTCGAGTATCGCTGTCATGTAGGATTACTCGGCTTAAGATTCCAGCCAGAAACAGGATCGATTTCATTACGTAGAATCTCTTCGTCTCGCTCTGAAATATCATGTTGACCAGAGTTGCCTAAACCTGCAACTGCAAGTAAAAAACCGGAAGCATTTTTGTCAGGTTCTTTCAAGTGAACTGACTTGTAGCGAAGATAGTCAAGAAAACTGGCAAGCTCAAGCAGAACCTCATCAGGCAGAGTGCTGACTGTTTCAATTAACTTTTGTCGCTCTACAGTATTTCCATCCATCACTAAAACTTGGCGAAAGGGATTAGCCCTATTCTACTACTGCAAATGTGTTCATTTAAAACCACAGGTCTTTGCAAAGAACAGAGATACGAGTGTAATTGATACTAACTAAAAGAAAGCGAGTTTATTTAATTGTTGATACGTGCGATGCTGGCAACAGTCAACCCTTCAAATTGGCAAGGTTATTGCCGAAGCTGGTTGAACCTCTGTCAAGGACACTCATTAAGAAACTCCAGATGATGAGTTGACACTCCCCAAATTTTTAATTCGGGGATTCTTGCTTCACAGGGATTCCAATGAATTTTTTATTTTTTGATTGGAATACCGCTCAAGGGGAGTATGAATGTAGCATACTTATCATTTTCCAGCATTACTAGAGGAATGTTAACATTAAGGCTGTTGGCTTTAGATGCTGGAGTAATGCCTGTGCAATTGGAAACGCTAATAGTTACTGTTGTTTTGGATTTTAATTTTGAAAAACTTAAGGGATTGGGCGCGATCGCTGATATATTTATTGACTTGAGTCCCTCAAGACGACATTCACTCGATTGACCCGAATCGGAAATCGCTCTAACTCCCGTATGTTCAACAGCTAACAGTAAATCCTTCTCGCTCTTATTCTCAATAATCAAACCTGCCTGAGCATACTCATTTCTATCAAACGAAGCACCTAATGCTGTGGCTTTAATGGGATCTTTGTCATAATTGACACCCTCGCTTGTTCTAGTCGTTTCTGGTGAAGATATAGTTGGTGTTGGAGTGGGAGAATTAGGAGGAACTGTTGGAACAGATTTATCTTCAATTTGACCGTCTTTAGTAAACCGATATGTCCTAGTTGTGTTTTGATCGACTAAATCATAGGTAAAGTCTTTAGGCTGATAGCTTGACCCTGGCTTGCTTAAGTTGACATGAACCTTTCCCTCGCTAGCAATTCTGACGTTCGCATAGCCATTGCTATCAGTATATTGAAGCTCCGGTACATCCGTACCAGTAGCTATAACCTTAACTCCCGCTAGAGGTTCTCCTGTTTCTGTTTGTGTTATCAGTGTCACTTCTTTCACTTCTTTCTTTGTAGGTGATGGAGGACAGCTATTTGGAAACAAAAAACATCTAATCTCTGGCATAGCAAGAGGAACGATAACTCCAGCTAGAGCGATCGCGATACCTATAATACTAATTCTTCTATTGAAGTTAGATTTTTTATTACTTTGACTCATAGAAGTTATCTTTTCTTGAACTATTCACAGCATAAATTTTTATGCCGTTTGCAGACTATATTTGTAGACTCACGGCAATAGCGCAGTAAAAACTATAAATTAGCACCAGAAATTCTTGAATATCTGATGCAATGGGAAACACATAAAAATTTTACCGATAAAAATCATACTTTCTTTTTGTATAAAAAAGAAGTATTTAAAAGTATTTATTTAAACAATAACTATTTACCATTGACAAATGACTAAAAAGCAAAAGTTTCCTTATCTAGTTGGTTCTAAGTGGACAGCACAGCGAAAAGTAGATGGCTGGAGACACTTCCAAGTTGTCAACCGGAAAAATCAAGGTAAGTGGGTGTATGCCGAAATGGTTGCTGCCTGCGACCCCAAAGTTCGCTTTTGGCTCAATGCTAAATTATTACAAGACAGTTCCCAGTGGCAAGCTGGCTGGCAAACATTACAGGAAATCGAGGCACTCTCGCCTGATTTTTCTCGATCCCCAGCCGATATTTAAAACATTAATAATTTTTTACATAATTAAGAGCGCTCGCACCACACCCAATATTAGATATTCTTGGCAAGCGTACTTTAACTACCAAGCACAGCCTTTTATATAAACTTGCAAGGTTATTTCTAGCGCCAGATTGGCAAATATCTCGACTGTGGTGAGAACCTAGCCGATCTTTCCTAGCCAATGTGAGTTGGGATTGCGATCGCCTAAATCTATGAAAACCATATATGGTGAGCTACTATAGTTTTTTGTCTTTTGTAACTCTTTTTTAAAAAAAAGTTAATTAAACATAAAAATATTGTTTATTAAAGACCTAAAGCTCTAAATTTAAGTAAATATTTGAAAATAAAACATTTTAAACACTTAAAAGCTTGATAGCTTGTTTTTTGAGATTTCAACCCCCTTTATTTTCAAACTAATCTCGACAATAATGACATTCACGAGACCTCACACATTGCCATCTACGGCTAGGTGAAGGCAAAAGTTAAAGCCACGAGTTTGATAAAAAACTATAAGAGGCAAACAAAAGTGAAACTAGCAGTTTACGGAAAAGGTGGTATCGGTAAATCCACAACTAGCTGTAACATATCAGTCGCCCTAGCCAAACGCGGCAAAAAAGTCTTACAAATTGGTTGCGACCCCAAACACGACAGCACCTTTACCCTGACAGGGTTTTTGATTCCTACAATTATCGACACCCTCCAAGAAAAAGACTACCATTACGAAGATGTCTGGCCGGAAGATGTGATCTACAAAGGGTATGGCGGTGTTGATTGCGTAGAAGCTGGCGGCCCGCCTGCGGGTGCTGGATGTGGCGGCTACGTAGTTGGCGAAACCGTGAAATTACTCAAAGAACTCAACGCTTTCGATGAGTATGATGTCATTTTATTTGACGTACTAGGTGATGTTGTTTGCGGTGGTTTTGCTGCGCCACTTAATTATGCAGATTACTGCTTGATTGTGACTGATAATGGCTTCGATGCTTTATTTGCTGCCAATCGGATTGCAGCTTCCGTCAGAGAAAAAGCCCGGACTCACCCCTTACGTCTAGCTGGTCTAATTGGCAACCGTACTTCCAAGCGTGACTTAATTGAGAAATACGTAGAAGCAGTACCCATGCCAGTTTTAGAAGTCCTGCCTTTAATTGAAGATATCCGTGTTTCCCGTGTCAAGGGTAAAACTTTGTTTGAAATGGCAGAGCAAGACCCATCTTTAGACTACGTTTGCGATTATTACCTCAATATCGCCGACCAAATTTTGGCGTGTCCAGAGGGAGTAGTGCCAAACGACTCCCCAGATCGGGAATTGTTCTCTTTGTTGTCCGATTTTTATCTAAATCCGGGTAAACCCCAGGTTCCTAATTCAGAAGAGGAACTAGACTTGATGATTGTATAACATCATCTAGTTCTCAGGATGAGGGGACATATGGCTTTCTTTAATAGCTTTACAGACTCAATAAGACAAAAGTGGTTGCAATTTTTCCAGGTAAATCGTGACTGGATTACCCTGCACATGAAGGCGGAATCGGTGTACACTCCTGATGGCGGGAAGCGACCATCTTCTTACCTCATCCTGGGCGTTGTCAATGCGCTAGAACCGAAGTTAGCGCAATTAATGTTGCCTTTTTCTCGGCTGAATCCCGATGCCGATACTTTAATTGAGGTGCTGGATTTGCATTTTGACCCAGACATTGCTCTTGGCAATCGTTTTGTTCCCCAATCAGAACCAGAGATGGCTAGATACGAGTCAGCCATTACTGGGGATGAAATCTCTGAAGATGAAACTTTAGCGGTTTCCCATGCAAATGGCTTTGGGGAAGGATTGATGGCTCAAGAGTTCGCACCCAAGGAAAGCCAAAATGGGCTGAGTGATATTTCCTCATCCAACGGACACAACTTAGAAGATGAGTCTCAGCAAGCATCCAATATCTCAGCAGATGATTTTGGCGATATTTCCTTTGATGCACCACAAGAAAAGCAAGACGAGCAAATTCTCGGCGAGTTGAATACAACAGATGAGAATGCTTTTAGTGAAGTGTTGTCAGATGTCTGGGGTGATGAAACATCTTTGCAAAAAAGCGAAGAGAATAACGATTTTTTAGGGGAAGAACTACCAGCTGGCGTTTTTGATGAATCGGAGATTGCCCGTCTCTTCCCCAACGCTTAATTACTAAGTTAGGAGTTTAGAGTGCTGAGGAGCCACTGCGTTGCGGAGGTTCCCTCCGTTGTAGCAAGTGGCGTTGCTGAGTCACCGAAGTTTGCCCGGAGGGAGACCCTCCTTGCAACTTCTCGCTGAGTGCTGAGTTAAGAATATAAGTTTTAATTACTAAATTCGTAACTGTTAACTCCTAACTTAAAAAATCAAGGGGAGAAAAAACCAAAATGACTGTCGCTCAACAACCAGAAGCTTTAAACTTTGAATGTGAAACTGGGAATTATCACACCTTTTGCCCAATTAGCTGCGTGGCGTGGTTGTACCAAAAAATTGAAGATAGCTTCTTTTTGGTGATCGGGACTAAGACTTGTGGCTACTTCCTGCAAAACGCGATGGGAGTAATGATTTTTGCTGAACCCCGCTATGCCATGGCAGAGTTGGAAGAAGGGGATATTTCGGCACAGCTAAATGATTACGAAGAGTTAAAGCGCTTGTGTTTGCAAATTAAGCGCGATCGCAATCCTAGTGTTATTGTCTGGATTGGGACTTGCACTACCGAAATCATCAAAACTGACTTAGAAGGTTTAGCACCGAAACTCGAATCAGAAATTGGCATTCCCATTGTCGTCGCTCGTGCTAACGGTCTAGATTACGCCTTTACCCAAGGAGAAGACACCGTATTAGCAGCAATGGCTAATCGTTGTCCCGATAAGTCACCTGTGGCAGAAACAGACAAAAACGAACGCAACGCCATTCAAAAACTGCTCAACTTCGGTAAAAAGAAAGAAGAAGTTGTGCAAGAAGAATCTGAGTACGTAGATCATCCCCCTCTAGTTCTCTTCGGTTCCCTTCCCGATCCCGTTGTGACGCAGTTAACCTTGGAATTGAAAAAACAAGGCATCAAAGTTTCTGGTTGGCTACCTGCCAAGCGCTTCACCGAACTACCAGTAATAGAAGAAGGGTATTATGTCGCTGGTGTCAATCCCTTCCTGAGTCGCACTGCTACCACCTTGATGCGTCGTCGCAAATGTAAATTAATTGGTGCACCCTTCCCCATCGGCCCAGATGGCACGCGCGCTTGGATTGAAAAAATCTGCTCAGTATTCGGCATTACCCCCAAAGGTTTGGACGAGCGCGAAGCCCAAATCTGGGAAGGTTTGGAAGACTACGTAAAATTGATTCGTGGCAAGTCTGTATTCTTCATGGGTGATAACTTGCTAGAAATCTCCTTAGCACGGTTCTTGGTACGCTGCGGGATGACAGTTCCCGAAATCGGTATCCCCTACATGGATAAGCGCTATCAAGCTGCTGAGTTAGCATTGCTAGAGAAGACTTGCCAGGAAATGGGCGTACCACTGCCAAAAATTGTGGAAAAGCCAGATAATTACAATCAAATTCAGCGGATTTATGAGTTGAAACCAGACTTAGTAATTACTGGTATGGCTCATGCCAACCCCTTGGAAGCGCGCGGTATTAATACCAAGTGGTCTGTAGAGTTCACTTTTGCTCAGATTCACGGTTTTACGAATGCGCGTGACATTCTAGAGTTGGTAACTCGTCCGTTGCGTCGCAATAACAACTTGAAAGATTTAGGTTGGGATAAGTTGGTCAAGGAAGAAGCGAAGATTTAGAAGTTACAGCAGTTTTCATTGATTTAAACTACAAATTCTAGTAAGGGCGAACAACCGTTCGCCCTTACTATAGTGGTTTATTTACCTGAAAATAGCCTTAACAAGGCATTAAAGCATCTAATCTTCCTAACACTGCCATATCTTCTGCATCTAACTCTAATCGAGTACCACTACGGATTAGTTCAGAAAAGTCTTCATTGGGAACCATAATAGTTAATGTGTACAAGCGAGTAGAACCAGTATTTTTAATCAAATGAGTACCAGTAGGAGGCACTAATAAACTATCTCCCGCTTGAATTGAAACATTCTTACCGTCACAAATAGCTACTCCTTCTCCTTTGAGAACGAAAAACATTTCTATTGCCCACTGATGTCGATTTGGTGGTGTTTGCCCGCCAACATCAAAAATTTCTAAGCAACAAGTTAAGGAAGTATTCGCATTGACTGAGTCAAAGATAATCGCTAGTCGATTAGTATCGTGGGGACTAATGCGATATACTTGGTAATCTTTAGGAGACTTGATAACAGGAATTACACAACGGGTAGCGTACATTTTTTATACCCTCTTAAATTGTGGATAGCGATCGAGATCCTGAGTTTATAGTCTTGAATCTTGAATGGTTAGTTGTAGGTCTAAATCAATAAAGTCAGAGGTTTTGCATAAACAACTATCCTAACTTCTCCTCACTCAGCACTCTTTTGCAAGGCTGTTAAAATTGCTTGTGAATTAGTGACAAAGCCGAAGCATTGTTTGACGTTGTACAAAGTTGCTAACCAACAGTATTCAGGAGAAGTTGTAGCAGTGCAGTCTTTTACTAACACGCAATCATATCCTAAGAAGTTGGCATCACACAGCGTAGTCATTACACATTGATCGGCATTAACACCAGTAAAAAACAGTGTCGTCCTTCCCAGATTTCGCAAGATACTATCTAAAGGGGTATCCCAAAAGCCACTCATACGGTATTTATCAATGCAAATATCCTCTAGTGATTGTGGTAGTTCGTCTACTACTGCTGCGGCCCAACTCCCTGCCATGAGTACTTTAGCACCATTACTAGGTAGTGGATCGCCCAATCCTACGCCCTCTCCTGTGGGGTTGTAGACGTGATGTGAAGCAGCACTAATATTGAGTAAGTCGGGACGATTTCCCCAATTTACCCAAATTACAGGAACGCCAACTGCACGCAGTTCTGGTAGTAAACTGTTTAAAGGTTCAATGGGTTGACGCGCCGGAGTGACATCCACGCCGATATGCGCTAACCAGCCATCAGGGTGACAAAAGTCGTTTTGCATATCAATAACGAGGATGGCAGCTTTTGCCAAGTCTAGGCGCAGGGTTTTAGTTTCTGTTGATAAGATAACGGGTTGTGGGGTTTTTTGAGGACGAGTGATATCTGCGCTCGCATGATTCACAGTCCAAGCATTTGGTGTAACCCCCAATGTCCGAAATGGTAGATCCATAAAATTGCAACACCCAACACCTGTTTTTATTTTGTAACTTGAAATCTTGTTGAGCGTTCGTTTACTTAATCAAGGTTAAAATCGTGAATTTTACTATCGAAAATGTTTTAATTGCTGCCCATGATGCTTATGCAACCGTAGATGTACAAGTTATAGACGGTAAAATCGCAGCAATTTCTGACGACACGCTTCGCGCTTACGCAGCCGACTTAGATGTTTTCGGTACTACCTTTGATGGTAGAAACAAGCTGTTACTGCCTGGTTTTGTCAACGCTCATACCCACTCATCAGAAATGTGGCAGCGTGGAATCATGTCAGCCTTTCCTTTAGAATTATGGCTGGCGGAACTGTATGATTTTGCCCCCATCGATACTGAAAAGGTTTATCTCAGCGCTTTGGGAACAGCAGTCGAAACTCTTCTTTCCGGCGGTACGAGTGTGGTAGACCATCTGGTATTAATTCCCGGACAAGAGTTTGAAACGATCGCCACCGCAGTTCGCGCCTACAAAGAAGTGGGGATTCGCGCTTTTATCGCCCCCTTAATTCAAGATGAATCCCTAACTGCCGGCATACCGTCAGGAGAATCAACACAAACTCATGAGCCTTATTTTCGCTCAACGGCGGCAACCCTGGAAATCATCGAAGAGGCGGTAAGACAGTTCCATCGCCCAGATGAGGGTGTAAATATTTTAGTTGCACCCACAGGGATTCAGTTGTGTACTGATGCTTTATTTGAGGGATGTATTGAATTAAGCGATCGCTACAATCTTTGCCGTCACTCCCACTTGCTAGAAACTAGGGCGCAAGAAAAACTCGCCCAAGAAAAATACGGTTGTACTGCTGTGGAACATTTGAAGAGGATAGGTTATTTGAGCGATCGCACAACTCTAGCCCATTGCGTCCATTTAAATGATGCTGATATTGCGATCGTGGCAGAAACTCAATCTACAGTCGTTCACAATCCCTTAAGTAATTTGCGTTTAGGCAGTGGCATCGCCCCGATTTTAAAATATCGGCAAGCTGGGATCAACGTAACTTTTGGTTGTGATGGTGCTTCCAGCAATGACTCCCAAGATTTGCTAGAAGCCATCAAAATTGGTTCTATTTTGCACAACGTTACAGACTCAGATTATCAACACTGGATTACACCCCGGCAAGCTGTAGAAATGGCATCTTTGGGAGGCGCAAAAGGACTGAATTTGGCAGACAAACTTGGTTCTCTTACAGTAGGCAAACAAGCTGATTTAGTACTTTACGATCTCACCAATTTATCATTACTTCCTCGTACAGATCCCATTGGTTTATTGGTTTTAGGTCGTCCTACCAATGTTGTTGATAGTGCTTGGGTGAATGGCAAGCAAATTATTGCTGATGGCAAAGTTACCACAATTAATGTTGATGATTTGCGGCAAGAATTATTTAACCGCAGTCAGTGGGAAATAACGCGTAAGTCTCAAACAGTCGCGCAAATTGAAGCTCATTATCGCACGGTTATGGGGTTGTAAAATAGTTATATGCAAAGTCAAGATTAGTAAATCCTTAATTTTAGAGTAAAATATCCAAAAATTAACTTTATAATCTGTAAAAGTGCCATTTTGCAATACGGATGATGCGAGAGTTCTTAGAAGTCTATGGGCAAGCCATTAATTTAGATGGCAAACAGTACGATAGCTATTTTTCACATGGGATTGATCGATCAGATTTTTTACTATTCGACAGTCAAGTTGTTTGTGAAGTCAAAGATATTCAGAATATCAAAGTTCAGCATCAGGTTGAGAAACTAGCCCGTAAAAGTAATATCTCAAAACAGAACTTTCAACGTGATTTTTACAACTCAATCAACAAGGCATTAAGCAAAGCTAATGGACAGATTGAAGAGAGCAAAAAAGCTCTTGGTTGTACCGATGCTTTAGGCTTAGTGATTCTGGAAAATTTGATCGAAGATGATTTATCTGTTCTGTCTCTTATAGATGCAAGTAACAGGAAAATGTTAGGAGGTTTAGTTCACATTGATGTTGTGCTATGCCTAGATATGGTCAATACATTCTCCAACTCCGAAGGCAAACCTGTTAGACCTGTTAAAGCTGTAATGCGGGATACCGAAAGAGCTAGAAAGCTAAGTAAATTTCTACAGCAACTTATGAGTGATTTTTGTAACAACTCAGATACGCCGTTATATTATCCATTTACTATTAAAATGGGAGAACAAGTCTGGAGTACAAATCAATACGGTATATACCAAGGGTATAAAGCCAAGTTTAATTTGCAGTCGTTCGAGCCAGAAGTCAACACTGACTGGAAAAAACAAATAGCTCAATTTTTGAATAAATGGTGGTGGGTTATTCCTTTACCAGCTATTTTGTACGACTGGTTCATACGTTAAAGGTAGGTTGTTGTTAATGTTGCGCGCAACCTAGCTGATATTGTTAAGCTCGTGTGCGAAATAAGCCTGTCATACTTAGACCAGTAATTAATAAGCCAATTAAGCCCAAGCCATTCAAAATTGGATAAATTGCCTCTAGATGCAAAATTTCCAGCGTATGCAGTCCGAGGAGAAATTCGCCAAACTCATTTTGATGTAACCATTCATGGGCGATAGTGTAGCCCATACCAGTTAACACTGTTAAAAATAAAGGCAGACATAGCACGATCGCAATTTGACGATGATACCGTCGAAACATCCGATTCATAAATAATCTCTGAAAAAGTAACTTCAGGTTCTTCTAAATCGCTAACCCTGAGCTTTGTCTTAGTATAGAATTTAGCTCCACGATACTACCATGTTTTTCTCCGATAATTTGTTAGGCGATCGCTAAATCATCGCCATCTCAAAATCCTAGAAACTAACCACAAAGGCAGATTTTTGTGTATGCTTTGTCACAAAATGTCTTAGCGGTAATCTTTTTTTGGGAAGTAAACATGGAACGTGCCATTTCCGCATTAGGAATAATAGTTTTCATCGGCATCTCCTACGCCCTATCTATTCAGCGTCATGCGGTGCGGTGGCGGACGGTGGCGTGGGGTTTAGGACTAGAGTTTGTATTTGCGTTAATAATTCTGAAAACCCCTTGGGGTCTAAATGCCTTTAAGTCTTTGGGTAATATTATCAGCAATTTTTTGGCATTCTCTGATGTGGGGGCCAAATTTGTTTTTGGAGATAATTTTAAGGAGCATTTATTTGCCTTCCAAGTGCTGCCCACAATTATCTTTTTCTCCGCTTTCATTAGCGTCTTGTATTACTACGGCATATTGCAAAGAGTAGTGAATGCAGTAGCTTGGGTAATGATTGCAACGATGAAAACATCAGGTTCTGAATCTTTATCTTGTGCGGGTAACATCTTTTTGGGGCCAACAGAGTCGGCGCTGATGGTCAAACCTTATGTAGCGAATATGACGCAATCGGAACTCCATGCTTTGATGACTGGAGGTTTTGCCACTATTGCAGGTGGAGTTCTGGGGGCGTATCTTTCTTTTGGTATTCCCCCAGAACACTTGATTGCAGCTTTCTTTATGACTGCTCCCACATCATTGGTAGTATCAAAACTGATGTACCCGGAAACGGAGATTTCAGAAACGACTGGTAAAGCCAATATGGATATAGAAACCAGTTACGTGAATGCGATCGATGCTGCTACTAGCGGGGCAATTGACGGTGTGAAACTCGCAGTTAATGTCGGCGTAACAATCATTGCCTTTTTGGGGTTGTTGGCTGCTGTGAATGCACTGTTGGGATGGTTAGGAGCGCGTGTTGGTTTAGAGCAGCTATCATTACAATGGATATTATCTTTTGTTATGGCTCCCGTAGCATTTTTGATGGGAGTACCTTGGAATGATTGCAGGCAAGTAGGGGCGTTGTTGGGTACAAAAACAATTCTCAATGAGTTTATCGCTTTCTTAGATTTGAAAACACTAATTGAGAGTGGCAAAATTTCTCAGCGTGCCATAATTATTGCTACTTACGCACTGTGTAATTTTGCCAATATCGGTTCGATTGGAATTATGATTGGTGGGATTACAGGAATGGCTCCGCAACGCCAGCAAGACTTAGCTCGTATGGGTGTCAGGGCAATGATTGGTGGATTACTTGCGAGTTTTATCACTGCTTGTATTGCTGGGATGCTTGTGTAAAACAGGATTATTTTTGTTTTAGTTGAGCGTAACCTAATCTCCAGTTAAGAGGTTGTTTTAACTGATCTCCTTTGCCTTTAAGAATTAACTCAACAGCAACTCGCGTGTTAAAGTATCCCCGCAACAGGTAATATCCAGGCTTGGCATGAATTCCCTCATTAAAGCTATTGACACCCAGAAGCAGTCCGCAGTGAGTTTTCTCGCCTGGTATTTTTAAGGTGACAAAATGATCGCTACGGTATCCATCTGGAATCATAAAAATACCGTAGACGTTATGCCGACCTCGCCAAGGCTCGACTACTATTTTTTCAGGAGAAGAATAGTATTTTTCTACTTTTGGAGAAATAAATCCCCAGCGGCGGCAACTGACTGTAGGCGATCGCTCTATAATATCTGATACGTAAGAAAAGCCCAGAACGCCAACTAAGCTCAGTACAAATAAGAGATAGAATACTTGTTTTCGCACTTGTCAGAATCCCAGACTACTTAGATTTACCGTTATATTTTAGCTAATAGGTTAATAACCTCTCCTTTGGCTAGAGGTGGAAGATCAGAAAAAATGCTTATTAGGCTAAATGTAATTCTTTGGAATGAAGGTTTGCTGAGTCAAAGTCTTTCTTACAACAGATTCCACTAACTATAACTTCATTTACATTAATGTTAACGGTTTTTGGGCTGCATTGAGGTAGCCGATGGCGTTAACTTCTGTTGCATCTCATCTTTAATTTAATTTTAGCCCTTTCAGACATTGTTATGAAATCTGCAATTCAAAAACACATCGCTCTGATTTCCGTCCACGGCGATCCGGCAATTGAAATTGGTAAAGAAGAAGCTGGGGGACAAAATGTTTACGTGCGGCAAGTAGGTGAAGCCCTAGCCAAACAAGGTTGGAAAGTAGATATGTTTACTCGCAGAGCGAGTAGCGAACAAGCGACAGTAGTTGAACATGCAGAGAATTGTCGTACAATTAGGTTAACTGCGGGGCCTGCCGAGTTTGTGCCTAGAGACAATATTTTTGGGTATGCTCCAGAGTTTGTCGAGCAATTTCTAAAGTTTCAGAAGCAATCGGGTATTCAATACCAAATAGTACACACAAACTACTGGATCTCTAGTTGGGTGGGAATGGAACTCAATAAAATTCAAGGTACTAAGCAAGTTCATACCTACCACTCTCTCGGAGCAGTAAAATACAAGTCAATAAGCACAATTCCTTTAATTTCCAAAACACGTTTAGGAGTTGAAAAAGCTGTTTTAGAAACAGCCGAAACAATTGTGGCAACTAGCCCTCAAGAAAAAGAACACATGCGAGCGCTTGTGTCTTCTAAGGGCAACATTGATATTATTCCTTGTGGTACTGATGTTGAAAGATTTGGCTCAGTTGAGCGAGAAGAAGCCAGACAACAGTTAGGAATAGACCCTGAAACAAAAGTAATTTTTTACGTAGGAAGATTTGACCAACGCAAGGGTATTGAAACTCTTGTACGGGCTGTAAGTCAGTCGCAATTGCGTGGCAAAACTCCTTTGAAACTGATTATTGGCGGTGGTAGTCGTCCAGGTCAAAGTGACGGACTAGAACGCGATCGCATCGAAAGCATTGTTAACGAACTAGGAATGAGTTCATTTACCAGTTTTCCTGGCAACCTCGATCATGAGATACTGCCGACTTACTATGCCGCAGCTGATGTCTGCGTAGTTCCCAGTCACTACGAACCCTTTGGGTTGGTGGCAATTGAAGCTATGGCGAGTGGAACCCCAGTAGTAGCTAGTGATGTGGGCGGTCTACAATTTACTGTTGTTCCTGGAGAAACTGGATTACTTGCTCCAGCAAAGGATGAAGTTGCCTTTGCTGCTGCAATTGACCAAATTATCTCTAACCCGACTTGGAGAAATAAATTAGGCGAAGCAGCTAAACATCGCGTGAGAACTAAGTTTAGTTGGGATGGTGTTGCTTCACAACTAAGCGACCTTTATATCGATCTGCTGCAACAACCTGTTAAAGTTCCTGCATCTGTTGTTAGTACTAAAGTTGCTGCATCTGCTGTTAGTGCTTAAACAGCGGGATTTACTATGGAGCTACCTATAAAGATAGTATCCACAAACACTTAGTAACAAATAGATACAGCATCACTACATTAAACGCTTATAGTATCAAAGTTTTAACTATGTTACTGCAAGCGTTTTTTAATAGACCTCTTGCAGAAGTCGGGGGAGGGGGAAAGGTTTGGTATTTTTCCTTTCCCCAAGAAAGATGAGTCCCTTTGACCACAAGAGTGCAAAAAGCACTTTTGCAAGAGGGTAGTGCTACTAGTTTGATATCAATAATTGCCCGGTCTGGCTAAATTCTTAAACTTTGTAAATTGGGGGTCGAACAAAAGTTTGACGATACCTGTAGGACCGTTACGATGTTTAGCTACTATTGCTTCTGCAATACCGCGATCGGGACTGTCAGGATTGTAATATTCATCTCGGTACAACATGATTACCAAATCCGCATCTTGTTCAATAGAGTTGTGAACTATGATGTTGTTAGCAATAAAATTGTGTAAATTAGCAACAGTTAAATCGTAAACTTCTTCTTCCCCGTCAGCGTCTATAGAAACAATTTCATCCCAGTAAACATCGCTTTTAGCTAAAAACGTTATTTTCTCAGATTTGACAACAGTAGCTAGTCTTAAAGCTCTTTCTCTACTTACATTCTGTTTATAAAGTGTTGTACCACAATGAGCTACACCAAGTAAAGTCTGCATCTGGCGTATAGTTATCCCATGCTGCTGCATTGATGGAACAGCATAAAGTTTCCATATATCATAAGGTATTATATCTCTATTAGTATTAGCAGAACGTACTTGAGTATATTTGAAAATTTCTTCGATAGCTTGCTGTTTATAACTACCTACTGCACCAATTATCTCAATAAACTTTTCTAAATCATATTTACCAGTCACCCAAACTTGATATTGATCCCGTCCTTTACTCCCTTGAGAAACTACAGATAATTTGGCATTAATATTAAGCCTCAGTAAAAGTGACTGGACACCTCTAGCCAATTTTTCACTACTGGAAGTATAATAGACTACTGGATAAAGGTATTTACTTTTGGTAGATTGAATGCAACCGTCAGTACTCCAGAGATGCCGTAAGAAAAGGGCTATAGATTCTTGGGGTTGCTCAAAAATTTGGTTGGGAATAAATTTTTCATACGATCTCAAACCAAAAATATTAAGAGAATCTAGCCATTCAGCTATAGGATTTCTGACCGTTTGTGTTAAACGATATCTCGCTGTAAGATAGACTTGATACCAGTCACGCTCCTGGCTAATACGGGGAATTACCGAACCTGCAAAAGATTCAGTTGCTAAATATGCCACCGTATCAGCTAAATCTTTTTCTCTTGTAGTGTATTGAATAACGTGCCGAGGTAAAGTACAGCCATCTCCTATCAAATGTCCTAGCAAGGCGATTTCAGCATTGCTCATAGTCTTCATAGAAGAGCTTTGTAAGTATCTAGGTAAAGCAAGGCGATCGCCTATTTCTAACTCATCAAGTCGTCGCCAGCCGTGAATTGTTAAAAACTTGTGATTTCCGGTGGCTCGAATTGTACGCCCTAGACGAGTTTTTAACGAAAAGACGGGTTTTATACCTGTACAAAAAGCATTGCTGACAACTGCTTTTTCTAGCTGCATTTTGGCTTCGTTCAGCGCCCAAACGGCAAAACCAGATTTGCCTACTAATTTCTTAATTGGCACTTGAGAGCCATTATCTGCCAATGTTACTAAGCTATCACCTGTCAAACAACCCGATTCTCTCAAATCAGATAACATCGGGCGCTTGTTGGTACGTGCTTCTACACCTCGACTCAACTGAGATAAGGCAATCACTGGCACAGATAATTCACGGGCTAGACCTTTGAGTTGACGCGTAATTTTTGACAATTCCTGTACGCGGTTATCGCCAGCTCCTTCCATTAATTGCAAGTAATCTATGACAATCAACCCTAATTCCATTCCCTGTTCTGCTTGCAGCCGCCTTGCCTGACTACGCATTTGGGTGACTGTAATATTCGGCGTATCGTCAATATAAATTGGCATTTCTGAGAGGATACCAATAGCGCGGCTTAAAGGTTCCCACTGTGTTTGACTGAGGCGACCACTCCGCAGATAACCACTTTCAATTTGCGCCTCACTAGCTAATAGACGCTGTGTCAACTGCTCTTTGGACATTTCCAAACTGAAAACAGCAACAGGTAATTTATAAGAAGCGGCGATATTATGAGCAAGGTTGAGGCAGAAGGCCGTTTTCCCCATTGAAGGTCTGCCAGCGACAATAATTAAATCAGAACGCTGAAAGCCACTAGTCATGGCATCTAAATCGTAAAATCCGCAGGGAATACCAGGTAAAGCGATACCTTGATTTCGATCTTCAATATCTTGAAAATTATTAATTAGGGTATCAGAAATGTGAACTAAACCTGATTGCGGTCGCTCTTGAGTGACGCTAAAGACTTTCTGTTCTGCTTTATCCAGGACTTGGGGTAACTCAGATTCTGTCTCGTAACCGAGATGCACAATTTCATTACCAGCTTTAATTAACTGTCGTCGCAGGTATTTTTCCATTACTAACCCTGCTAAGGCATCAATATTAACGGCTGACACTGTGCGATCTACTAAGGTGGCTAATTTATTTCTCCCACCGATGCGGGTTAACATATCGTTATCAGCCAGCCAACTTGTAACCGCGAGTAAGTCTGTGGGTTTACCTTGAGCGTGGAGGCGTAGTGCAGCTTGATAGATATCTTTGTGAGCGCTAATGTAAAAAGCTTCAGTAACCAAGCGATCGCTAACTCGACCAATCGCTTCTGGATCTAGTAAAATTCCCCCCAAAATCGCTTCTTCTGCTTCGATATTTTGGGGTGGTAGGCGATCGCTACCATCTCCTTGAAAACTTAATTCTTCAGCCATAAGCGATTTCAGATTTACCAGCAGCTCAAATTAAAAATTAAAAATTAAAAACTACTTGACTCATTTTTAATTTTTAATTTTTAATTAACAATTAATTAGCTACAACTTCAATATCAATTTGTGCGGTTACTTCCGAATGTAGCTTAATTTCGGCTTTATAAGTACCGAGTTTGCCAATATCGGGGATGGTAATACCACGACGATCGACTTCTTGACTGGTAGCAGCCTGAATTGCATCCGCGACTTCTTGATTGGTGACAGTACCGAAAATTGCTTCGTTTTCACCAACTTGCTTGGCAATTTTCAAGCTACCAACTCCTTCTAAAGCTGCTTTTTGTTCTAAAGCTTGTTGTTTGAGTTCTAACTGCCGTTGACGCTCTTGCTCGCGGCGACGTTCTACTTGCTTGAGAATACCGGGAGTGGCATGAGTTGCCAAATTCTGGGGAATCAAATAATTACGAGCATAGCCGGGAGCTACATCCACTAAGTCGCCGGATTTTCCCAGCTTGCTGACATCTTGATTCAATACTAACTGCACGCGTTTCACCATTGTTTTTCGTTTTTCCTGTAAAATCTCATTAACTTAGGTTTGGGCAGGATAGCTCACATATATGTAGTATCCCAAGTAGCTTTGCCTATACCCTAAAGCTTACAGATCCTAGCGAAAGGCAGGGGGCGATCGCAACTATTAGCCCTGAGAAAAATATGAGGGAGATGGGGAGACGCGGGGACGCGGGGACGCGGGGACGC
>NZ_JAECZA010000273.1 GCF_016056275.1 Dendronalium phyllosphericum CENA369 | reverse complement strand
ATGCACGACACATCGTACTCGTGCTTACCCAATGAGCGTAGCTTGTACCCCAATATTCGCAATATTCCAATAATGTTGCATCTGGGTATTGTTCAACCATTGCAGCTAGTTGAGTTTCATATCCATCCAACTCTCCCTTTTGTGCTCCACCTTGTTGTTTGGGTTGTACATGACCTTGAGTCTTATTCATGGAGAGAAGTTTTTGTACAAAACTTTTGGCTACACTAAATCTATTAGCCACCTTCCTGATTGAGGTGTCACCTTGTGAGTAAGCCAAAACTATTTTTTCTCGCAAGTCGATTGAGTAAGCTTTCATTTTAAGAGTTGATGTACTGGTATTAATGTACCTCATTTACCTGCAATTTGCTGTAACTCTAGCCTGAGTGCCGTTCTTACATAGACAGCTACTTTGTGTGTTGCCTCCTTACATGATGTCTTTTGTGATGCATATTTCGATAATTAAATTGGTGTCTTCTGTGCGCTCTTGTGAGAGGCACTGTTTTAACATCACTAGCTTCTCTATCCCCATCTTCATGACTACTATCACGATCGTGAGGGCTATCTATTTCAGCAATTTGGACACTGTTAGTAGACTGTGATTGTGATATAGCTAAAAGATGAGATGGTAATTCATGGGCATAGGTTGTTTGGATATAACCATTAAATGCCAAAATGCTTACAACAACACTTGAAAGAATAGTTTTAGGGGAATTTTTCATGATGCAAAGCCTTGCCTTTTGCAATTAAGGTCAGTAATTCAACAATAAGCATTAAAAGTCAAGAACTAGAAAAGATTCATTTAGTGTGGAATAATAGACCTCTTGCAAAAGTCCTAGATGCGTGAGACAAGTAGGATAGAGTTGGGTAGCATCTATGACCTACGAACAGGTAAAGAGTCTGAAATCAGAAGACTTTAAACGCTTGTGTGGTGTACGTCCAGATACTTTTAACGAGATGTTAGAGGTAGTGCGATCGCTTCATCGAACAAAACAGAAAACAGGGCGACCGGGTAAATTAAGCTTAGAAGACCAATTGTTGATGACATTAGAATATTGGAGAGAATACCGAACATACTTCCATATAGGTCAATCT
>NZ_JAECZA010000272.1 GCF_016056275.1 Dendronalium phyllosphericum CENA369 | reverse complement strand
GGATTAAGAACCTGGGTAGAATATGGATTTCGACAGTGTAAACAAGAGCTAGGCTGGACAGATTACCGTTTCACCAATTTTCAACATATTGAGAGGTGGTGGGAGATTATTTTTTGTGTTTACACGATGATTAGTTTAAATTCTTCCGTCTTATTAGGCTTAAATCAATCTCGTCAACTTGAGACTGAGGCACAAGATCTGAGTGATGTTGATTTTTCTAACCATCCGCAATGGAACCATGAATCTGGATGGAAGAATGCTTTAAATAATCTGCGTCTCATTATCCAACCACTTTTACTATTTTGGTTAATTTATCCTTGGTTAAGTATTTTCCCTAATTCACATTTGTTACTGGGATTCAATCATTTAATTGCCGCAATGAATCAATTTAAACCCTATTATGCTTCTGGATGATTTAGCTCCTGAACTACTTGCTTATTCCGGAAAGTGACAGAAGAGGGGTATTTAATTCACAAACTACTGTAGCAACAGTAGATTTACCATCGAACTTGAATAATTTAATTCAAAACCTACAAATTATCTCAAATTACCAAGTTGAAGACTTGATATATAAGCATACTTTCTATCCTTTATATAGCCCTTTTTTACCTGCAAACAGGTCTAATCAGGTACTGGAATCTATGAAAGGAGATTATGGGGGAGATATTCATACACGAGCCGGAATTATGGCAAGCTCAATTACTATGCCAAAATATTTTCGGTTTTGCCCTACTTGTTGGGAAGAAGACTTAAAAAGCTATGGAGAACCTTACTGGCATCGCATACATCAAATATCAGGGGTTTTAGTTTGTCCATTTCATGGTGAAGTTTTGCAAGATAGCCTAGCTCTTTTACACGGTTTTAATAAGCATGAATATTATGCAGCTAGTACAGACAACTGTTCTATTAATAACAATACCGTTGCCAAAATAAGAGCATGAAGAGGTAGGGCGTTTCGTAGTAGAGTTATTGTCTCTCACAACGACAACTCAGAAACTACTAGCCGCCCATGCCCGACATCTTATCACTATTGCAATGTCTTCTACCGCAGATAAACGCCACAACGATGCGACAGTTGAACCAGATAATACAGGCCATGTTAGCGATGAATGGGCGAATCACAATGTTGGGAATATCCCGGTGGGCAGAAATGGGTGGTAGTTATCGAACAATAGACCTCTTGCAAAAGTCCTAGATGCGTGAGACAAGTAGGATAGAGTTGGGTAGCATCTATGACCTACGAACAGGTAAAGAGTCTGAAATCAGAAGACTTTAAACGCTTGTGTGGTGTACGTCCAGATACTTTTAACGAGATGTTAGAGGTAGTGCGATCGCTTCATCGAACAAAACAGAAAACAGGGCGACCGGGTAAATTAAGCTTAGAAGACCAATTGTTGATGACATTAGAATATTGGAGAGAATACCGAACATACTTCCATATAGGTC
>NZ_JAECZA010000271.1:944-1118 GCF_016056275.1 Dendronalium phyllosphericum CENA369 | reverse complement strand
CCTTTGTCCATGTAACCAAGCACTGGTCATAGCTAAAGCAATTAAAAATATTATTCGTACAAGTCTATCAGGATTAGCTTGAGAACTTTCCAAATTGTAACCGCCAGTTTTACAATCTTTGAACATGGCTTCAATTCCAAAGCGTTGAGTATATATTTTCAGAGCAGTATTTAA
>NZ_JAECZA010000271.1:0-855 GCF_016056275.1 Dendronalium phyllosphericum CENA369 | reverse complement strand
CTTTTATACTTTCTTTTCCAGTAGAGTGCTAAATTAAACCGACCAAAACCTTTTTTCTGAGTCAACTTAACATTGGGATAAAATTGACGAATTCCAGGGTAAATCTCAATGCTACTTAAAGGCTGAAATTTTTGTCTTTTTTCTTGAAAAGTCGTATCCTTTTTTTGACGGAATACAAAACTCTGGTTCTGCTTGTGGAGCCAATGCGCCAGTTCTACGCTATGAAATTCTCTATCTCCGATAATCACTAATTTGTACTTTTTTAACAAGCGGATTACTGGACGTAATACTTTTTGCTGTTCTTCTAAGTTACTGCTACCATCTTTCTCTAATAAGCACCAATATATTGGCCATGCTCTTTTTTGGTAAATCACACTAACCATTAACACATTATTTTCTCTCCACTGCGTTCTATCCATCGCAATAGTTAATTGTGATCCTACCTTAAAATGTTGGTTAATTATTAGACCTCTTGCAAAAGTCGCTTAAGCAAATTCGGTTTGGGAAAGATGAAGCTCGTAATTGTAGAGAGCAGCAATCAGATTAAACCTCAAACTAAATCTTTTTCGACGATTTCTATAAGTGAGGGACAAAATTTTAAATATCTTCAGCTTCCGATTTACATGCTCACCTAAAACTCTGATTTTGGCTAATTTTTGATTACTCTTTTTATCCTCACAAGTTAACTTACCTCCTCTAGGTTTTTTCTTAGGAATCTGACTATTGCTATGTAGTTTTTGAATACCTTGATAACCTTTATCTCCCAAGCATTTTATGTCTTTTCTCAACCTAACTTTACTATTTTTAAATATACGAAAATCATGCTCTCTACCCTTACCATGAGCGGTACAGATA
>NZ_JAECZA010000270.1 GCF_016056275.1 Dendronalium phyllosphericum CENA369 | reverse complement strand
GAGGATGTTTGAAAAGTTGATAGTTGAGTAAAAAAAGCTCTCAGGGCATAAGCTGTAAATACGTAGATACAGCACCATTGAGAGCGATGAGTAAAGTTTACCCTAGTAACCTGACCCAAGAGCAATTTGAACTGATTAGTGGGTTGATTCCACCTCGAAAACCAGGCGGTCGCAAACGCTCTGTTGATATATATTCAGTGCTCAACGCCATTTTTTATGTCTTATGTGAAGGTTGTCGATGGCGATCGCTACCAGGAGATTTTCCAAACTGGCAAACAGTTTATACTTATTTTCGTAACTGGCGCAAAGATGGAACTTGGGTGAAGATTCATGATCATTTACGTGAATGGGTGAGAGTAGACCATCACCGAGACGCGAGTCCCTCCGAAGCAATCATCGACAGCCAAAGTGTTAAAAGTGCGGCAATGGTGTCTCAAGCGGTAGGTTACGACGCAGACAAGCAACTGAAGGGACGTAAACGCTTCCTCACAGTAGATACTTTAGGCCTAGTGCTGCGTGTGCTGATCGCAGCCGCCAGTGTCGGTGAGCGCCAAGGTGGAAAACAAGTGCTACTCAAGGTCAAACACATGGGTACTCATGTGTCTGGCCTGAATCTTATCTGGGTTGATGCTGGTTTTGATGGCAACCCCTTTATGCAATGGGTCATGGATTTTTGCCGTTGGATTGTCCAGGTGGTTCTGCGCCCTAAAGAGTGCAAGAAATTTGTCTTGCTGCCCAAACGTTGGGTAGTAGAGCGAACCTTTGGATGGCTGACTTGGTGTCGCCGATTAAACAAAGACTATGAGCTACTCCCTGAAACGGCAGAGACATTTGTCTACCTTGCCATGATCCGGATTATGGTAAAACGATTGGCATAATATTTGACCACTCATAACTTTTCAAACATCCTCTTACACAGGCTTACGGCTGAAGCAATATTAGCTTTCGTTTATCAACCGCAGCAACTCTTGTGTTGATATTTTGCCACTTAGGAGTTATGTAAAAATAACTTGAACAATTAAGTGACCAGCTTGGGTTTGATAATATAGTTCCACTCACCATGAAAAGAATTTCGTTCGATTGCGATAGTATCAAGCTCTTGGTCTGTAACCTTGATTCCCGTTTTGTAGAGATTTGGATCTAATCTAGCCTCAACTTCTAATCCTTGTGTGGTGGTAGTATTGCGAATTAGATTAATCACAACTTGCAAGCTGGTTAATGGTCTACCTCTCCAGTTTTGGGTAATGTGACAAAACAAGCGATGCTCAATCTTATTCCATTTACTCGTGCC
>NZ_JAECZA010000269.1 GCF_016056275.1 Dendronalium phyllosphericum CENA369 | reverse complement strand
GGATTTTGCATCTTTCCATCCAAGAATTTGACCGCTCAATTACCCATCTTGCTGCAACCGGAATAAACCCAGATTTCCCTTGCGCTTTGTTTTCTTGTTTGGATGGTTTCGCCGAAAGTTCAAATCTGATTTTCGTCATGATCTGGGGATAAACCTTCTCTAACTCCTCGGTGAGATGTTCAGGATGATAACCGTGGTCTAGCAGGATGGTGGTCTTGGGAAGATTGACAGGTTTTGACTTGAAATAATCAATATTGAGCGTCAACATTTCAATCAAACCCTTATCATCAGATACATTCGCTTTGGTACAGTGAGTAAAGAAGGGAAATCCCAGGGTATCAACGGCTAAATGCCTTTTAATGCCATTAGTCGATTTGTAGAAACAATATCCTTTCGATGCAGCACTGGCATTACAAGTGTTTTTCACCGCTTGAGAGTCGATGATCAGCAACGTTGTCCACTTGGCTTTTTTTTAACCTGCTCACGCACTTGAGCGTGTAAGATGCTCATCAGTTTGTCGATCGCTCCAGATGCCCGCCACTGCTTGTAATGCCAATATACGGTTGAGTAGGGGGGCAAGTCCTTGGGCAAGTCTTCCCAATTACAGCCATTCTTCAGTTGATAGAAGATGCCATCTAAGAGTTCTCTTTTTGTCCAATTGGAGGGTCTGGTCTGCTTCTTAGGTGGCAATATAGTCGGCAGTAGGGGTTCAAGGATTTCCCACTCTTCGTCTGTTAGGCTGCTAGAGTACGGCATGACTGCTGGATACGGCTTTTGCGGTAACTGTACTTCAAGATAGTAAAAGATGTCAAATGGGTTCTATAAAGCCAATGAACTATACTTCACCACAAGCATGAAAATGTTTCTTTACTGCTCTCCAAGTATTTTTAAGTTAACTATAAATTCTGTTTGTCAGATGCTTTTAGCAAAAGTTTTATGATTCAAATGAGTGGTG
This sequence comes from Dendronalium phyllosphericum CENA369, assembly GCF_016056275.1. GTDB lineage: Bacteria > Cyanobacteriota > Cyanobacteriia > Cyanobacteriales > Nostocaceae > Dendronalium > Dendronalium phyllosphericum. The sequence goes on along the minus strand of NZ_JAECZA010000269.1, from coordinate 111 downwards.
TAATTATTTGTCTTGGCTACATTTTGGGGTTGCTGTTTACTGCAATTCCTTGGGGTGGTGTGTGGATTGTGGTTTTGGGAATAGCGATCGCAATTATATTTAGAATACAGT
>NZ_JAECZA010000037.1 GCF_016056275.1 Dendronalium phyllosphericum CENA369 | reverse complement strand
CAATCCCCAATCCCCGATCCCCAATCCCCAACCCTAAATCGCCATGCAAAACCGCAACTCAACAGTCACCGGCATTAGAAAGACATTAGGAAATACAGCTAGCACCCACCAGCCCTTCCTAGAAATCAAAGACGTTACCAAAGTTTATCCCACAAAAAATGGCCCGTTCACCGTACTCGATGGCGTTAACCTCAACGTCGAACAAGGCGAATTTATTTGTGTCATCGGTCACTCTGGCTGTGGTAAATCAACGCTGTTAAATATGGTATCGGGTTTTAACTTTCCCACCTCCGGGCAAGTATTACTCGAAGGACAGCCCATTACCGAACCAGGCCCGGACAGAATGGTTGTCTTTCAAAACTATGCCTTGCTACCGTGGCGGACTGCTTTTGAAAATATTTACTTAGCTGTTAACGCCGTTTATCCCAATAAACCACAAGCAGAGAAAAGAGCGATCGTCCGCGATCATTTAGCAATGGTAGGACTAGCTGACGCGATGGAAAAGAAACCAACGCAAATGTCCGGCGGTATGAGACAAAGAGTTTCCATCGCCCGTGCTTTAGCGATTCGTCCCAAAGTCCTAATTTTAGATGAACCTTTTGGGGCGCTGGATGCCATCACCAAAGAAGAGTTACAGGAAGAATTGCTGAAAATATGGAATGAAAACCGCTGTACAGTGCTAATGATTACCCATGACATCGACGAAGCGCTATTTTTAGCAGACAAATTGGTGATGATGACTAATGGCCCCCACGCCAAAATTGGCGAAGTCATGGAAATTCCCTTTTCGCGTCCGCGCGATCGCGCCCGGATTATGGAAGATCCACAATACTACAAACTGCGTAACTATGCCCTAGACTTTCTTTTTAACCGCTTTGCCCACGATGATGTTGGCTAATCAGCTTTCTCTAAACAACACAGGTTAACGTGAGTTCGATGAACCTCTCCCTCCCAACCTCCCTCTCCCACGGGGAAAGGGAGGAGCGACGAGAAATTAGGGTTTTGGCTCCCTTCTCCGTGTCGGAGCGAAAAGTCTGAGCGGAGGAAGCCTCCGCTCAGACTTTTCAAGACAGAGGGGTTGGGGGAGAGGTCAAAAAAGGGCTTGTCGAACTCACGTCAGGTTAGCATCAAGGTAAAAGTTAAAAGGAAGTCAGAAAAAATCTTGCCTTTTATCTTTTACTTTTTTTTGTTAAATAACGCAATTAATTGATACTTTTTAACATCTATCAAAAAATGAGTTTGTAGAAATAGAATCTTTACTAGAGACAATTTTAAATCTGACACATCAGAGGTTGACAACAAAAGTTGCTATGTTACTGCTTAGATATAAATATTTATAACTATTAATACTATTTTCACCAAACTTATCTACTAATATATACTCGTATACAGTAAAATAAAAGCCTAATTTTTGATTGGTACTATAATATTATTAATATGAATACTGATGTAACAAATATCTCAACTAACGCGATGTCAGTGAGTAATTATCTGATTGATTAGGTAGCAAAATAACAATATATAGTAAAAATAGAGCAATTAAAATAAAAGTTAAAGACAGTTAACTAGGACATAATAAACTTGAAATAATCCAGTTCTTGATTTGTTATTCAACTGCTAGCATATATGGACGCGGAAAATTGGACATCTAGACTACAAAGGGCGCTACCTGTTAGTTCCCGCGCGCTGCTTTTAGTAAATCGTCACGCCCGCCAAGGACAAAAAAGTTTGGTGGAAGCGATCGATAGTCTTAAGCAACTCGGTTTCGATTTAATTGAAGAATCAACAGAAGACCCCAAACATCTTTCTGAAGTTATACTCCGCCATCAGCACGAAGTTGACTTGGTAATTATTGGTGGTGGTGATGGTACTCTCAATGCCGCAGTAGATGCTTTAGTTCAAACTCAGTTACCTTTAGGTATTTTACCTTTAGGAACTGCTAATGATTTGGCAAGAACTTTAGGAATTCCCAATTCTTTAAATGAAGCTTGTAAAATTATTGCCTATGGTGAAATGCGTCGTATTGACGTAGGGTTAGTAAATGATAAGTACTTTTTTAACGTTGCTAGTTTGGGGCTGAGTGTAAAAATTACTCAGCGACTTACTAAAGAAGTGAAACGTCGTTGGGGAATATTTGCTTACGCTGCTACTGCATTGCAAGTAATTTGGGAATCTCGACCTTTTAGCGCAGAAATTCGGATTAATAACAAATCTTATCGTGTTAAAACAGTACAAATTGCTGTAGGCAATGGTCGTTATTATGGTGGTGGAATGACAGTAGCTCCAGATGCAACAATCGACGATCGCAGACTGGATCTATATAGTTTAGAAATAGAACATTGGTGGCAAATCATACCTTTATTGCCTGCAATGCGACAAGGACGGCACATTCATTGGCAGAGTGTACGCGACCTTCAAGGAGAGGAAATAGAAATTTCGACCCGCAAACCGCGCCCTATCAATACTGATGGTGAAATTACAACCTACACTCCCGCACATTTCCGGGTTATTCCCAAGGCTGTAACTGTTTTGATCCCACCAATTCAAACGTTTTGAGCGACCTACTTAAAACTGGCTTTATGCTTGGCTTTGAGACTGAAGTTGCGTACTTCATAAACGTGAAATCTGCTGTATATGTGCGATAAAAGACAAAATTAGAATTTGTTAAAATCGGGAACAGTTATGGATGCATTTGTATTCATAGTTATATTGATATATTTAATGAAAGCTGGGTATTGTGGCAATTCACATCAACTCACGCCAAATGCATCTAAAATTTTCTCAAGAAATTAAGTCGTTGCTGCGACGTTTAGCCGAACAGCATCTGTCTATAGGCGATATTCTGACAGAGACTTCCGAACGGGGTTTTAGCCTAGTCATTGCATTATTAGTTTTACCATTTTTGTTTCCCATGCCGCCGGGATTAACGGGGCCTTTTGGTGCTGCTTGTTTGCTATTATCAGTGCAGATGGTTTTAGGCAAGCGATCGCCCTGGCTACCCAAAAAAATTGCCCGCTACAAATTTCCTCGCTCTTTTGCCCACTTACTCCTGCAAAACCTGCAACGCCTCACCAAAATATTCGAGAAAATTACTCGTCCTCGGCTAGCGAAAATTGCCCATAATCCATTAACTTGGCGAATCAATGGGCTTTGTATCTCTTGGCTGACTATCTTGCTAATATCACCGATTCCTTTTACCAATCCTTTCCCCACCATAGGTATTTTAATTTTGGCAGTTGCCACCATCGAAGCTGATGGTTTAATGATTTGCATCGGCTACGTTCTCACTGCCTTAATTACCGCATTATTTGGATTTATTGGTTATGCCCTTTGGTTAGCTCCCGGTTTGCTGCCATCTATATTTAGATGAACGAGAAATAGGAATAAAGAGATCGATTAAAATAAAAACCCTCGTAAAAAACTAAGGGTTGTAATTTCATTATTGTAACTTTCTCGTTTATAGCCCGTAAGGAGTAAAAAGCAGAGAATTAGGTAATAGAAATTTATAAATTACGTTGATGAATACAAATTAATATAAAAATTAGTCATTGAATTATGAGGCGAATATATATTATGCTACCTTAATTAGCTTAAATTAAATATCTGTAGGAGTACATTCATGACTGAAAATCAAATACTGTCCTCCACAAAGAAAAGCAGTATCACTCCTAAAAAAAACGAAAGGCTTCCCGAATTAGATGCTATTCGAGCAATACTAATTTTATATATTATTGGATTTTGGCATCTCTTGGGCTATTCATCTGCCCCCAGATTTTATATTAATTTTGTTACAGTTTTTATTACTCACTGCGTCCTCGGAGGTTTTACATTTATATCTGCATTTTTACTTGGATACCGTTATGAATTCAAATCTTTTAATGATGTCAAAAATTACTTTATAGTCAGATTTATGAGGATTTATCCTCTTTTTTTGACTGCTCTTTCTGGCTTTTTTTTGTTGAAGCTGATCGATAAAAAAACTTTTATAACTTCTGCTATTTTACTTAGTCCAATATTAAATATCCGATTACTAACTCTTTGGTTTATCACAATGCTTCTATTATTTTATATTTTAGTTCCATTTCTTTTATATAATTATGCTGCTAAAAAAGTTATTATCTCTTCATCTATTTTATTCTTCATAGTAACTCTTTTACATTGGAAAACTGGTTTGATTGATTTGCGTGTTATATATTATTTCCCAATTTTTGTTTTTGGATTGATAGTGTCTAGAACAAAGAAACTTCAAGAAATGCTTGTTAATTATAAAATTTTAGTAATATCTTTATTTGTTCTAGTTATAGTTTTAAGTTTATTTCATAGCCAAGAAACATTGCATTGGTCTATTAACATACTAGTAGTTGCTTTTGGTATTTTCGCATCTTTACCTGCTATTTGGACTTTGGGTAGATTATCCCTAAAGATATTTAACAAGAATATTATTAGAATAATTAGTTATTCTTCATTTTGTATGTATTTAACACATAGGATAATTTTGCTTGGAGCTAATTATTATAAACCAACATCGCTATTAATATCCTGCTTATATTTGTTGGGTGTATGGTTACCTTTAATAGTATTAATATCTTACTTTCTTCAGTATTATTATGATTTAGCTGTCAAAAAAATTCTTATAGTTGAAAATGTAAAATAAACTAAACTTTATTCTATGAGTCGAGTTGTGTTTTTACGTACTGGGAACATTTGTTAATAAATATTAAACACAACTTGAGATTTTACGAATAGAGATTATGACTTATCTAGTTGTCTTAGTTTGATAAAGTCGAGTTCGACGAGCAAAAAGGTGTATTGTCTTCTCATTTCAGGAGTTCGCGCCCTGATTTTACCAATATGCCATCCGTTTTACATATCAGATGTTCTTATATTTACTTTAAAAACCTGCCATTCGAGAGTTTTTACGGTATAAGGGATTCATAAACTCAAAGATATAAAATACAAGAGTTTCTTGGTTTATGAAAACCACAAATCATCTAAACAGGGAAAAAACTGCTTTAATCACAGGTGCATCTGGTGGAATTGGATATGAATTGGCGAAGTTATTTGCTCGTGACGGTTACAATTTGGTGTTAGTCGCCAGAGGTGAAGAAAAGTTAACTCAAATCGCTAAAGAATTAACAGAAAATTCCGGCATAAAAGTTGAAATTATTATTAAGGATTTATCCTTATCAACAGCGCCAGAAGAAATTTTTACAAAACTACAACAAGCAGCCATCAAAATTGATGTGTTGGTAAATAATGCTGGATTTGGTACTTATGGATTCTTTCACGAAACCGATCTCAAAACCGAGCTAGAAATGCTACAAGTAAATGTGGTCAGCCTGACCCATTTAACTAAGTTATTTCTCAAGGACATGGTTGAGCAAGGCTATGGAAAGATATTAAATCTTTCCTCTGGTGCTGCTTTTCAACCAGGGCCTTTATTAGCAGTTTATTTTGCTACCAAAGCTTATGTATTATCATTTTCAGAAGCGATCGCTAATGAATTAGAGGGTACAGGTGTCAGTGTAACTGTTGTTTGTCCGGGGCCGACAGAATCCGGTTTTCAACAAAGAGCAGCTATGGAAGAATCTAAAATGATCTCCGGTCAAAAGATGATGGACGCAGAGACTGTAGCCAAGATTAGCTATCAAGGCTTAATGGCAAACAAAACTGTTGTCATTCCTGGAGTGAAAAATAAATTACTTGCTGAAGCCGTCAGATTTACACCCAGAAAAATGGTGGTAAAAATAGCGAGAAGTATAAATAATAAGCAATAAAAATTTACTATTTTATACCCAATATAGTTGTGTGTGGTGTTACGCTGATGTTTAAAATTGCACATGCCCATTGCTCAGGTGTAAATTCGACATGTCTCCACCTTCTTAACTAATGGGAATTAGGGGATAAAGTGAAAATATGTAAAGTTATTTGTTGACTTGCATAAATACCCCATTTGTCTCGATAACTCTACACAAGGCATTGTTGAAGTTTCTTTAGGAAGACTTAATAAGTCTGGTTTTAGCCTTGATTTTTCCATACTTATTATCAGCAATGCCCTTTTGTATGCTGATTTTACGAAACTACCTTTAGCGCTTTTGAAGTATAACAGCAGTATCTAAGAAAACTCTGCTTTGCGGTCGAAAATGTTAGCCAGATTGACTTTCGCCTTCATCTTAAATGTAGGTGAAAACTGTCTTGCCATGTTCACAATTTGCAAGGATTTATAATTATGACTCGTTTATCAAGCCCCATTGAAAACATCAAAAGTCACTATAAGGTTGTGGTTATTGGTTCCGGCTATGGTGGTGGTATCGCGGCTTCGCGCCTAGCACGTGCTGGACAGCAGGTGTGTGTACTAGAACGAGGCAAAGAATTCCAACCAGGTGAATATCCAAATACTGATGTCAATGCATTAGGTGAAATACAGGTAGATTTACCAGGTAAACGCATTGGTTCGCGCACAGGCTTGTATGATTTTCGCGTTAATCAAGATATTAATGTATTCCTTGGTTGTGGACTGGGTGGTACATCGCTAGTAAATGCGAATGTGTCATTGCAAGCCGAACCGCGCGTGTTTGCAGATCCGCGCTGGCCGCAAGAATTGCGAAACGACGTTGATAGCTTAATAGCAGAAGGCTATCGTCGCGCCGAAGAAATGCTCAAACCTAATTCCTACCCCGAAGATTCGCCACCTTTGCCAAAATTACAAGCATTAGAAAAGTCTTCTAAATACTTAAATGAAAAGTTTTATCGACCACCGATTAATGTGACTTTCCAAGATGGAGTGAATCATGTAGGGGTAGAACAAAAGAAATGTAACTTCTGCGGTGATTGTGTATCGGGTTGTAATCATGGGGCAAAAAATACAACTTTAATGAATTACCTGCCTGATGCGAAAAACCACGGTGCAGAAATTTATACACAAGTATCTGTGCGTCGAGTCGAAAAGCAAGGCGATCGCTGGTTAGTTCACTTTCAACTACTCAACTCCGGACAGCAAATATTTGATGCGCCCACAATGTTTGTCAGTGCCGAAATTGTGATTTTAGCTGCCGGCACTCTTGGTTCTACAGAAATTTTACTGCGATCGCAACAAGCAGGTTTGTCTGTATCCAACCAGCTAGGACACAACTTTACAGGCAATGGCGATGTGTTGGCCTTTGGCTACAACACCGACCAAACCATTAATGGCATTGGCTTTGGCAACCGGGCTGGGGCGCGGGAACCAGTCGGCCCTTGCATTACCGGGATTATCGATATGCGCGAACAACCACGACTAGATAACGGCATGGTTATCGAAGAAGGTTCAATTCCCGGCGCGCTTGCGCCCTTCCTACCCGCCAGCTTTGCTGCTGCTGGCAAAGTACTCGGTAAAGATAGCGACGACGGTTGGGGCGATCGCTTCAAAGAAAAACTCCGGGAAACAGAGAGTTTGACTCGCGGTGCTTACAGTGGTGCAGTCCGCAACACCCAGACTTATCTTGTGATGACCCACGATGATGCCGCGGGACAGATGTACTTAGAAGATGACCGTTTGAGAATTCGTTGGGAAGACGTAGGCAAACAATCCATCTTTCAGCGAGTCAACGATCGCCTTGCAGAAGCAACTCGTCCTTTGGGTGGCACACAAATTCCCAACCCTATTTGGACTAATTTATTCGGTCACGACTTGGTAACAGTCCACCCACTTGGTGGCTGCATCTTGGCAGAAGATGCCGAACGCGGAGTAGTCAACCACAAAGGACAAGTATTTTCCAGCGATCGAGGTACAGCTGTTTACGAAAACCTGTATGTTGCGGATGGTTCTGTGATTCCCCGTACATTAGGCGTAAATCCCTTACTTACTATTTCCGCCGTAGCCGAACGCTGCTGCGCCCTCATTGCCAAAGACCGGGGTTGGACAATTAACTATGACCTACCTTCAGCGCCGCCAAGAACCCCAACAGCACCCGTAAAAGTGGGAATTCAATTCACTGAAACCATGCGCGGCTACTTTTCTACCCAAGTCAAAGACGACTACCAGCGGGCATTCCAACAAGGTAAAAAAGATAAATCTCCCCTGCAATTTACTCTAACGATAATTGCCGATGACTTAGAAGAACTGCTTAACGACATCGACCATACCGCCAAGATAGTTGGTACAGTTACAGCACCTGCGATCGCCGCCGAACCGCTAACCGTCACTTATGGCAGATTCAATTTATTCGTCAAAGAACAAGGCAAAGCCAAAACGCGGCAGATGCGCTACGACCTGCACATGACCGCAAAAACAGGACAACAATACTACTTCGAGGGCTTTAAAGAAATTCACGACGACGCAGGCTTTGATGTGTGGTCTGACACAACCACTCTTTACATCACCATTTATGAGGGCGACAGTAACAACGGTTCTGTTGTCGGTAAAGGCATTCTCAAAATTCAGCCCGCAGACTTTATTAAACAAATGACTACTCTCAAAGTCACCAATGCCCTCAGCCGTGCAGAAAGCCTGCAAGCAATTGACCGCTTCAGCCGCTTCTTTGTCGGCACATTGGCTGAAGTTTACGTTTAGATGATTGATGACTATTGTACAGACGCGATTAACCGTATTGTACAGACACGATTAACCATGTTGTACAGACGCGATTAACCATATTGTACAGACGCGATTAATCACGTCTCTACCACTGACTAAATATGCAAATCGACTTTCATCATAGTGTCACTTACGTAGCAGCGCGACTGGCTGGATTTGAGCATAAAGCTGCTAGTACCATCGCCTACAGTGCCCAATATGTAGACGATGCGATTAACGACGGATTAATCCGGTTCGACAACGGCGCATTATTTAGCCGCATCAGTTCCGCGCATAAAATGCTGGACTACCGCAACTTTCAAACATTGGCAAATTACCGCGTTTGGATTCCGTTTCATTTTCTACCTGGAAACGCCGGATTAAAAGCAGGCGAAGACCCTGACGGGAAATTTATCGACAAACTTATTTGTCGTCCTAACAGCAATGTCGCCCAGCAAATGGTACGAGAGTGTATTCAGCAGCGTCACTCACCCTACGGACTATATCGCCTTGGCATCACTATGCATGTATATGTTGATACTTGGGCGCATCAAGGCTTTGCTGGAGTCAACCATCGGGTCAACGAAGCTAAAAATCTGCTAGATGAAAACGGCAAACCCGATTACAACCTCATGGATCGACTGCAAAATTACTTCGTCAGTGAAGCTTTACCCTTGGGACATGGAGCAGTTCTCAGCCATCCTGACAGACCTTTTTTGAGTTGGGGTTATATCAATGGACGCGGCGAAACAATTACCAGAAACAATCCTAAAGACTTTTTAGAAGCTGCTGACCAGATGTGCAAAGCTATGCGGCGATATTTAGCAGGCGATCCAGATGCAAATGTACCGGGACTGCCAGAACTGGATAAAATTTTTATCGATTTTATGTTGAGGAATATTACGGACAATAGCGGTAGTGTGCGCCACCAAAAGTGGTTGGATGCGATCGCCGAAGGTAAATTCAGCTTTGGCAAAGCCGATGTTACCTACATCCCCAAAGGCAAAGACTCCTGGAAACATCAAGCCCTAGGTACAGAAGACTTAGTTGAACGAAAAAACGAAATATTTCCTTATCAACCTAGCTTTTTAGCCAGTGATTGGAAACTATTTCACGACGCTTTGCAGTCCCATCACTTCTATATCATCCACGACCTGCTACCCAAATATGGAATCTGCGTCGCTTGAAGAAGAGGCAGGAGGCAGAGAATAATGACTCCTAACTCTTGTACAGACGCGATTCATCGCGTCTCTACTCAGCACTCACAAGACAGAGGTATTTCATGACAACCACAACCGCACCAAAGAAAGTAGGTATTCAGTTTACTGAAACCATGCGCGGCTACTTTTCTAAAAAAGTCACAGATGACTATCAACTAGCAGCACAGCAAGGTAAACAAGATAATTCCAAATTTGAATTCACCCTCACAGTGAGTTCCGATGATTTGGACAAAATGCTCACAGATGAAAGCCACAAAGCCAAATTAGTTGGCAGTGTCACCGCACCAGCACTATCGCCTACACCTTTAACAGTTAGCGATGGTGAATTTAACTTATTCATCCTTGACTCAGACAGTGTGAATACGCGGCGCATGGTCTATCGCATGAAAATGACTGCCGCAGAAGGTAAAGTGTACTATTTTGAAGGTTTCAAATTAGTACACAACGATCCTGGTTATGACATCTGGGCAGACACTACCACCTTATACATCACCGTGCATGACGGCGATAGTCCTAACAATCCAGTTCTAGGACAGGGAATTATCAAGATTCTGCCAACAGATTTCCTACATCAGTTGTCTACCTTGGAAGTCACCAACACTACTAATCTCCAGCAACAAATAGAAGAAACTGCTCGCTTTGGCAGCTTCTTTGCTGGAGTCTTGTTTAACGTTTACGGTGGCATATTTGCGCCTTCCAAAGTATTCAATCCAGATGCACCACCCAGACAAAAGCGTCCTCTGAGGATGTCAGCGCCCGAAGTTCATTTCTTCAAAACTACTGACGGAGTGCAACTGCGGCTGATTCGATATCAAGGTGGGACAAAAGGGCCAGTCATGTTAGCACCAGGCTTTGGTACTTCTACCTTGGCATTTTCCATTGATACCGTCGAAACAAATCTGCCAGAATTTTTGTATGCTCGTGGCTATGATGTTTGGCTATTCGATTATCGAGCCAGCGCCGATTTACCATCCGCCACCACCCAGTTTTCAGCTGATGAGATTGCGCTTTACGATTGGCCGGCAGCAGTTGAGCAAGTACGTAATATTACTGAGTCAGAAACGGTTCAAGTCGTCGGTCACTGCGTCGGTTCCATGTCCTTTTTGATGGCGATGCTAGCAGGACTTCAAGGAGTGCGTTCCGCCGTTTGTTCTCAATTAACTACCCATCCGAGAGCCGCAACTCTCAACGAAATCAGAGCAGGTTTGCGTCTAGCTTCCTTTCTCACAGTATTGGGTGTAGACACTCTCGACCCAGACTTTGATACTCATGCCGATTGGCAAGATAAACTTTACGATACAGTTTTAAGGCTATATCCCACCAAAGAACCCTACAACAATCCAGTTGACCGCCGCATTCTCTTCATGTATGGAGAAGTGTACAAAATTGCCCAACTAAACGAAGCAACTCACGATGCCATTCATGAGATATTCGGCCCAGCTAACATGACCTTCTTCCGACATATATCTTTAATTTTGCGAGAGGGTCACATTGTCAACAAAGATGGTAAAGATGTTTACTTGCCTCATCTGGAACGCCTAGCCATTCCTATTGCCTTGCTTCACGGTGCAGATAACGCCTTTTTCCTGCCAGAGGGTTCGGCAATTACTTACAAGTTATTGTGCGAAAAAAATGGTGGCGATTTATATGTACGCCATGTTATCCCTGATTATGCACACATGGACTGTTTCATGGGCAAAAACGCCGCAAGAGACATTTTTCCCACTATCTTGGCGGAATTGGATAAGTTCAATTAGTCCAGGATGAGGGAGAAAGAGGACGCGGGGACGCGGGGACACGGAGACGCGGAGAAAGAGGGATGAGGGAGATGAGGGGGATGAGGGGGATGAGGAAGAATTAATAATTACTTCTGCTGTTCCCTGTTCCCTGTTCCCTTCCTCAACTGACCACTGACAACTGACAACTGACACCCAAAGGTAATTGCAAATGAGCGAACAACTACTCAGCGAACCTCTTGCATCGGATATTAAAAACCACCCTGGTTTACAAGCGTTATTAAGTTATCCACTAGTAGAAGCAATTGTGGAACGGCGGACTCGTAGAGTCGCTCAAGGTGCTTCTATCGATGCTGGGGAACTCAGCTATACTAGCCCGAATCAGCCAGACCCTCTTAGCCCTTTAGAAGAGGCAATTTTGGTTGTTGCTACGGGGATGACTGGTATCACAACCCACGATGGGCCTCTGTATAAACCCGAAGGTGGCAAAGAATTAGGAACTCCCTTTCTCAACATTGTTGCTCGTTCTGGAAGTAGCGCCGATAATTCGCAAGCGACTTCCTTCTTCATGATTAACGATGAAGGCATCTGGTTAATTAAGAAATTGAAGGGACGGGAAGCGCTAGCAGCCCTTGGCGATCTACCGCCGAAATGGGAAGATTGGTCAGAGGAACACTGGCTGAAAGCCGCTGCTGCTGTCAAACATAAAATTAGCGATCGCCGCCTAGATTTCCCCCGGATTTATCCTTACTATCTCGGCTGGAACAAGCAAATTTCTAACCTTCCCGGTACAACTTTGTTTTTCCCGGTTGTCGATTGCACCCGTCAATATATCAACGTCATTCTCATCCTGCTGTCGGAACCAGACGGTCAAAAACCTTTGTTTGTTGATGACTGGCAAAAGTTTAGACCAAAAAGCTTGTCAGATTGGGCAGCTTGGGTAGGAATGCATCTAGGATTGAGTCCCAAAATTCCTTATCAACCCATCGGTGGCATTGAACGAGTCAAAGGTGGCTTTGTCAATCCCAACAACACCGTTCCCTTGGGACTCGCTCAAACAATGCGTACTGAGCATGAATGTTTCTTTATTTTGCAAAATTTAATGCTCATTGGTCAGGCGATGGGCGTAGGTGGTTGGGTACATGGAGCAGTCTTCCAGCCCTTCATTCTCCAGCGCGACCCAGACAAAGAATGGTATGGTCTAGGCTTTCGTATGGAACCGCCAACCCCCAAGCAAAGCATTTGGGCCCCGCCACCAGCTTCTCAACCCAATCCAGTTGGAATTGATGGCGTGTTAGAAGGGCTTTGCCCGCCTTACGTTAAATCTATGGATGAAGCTGTAGATCGCGTCATCGAAGAGAAGTTCGGCAGCCAAGGATCTTATGGGGACAAAGAGGTGTTTGCCCGCTCCTACCAAGCAAAATCAAGTGCTGAAGCCTTCTTGCGCGATGCCGAGCCCCACTCCAAAGAAACGATTCAGTACACCAAAGATATCTGCAACTATATCTACGACACCTACGGCCGCTTTCCTGCTCATATTGATGCCTTCTTTGTTCCTGGGATCTGGCTGCAATTTAGCCACCTAGAGTTGGAATACTACCAGAAGTATTACGATCCAGCTCTCTTCAGTCGTCAAGCTCAACATGCCGAGCTTTGGGGCAAGCACTAACCAAGTTTAGATTTGGGATTTTGGATTGTCCTCTAAAATCTAAAATCCCAAATTCAAAATCGAGTGGCTGTTCGCGTGTGTTTGTCAGAGGAAAATATGTTAAAAGTTATCAGGATTGCTGCTATAGCGCTAGTTTCCATCTTGCTAATCGGAACCTTTGGGTTTTTGTACATCGAGTCAACTTGGGCAAAACCTGTATTTAGAACTCCAAAAGAAGCATTTATTCACGGCAGTATCGGTACTGAGTTAGCACCCCTACCAGTTTTTCAGATCCTTCCCGATTTATTCCCCGATCGATTGCAGCCAGCGGGTAAAGAAGCTGGAGATTGGGTTCAGCAATTTGGATTCATCCACAGCAAGCCAGGGGAAAATGAAGGATTGCCAGTAGGCTTTAATATTTCCAACTTTCAACCGCAATCAGGAAAACCCTCACCTGTAAAATTTGTGGGTTTTAGCTGTGCATTGTGTCACATATCCCATATTCGGAGGTTTCCAGATGATGAAGGTGTAATTGTCACAGGGATGGGAAGTACTTCTTTAGACTTGTTTGCTTGGGTAGATGCCTTCAAAACGATACTTCTCGACGAAAAACGTCTAACTGTAGAAAACGTTGCCAAGGCTTATAAGGCTAAATACCATAAATCGTTGGGAATTATTGATAAAACTGTAATTGGTTTTTGGTTATCGACTGCTAGAGGTCAAGTACTAGCTTCACTTCCGAAATGGGATAACCCCTATAATGGCAAAGACTTGAGAGACTCTAAGTTATCACCCATTGGACCTGCTCGTACCCAACCTTTTAAAGAGTTGGTACACTTCATGATGGATCGCCCTGCCGCATTAGACAAGTCTTATTCCAAACTCCCATCATTGTACGAGCAGAAAAATCGAGATTGGGCGCAATATGACGGCAGCGTTAAAGATCGTCTCAGTCGCAGCGTGTTGGCAGCCGTGGCAGCAGGAGCAACACCCGATAACTTAATCGTGCCAGAAATTTCTCATAATGTTATCCAAGCCATTGACTATACGCTGGATTTGCAAGGGCCTAAATATACAGAGGTATTCAAAGACCAAGGTATTACGCTCGATCCAAAAAAAGTAGAACGCGGTCGCGCTGTCTTTCAGCAGAATTGCGCTAGCTGTCATGGATATCGCAATTCTGAAGATGGAAGCTGGGTAAAAGGGGAGCTTCAAGGTTTGATTACGCCAATCGAAGATATTCAAACCGACTCAGAACGACTCAACTATCGTTACTACAAAGAACTACCGGATGTCGTTGAGGCCTTCTTCCCTGATGGTCATCCTTTGAAGCCGAAACGGGAAAATCTTCGACCAGGGCCTTTAGGAGATACCAAAGGTTTCATTAACGCTCCCATAGAATCGGTTTTTGCTCGCGCTCCATACTTGCATAACGCTAGTGTCTTGACTTTGGCAGAGTTAATTAATCTCAAACCTCGTCGGGAGCTTTTTTATCGCGGAGATAATCTTTACGATCCGATTGATGTCGGTTTGGCTTCACCCACTGAGCCGGATGATAAACACTACTTTAAGTTCGATACTCATGTTCAAGGTAACTCTAACAAAGGACATGATTATCCCTGGTCTTATCAAGGAAAAGGTTGGGACAAAGCAGCTTTGGAAGATTTATTAGAGTATCTCAAAACACTTTAGAATCTTGTATTTCATTTCTGTGTCTTTGTATCTCTGTGGTTTAAAAATAATTTATTTAACCACAGAGGCACCGAGAACACAGAGTAAAGAGGTTAAAAATGGAAATAGTTAAATCAAAAAAAAAGATTTCCTTAGCAGAATTTGCTAATACTTTTTTTGCTTTTGGAATTATTTTAATTGCTGCTTTACTAGCAGCAGAATTAAAACCAAATTTGAATTTACACCGTGCTATTTATTCGTTTTTGGCTAGCTCGGTGTTATTCATTCCAGCAATTTATTTATATATCTTGCATGGAAAATCAGCCAATAAGAATAATTATTGGTTATTGCTATGGATTTTTAGCTTTTTAGCTTATTTAGTTCATTTGTTTTATAAAGTATTGTTAGTCCCTGACAACATCAAAGCAACTTTTGCAATTCATGGAACTGCTATTACTGCAAGCGAATTGGTTTTGGCTTTGTGGTGGGGATTAGATATTAGTTTGGCATGGTTTAGCGATTCTTCGGCAACTTGGATTGAGAAGCAAAGAATCGGAGTGCATATTTATGCTGGTTTGAGCTTCTTGGTTGGTACTTTGATTGGTCAACAGGGATTTGCTCGCATTTTGGGAATTATTTTAGCGATCGCTATTTTGCTAAGTTTATTGGTGCGCTACCACAATACCCGCAATGGTCGAGATAGTGAAGATTTACCACCTGGCTCTTATGGTTTGCCCCTTATCGGAGAAACTATTGCTCTAGCTTGGGATAATCATCAATTCTACCGCCAGCGCTTTCAAAAGTATGGTTCAGTCTTCAAAACTCACTTATTCGGCAAACCAGTTATTGCTTTTATCGGCCCAGAAGCTTTTACTTTCTTCCTAAACCAAGAATATTTCACCCGTGCGAAAGCTAATCCGCAACCGATACAGGAATTATTAGACTGGGAGTCTCTGCCATTATTAGACGGTAGCGAACATCGCCGTCGAAAAAAGATTATTCTCGAAGCTTTTACGCCGCAGGCTTTCGATAAATATATTCCCCTAATTGAACAGACAGCCACTTACTACCTGGAACGCTGGGAACAACTGAGTAGCTTTGCTTGGATACCTGAATACCGCAAACTCAGCGCCAGTCTGACAAATGCTTTGTTTACTGGAGGTTCGCCAGGCCCAGAAAGTGAAGCTGTGGGAGAAATTATTGAAACTTTTCTCAAAGGTTTCACCTCAATCCCAATTAACTTGCGTTGGAATGCTTACGGAAAAGCGCTACAAAGCCGCGATAAGTTGCTTGCTCTCATCGACAAAGCCATTGTCCAGCATCGTCAGCAACCTCAATCAGATATGCTGGGGCTGCTGTTAACAGTGCGTGGTGAAGATGGAAGTACCCTCACCGACGAACAGCTACGCCGTGAGGTACTGCATTTGTTCTTTGCGGCTTATGGCGGAATTTATATTTCGTTAACCTATCTTTCTCTTACTCTGGCTCAACATCCAGAAATCATGAGTCGCGCCAGACAAGAAGTCAATCAATACGCTCCTAGTGGCTCGTTGAATTTCGCGCAGTTGCAAAATTTGGTGTATTTGAAGCAAATCGCTTACGAACTCCGCCGCTTCTATCCCATCAATGCTGCGACTTTTTTCGGTTTAGTTAAAAAAGAAACTCAGTTTCAAAACTTCCGTATACCGCAGAGTTGGGGTGCAGTGGGAGGAATTCACACCACTATGCATATTCCCCAGATATTTCCCGAACCGGAAAGTTTTCAGCCTTGCCGCTTTGCTACAGAAAAGTTCGCATCTTTACCAGAAAATAGCTACGTACCCCACGGCGGCGGAGCGCGAGAAAGTCATCGTTGCCCAGGTGAAGACTTGATTACAGTCTTGATAAAAGTAATGGCAGTGCATTTGTTACGTCGGTATAACTGGGAACTACCGCCGCAAAATTTGGAATTGAACCGGAACCTTTTTCCCATCCCGCGTGACGATTTGAAAGTCAAGTTTGGCACTTATACGGAAAACACCAAGCAGAAAGTTAGTTAGAGGAGAGGAATATTGTGAATATATTAATCTGGGCGATCGCTATTATCTTGCTCATCTACGTGTTAGTCGTAGCAAGTTCCGCACGATTGTTAATTAAACCGAAGCGGCAGAAAATTTGGACTAATCCCAGGCAAGATGTTGGGTTAGATTACGAAGATGTGGAGTTTCCGGCTCAGGATGGCGTATCCATCAAAGGCTGGTTTATCCCAGCATTGCAAACCCCAGCGGCAACTGTGATTATGGTACACGGCTGGCCTTGGAACCGAATCGGGACAAAGGCTGATGACATATTAGGAGACTTACCGGGTAGCAAACCAATTAACCTTTTACCCTTCACTAAAGCATTGCACGAGAGAAACTATAATGTGCTGATGTTTGACCTACGCAATCATGGTGAAAGCGATGCCAAAATTCCACTCACCTCTGGCTGGCTAGAAAAGCGTGACTTACTGGGAGCTATAAAATATGCCAAAAGTCGAGCCGAAGTCGATTCAAACCGCATCGGCACTATCGGATTTTCTATGGGCGGAAACACTGTAGTATTTACTCTTCCCCATAGTACGGATATTAAAGCCGCCGCCGCCGTCCAACCGAATACCTCAGCAATATTTGGACAACGCTATCGCGCTGATAAATTCGGCCCCTTAGATAAACTTTTTGGCCCGGCAATAGAAATACTTTATCGTTTATCAGGCGGGCCGAGTACCGCTTTTATCCAACCTGCCTATGAAGCAGCTGGGGCGCGTGATATTCCCGTGCTTTATGTACAAGGCACTGGCGACAAATGGGGTAGTGTTGATGACGTTGCGAACATGGTGGCATCAACTCCTAATGCCGTCGAGCCATTATATCCAGAAACCGACCATCGCTTTGGCGGCTATCAGTACGTCGTGGATAACCCAGATAAAGTTTTAACCTTCTTCGATAAGTATTTGAGTAAGTAAGATACAGGAGAATTCGTAATTATTGGGTCATATTCAAGGTATAAAAATGCGTATACACGCCGTTCAGAGTGGACTTGTATCTGTTAAAACCTGCCAGTGCTACAGCAAGGGTCATGGTGCGATGCGTTTAGTAAATACTATTCTTGACCGCAATTGGACTGACCCTTTACCTATTTATAGTTGGGCAATTGAACATCCAGAAGGGATTATTTTAATCGATACAGGCGAAACTGCGCGCACCCTAGAACCAGGCTACTTTCCTTGGTGGCATCCTTATTTTCAGCTAAGTATTAAACCATGTTTGCAACCTGAAGACGAAGTGAATTTTCGTTTGCGGGCTTTGGGTATAGAACCAAATGATGTCCGCTGGGTAATTCTCACCCATTTGCATACAGACCATATCGGCGGACTGCACCATTTTCCTAATGCAGAAATTATTATCTCTCGTAGAGAGTACGAGCAAATTGGTGGTTGGCGCGGACAATTGAACGGCTACTTGACCCATCGCTGGCCCAAGTGGTTAGCTCCTCGCTTAATAGAGTATGAGGCTAAACCTATTGGCCCTTTTTCCGAGAGTTTCACGCTGACAAAGGCTGGAGATGTCAGCTTAATTCCCACACAGGGACATACTGAAGGTCATCTATCAGTGCTAGTGCAAACTGATGGAGTATCTCTATTTTTTGCTGGTGATGCCTCTTACAGCGAACAACTGATGTTAGAGCAGATTGTTGATGGTGTTGCTCAAGATGAAGATAAATCTCGTCAAACACTAAAGCGAATTTTGCAGTACGTACAAGAATTTCCCACAGTTTATCTTCCTAGCCACGACCCGAATGCTGCTCAGAGGTTGGCAAAGCAAACTATTGTTTCGGTCTAAATGTAGTGCTGAGTGCTGAGTGCTGAGTGCTGAGTATAAGTACTTCAACAAAATTAATTACATAGATTACTTCTTTGTTCGCTGTTCCTTTTCTTGACTAAGTAGGTCGATGTTAAAAATTGTCGTTATGACAAGGCAGGAGGCAGAGGGCAGAAGGCAGAAGGAAAGAGGGTTTTAGGTAACTTTACTTTTCGTTACATACTTCGGTTTATTTGCACCGTTCTACTTATTTTCACAATCATCTTAAAAGGAGTTAGCTCCATGTCAAACCCACTTCCTATCAAGGGTTTTGCACCCTTACCCAAATCATTCATGTTCGGTGTTGCGACAGCCGACCACCAATGCGAAGCTTACGATTCTCGTTATGAGGATATCCGAGATGTGTGGGAGCGTCGTCGCGCTCTCACCGTTCGGGGTCAAGCGACTGATTTTTGGAACCGCTACGCCGAAGATATAGCCTTAGCGCAGTCACTTGGTTGCAAGGCATTTCGCTTTTCCATCGCTTGGTCGCGGGTTGAACCTAAACCCGGTGAGTTCAGTGAGGAAGCTTTTGAACATTATCGCCAAGCGATCGCAACCATTCGATCGCATAACATGGAACCAATTGTCACTTTGCACCACTTTACCCATCCGGTTCATGTGGAAGCACGCGGTGGTTTGACTTCCCCAGATTTTCCGGCTATTTTCGCCAACTATACTACAGAAGTTGCCAAGCGTTTAGGCCCTTTAGCACGCTACTGGATTAGTTTTAACGAACCCAGTCAACTGATTTACGGCTACGTCAAACCTTGGTGGGAAAGAGCTTACTTTATGCCTCCCGGTTTGGATCGAGGTGCTAGCATTGCCGATCAAATGACCGCAGTTCAAAAGCTGATGCGGAATTTGTTTGTGGCCCACACTAGAGCTAGAACTATTCTCCAGCAAGTCAACCCAGATGCCCAAGTGGGAGCAAACCCGATGCTGTTGGGTCTACCTTTATGGCTGCAAAGACTAGTAGATCGCAACGTCACTAATCTCCGCCGTCCTGAAGACTTGGTTGCTCAAGGAAAACGTTTTACCGAGCGGGCTTTGCTAGAAAAAGGACAGGTAGATGTAGTCATTGCTACTTTAACTGTGACTCCAGAGCGACAACAGGAAGTGGCATTTTCTGAAGCTTACTTTCAGGCGGGTCAAATTCTTTTAGTCAAATCAGACAGTGCGATTCAGCAACTAGAAGATTGCAATGGGAAATCTGTTGCAGTCATCAAAAGCTCTACGGCTGAATCCACCGTAGATAAATTACTTCCCGCAGCTAATATCCAAGTGGTAGACGATTATACCGATGCCTTAAGAGCGCTGGACTACGAGCAAATTAGCGCCATCTTAATTGATGATGTTATTTTGTTAGGAGTCATGGAGCAGTATCCAGGTAAATACAGACTGGTGGGTAACAACGGTGACAGATTGACTGTAGAAAATTATGCTGCTGCTGTAGTTAAAGGCGATCGCGCTTTGCTGAATGTTGTAGATGTAGCCGTGCGATATTTCAAAGAATCTGGTGATTGGCAAGCTAGCTTCACCCATTACTTCCCCAATCTACCCGTGCCACCTGTGCCTAAAATCGGCAGGCGATCGACTCTAGCTGATATCACTACTGGTTCAGCAAGTTCTCTCAAGACAACTTTTACACAGCGTTTACCCCTTGCCAAGCCAGGAACACCATTGCGTCGCATTCAAGACCGGGGTCATTTAATAGTAGCCGTCAAAGACAATGTGCCTGGGTTTGGTTATCGCGATCCCAACACAAAGGAGTTTAGCGGTTTAGAAATCGATTTGGCTCGTACCATCGCCAAACAAATTTTTGGCGATCCTAGTAAAGTTAAGTTTTATGCCGTTTCCACTCAGGAACGCTTACCTGTGCTGCATTCGATCGCCCGCATTTTCGACCCAGCCCTGAAACTCTTCAGCGTCCTTTCTACTTCACTAACGAGTAATTGGTGGCATCTTGGTATGGCTGGACAGTTGCCAACATTTCTCTGTCCCCAAGAGTGCGTCGGACAGCAGGATTTTGTGGGCTTTGATTACTATTGGGGCATCAGCAATTTGCGACTCAACCGCATTCAGCAGTTGATGGATGCAGCATTTGGGCGTTTCGGTAATGCGCCAGTCTGGTCTGGAGTGCTGTACGATATGCTCAAGTTCCACGCTCAGTTATTCCCTGGTAAAGAAATTTTAATTATTGAGAATGGCTGTGTTGATGTGGCTGATAAAGTGGTCACGCGCGTAGACTACCTGCGCCAACACGTCCAGCAGGTGCAGCGCGCCCGTCAAGACGGCGTGAATGTGGTCGGTTATCTTGCTTGGTGCATTACCTCTAACCGCGAATGGGGTCTGAAGTTTGGCCCGGATAGCGATTTTGGACTTTACCATATCGACTTAGATACTGACCTAGAATTAAAGCGCCAGCCAACTTTTGCTGTAGCTGCCTATCAAGAGATTATCAACAAAGGTGGAGTGTAATTTTTATTTCGGCTAGAAAAATAAGGATTGAAGATTAGGAAATTTGAACATAATTCTTTGTAGGGGCGAACAGCTTCGTCCTTACATCGTAATCTATCCACCTGAAAATCGACGCACGCCTCGATTCCAATAGTCCACCCTGCCCTACAGCGATACTTGACGGCGTTTTCTCCACAATTTCCATGCCATACAACTGGATACAGCAAGCAGAGATAAACCGGAAATGCTAGGTTCTGGGACTTGAGTAATTACTAGTGAGAGGTTATCAGCGTAGGAATCGTTAACTCGACCTCTTGCATAAGCAGCATTTAGAATTACATCGATTTGACGCGTACCCACAGGTACATAACCCTTAGTTGATTGGAAAAACAAACCTGTGATGTTATTTCTCTGTGCTGAAGTTGGTGCAAAAATACTAGCCGTACTTATTGATTGGTTAGCACGATCTAAGAAAGTAATATTGAGTGATGCAATATCTTCATCAGTAGCATATCCACCCAACCAACCACTTAAGTCAAAAGCGCCTTTCCCAGCATCAACAACTGAAGATAGACTAGTCACATCAATAGATTGTGAAGCGCTAGACGAGGCTCTACTAGCACCACCAAAAAAGAGATTTTGCCCGCGATTACTTGGCCCGATAACATCAACTCCAGGCAGAGTAACACTTACTAAATTGCCTAAAGGATTGACAAAGCTAAAACCTGTTGCCCCGTATTTTAATACACTGAAATCATTACTCCCAGTCCAACCAGGGATAATAGGAATATTAGCACCAACAGCGTTACCTACTGGATCTCCTAATCCTTGTTCGGCATCACCATTCACAATTAAATTCTCACCTAGTGTTGCAGCATGAATAGGATGAGAAACTAAAAGGCTTGATGCTAGTCCTACTATGAATGAAATACATATCTTATTTGTATTTTGTAAAAATGTGGTCATGAAATTAATTTGATTCATCGTTGATTTTTTCATGAAAATAGTTAAGTTGAAAAATAAATAAGTTTTCTAAAAATTGTGCAGTAACTATAGTTAGCTCCTAATTTTACGTTCAGTTTTTTGAGCAAGATTCAACTTTTTATGCATAGCAAGAGCAATACTTAAAGCCAATACATATCCTCCAATTCCTTGATGTTCTGGAACCGACTGAGTAACAGTTGGAGAACTAAATCCATACTTCGATAGAATTGCTTGTCCTTGTGATGAGAGGATATATGCAGCTAATTTTTCGCCATCAGGATCGGCGTTTTTTAATACAGTCAGTCCATAATCAGCCTTTGTTGCTAAATAGTCAGGTAACTCTACTATTTGCAAATCATTACCTTGTTCTAGTTTTTGAGCAGATTTTCCACTGGTGTAATAGGCTAAAAAGATATCTACCGTTGGATTTGTTTTCAGGAAGTAAATTAAATTGTTTTGCCCAGTAGGAACTGATGGTGCAGAAGGATTTCCACCAACTAGTTGTAAGGCTTTATTTTTGAGAATTTGAGAATTACCTGATTTAACCGCATCTGCTTTATCAAATATCTGCCATGCATAATCTCCAGATGGGTCAGATCCAGGTGTTGAGGTTCCAACTTTGATATTAGTATTTAGTAAGAAGTCCAACAAATTATCTGATGTGACACCAGTTAACCCCGGTCTGACAATAGCTGTCATGCGATTGCTGGTAAAATTTTTCACAGGTTCGCTCAAACCCTTGACAAAGAGTTTTTGAGGATTGCCTAAATCAGCACTGGCAAAAACATCAGTTGATTGACCTTTGGTGGATATCTCTTGCTCTATCTTTTGTTCTGTTAAACCTGAAGGGCCAAAGTATGTATCAATATTGATACCATACTCTTTTGTAAAAGCTTGCGCTACTTCCGTAAGGCTATTCTGCAAACTACCCGCACCATATAAGGTGACAGCAAAGGCTTGGGTTGGTACGATCGCACTGACAGCACAAGCTGTCAATGAAAATGCAAAAAATTGCTGTTTCATAGTTAGTATCGAATTAAACCTTACTGGTATTGCTAATACATAAATTTTTGGTTAGAAACGCCCTAATCTTGGTGTTGCTAGGCGTTCAAATTTTACTGATTTTATTTCTATCTATATTTACAACTAGAATACTTACGTAATTTCACTGTCGGAGCTATCATACCAACTTAGTTAGACAAAATCAACCTAGTTGGTAATCAAATGCTGACTTTACAAACAAACTCAATATTTGTTAACTCACATTTTTAATCAAAAATCAAGCTAGTTGCAAGTTACTTGATGTTCTAAAAATATATTTTCTGGAGCTGTTAAGATGAGGCGATCGCAAATGTTCAATTCTCTTCTATTTAAAAAATAAATAATCGGTGCAGTCAACCTACACCGACATTTATGTATCCGCACAATTTAACTTTAATTGCACTCAACATTTCCCTCATGCCAATGCTGAAGCTTGAGGTTTAGCAAAAATCATTCTTCCTGCTGTGGTTTGCAAAGCACTAGTGACTACCACTCGCAATTCACCACCTACATAACTGCTGCCTTCTTCGACGACAACCATTGTGCCATCGTCTAAGTAGCCAATGCCTTGACTGGGTTCTTTGCCTTCTTTGAGAATTTTCAGGTCAAGATTGTCACCAGGTAAATAGGTAGGACGGACGGCATTTACTAAGTCGTTAACATTCAAAACAGGTACTTTTTGGACGCTGGCAACTTTCGACAAATTGTAGTCATTAGTTAGCAGTGTGCCGCTGATTTCTTGGGCGAAGCGGACTAATTTCGCATCCACCGTAGAAATATCTTCGTAGTCAGCTGGGTTGATCGAGATGCGATCGGGGTAAGCTTCCTTAATGCGGTTGAGAATCTCTAGTCCTCGCCGTCCTCGCACCCGTTTTTGGTCTTTGCTAGCATCGGCGACTTGTTGCAACTCTTGCAAAACAAACTGCGGTACGATAATTTGCCCTTCTAGAAAACCTGTTTCTAGGAGTGCTTCAATCCGACCATCAATAATACAGCTAGTATCTAAAACTTTGGTGTTGGCAGGTTTTAGCGTTCCTTCTACTACCAGCGTTTCTACAGTGTTGGGATTGATGAACCGCAATAAACCTCGCCCGTGGGTATCTGCTAAATTCATCCCAGTGACAGAAAGTATAATACTGCCAACTACTGCCACCAAGGGTTTAATAAAGCTAAAATCTGTTGGGATGGGCAGCAAAAATAATGGGGCTAGCATTAAGTTCGCTAACAACAGCCCAATGACTAACCCAATCGCACGAGTTAAGATCACTTCTAGGGGCAATTCCCGGACTTGTGCCTCTAAGCGACGATATGTCGTTTGGAAACTGAGTCCAACAGCGCCACCAATAATGGCGGCAAAGACAGCAACAACTAAGCGTAAAGCTTCCAGGTTCGTTACTCGGTCTAAAGCACCATTGGGTAGTAGTTCAATGCTGTAGAACCCTATTCCCGCTGCTGCCAGGATAAATGAGAGAATAATAATGGCATCAAGCATGGTTGTCTTGTTTTCCTGCGATTGTGTTACCCGATAAGATCGAGTCAAGTATTTTTAATGTTCTCGATTAGAGAGATTAATCAATATTGACTTACATTAGGGTTTTAAGCAGGGAATATCTGCAAATATTATAACCAAAGTGCTTTCTCTTAATGTTTTTCATAAATTTGTTGTAAAACGATAAAAACTTGTAAGAAAACTACTTATTTCATTGTTTGTAATTTTCTGTTGAATGAATTAATTCTTTCTCACGATGAGTCAAAAAGTAAATATTTCAAGCATTGCTAGTTCTGCTTATATACATGTTCCCTTTTGCAGACGGCGGTGCTTTTATTGTGATTTCCCTGTGTTTGTGGTGGGCGATCGCTTGCGGGGCGAAACATCTGCTACTATCTCCCAATATGTTGAGGTGCTGTGTCAAGAAATTGCCATTACACCTGCTTTCGGTCAACCCCTAAAGACTATTTTCTTTGGTGGCGGTACTCCTTCGCTGCTATCGATAGAGCAGTTGCAACGTATCTTAGAAGCTATAGAAGGACGCTTTGGTATTGCTTCGCAAGCAGAAATCTCGATGGAAATGGACCCAGGCACATTTGATTTGGCACATTTAGCAGGCTATCGGCGCGCAGGTGTGAACCGGGTAAGTTTGGGCGTACAAGCGTTTCAGGACGAATTGTTAAAAATCGCTGGGCGATCGCACTCAGTTGTGGATATTCTTGCAGCTGTGGAATTAATCCAGCAAGTTGAGCTTCCCGAATTTAGTATAGACTTGATTTCTGGCTTGCCGCATCAGTCTTTAGGTCAATGGCAGGATTCTCTAGATAAAGCTGTAGCGCTGGGATCGACTCACATATCTATATATGACCTTACCATAGAGCCAGGAACAGCTTTTGGTCGTTACTACAAACCCGGCGATCGCCCTTTACCGACGGATGAAACCACAGTCAAAATGTACCAGATGGGGCAGCAAGTTTTGACTAGTGCGGGTTACGAACATTATGAAATTTCCAACTATGCTCAACCCAACCATCAATGTCGTCATAATCGAGTTTATTGGGAAAATCGTCCCTATTATGGGTTTGGCATGGGTGCGGCTAGTTATATAGAGGGGAAGCGCTTTACTCGTCCCCGCAAGACGCAAGAGTATTACCGATGGGTGCAAGATTTAATAGCCAATGACGGTGTAATCGATTGGGAAGTGACACCACCAGAGGAAATCTTGTTAGAAACTTTGATGTTGGGGTTGCGTTTAGCAGAAGGTGTGAATTTAGCTGCTTTAGCAGCGGAATTTGGGGAACAGAAAGTAGATGAGATTCACAAATGTTTGCGATCGCATTTTGATAAAGGTTGGGTGGAAATTGTCGAAGGAAGGTTGCGCTTATGTGATCCCGATGGTTTTTTATTTTCTAATGTAGTTTTGGCAGATTTGTTTAGCTTTTTGGGGTGATTTGTCAGTTGTCGTAGAGACGCGATTAACCCTTGTCTATACAAAATTCCGTTGTCGTAGAGACGCGATTAATCGCGTCTTTCCAAGAGTCAGTTGTTAGTTGCTATTGACTACTGACCACTGATCGCTGACAAATGACCCTAATATTAAATCGGTAAGCGATTAATATCTTTATTGCAGCCAATAACTACCATTGCCGATCCCCGTTCTAAACGATTGTTTGGTTCGGGATTAATTTTAAATTTGCCGTCTTGACTCACAGCTAATAAATTTAAACCATAACGGTTACGAAGTTGAAGTTCGGCAACCGTTTTGCCATGAAATTCATCAGGTACAATTAACTCGACAATACTATTATCGGGATCGAGATCGAATCGATCTAAGATAGATGGTTTGGTAAGCGTTCGTGCTAAAGCACAACCAGCCTCGTATTCAGGAAATACAACATGGTCTGCTCCCACTCTTTTTAACAACTTCTGGTGAACTTCGCTAGAAGCTTTAGCAACTACATGGGGGACACCACCTTCTTTTACATTTAAAGTGGTAATGATGCTTTCTTGAACGTAGTTACCAATTGCAACGATTGTCGTATCAAATTCAAAAATCCCAGCTTCTTTAAGGGCACTTGGTTCGGTTGAGTCTAGTTGTAAAGCATGACCAACTATCCGGTCATTCAATGCTTCTGATACTCGCTTTTCATCAATATCTGTCGCCAGCACTTGATAACCCAATATGTGCAGTGTTGAACAGACGGATCTACCAAAACGACCTAGCCCAATTACAGCAAATTGGTTGTTATCTTTACGCAAACTGCGAAAAAAGCCTAATGATGAAAGATTCACAGTTATTATCCTTATATTAACTTTCTGTATTTAGACCAAAAAACAGCTAAATCGAATTATTAAAAGTTTTATTGTTTGCTGATTCATTTGTATTTTATCAGTTTAGGTAATGGAGATTATTGAGTTATTTTCTTGATTCTCCAATTCTCTGTTCCTAAATGACTATCCTACAAGTAAATTTTCTTCAGGATAGTGAATCCTGCTAGGGCGAGGGTCTCCTAGTACAGCAGACATCAGTAGTAAAACACCTACTCTTCCTACATACATTGTGGCAATTAAGATCAGTTTTGCTACTACGGAGATATTTGCTGTGATACCTGTAGAAAGACCTACTGTCGCAAAAGCTGATACTACTTCAAATAAAATTTGAATAAAATCCAATTCTGGATCTGTAAGAGAAATTAAAATTGTCGCAATAATTACGGTAGCGATGGAACCAACTAAAACGCCAATAGCTTTTAAAATTAAAGATATGGCTATTTTACGGTCATACAATAAAACTTCTTCTTTCCCTTGAAGAATTGCTTTAGTACAACTGCTAAGAACTCTGAGAGTAGTAGTTTTTATACCGCCTCCAGTACCACCTGGACTTGCACCAATAAACATGAGTGCAATTGTGATAAATAAACCAGCAGTGGTCATTTTGCCAATATCAATAGTGTTAAAACCAGCGGTTCTAGGAGTAACCGATTGAAACCAAGCCACTAATAATTGGTCTTGAAAATTGAGCGAGCCAAATGTTTCAGGGTTTCTTACTTCTATAGATAAAAATGCAATTGTACCCAGGAATAAAAGCATAATTGTTGTACTGATTGCAACTTTAAAATCTAGTGAAAACACCAAACAGACTTTTTGCTTTAATAGGCGATCGCGCAACCAAATATACATTTCTAAAATTACTTGATAACCAATTCCCCCAAAGATAATCAAAAATGTAATAGTAAAAACTACTAAAAAAGATGACTGATATCCAATTAAGTTATCTTTAAAAAGACTAAAACCTGCATTGTTCCAAGCATTAATACTATGAAAAATCGCCAGCCAAAGTCCTTGATTCCATCCATAATCGGGAACAAATGCTGGCAATAGTAAAAATATGCCTGTGATTTCAAAAATCAATGTCGTGGCGATAATTGAGCGGATAACTTGGGCGCTACCATGCATTCCTGGTCGGTCTAAAGATTGTTGAATTGCTATTTTTTGTCGCAGGTCAAACTTGCGTCCAATCAATAGAATCAAAAAGGTGGTGCTGGTCATGTAACCCAAACCACCAATCTGAACTAACAGTGTCATAAACAACTGACCCCAAAAAGAAAAATAAGTACCGGGATCGACCACTGATAAACCAGTAACACAAACTGCGGATGTTGAGGTGAACAACGCTACAATTGGGTCGTTCCAACTACCATCGCTAGTTGAAAAAGGCATCATTAGCAGAATGGTTCCGACAGCGATGACAGCTAGAAATCCCAGACAAACTGTACGAGAAACAGTCATAAACAATTAAAAATTTAAAGTGATAAAATCTTCTCTTGGCGGTTGTTCGAGGTACAAAATAGAAATTCTTCCATAACAAGAGCAGATGGGCCGCTCTTTTCTGGAAGCAAAAACATCCTTATTTAATTAAAAACACACATGGTACTCTACCAGTATGTTTATTTAAATTCTGCTTTGTTTTGACACTGCTTTTTTCATGAGTGCAACACTTTACCAGCAAATTCAGCAGTTTTACGATGCTTCCTCTGGGCTGTGGGAGCAGGTTTGGGGCGAACACATGCACCACGGCTACTACGGGGTCGATGGTAGCCAAACAAAAGACCGCCGTCAGGCTCAAATTGATTTAATTGAAGAACTACTCAATTGGGCTGGGGTACAGACAGCAGAGAATATTCTTGATGTCGGCTGTGGGATTGGCGGCAGTTCTTTATACCTAGCAAATAAGTTTAATGCTAGAGCAACAGGGATTACTTTAAGTCCCGTGCAAGCTAAAAGAGCAGCAGAACGCGCCCAACAGGCTGGTTTGAGTGCTAGAAGTCAGTTTTTGGTCGCAGATGCTCAAGCAATGCCTTTTGCGGACAATTCTTTTGACTTGGTTTGGTCTTTAGAAAGTGGCGAACACATGCCAGATAAAACCAAGTTTATGCAGGAGTGCTATCGGGTGTTGAAACCAGGCGGCACTTTGATTATGGTTACTTGGTGTCATCGACCTACTGATGACACGCCACTGACAGCAGACGAACAAAAACACTTGCAGGATATTTATCGAGTGTATTGTTTGCCTTATGTAATTTCGTTGCCAGAGTATGAAGCGATCGCCTATCAACTACCATTAAACAATGTCCGTACTGCTGATTGGTCGCAGGCTGTTGCCCCATTTTGGAATGTGGTAATTGATTCGGCATTCACTCCTCAAGCGCTTTGGGGCTTACTAAATGCTGGTTGGACTACCATCCAAGGGGCATTATCGCTGGGATTAATGCGTCGCGGTTATGAGCGCGGGTTAGTTCGGTTTGGCTTATTGTGTGGCAATAAGTAACACCCGCCGACTAAGTAGGTCGGCGAAAATAATTGAAGTACAATCTCTATGCTAATATCAAGACGATTCTTTCTCGGCTGGAGTTTGGGTAGTGCAGCTGGAATAACTTTATCTTCGATAAGAAAGGTACAAGCTGTTAAACAACCACAGCATCTTAAAGATGCGTTGATATTATTGAACGGATTACATCAGAAAAATAACAAATATCAACACGAACCTACACTTGTCAGTTGGAAAGGAATTGCAGGGGCTAAAGATTATATCTCGAAAGCAGATTGTAGTGGATTTCTCAACAAGCTATTATCTCATAGTTATGGCTGGACACCAGAATTTTTTCAACGATGGATGGATACACAACGTCCTTTAGCTAAAAACTATTACAACAGTATTATCAATCAAAATCGCTTTCAAAAAATTATTAAGTTAGGACAAATCCAAGCTGGAGACATTATTGCGATTAAGTATTCAGAAGGCGAAGATAATACTGGACACGTTCTATTAGTTGTAGAATCTCCAACACAAAGACTATTCTCAAAACCAGTTGTACCCAATACTAAACAGTGGTCAATTAAAGTCATCGATCAAAGTCGGTCAGGACATGGTAAAACTGACACACGTTATCAAGCAGATGGCTCGTTTCATGATGGTTTAGGACAAGGAGTGCTGAGATTATACTCTAATCAAGCTCAAGAAATTGTCGGATACACTTGGAGTACTTTTGCTAACTCGCAATACTACTCCTGGAACGAGCGACATTTTGCGATCGGTCGTTTGAATTATTAATTATGCACTTGAATTTTAATTATTTAAACTCTAAATGCAGTTGTTAAGACTGGTGCAAAATTTCAGGTTCGCATAAATACACTTTATTGAATCAAAATTATTGCTTCTTGAACTTTGGTAGAAAGTGCTTTTTGCAACCCCTGTCCAACTTTAGCAATTAGTTTGTCAAAAGCTTCTTGATTCGCTATTAGTTGTTCTCGAAGCACCTTTTCTAACTCAGGCTTAATTTGTTCGCCCATATCGTCGATTTTTTTGTCACTCAAAAAGCTAGAACGAACCCAACCGGGAATATCGACATTTGTCTTGATTACCTCTTGGACATTTTTACGATTTAGCTCCATTCCCGCTGCCACAACTGAAGCTCCATATACCAATGCGATCGGCCAAGTCAAGTGTCCAGTTAGTATTAAAGTGATAATACTAGCCACAGTGCCACCACCAATTAATACATTGACAATAAATGCTACTGTATCGGCAAGGATAGCATCTCCAATTCGTAACTCTGGGTTAACAAAAGCTGGGTCGATACTATCTTCAAATCTCAAACTACTTCTAGGTATTTGAAACTTGCGGCATATTGGGTCGGTTTCTGCGGCTAAATCGGGTTGGATTTTATTGTTAAACCAATTGATGCATTGATTGTTAATTATCTGCTGAACAATATCGCCTTGAAGCCATTGCTCTGCCCGACTTTTCATAGATATTTCTAAATCGGCTAAAGTCCGGATTTGGTTTTTTTGCCAATCTTTTAATCCTGGTTTCACTGCGTTCTTAATCAAACTCTCTGCCAGTGGTTGAGTCAATAATTCAATTAACTCTGGAATATGCTTTTCTATTAATTGTTTGAGCTTGTTTGAGTCTAATAACTGATTAACTTCTTGTTTAAAGGCAGTAGCACGCAGATCCCATCGTCCGACTCGCGCTAAACCCAAGGCAATGCAACGTTCTGGTTCGGGATCGGGACGCAGAAGTGTTTCTGGGTCGTTAAAGATTTCTTGAGAAATTTGGTGTGTAAACTTCATCCGAGATGCACCACCAGTCATCAGCACTAGTTTCGGCACAATGCCAAGTTGATCGAGATTTGCTTTCGCTTCGTTTAAAGCCGAACGAAACGATCGCACCCAACTTTTTTGCCCTAGTTCAGGCAAGGGTTGATTCAAGATTTCCTCCATAGTTAATTTATTAACTTGGGGAATAAAATAAATTTGTTCGTTAATAGACTCAAAACCACGGGCAAAGGTTTGCGGGTCGTTATATAGCTGTTCGTTAGAAAAGTAATCTTCTTTAGTTTTACGGCAGGCAAGTTCGCAACGCGCTTGATGATGGGGATATTCTAAAAATACTTTTTCTAGTAATGCCTTTTGTTCGTGTTTGGCAAGAGTCCGCTCAAAAATAGCTTTTTCAATTAGCGATGCTCCCAAAGCATTACTACCAAAATCTATGGGGATTTCTTCTAAGCTTTTAACTAAAGTAAAATCTGTGGTTGAAGAACCAATATCAACAATTAGCACTGATGAAAGAAGTTTTTCATACTCTAGCTTGCCGGCTTCCTTGGCTTGCATAAAAGCAGCCCGCGATTCGGGTACAACATTCAATTGAGGAATGCCGGCTTGTTGAAGTAACTTTTGGTATTCTTCGCGTTCGGGAACTGACCATCCGGAAGGACAACCAACGTAAAAATAGCTACTTTCATTACCTTCAATTTGTTTACTTTCTTTTAAAAGGTGGTAGTAAGTGGCAACAAAAGTGCTAATTGTTTCTCGATATTTGGAGTCGTTATTTGGTTTTTGTTTGAAAGAGATTGCCAGCTGAGTAACGCCAGCTTGAATTAATGCTTGCTCTCCGACAAGATAACCGAGTTGAGGATGCCAGCCCAGAGCCGTGATTTGGTTCTTTTTATTATTAATTTCTAGCATCTGCGGAGGTTCGATGCTCTCTACTATAGCTTTAGCTACAGATGTTTCGCCGTGTCCCAAATCAAAACCGATTGTTTCTAAAATTTCCATATTCTTATTATTTGTTATTCTCTAGCCTCGGAATACGCTGGCTCAATTACGCGACCAGGTCTGAGCAAGCGATCGCCTTTCAATAAAGCAGGAGTTATAGTAACGTAATCTTTGGTAGATGGGTCGATGCTTGGCTCGAAGTTAAAATATTCCCGATGGCTGAGAGGATCTTTTGGTTGATAATTTTGCGTGCGAATTCCCTGAGACATTAAAATCTGTGGCAAAAGTTTTGCTAGTTCGTTGACCATTTGGGGTTTGTCGAGAAATGATGCGCCTACTAAGCGTTGAATAAAATTCAAGAGTTCTGGTAGTTCTTCTACGCCGCGATCGCTTTGGTGTTTGTTTACTTCTTCAAATCTAGCAACTGCTAGGTCGATGGTGTTGAGAGCATCAGTAAGATTGTCTAAAAGGATTTTGCTATCAACTCGCAGGATAGGTTGAGCTAATTCCAATGGTTCGGGAGATGTTGAATTATTTTTATCGAGTTGCAGCACAACTTCTAACCCCACAAGTACAGAAGCTAGCAAAATAGCCATCCAAGCACCTGGAGTAGTTTGAGTTAAATAAAACAACCAACCTAAAATACCTATATAAATCAGTGCCTTGAGTAATTTCAGAATTAATCTGTTAGGAGAAAAGTTTGTAGTTAAGTGAGTAATTTGCTTTTGCTCTGTTAGAGCGACTTTTTGCAAGTTAGCCGCTGTCAAACTAGCGATCGATTGGCGCAGCATATCCAAGAAAAACGCAGCCAAACGGACTTGAGTCAGATTTAGTTCGCTAATGTAAATTCTTTCTAAATTATCGAGTCGGTTTTGCACCAGCTTAACTATCTGCTCTATGTCGGTTAAGTTATCAATTTCTGTCTGAAGTTGGTTGCGTTCTTCACTAAAAAGTGTAGCGATCGTTTTCATTACCCCTATCCAAAATTCTTAACTTAAGTAAAAAAATCAAAGTTTCCAGATTGAACCGATAAACTTTATGGTGAGGCGACAGCGATCGCTACAGCACCATAAAATTGTAAGTATTTAAGCCTAAACAAAATTAGCTTTGTAGTCAGGGTTTTAGTTTTGATAAACCTAAAAAAGCGATTCCTCGCTCATTAAAAACTAAGTTTTATTGGATATTTAATTATTTTAGCTACTTCTTGCTTTCGATGATGTCTTTTTTCCTAAGATTTCGATTTTTAACTAGAATTATTTTTTATAAATCAAAAATACTGAACCAATTGGCCCAAAGTTTTCTACATACGTTTTTTGATTGTAATACAATCCTGGAGACATCCCACCATCAAATAACATTCCTTCTTCAATCTTACCCAAACAGTTAATCCGAGCAATCCCTTCTAGAACATCATCAAACTTATCTGGAAGTAATTCTTGATTAACTGGAGAAAGTTCAATATTAGAAGCTTTGGAGTCATTCACTAACAGAATCACATAACCTTTATTAGTAATAGCTACCATTGAGCGATTAGTCGCTTGTTTACAGGCAAATTCTCCTAAATCCTCACAAATATCTTTAAATTTACCCTGACGGTAGAATCTGCCATTACCTCCTACCAAATTGTAGTTGAGAATATTTGCTTCTCTTCTACCAGCCTGGATAGTCGCTTTTCTTTCTTCAGGTTTACCGCCAGAAATACCAAAAGAAGAACGCCTATTTTTAAAGGCTCCTGAATAATCTACCCCACGAGAAATATTTAAGCCTTGTGGTTTATTGTCAGTACCTATATAGTCTGCGTTAATTGCTGCTAGCGGTCTTTGTCCTGCTAATGTGGAATTTTCATCTGCGATAATTTCATGAAATTGTTTTGGTATATATTCTCTACGAAAATTCCCTCTAGCATCTTTTGCATAAAGTTTATGAGATAAACCAACATTTACTTTAAAATCTAATAATGCTGATTTAGGATTAAAAATAATCGCATGGTTAATACCTTTGGCATATTTTTCGCCTCGATCGTTGGTTTGGAAAAATTCAATACTGAATTTAGGATCTTCACCAAGACAAGTTTTAGATAGTTTCGGCGCTGAATTTGCCTCAATTTCTTTACAACCAGATAATAAACCGATAGTAATTGTAAATACAGCTAAAAAACCTATTTTTTTGACAGACATCTTCATAAGAAGTAAAAAAACCGCTATAAGAAAGACTATAGCGGGGAATAATTCAATATTTCAATCTGGGGTTATCTAACATCCATAATCATTTGCTGTTTAAGAAAACCATTCTACAACAGCTTCTTCTTTAGTGTTGGTATTTCGAGATGGTGTCTCACGATTGAACTTCATTTGAATTGAGCGTGTTTGTTCGCCATCGGCAGCAACAGCCACAATTGGATAGTCAATTAAACCGTCTTGGAAGGACATTTGGAAGCGGAATGTACCATCTGGATTCAGCTTAATTGGACGACCGCCAATTGTGACAGTGGCATCGGGTTCGGTTGCGCCGTAGACAATCAATTCAGCATCGGCAATTAACCAGAATTGGCGCGGACGCACTGGTACGGCGGAAGCCGAGAAACCAACACCCGACATTCCTACACCGGACATGGTTAAACCAGACGTAGTCGGAACTGCCCACATACCCACACCAGATGGGAAGATGTAGGAGCTGATAGCTTCTTCGGGACGTGCCAAACCGGGTACTTGCTGCTGGGAACCGAAGAGAGAACCAGCAACGCGTTGTGCTTCGGCAGATTCGGCTAAACCAAAGATTTGGTCGTAAATGGGGTTGCCGTTTGCACCAGCTGTAGCTGCTGCTGTAGCTGTTGCTGCAATCTTCTTGGCAGGAGGAACTAATTCGTAGACAGTCTTACTACGCAAGTCTTCCTCAAAATTAACAGAGACGAAGACATCTTCGATCCAGTCGGAGGGATAAACCGGAGGAATGTGTACGCGAGCGGAACGAGCTAATACCAACCAACGACCATCAACAGCACGGTAGCCAATATCAATTACATAATCGCGATCGCTCACTGGAACTGGTATGTACCATTCTCTCGCTAGTTCATCAGCAGGATATTCCTGGATGCTGTGAGGGCTTTGGAGATCGAGACTAATGTCGGTGACATCGTAGATCCGCAGTGCCAACTGCTGTCCGCCTTGCCGACGTAATTCTTCTTTATGTTCGTTGGGAACATCCCAGTAGGTATAAGCCCACTGAGGATCGCGCGGTAAAAGTACAATTCGGCTTTCACCGTAACCTAGTGGCAAATCTGCGAGTCCTTCATCAACATCAGCCAGGGAGCCACCGTTACGGTCTTCTTGTCCTAATTCAAATTTTGCGGCTTCCACAGTTTCTTGTGCCTCCAGTGAACGAGATGGACTAAGCGAAACTTTGCTGCGCTGGACTTCTTGAATCGCTGCCAGCAGTTGAGATTTACGCATTCTACTGTATCTTGAGATACTACATTCGCTAGCAACTCTACGTAGTTGCCGTAATGTCATCTCTTCTAGCGGTGGGCGTTCTTTTGCCATATATTTGGCCTCCAGTAGTTTGAAAGGTAAATGATTTCCCCGGGTTAAAGAATGCTGTACAAAATGTCATCCACCCCAGATGAATTTCTTATTCCTGACTCCTGGTGTTGCCCAGTTTTTAACATTTATCAGTTATCAGTTATTAGTTATTAGTTATCAGCTTGTAATTGGCTATGGGTTAAGCATTCCGCGCCATTTGCCTGATAATCGTTCGCTGTTAACTGCTCGCTGATTTTAAGTTTTTTAGTCGGTTTTTAAATTCAGGGTCACTCCCTTTCAATTCCTTATTGATGCCAAAATTAGCATTTCTTTGGGATCGCAGGAGTCCTTGTTGATGAATAAATACTAACAAGTAACCCTACGTTGGGATCAAGGGGTCTACAGGCATTTTTTTGACTTGTTCACGAATTTATCAGCGATTCGGGATCGTTTTGTCATTATTTCATGACTTTTGGGACTCGCAACATCTTTTGAAATCCGGTCAATGTCATAGCTTAATGACAATTGAGCAGAAAGGCGCAAAGATGCAGATCCCCAGAGATAAACTGAGTGCTGATACTAAGTTCTGACTTTTCACGGTATGTGGAAAAGTCAGTGGGTGTGGGGTGTAGTCAGGCTTTCTTGTTTTCCCTACACCCTACACCCTACCCCCAGCCTTAACGAGGATTTGAGGATTTCCCGTGAAAAGTCAGATGGTGAGAGGGGCAGAAGAGCAAAGAGGAAGAAATGGAAAGGAGCAAACGGCGGTGCAATCAGCTTTTCAGACCTTTGAAATCCATTTGCCGACAACATCAGAAGATAAGCAATAATCGAGTAACATCTAGATTCAGGGGTTGCGGTATGAAGCACAACACGGACGACACAGCTAACGAACTCAAGCTCAAAGCTTCTCGAAATCAAGTGATTACGGCTCCATTACCAGACCCGATCGCCAAAAATATTGAAGCGATTAGTTTGCTTCATACCCAGGAAGTTCGAGATATTCCCACGCACCAGCGGATACTAGAAGCGATCGCTACATTCTTTGGGCGATCGACATTTCTGTATAGTTTGCTAGTCATACTGGCTATCTGGATTTTTGGCAGTTTTTTCGATCGCTTTTTGCCATTCAACCTGCCCTCGTTTAGCTGGTCTGGTCAAGGTTTAGACGCAGCTGCATTGGTGATTTCAACTGGAGTGTTGGTACGACAAACTCGCCAAGAAAACTTTGCCGAACAGCGAGCGCAATTGATGCTACAACTTAATTTGCTCTCCGAGCAAAAAATTGCCAAGATTATTAGTCTATTAGAAGAACTCCGTACCGATTTGCCTAATGTCATCAATCGGCATGATTATGAAGCCCAATTGATGCAGGAACCAGCTGACCCGATCGCGGTATTAGAAGCACTCCAGAAGAACCTAGCTGAAGAACTCTCATCCACAGAAGAAAATAATCAGAGTTAATCAACGTTTATAGTAGATTTTTGTTTCTATTTAAAGAAATAAAATAAAACTTCAAGTATAGTTTTTGTGTCAAAAATCAAAAATATTCGTATATCTTACTACAGGGATAGACATGGCTCAACTGAATGGCGTGATGATGCAGTACTTCCATTGGTATATCCCTCCAGATGGGAATCTTTGGAATGAGTTCAAAGAGAAAGCCCAAGAGTTAGCTGATGCAGGTGTTACATCTGTTTGGTTACCCCCAGCCTATAAAGGCACAGGTGGTGGCTACGATGTCGGCTACGGAGTCTACGATATGTACGATCTAGGCGAGTTCGATCAAAAAGGCTCGGTTCGGACAAAGTACGGCACAAAAGACGAGTATATCGCTGCTATCAAAGCAGCAAAAGCTGCTGGCATTCGAGTCTATGCTGATGTTGTTCTTAACCACAAGTTAGGTGCAGACGAAGCCGAAGAAGTAGAAGCAACTCCCTACAATCCAGACAATCGCCACGAGCCTATCGGTGAGATGCAAACGATTAAAGTTTGGACTCACTTTACGTTTCCAGGCCGCCAAGGCAAATACTCTGATATGGAATGGCACTGGTGGCACTTCGATGCAGTGGATTACAACGTTTATAACGAAGGTGAGAACGCAGTTTACCTATTCAAAGATAAACATTTTGACGATAACGTTGACCTAGAAAAAGGCGCTTTCGATTATCTGATGGGGTGCGACCTGGATATGGAGAGTCCAGAAGTGCGCGAGGAGTTGAATCGCTGGGGTGAGTGGTTTGTAGAAACCACTGATATAGATGGCTTTCGTTTTGATGCTGTAAAACACGTTAGAGCTAACTTTTTCCCAGAATGGCTGGTTCACTGTCGCCAAAAGGCAGGTCGCAATCTCTTTGCCGTCGGTGAGTATTGGTCTTATGAAGTTGAAGCGCTGCACCATTTTATTAGCCTTACCGGTGGCGATGTGTTGCTGTTTGATGCGCCATTGCACTATAACTTTAGTGCTGCCAGCAAACAAGGTAATGACTACGATATGCGGCAGATATTTGATAACACCTTGGTGCAACAGCAACCTGCTTTAGCTGTCACCTTAGTTGAAAATCATGATTCTCAACCTTTGCAATCGTTGGAGTCAGTAGTAGAAAGCTGGTTTAAACCGTTAGCCTATGCGTTGATCCTACTGCGAAGTGAAGGTTATCCCTGTATCTTCTACGCCGATTACTATGGTGCTCATTACAAGGATAAAGGCCCAGATGGCAATGAGTATGAGATTTGGCTCGATAGTCACCAATGGATAATTGATAAATTTTTGCACGCTCGTCAAACCTATGCCTATGGCGACCAATACGATTATTTTGACCACGCTAATACAATCGGTTGGACACGCTTAGGAAATGAAGAATATCCTGGCGGGATGGCGGTTGTTCTGAGTAATGGAGGAGAGGGAACTAAGTGGATGGAAGTTGGGCAACCCAACAGCACTTACATTGACATCACCGAACATATCAGCGAACCCATCACAACAAATGATGAAGGCTGGGCTGATTTTCGATGCAGTGCTGGTTCTGTTTCTGTGTGGGTTCCAAAGTCGTAGTGGAGGTTTTAGGCAACTCCAAAAAATAAATTATTGTACTTCAAGTCGTTGACTGTTGACCAAGCCCCGTTGGGGCGGGGTGTGGGGTGTGGG
>NZ_JAECZA010000268.1 GCF_016056275.1 Dendronalium phyllosphericum CENA369 | reverse complement strand
GATTTAAATACTGCTCTGAAAATATATACTCAACGCTTTGGAATTGAAGCCATGTTCAAAGATTGTAAAACTGGCGGTTACAATTTGGAAAGTTCTCAAGCTAATCCTGATAGACTTGTACGAATAATATTTTTAATTGCTTTAGCTATGACCAGTGCTTGGTTACATGGACAAAGGACTAAATTTCAAAAACTTGATTCCTATATTTGTCGTAGTCAAGAAAAAAATAGAAATGAGAAACGTCATAGTAATTTCTGGATAGGTTTATATGGTCAAAATTGGATAGTCGCTTGGCATGAGTGTCAAGCATGGGTCGAGGAACTGGTCGGTTTCAGTCGCAATAAGCAAGCATATTATCAGCGAGGTTTAAGGGCTATGAAGCTTATACAGCAAGCTCTTTAACTCGCTTGTCGCCCCTTGAACGGTTACACAATACGATGTAGTGCTGTGTGTTGGAGACACAACTTTTCTTGATTATGGCAGTATTGAGGCTAAAAAAGAAGGTTACGGCCCAATTGGCAAGGGAGGTAATGGTTTAATATTACACAGTGCTTTAGCGATAGAGCCTGAGAAAGGTCAATCCATAGGTCTGTTATGGCAAAAACTTTGGAATCGTGAGCTAAAACAGAAGCCACCGAAAGATGAAACGCCGACACAGAAGAAAAAACGGCAAGCAGCAGCACGTAAAGAAGCCAGAAACCGTCCCTTTGAACAGAAAGAATCTTACAAGTGGGTAGAAGCTCTGACCACTGTAGAAAAACTTGTAAGCCAGCACACACAAGTGATTCATGTTTTTGACCGCGAAGGTGATATCACAGAAGTTTTTGATCGACTTCGCCAACAAAAACACACGGGAATCATAGTTCGTGCAGCTCATAACCGTAGTTTAGATTCCAAAAGTGAACGTCTTTGGTCGAAGTTAGAAGCTCAACCTATTAGTTTTGAACAGGAAATCGAATTACCATCCACGAGCCAGCGTACTGCTCGTCAAACCAAACTAGCTATACGATTCTGTCCGGTCAATCTCCGTACTCCTTACCGTTTTGATAACCGTAACCCACTATCTGTATATGCTGTTTATGCTACAGAGATTGATTGTCCCGAAGACGAAACACCTGTGGAATGGATGTTATTAACAACGGAAGTTATTGCAGATATTCAGATGGCTTCTACCATTTTACGTTGGTATACGTATCGTTGGCGTGTGGAAGAATACCACAAAATTTTTAAGTCCGGATGTCAGGTAGAAAAATACAGACTTGCTGCTGATGGGATGAAGGCTCTCATTGGTTTCTTGAGTGTGATTGCGGTAGAACTGTTGCAACTAACTTATCTACACCGTACTCAACCCGACTCTCCTGCCATTGAGATTCTTAACCCCCTTGAACTTAAGATTTTAAAAGCTAAGTCCCCCAAACTTCCCAAAGTACTAACAGTTAGCTGGGCTGTTGAAGCCGTTGCTCGTCTTGGTGGCTACTTAGAACATCGAAGTAAAACACCCATTGGTATTCAAGTACT
>NZ_JAECZA010000267.1 GCF_016056275.1 Dendronalium phyllosphericum CENA369 | reverse complement strand
TGCTAGACAAGTAGTTTCTCAAGAGTTGTCAAATAAGCTTGAGGATTACGACGGAATCGAAGCTGTTCAATACGAGTAAGTTGATGTTGGCGTAAATCAGAGTGTAATTGTTGCCAAGTCTGAACACAAACTTGTGCTAAATCTTGAGATGTAAAAGAATGAATTGCAGTAGCAATGGCTGAAGCTAATTGGACTGTGCCTCGAATTACAACTGATGAAGAAGCGACTTGACGACCAGTACAACGACGTTGATGATGTCGCAAAACACCAAAAGCTTGTTCAAGATCATTATTAGTTCGAGGTAAACCTTGAACATCGTAACAATGAAAAAGTCCAGACCAATAACTACGAGTAATCTTTAAGAAATGAGAAATACCTGGCTCTAAAGTACCTGCTTCATATTTCTTATGTGACATTAAATCAATCAAAGTTTGGAAACTGCGTTTAACTTCAATTGCATCAAGACCTGTTTCGTTGTCAAGAATCTCGGCGGCTTGATGAACCCAGTGATAAGCAACAGTAATTGGAGTGAATAAAGATGCTGTTTGTTCAAGCCCTTTGTTTAGAATTTGTTTGAGCTTGATCAAGGGTTTTGGTAGGCCCCTTTTTTAGCCACCCGTTCTAGACTGGCTTCAATTAAACTTAGACGTTCTTGTAATTTTAATCCAGAAGCATCTAGCGGTGGACGACCATCATTGGTCAAGGAACCACGTACAGCTAAACAATATCCACGTACAACTTCAGACGTAGCTTGGTCACACTCACTAATACTACGTTCAATCTGGCGTATGCCCCGAACGTGTTTTTTTAATTCCTTTTTTGCGTGCCTATCTGCTTCATAAATCACCTTAGCTGCTTCCTTTAAATAGTGAAAATGGCATAAACCATGAGCAATCCCAGGTAATGCCACTTCAACGGCTTTGCGAATTGACTGTTGTCCGTCACTGATGACCCCATCAATCTGTACATCAAGAGTATTTTTCACCTCTAATAGCAAGGCGGCTAAATCCTCATTTCTTGACGATAATAAGGTTTTCGCCAGCAGAATTTCTCCTGATAAACAATCACGAATCACCCATAGTACTTCATGCCCAACATCCGGTTGCATCCCATCAATTGCTAATATCAACCGCCCTTGTTTTTTGGTGATAGCTTTTAGTCTTGATTGGTCACTTAACCATAACGCAACCAATTCGTCATATCTTTCTAATAAGTAAGTAACGCTTCGCTCGCTTACTTCTACACCTCGATTACGAAGTTGTTGATGAATTTGAGGTATGCTTCTGTGTTCTTGGTAGCGCAATGCTCCTACCAGTGCAATCACATCTAACCCAAATTCTTGTTGTGGTAATGCCCAAGAACCTTCCTGTTCTGGTCGATACTTAATTCTGTAACGCTCACAAGACTTATTCTGACAACGGCGAATTTTTAACAGCAGTTGTACTACTCCTTTGAGAGTCCTCACGCGTCGCAGATTGTTGTACTCATTCCACATGGGTTTGCCGCAACTGGGACAATTCTGTTGCACGCATTCTAGTACTTCAGATGATGTCGCTTTTGCTTGAGGGCTTTTTCTTGCCATTCATGCACCACATATTCTCTGTGTTCCCTAGTTTACTTGAATATCTGACCCTCTCTAGCAAACTTTGCGGTTCTAGAAAAAAACTAGAAGCGCAAAGTTTGCTAGAGGAGTAACTTCTCAAGAGTATCCAAGAAAGCTTCAGGATTTCGACGGAATCGAAGTTGTTGAATGCGATGGAGTTGATGTTGGCGTAAATCAGAGCGTAATTGTTGCCAATTCTGTACGCAAACCTGAGCCAAATCCTGGGCTGTAAAACAATGAAGTGCAGTAGCAATGGCTGAAGCTAATTGAACTGTGCCTCGAATTACAATTGATGAAGCAGCGACTTTACGACCAGTACAACGACGTTGATGATGTCGTAAAACACCAAAAGCCTGTTCAAGGTCATTATTGGTTCGAGGTAAACCTTCAACATCATAACAATGAAAAAGTCCAGACCAATAACTACGAGTAATCTTTAAGAAATGAGTAATAC
>NZ_JAECZA010000266.1 GCF_016056275.1 Dendronalium phyllosphericum CENA369 | reverse complement strand
TTGCTGCACTGGAACTCCTTGCCGCAGTCAGCCAAGCTGTAATGCCAGTACATATAATCACTCGGTTGCGTTTGGATGCTGCTTTATACGAGCCTGCACCGGAAAGAACTCCGAATACGATGGGACGACCCCGACTTAAAGGCGCAAGATTACCCAATCTTGAGCAAGTGCTTGTAGATCCACAAACTCAATGGCAAACAATCAAGGTTAACCGTTGGTACGGGGAAGGAGAACGCCAAGTAGAAGTTTGTACTGGAACTGCGGTTTGGTATCACACAGGTTTACCTGTGGTTCCTATTCGTTGGGTATTAGTACGTGACTCACTGGGTAAATTTGAATCACAGGCTTTGTTATCTACAAATCAAGAATATTCTCCTAAACAAATCTTGGAGTGGTTTGTACGTCGCTGGCAGATAGAAGTAACTTTTGAAGAAGTGAGGAAACATCTAGGAATGGAAACTCAACTTGTCTTTGGTCAGACCAGTCAATTGCTCGTACAACACCTACATTGCTGGGATTATTTTCCTTGGTCGTGATTTTGGCAGACCATTTACAAGCTAATTTTTCTTGGACAATTCAGCAAACAATTTGGTACTCCAAAGTTTTGCCTACTTTTTCGGATGCACTGGCTTTAGTTAGACGATTTTTATGGGCTAGCACTTTTTCCACATCTTCCGAAACCACTCAAATGATAAAAGTCCCTCGTCTTTTATTTGAGCGTTTGAGAGATATTGCTGTTTACGCTGCTTGATTGAATCAAAAATGGATAAAGTCGAGCTTAAATTTACTATAAACTAGCTGAATATTAAATAACTTCCTCCTCCAGAAAGCATTATAAACATCCTTGGGAAGATGTAATTATCCAGAAAATCAGTATCAAATATAGCAGGAGAAAAACGACTTCCTGCGATAAGGAGACTGATTAGATGAATTGGCAGGCGATTTGGGCGCTGTTCCAAGAGACATTTAAAGAATGGAGTGAAGATAAAGCCTCACGGTTAGCAGCAGCATTAGCATATTACACGATTTTTTCAATCGCCCCTTTGCTAATTATCGTGATTGCGATCGCGGGAGCGGTATTTGGAGACGAAGCAGCAAGAGGTGAAATTGTCCGACAAATTCAAGGACTAGTTGGCAAAGATGGCGCAGAATTCATCCAAATAGCGATCAAAAATGCCAATAAACCGCAAACAGGAACTATTGCCTCCCTCATTAGTATTGTACTTTTGCTATTGGGTGCTACTGGTTTATTTACCGAGTTACAAGATGCTTTAAACACGATTTGGGAAGTGCAGCCAAAACCCGGACGGGGCGTAAAAAACATGGTTCGTCAACGCTTTTTATCGTTCGCAA
Organism: Dendronalium phyllosphericum CENA369; assembly: GCF_016056275.1. GTDB lineage: Bacteria > Cyanobacteriota > Cyanobacteriia > Cyanobacteriales > Nostocaceae > Dendronalium > Dendronalium phyllosphericum. Next base: position 1,627 of record NZ_JAECZA010000266.1, on the reverse strand, counting down.
TGGTGCTAGGTATTGGCTTTTTACTTCTGGTATCTTTGGTAATTAGTGCAGCATTGGCAGCACTAGTGACATTTTTTAGTAATTTGTTACCAGGCATAGATTTTATTTGGCAGATAGTCAGTTTTATCCTCTCTTTTAGTATTACTACATTACTGTTTGGACTAATTTTTAAAGTTCTACCAGATGTCAAAATAACTTGGAAGGATGTTCTAATTGGAGCTATACTCACCTCCCTGTTGTTTTCCATTGGGAGATTTTTGTTAGGGCAGTATCTAGGTAACAGCAGTTTCGGTTCAACCTACGGTGCTGCTGGTTCGCTGGTAGTTATCATCGCTTGGGTTTACTATGCCGCTCAAATTCTCTTTTTTGGTGCAGAATTTACTCAGGTTTATTCTAGAAGGCATGGTTCTGGCATCACTCCAACAAAGAATGCTATCCCTTTAGCTAAGAACACTCCCGCTCAACAAGATTTGAACAGCAATAATACTTCTAAAAATAGGCACAATACCAATAATAAAAAGCCATTTTCTCAGTTAATTCAGCGCCTCACACAGTACATTCGTCAATTTAAGCGCTTAAAAAACAGAAGAAAAAATCAGTACACAGGTTAAGTCGTGTGTGGGGAATCGCCTGATGTACCTAGTAACTGCCGCATAGCTGTTCCTAATGGTTGTTTCTTCAAGCATGGTGGACTTGAACTCGGTGAACATTTCCCACAATTCATCAAGCGGCTTAGTGGTGACTACTTGAGATATGGGCGCTAAATGCCGAGAGCCAAATTTATAACGCTCAAGCGTTTGGTCAAATTGTCCTAGAGCAATATCGGTTTCAATTGCATCTCTGCGTGTTTGAACAATCGCTCTATTTCTCTTGCTGTCTTTTAGTCCTGTTGAAAGGTGAAACTGTTTTGAGAACCCACTAACGCGAAAGCGAATTCTTAGTTTTTTAGTTCGCGGATCGACGCTAATCCACTTATCTTCACTCATCGCAGTTTAATTTATTTCTTTGCCAGTGATTGTCTGTTTCAAAAAATTAAAAAATCGCAAACTCTGAAGCGTAAACTTAGCTTTCGCGTTCGCGGATAAACATTTATCTACTTATCTTCATTCGTCATTCTCTGCGGACATTTTTTCAATTATTTTTAAAGTCGCCTCACAATCACCCAATGCAGAATGATTGCCCCCGATTAACGGTTGCCACTTGTAATTACCGTGGAAAGCATTCCACTCTCCTACCCATTGGGAGTACCAAAGCATTGCACAGTCGATAGAACCGCCGTTTGTGAAGATGCGGCATTGTCGGCGATCGCTAGTGGGGAATGCTAGCTGAATTCCGTGTACTCTCAAAGAATTTTTAATAGCCCGTAAATCAAAATCAGCATTGTAAATGATTAAATCTCTGTTACCTATTCGTCTCATTAACTCTAAGAAAACTCGATCGAAGGTTGGGGCATTGTCTACAGCCTCATTTGTGATTCCGTGTATTTCAATCGCCTCAAGCGAAATCGGGATAGTTGGTTTAACGAGTGTTTGCCAGCCTGGCATCCCTGGCGCAATAACCCCTGTTTGGCATATTTGGGCCTGTTTTAAATCCGTCGTTTCGGTATCCAGAATGCACCAGTTGTTTT
>NZ_JAECZA010000265.1 GCF_016056275.1 Dendronalium phyllosphericum CENA369 | reverse complement strand
AAAACACTGTGCAAGCTGTGACGTGATTTGTAGTTTTCTGTCTATTTCAGCAATTAAGCTTAATCCGGCATCAGATATTACTCTTCCACCCTGGAAATTAACTACTACTGTAGGTAGTTTTGGCTGTTCAAATTTGAACTGTTTTGCTATACGATCTGTTGAAGCTGGGGTCATGCTTTACAACTGCTGAAATGCTTGCTATATATACATTTTTGCAGTTTTTGACCCCTTTTTTATATCTTTGTGAGAAATCCGGGTAAAGCCATGTTCCACTTTACACAGGTGAGCAAATTTTACTACATGCTTAAGCCTGTATATTCAGAAATGGTGAGATATACTTGTTCGTTGAAGCTCAAAGCCGCAACCTTGGGGATAAAAGCCGCAACTTCGAGGATAAAAGGTGCAACGTTGAAGATAAAAGGCGCAACGTCGAAGATAAAAGGCTCATCGCCGAGGTTCAGAGGCTCATCATTGAAGCTTAAAGGCTGATTTTTGCACTTATTGTTAAGTAGGTCAACTTAATTAAAAGTAAAACGCTCGACTGAGTAGCCGCTTTGTGTCGCTCTATTTTTTCTACCTGACATAATAGCGATCGCCCCTATGATCTCAGCAAGCGATCGCTAACGTTTATTGGAGTGAATCTAAATCAAGCGATCGCATTCCTTGGCGTTCTGCAAAAGTCAGCATACTTCCCAATTGCAACCACAGTAGTAAGCAAGTCAGCAGACTAATTGGTAAACCAACTGCTGAAGCCAATAAGGGCGGAAAACCAAATATTGCTAAACCCGAAGAGAGAAATAGACAAATACCGCTAGTTATTCCCAGAAATGGCACAAACAATTGTCTCAATGATGAATTAGATTTAGGGCTTTCTGTACTATTTTTTTGCCATTTCTGCACAATTAATTTCAGCGTGCCAGATAAGGCCACGCCAGAAGTTAAAGCTATAAAAAAACCGATAAATAATAGCAAATAGGGCGGTTGTAGAGGGTAATAGTACATGAAAGCTCCAAATTTATGTTAAAAGGAAAAATGTAAAAATTTAGAAGTCAAATTAAATTACTTTGACAAGTTAACTTCTAACTCCTGTCTGCTGGCTTCTAATTACTTTGTGACTCGTTTCCACCAAAATAAACAAAGGATGTAGCTTTCGGTAAGATAGCCGCCGCCCCTTCTCTGGATAACTCTGTCAACATCCCAATGGCTACGTTAAACAAGCGATTGGGCTGTAAGTCATCTTTTACTAAGTTCCACAAGCGTTGCACTTCTTCGGTGTGGAGGCGGTCATCTTCTGTGAGTGCTAGCACTAACTGTCGCCGTAAAAATTTGCCTTCATCAGACAGCAAAAATTGTAAGCCCATTTGTGCTGTGGGTAACACATCAAAGCTACGATCGGTACGAGCGATCGCAATCAAATTCTCTAAGCGTTGCCACTGGAATTTACCATCTTTAAACAACACATTCAGCAATCGCCGCCTTAATTCGGGCGATTCTCCTGTCAGCAACCGCCGTGCTATATATGGATAACCCACCTCAACAATTTTGAAATTCGGATTGAGGCTAAGAGCAATACCTTCTTGTGTCACTAGCGAACGAATAATCAAAGCAAATTTCGCTGGAACTCGGAAGGGATATTCATACATCAATTCCGAAAACTCGTCGGTAATGGTTTTGAAGTTAAAATCTCCAACGTTCTTACCAATGGCGTTACCCAACACTGCTTCTAAGGCTGGCACAATGGGGCAGATATTTGTGTCTGGAGTCAAAAATCCTAATTTGACAAAGTCTTCTGCTAAGTCGGTGTAGTCTTTGTTAACTAAGTGTACTAGCGCATCTACTAAAGTTTCTTTGGTAGTTTCCTCCAACTGATCCATCATACCGAAGTCGATGTAAGCCATACGACCATCGGGGATAGCAAACAAGTTGCCAGGATGCGGGTCAGCGTGGAAGAAACCGTGTTCTAACAATTGTTGCAAACCGGAAGTCACACCAATTTGAATAATCGCCTCTGGGTCTAAACCTGCTTCGCGGATGCGCTTAGTATCTGTCAACTTGAAGCCGTTTATCCATTCCAGAGTTAATACACGGGTATTTGTGTAGCGCCAGTAAATACTAGGAATTTTTACTTGTGGGTCGTTGCGGAAATTATTCGCAAATTTTTCCGCGTTGCGACCTTCATTAATGTAATCAATTTCCTCAAATAACTTTATGCCAAACTCGTCCACAATCAAAGTCAGGTCGTGACCGAGATTGAGAGGCAACCAAGGCGCTAGCCAACTCGCTGCCCAACGCATCAAATAAAGGTCGAGTGTCATAACTGGGCGTAAGTTCGGGCGTTGCACCTTCACTGCTACTTCTTCGCCGCTCAACAAACGACCGTGGTAGACTTGACCCAAGCTCGCAGCAGCTACGGGAGTAGGTGAAAGTTCGCTAAATATTTCGTGAACTGGCCGCTCTAGTTGGGTTTCAATAATTTTATAGGCGAGCGCATTATCAAATGGTGGTAACTGGTCTTGCAGTTTTACCAGTTCTTCTAAAAAATCTTTACGTATCAAGTCAGGTCTGGTAGACAGCGCTTGACCAACTTTAATGAAAGTCGGGCCTAAGCGGGTAAGCAGTTCTCGTAGCTGGATGGCGCGTTTGCCCTTATTCTGCTCAACTTGATTTTGCCATTCATCCCACTTCAGACTCAGGATAAATCCACAAAAAGACCAGATAATTCTTAACAAGCGCCCCCAAGCGAGCCAGGGACGATATCGATAGTGACAAGCGATCGCGTCCGGATTGTAGCGGTTTAGCTGACCAGATTGATACTGACCCACGCCCTTGTTTGCCTCTTCCACTGGGAAATTTACACTTTTGCTTGTATCCCAACTCGCAAATTATTTGCAAATCTTGGGAGTTGATGGTTTTATAAAGAAATATTAAGTTTTATTTTTTTTGGGTAGTGTTTGTGGTGGGCTTGGCCTACCTTACTGCCCAGGCTTTTTTATCTTTTTCTTAATTATACTTTATAAAAGTACAACTATTCTCTATATTTCGGAGACAGAAGAGACGCGATTAATCGCGTCTGTACAAGAATCAGTTGTCAATTGTAATTTCTCCCCCCGCGTCCCCGCGTCCCCGCGTCCTG
>NZ_JAECZA010000264.1 GCF_016056275.1 Dendronalium phyllosphericum CENA369 | reverse complement strand
GCCCAAGGTATTACTGTATGAAAGAACCTCAACATTGTTCGATAACTACCACCCATTTCTGCCCACCGGGATATTCCCAACATTGTGATTCGCCCATTCATCGCTAACATGGCCTGTATTATCTGGTTCAACTGTCGCATCGTTGTGGCGTTTATCTGCGGTAGAAGACATTGCAATAGTGATAAGATGTCGGGCATGGGCGGCTAGTAGTTTCTGAGTTGTCGTTGTGAGAGACAATAACTCTACTACGAAACGCCCTACCTCTTCATGCTCTTATTTTGGCAACGGTATTGATCGTTAATGGACAATATTAATTTAACTTTCTTTATTGCGATCGCCGCCTCGACCGAGCAAAAGTGTTGCACGGCGCTACCTACCAAAAACGCTTGTGGTTAGCCATCTACAGTTTTGAGAGCGCAAGCGTTTCTTAATTTTTGATTGATGCGACAGCGCTCGCTGTTTAAACCTGAGACTCAGAATCTGGAGCATTCCACGTAATTAGGAAAAAGTGTAATGCCCCTAGAAGGTGCAAAAAATGAAGGTAGACGGCAAAGGAATGAGTGCAAAGATGACTAATGCCAAAACGAATTAGTGTAGCTGCACATCTGAGTTTGGAAGAGCTAGAAAAACATTACCGTCAAGCTAAAGATGGCGTAGAAAGCCGTCAGTATCAAAGCCGCCAAGCGGCAAGGCAGGAGGCAGGAGGCAGGAGGCAGAAGGTAAACCTCTCCCATGAAGGAGAGAGGTTTGGACAAGGACGCATCTTTTCTCGTGCTATGCATCTGGCAAAGAATGTTTTTACCTTTTTTGCCCATAAGGGGCAAGGTTTGTACCTTTTCTTCTGCCTCCTGCCCTCTGCCTCCTGCCTTTCTTTTATCAAATTATCTGGTTATTAGCACAAGGAAAAAAAACGGAGGAGTAGAGGAAATCACTGGCTACAGCAGAACATGGATATATGCATTAGTAAAAAGATATAACGAGTTAGGGGTGGAAAGATTAGGCGATGCCTTCGGCGGGCTTTGCCTACGCAGACAGTTAAATCAAGGTACACAACCGCTAGTAGATGATAAAAAGCAAGCACAGTTATGGTGGGAGCAACGCTTCGGAGAGTGAGATGGCTCCATCTGGGGGCTGGGGAGGCTGGGTCAGAGAAAGAAATTAAGTGGATTTAGTAGAGCTTTAGTAGCAAAAAATACTATTTTCTCTTTTCTCCCCCAGCACTTTCCTCTACCCCCGCGAGAAAATTGCTCATTTCACGACGATTTCAGAAAATCGTGTTGCTCCCATCAATTGGGTTTGTGACAAGACTTTCTTAAAACCGCTCTAGGACTCGCATTAATTTCACCATTATTACTTAATAGGCATTGGTTAAAAACTATGTATGGCGATTGCAAGAGCGATCGCCATTCGTTACATCAATATCTAGTTGCGCTACACAACGCCGGCTTATTGGTGTAGTTTAGTTCAAAAATCGGTTTGCCCTTCTACTGATAAAAACGACAAATTAACCAGCGATGTCTTTACCGCTTTTGTAGGTCATAGGTCTAGGTTTCCTTTTGTTAAGTGCCTTTGCAGATTTCTTGGGGGGTTGAGGAGCGCGGCATGTTTCACAGTAAAGCGGTCGGGGACCAAAAGTTTCGCGTTGTGTAGCTTGCTCACACTGCTTGCAGATAAAGTTGAAGACGCGAGTGTGAATCTGCCGCTGATGCGCTTTTACTGTGTACTCTTTGACGTTAATAATCTTGCTGGGCATTGTCTACATTAATAGGTTGTCTTTATCGTTCTCCCTTGAATCTTAGCCTTTAACATAGTATTTTCAAGTGTTTAAGTACAACTAATCACATCGTTTTTCAGCCAAATAATTTTCACAGCGGCTACGCCAAAATAACGCTCAAGTTTTAGTTCCTGACTTGTTTTCAAAAAACCTGATACCGCAAAGCGGTAATCCTGTGAAAAATATCTGGCTTCAGGAGTAAAGTGTAATGGAACTAACGGATGTTACCAACTTAGCAATTGAGACTATTTTCTGGACATTTATAACACTGATAATATTTGATTTTGTTGATGGACTTTTTCAACTCTGGCACAATCAAACTTTAGTACCAGTAAGAGCTAATGCTAACTTCAAGCCTGTACCTCTGACGAAACACGATCTGATTGCTATCACGCCACAATTTGAGCAACTGCTCGACCCTTGGGAACTGGAGCCAGAACCACAACCCCAAGCTATCGAAACCCAATCAGTTGTACTGCCATTCCCTACATTAAGGCTGTTACCGCCAGCAACCGAAGTACAACCGAAACCGCCCAAGACTAAAACCACCAAAACCAAATCTACGAAAACTAATAAGCAAGCCAAACAAGCCCTGACTGAACCTCCTCGCAAGTCTCGCAACAAAGCCGCCGCTTAAACCAATCTTTTATTCTTTTATGAAGAACCAAAAACAGCGATCGCACTACTGAATGGAGATCGCTGTTTTTGGCATTTGGAGAACAGTTAAGGCTACGCCAATTTTTTGTGAAAATCAATACTACATACAGTCATGGTAAGCCTAATCGCTACACAGGGATGCCTCTTCGACCTGCAAACAGTTCTGGACTATGGGCAATCAATATTAAATGTTGCCCACGCACTTGTTAAATCATTAATCGAAAATCGACCTTTAACCACAAAATTGCTTCAATCGCAGATGAATCGACACTTTCACGGTACTGCGGCAGAAGGCGCTTGGCAGTCCAAAGATGCTTACGAAGCTCTTGAAGTTGCACTAATTCTCTATCTACGGCAAAAAGGACTGCCACAAAACCCCTTAGAACAACTGCAACGCCTTGAGTCGCTTTGCCCCACACACAGCCGCCGGAGCGAGGAGCAAATACAGCTTCAACAGTTTTCGACTCCTTTCCCCCTGGCGTACTTGGTAGCATTGGCAGGACAAGTTACCAGCAATGACCTCGTACTCGAACCCAGTGCTGGTACTGGCATCTTAGCTCAGTTCGCTTTCCTTCACGGTGCAAGCCTGATGCTCAACGAATTGGCACAAGACAGAACTAAGATTCTACGTCGGCTATTCCCTGGCACTCCACTGTTCTGTGTTAATGCAGAACAAATTAATGACTATCTCGCAGGACAAACCAAGCCCTCAGTCGTGCTGATGAATCCGCCGTTTTCGTCGTCGCCCAAGGTAAGCGACCGCAATCCCGACGCTACACCCCGACACATTAACTCTGCACTACAAAGGCTGTGCGACGGTGGACGGCTGGTAACAATCACAGCCAATTGGTTCTCTCCAGCTAACCCAAGCTGGCGAGAAACTTTTGTGAAGTGGCAAGAAAAAGCGCGAGTTTTAATGTCTGTAGGAGTCAGTGGTCAAGCTTACGCCAAGCACGGGACAACAATCGAAACCCGAATCACCGTTATTGATAAAGTCCCGGCATCTAAAACAGGCGACATTCCTTGCATTCGAGAAACTTTGGAACTGCCCGAACTGCTGGCGTTGATTGGGCAATTGCCTGGACGATCGCAGTGGAAAGCTGGAATTGTTAAAGCGGTGGCGGCGGCGAAGGTTGTTAAACTGCCGACGAAGCGTACTACAGTGACACAACCAGAACCATCCGCAGAAATTCCAGATGTGGTTGTTCTGGAATATGAGGTAGTCGAGTGGTCTGTCACCGATGGATTGAAAGATAGCCTTTATGAAACCTATCGCCCACAACGCCTTTTAATTAAGGATGCCCTACCCCATCCC
>NZ_JAECZA010000263.1 GCF_016056275.1 Dendronalium phyllosphericum CENA369 | reverse complement strand
GTGCTTGGTTACATGGACAAAGGACTAAATTTCAAAAACTTGATTCCTATATTTGTCGTAGTCAAGAAAAAAATAGAAATGAGAAACGTCATAGTAATTTCTGGATAGGTTTATATGGTCAAAATTGGATAGTCGCTTGGCATGAGTGTCAAGCATGGGTCGAGGAACTGGTCGGTTTCAGTCGCAATAAGCAAGCATATTATCAGCGAGGTTTAAGGGCTATGAAGCTTATACAGCAAGCTCTTTAACTCGCTTGTCGCCCCTTGAAGCATTCCCCACTCTGAGTGAATTGGAAGACTGTTTGCAAGTGGTAATATCAAGACCCGTGATTATCCCGGCACTGTCCGAACAACTCAGCCAGCAACAAGCCGAATGCCTCAATCAAATCACTCAGTTTATCAACCAGTACGACCAAAACCTGGAGCAACGGTTGAAGGAAGCAGCGATCGCCGGAGGCGAACAACTCGCAGCGCAGTTGTTAGAAGAGTTGGCTGACTGGGAGCCGGGACGTAAGCCAGTTTTGTTTAAGCGCAAGATGGAGAAGCATTTGCAGAAGGTTCGTGTCCTACTAGCAAATGCTTCGCCTGAAGCTGGCAATAGTCTTCAATCGATGATGGAGCATTTGGATTCTATCGTTAACGACCCAGATATCGAATCCAAGAATTTGGGTGGTGAAGGGCGCAGTCAGTTGCAGCAGAAAATGGATGCAATCTACTCGAAGTTAGTAGACGAGCAACGCAATCTGCAACAGCTTGCAAGCTCTGACGTGGGCTTGTCGAAGGCTACTGTTAGTGCGTTTAAGTTCCGATAAAAACAGGTTTGAGCGAGTTAATCGCTCAATTCCTGAGTCTAGTTAAAAGTGCGTTGTTTATTATACAGCGCACTGTACTATTCACTAAAAACTAATTATGTCGCACTTTTCAAAAATTTTGGTCAAGTTTAAAGACCAGTCGTGTCTGGTAGAAGCATTGCAGAGATTCGGCTTCTACCCCCAGATTCACGATAAACCAGTAAATCTGTACGGATACAGAGGAGACAAGCGAGAGCAAACTGCCCATATTGTTGTTCCCCGAAACCAAATCAGCAGTCTAAGCAACGATTTAGGCTTTTACTGGAACGGTACTGAGTACGAGTGCTTAATCAGCGAATACGACCAAGGGACAGGTTTAGCAAAAGCAGGACTTGGACTGGGGCAGAATTTCTTGTCCAAGCTCCAACAAGAATACATCAATTTATATCTGCCCAAACTTTGCACTCTGTTGGGTGGTGAGGTAGTGGAAACCGTAACTCATGGTTCGGTCACAACCGTTCGCGTGTCACTCCCAACTCAAACTATTAGGAGATAAAATGTCTCATTTCTCAACGGTCAAAACCAAGCTAATCAATCGTGAGTGTTTAGTGCAAGCCTTAGAGGATTTGAAGCTTCAGCCTCAAGTTTACGAAACGCCACAGCCCTTGACTGGGTACTACGGTGACTCCCAAGGGCAGAGTGCAGAGATTGTAGTCCCTGGCTCAACATTCAATGCTCGTGCAGATATGGGTTTTAAGTGGACTGGGACTGAGTACGAGATGATCCAGGACGAGTACGAAATCATCAGGCAACTCGGAGGCAAATTCGACGCTACTCAGTTGATGCCAGCCTACGGCAAACGTATGGTTCTTGCCAAAGCTGCCGAACTTCAAGAAAGACTTGGCTGTTGCACGATTGCTGAAACCACAAACGGGCAAGTACAAACCCTACGCCTGACTTTTGCAGCACACCAAGAAATTCAACAATACGCACGGAGGTAATCAATGGAACGCTCAATACTGATACATTTTGATAGCATTGCCCCAGAAGAAGCAACAATCATTCAGTGGCTTACCTCTCAAGCGCAAGAGAAACTCTCTTGCCCGACCTACTTCTGGAATTTGGGAGTGTCCGGGCTGGAACAATGCCAGATTGCTTCGGATGGTGGATTGGTATTTAAGCCCGTGAGCGAGTACAAACGACCACCGCAAGTAGACCCGTTGCTCTATATCTTCGAGTACATCAATAATTTTAGTGGCAGTGGCGTATTCATCCTGGGTGACGTTCACCCCTTCATTGCAAAGAACTCACCACAGCTTAGTTGGGAAATTGTCACGCGGGTGAAAAACCTCTACCACCGGCTCAAGCCCACCGATAAACGCATCATCTTCTTAGGTCAAAACATCCAACTGCACGAATCTTTGGTGAGGCTGATTCCGTTTGCAGAAGTACCATTACCCACTGTTGAACAAATTCAAGAACATCTTGATTCGTATTTAGAATATCTTGGAGAGTCGGCGCAAGAGCAAAAAGTTAAGTTTACTGTCTCACTGTCTGCTTCTGAAAAAGAATCTTTAGCTCGTGCAGCCCTCGGAATAACCCTAGAAGAAATCAGCGACTTCTTACGCTTAACAGTTAAAGAGCGTTTGAGTAGCAATGGTATTACTATTGATGCCACCGTTACGCCATTAGTTGTTGAGTATAAAACTCGGCTGCTCTCTCAAATGGGTATTGAGTTGGGCAAACCAGCTACAGTCCCATTTGGTGGGCTTGATTTGTTGCGGGAGTGGCTTAATCGACGGCGGCGGCTGTTTACACAAGAGGCGCGAAGTCTGCATCTGCCGCAACCCAAAGGTGTGCTGTTGGCAGGGCCTCCAGGTACAGGAAAATCCCATTCGGCAAAGAACATCGCCAATATTCTCAATTTACCACTCCTTCAACTCGACATTTCATCAATGCTGGGTAGTTTGGTTGGTGAATCTGAGGGGAATGTTCGCCGCGCACTTAAAACGGCTCAAGCTATTGCTCCGTGCGTATTGTGGCTCGATGAAATCGAAAAAGCTCTGTCAGGACAAGGCGATACCTCTGGAGTTTCACAGCGAATCTTGGGCAACATTCTCACGTTCATGAGCGAGTGCGAGAGTGGTGTGTTTGTTGTCGCCACCTGTAACGACCCATCAGCACTGCCCAGTGAACTCAAAAGGAAAGGCCGTTTTGACGAAAATTTCTTCGTCGATCTACCCACTGAACCAGAACGAGTGCAAATCCTGCGGATTCATCTGCAACGCTTTGGCATCACTGTTGAGGACGAGTATTTAGAGGCGATCGCGGCAAACACTGCAAAATTCTCAGGGGCAGAATTGGAAACGCTAGCAGCCGAAGCCGCACTACTGGCGTTTGATGAAGGGCGACCGCAGCAGGTTTCTTTAGGGGATCTCGAAGCCTGTCGGCAGACGATTACACCACTGGCGGTGCAAGATGCGGCGGCGGTTGAGCGTATGAGAGATTGGGCGAAAACTGCAAGGGCTGCTTCAAGTGCGATTGCAGATAAACCTACTCAATCGTTGAAGACTGCACGGTTTCGGAATTTAAACTGATTATTACTAAGTCGAAAATCGGCAGTGAAATGTTTGCTTCCGATTTTCGATTATTGAGTTAGTCATTAAAATAGTTTCAAGTCCAAAAACTCATCGATTGAACGGGTAAATAAATTATGGACACATTAGAAAACTTCAAATTTTTAGATGATAATTTCGCTATTACAATACTCCGGACAATTTTTAGTTGAGGGAATAGACAAGAAAGCTATCGAGCCATTAAGGTGCTGATTAGAAAAAACTTGCACCGACTCGATAGCCATATGGAAATTGTACAAAGCTTACTGAGCAAAATGGGGATTTTTCATAAACCACAGATAAAAGCCTTGACAACCCTGTTTGCCACGATTCTAATTGCCTG
>NZ_JAECZA010000262.1 GCF_016056275.1 Dendronalium phyllosphericum CENA369 | reverse complement strand
GTTACAGCGTTTTTTGAGCAAACTGTCAAACTACCGTTTGACGGGACTTTCGGTTAGTTGCAAATAATCCTGGCTCAAACGGATGATTGCAGGTTGGTTGCATTTAATCCTGGCTCAGTTGCAATTAATCCTGGCTGAAGCGTAATTATAGTTGCAAATAATCCTGGTTTGTAAATGTCTTGATTGCAGGTTTGAGCGATTAGCATTGCAGGTCGCTACACGTACGCCCAACTCGGCGGCGATATTCGTCAGATTCGCATTGTCTTAATCAATCATGGCAAGACAATTCTCGCAGGCGATGTCAACGTGGGTTTGCAGGAAGAGGCTCTCCAGGCTTTCAAAACTCGAACAGTACCAGTTGAATTGATATTAGGCGTAGGGGTGAAAGCGGTTGCTCAAGACCACCTGGAGTATCAACCTGCCAACAGCACTGAGATAAAAACGCTGTTGACTCAAACCACCATCTGGACAGCCGGGACTGCCGTGAACCCACTCATCCAAAATCTCAAGTCTCAAATTCCCGCAGATCGCCTGGATAAGCATGGGCTACCGCTTGTCACCTCAACTCTACAACTGCTGGATTTTCCAGAAGTGTTTGCCGCAGGCGATTGCGCGGTCGTGCAGCCGCAACCCTTACCGGCTTTAGCTCAGGTGGCATATCAGCAAGGTGCGAGCATTGCCCACAATTTGATTGCCCTTGCTAAAGGAACATCCCCTAGTCCAGCCCATGTGAGTCTTCGGGGTACGCTAATGAAATTGGGTTTAGGAAATGGGGTATCAAACTTGTTTGGCAAAGTGCAGATAACTGGCAAACCTGGCGATTTAATTCGCAGTGCAACGTATTTAGAAATGCTGCCCACTCCACTGCATGACTTTAAGGCAACCACAGAATGGCTGAAGGAAGAAACTTTCCACCGCGATCGCAGACCCAAGATGAAGCCAGAAACCACCGCAAAACAGCCGCTCTCTTCGGTTGAACAACCAGAGCGATCGCTCATCCATCTGTGTATGCCACTGGATTAGAGTGGACAACCTCTTCATAAAAAACAGGGTGTGGGGTGTGAGGTGTGGGGTGTAGGTTTAAAAAATAAAAAACTTTAGTTCTGGGTTACAAGCCCAGTTTAAAAAAAGATGTATTTCTCGTGTTACGCGCCTCGAAATACAGCGTCCTTGCTTCAATCCCACTATTTGCGCGTGGGTTCCCCACACCCTACACCCTTTGAAAGATTGACAGTTGATCGATCGTCTATTTAAAGAGAACCACTGATGAAGACACGAACAACAAAACGATTGGTTGGTGGAATTTTAACAATTAGCATGATTGGACTGCTACGCTCGCAGCCTCTTTTCGCGCTTCCAGTCAGCCAAGCTCAACCAAATCCCTCTCAAGACTATGTACTTCCCTACCGGGGCAGTTGGACGAGAACCTTCCGTACTGTCGGTTCTCAGGGCCAGATACTCGTATTTATCGATCCTGCCGGCAAACTGTACGGAAGTTTGAAGTCTAATGATGGTGAGAACTTTGCTCAAATTAGCGGTTACCATCGCGGAAGTAAGTTTCATCTGGTTTTCACCCCTCCACCTAGCAGCCTTAACCAGTTTGGCACTGCTAGTCCTTACACTGTTGATGCAACCGCAAAGTGGGAGCAAGGGGTGAGTCGATTTGTCATCTCAGCTCCAACTAGAACAGGTCACTCGCAATTATATACATTTGAGAAAAATCGATAAAACAATACATTGAACAGAGTCGCGAGCGGCTCTGGCGGCGTTTAAGCCCATTTTTACTAAAAATGAATTTAAGTTCTATTGCTGTTCTGTTAATGAACCAGAATCTTATCTCTAATCAGAACCGACTCTATGCAAACGAGAATTACATTGGAGAAAAATTATGCAGATGGGAGTGATTGGTCTGGGACGTATGGGTGCGAACATTGTTCGGCGACTGCTGCAAAACAACCATGAATGTGTGGTGTTCAATCGCACACTAGAGAAAGTGAAACAGCTTGTATCAGAAGGGGCGATCGGCACTTATAGCTTGGACGATTTTGTCCAGAAACTCGATAAACCTCGTGCGATTTGGTTGATGGTGCCAGCCGGAGAACCAACCGAGCAGATGGTGAAGGAACTAGCTGCAAAACTGGATTCCGGCGATATCTTAATTGATGGCGGCAACTCTTACTACATTGACGATATTCGACGGGCAAACGATCTGATGCAAAAGGGCATTCACTACCTAGATGTGGGAACCAGTGGCGGAGTGTGGGGTTTGGAGCGTGGTTATTGCATGATGATTGGTGGATCTGGGATGGCGGTTCAGTATCTCGATCCCATTTTTAAATCATTAGCTCCCGGACGGGGTGATATTTTGCGTACTGCTGGACGGGAAAAGATGGGCGGTACGGCTGAAGAAGGCTATCTGCACTGCGGCTCACATGGGGCGGGGCATTTTGTCAAGATGGTACATAATGGCATCGAATATGGCTTGATGGCAGCTTACGCAGAAGGATTGAATATCTTGCATCACGCCAATGTGGGTAAGCACAACCGTGTGGCTAATGCTGAAACAACCCCCCTCCGCAATCCTGAACATTATCAGTATGACTTGAATCTGCCTGATATTGCTGAAGTTTGGCGACGGGGCAGTGTAATTGCCTCCTGGCTATTGGATCTAACTGCGATCGCCCTCCTGGAACAACCAGACCTATCAGGCTTTGAAGGGCAAGTGTCTGATTCAGGCGAAGGACGCTGGACGATCGCAGCTGCCATTGATGAAGGTACTCCTGTCCCTGTACTCAGCGCAGCCTTGTATCAAAGGTTTAGCTCGCGTGGCGAAAATGATTTTGCAGATAAACTACTGTCTGCCATGCGTTTCCAGTTTGGCGGACACGTAGAACAACAGGCATTGAAGAAATGATTTTAGGAGAAACACTATGACTCATCGAGTAAAAGAAATTCTCAGTTGGTATGGCAGCGACAATCCCGGAACGTTGACTAATTTAGCCCGGTTGCTGAATCATGGCAAACTAGCTGGAACTGGCAAAGTCGTCATGCTGCCTGTGGATCAAGGCTTTGAGCATGGGCCAGCTAGCAGTTTTGCGCCTAATCCACCAGCCTACGATCCTCGCTATCATTTTGAGTTAGCAATCGCAGCAGGATGCAATGCCTATACGGCACCGTTAGGATTTTTGGAAGCGGGAGCGCGAGAATTTGCAGGTGAAATTCCCCTAATTCTGAAAGCCAACAATCATGATGTGTTACTAGCTGAGTCAGACCCAACACAAGCACTGACGGATTGTCATTTTTTCGGGTGGGCCGATCGACAGTGATGATGCTTTCCTCCATGAAGTTCGTGCCATTCATGCCGGACATGGATTTGGTTCGATTATCGGACGCAATTCTTTTCAGCGTTCCAAGCCAGATGCACTGCGATTGCTCAAAACAATCATGGATATTTACAGTGAACAGTCTGAGACCAAAGCTAGATAATGAGAAAATCACGTCCAAAGCCTACCCTATTGAAAGATTATCGTCCCATCATTCCTGCTTCCTTTTTTGGCATGATTCTGGGTTTGGCAGGATTAGGTAGTTGTTGGCGAGTAGCTGCTAAACTTTGGCACTTGCCTACCTGGATTGGCGAAGCAATTATGTTGCTGACAATTGCAATCTGGCTCGTGTTGTTGCTGCTTTATGTGGGTAAATGGCTGTGGGCGAGAGCAGATGCCTTAGCTGAATTTGAGCATCCTGTTTTGTGTTGCTTTATCAGCTTAGTGCCTGTGTCTACGATGTTGGTGGCACTAGCGATCGCACCCTACTCTCGTGCGATCGCCGTCGCGTTATTTGTTGTCGGTTTCAAGGGGCGACAAACGCCTCTAAACCTAGCCAGATAAAGGTTTGAGAGGCACAGACCCCTTAACAAATGTGGGTACTTATTGAGAATGAACTGTACAGTTATTAAGCAGCTACCTGTAGGGTACAGTTTAATGGTAAAAAAGAACGGTCTCGTAATTTAATTAAGACCGTCGTCATAATGCTGGCATCATTCTACCAAAACTTTTTAGAAAAATACCTAAATAAAGCACAGTTAATCACTCTGAAAATGTTGGTGTGGTTGTTACAAAATCAGAAACAGGTGAAGATAGAAAGACTGGCAGCAACCTTACCTCTACCAATACAACAAAACAGTCGTAGACGGCATATACAAAGGTTTTTAACATTGAATACCTTAAGTGTAGTATTGTTGTGGTTTCCTATCATTGAAGCAATAATTAACCAACATTTTAAGGTAGGATCACAATTAACTATTG
>NZ_JAECZA010000261.1 GCF_016056275.1 Dendronalium phyllosphericum CENA369 | reverse complement strand
GCCCAAGGTATTACTGTATGAAAGAACCTCAACATTGTTCGATAACTACCACCCATTTCTGCCCACCGGGATATTCCCAACATTGTGATTCGCCCATTCATCGCTAACATGGCCTGTATTATCTGGTTCAACTGTCGCATCGTTGTGGCGTTTATCTGCGGTAGAAGACATTGCAATAGTGATAAGATGTCGGGCATGGGCGGCTAGTAGTTTCTGAGTTGTCGTTGTGAGAGACAATAACTCTACTACGAAACGCCCTACCTCTTCATGCTCTTATTTTGGCAACGGTATTGTTGGATAGTACCAGTTTTTTAAGTTTAGTTGGTAACAGCCCTAAAACTGGAACTACTGGAGACGATCGCGATCAATCTGCAATCAAAGGTACTACAGGCAATGACTATCTTGGTGGAGAGATAGGAAGAGATCAGATATATGGCTATGCAGGTAATGACATTCTCGTAGCCAAAGGTGGAAAGGATGAACTCTACGGGGGCACAGGAGATGATTTATATCTCCTCTCAGCAGCCGATGGGTTTAAAACTATTATTCAAGATGATGGCGGATATGATGCTTTGAATATCAAAGATGCAATTATTTCCCTGTCTCTACTCCAGAGTGGAAAAGTTGGACTATACAGAATAGATGATAACAACTTATTAATCGACCTCAATAAAAACGGTTATGCCACACCTTCCGATGACTTAATTATCAATTTCTTTTTTGACCCCACTGCAACGGGAGCTAAAGCTGGTGTAGGCTTCATTGAGAACTTAGGTAATGTATCTGGCAATGACGTTCTGAATCTATTTAACGCCTTGCCTAGAGGTGGGCGACCTGACGAGACTATTAACTATATTCCCAGCGCTGGCTTAGGAAACGACACATACATTGGCACAAATGGCAATGACTTCATCTACGGCGGTGACGGCAATGATGTTCTTGATGGTAAAGCAGGGCGAGATCAACTCCAAGGCGATAATGGCAATGACATTATATATGGAGGAGATGGAGACGATCGCCGTCCTGACTTCACTGCTGGGCTCAGAGGTGGCGCAGGCAACGATACCATTTATGGCGGCTATGGAGATGACATCATTGATGGACAGGATGATGTTGACATTATCTTTGGCGATGAAGGTGATGACATTATCTTTAGTGGTGCTGGCAATGACAAAGTTGTTGATTCCAATGGAGAATACGCGGGACTCAGAGGCGGGTTAGGCAATGATACCATCTATGGCAGTTTTGGGGACGACATCATAGATGGACAAGATGGTAATGACAAGCTTTACGGAGATGACAAAGATTTTCCTAGTCGGAATATAGCTGAAGGTGGTAACGATGTCATCTTTGGAGGAATTGGCGATGACTATATAAATGGAGGCTATGGTAATGATGTTCTTTTTGGTGATGCAGGAAAAGACCAGATACTGGGTGGCGCGGGTAATGATAGTCTATATTTAGGACTAAATGATAACGCGGTGGATATCATTAAATATGCCTCTGGTGACGGAACCGATACTATTTATCAATTTGTGTGTGGTGTTGGTGGCGATCAACTGCAATTTACAGGTATTGCTAACATTGATGTCGTGAAATCAGCTACGAATACACAACTAAGACTCAGTGATGGTCTTGCTGGTAATTCCGGATTTGGAACAGGTCAATTATTAGCTACCTTCTCAAGTACATCTGGTTTTACTAGTAGTGATGTGAACGTTAATTTGGTTGGTGCTAATTTCTTATTTACTTAGAGGATGTTTGAGAGCCTAAGATTTTTTTCTATAATTCACTTATTACCTTTAGTTTTGTTACGAGCAGCTAAATCTTTAAACAATTCTAGAGTATCGCTAGGTTAAACTTTTTAGTTCGCTGAACTTAGCTACAGGAAGTCCAGAAATAAAGTCCGCAAAATTAAGCGGACTTTATAAAAACACAGCTACTAAACCTGTGCTATACCATCCAATAAACCATCTGAAACTAAAATACCGTTACTCTTAGAAATAGTATCAACAACTTCTGAATCATAATTACTAATTACAGGCAATAAATACTCATATAATTGCATTGCCTGCAAATAACTATTAATACTAGAAACTGCTGAATTATAAGCCTCAATTTTTTGCTCGACAGCATTTAATAAACGCTGATTATTTAAAATCTTCTCTTCAGCTTCTTGTTGCAATGTTTTCTCTAAATATGCACGGGCATTTGGATATTGCTGTAAAACATCATCTGCTTGATTTTCAGCCATTGGTAGCAAATGAGTTTTTAGAGTTTGGTTAATAGTTTGACGGAAAGATTTGCGAATAGTTTGAGAAACTTTTGGTTCAAAATCTAACTTCAATAACTGCCTAATTGCAGGTTCCGCTTCCACTATACTTTCAGCATCATATCCTTGGGAAGTTTGCAGCAAAGTTTGGCGAAATTGATATATCGAAAAAGTGCCTTCATCATAAAATCTAGGACTTTCTCGGACAAAGCGATCGCACTCTACACTAGCAGCACTCATCAACGTCTGGGAAACTATTTTTTCTGTTACTTTTATTTCTTGTTCAATACCAGCATCATTACCTAACAAACGATACAACTGCCGATAATATTCGGACTTGCGAATCTTTTCTATTAACCGTTGAAATAAATTCGTCACAACTTGCTGCGAAGAACTAACTAAAATATCTTCCAATTGATTGGATAAATAATAAAATGCCTCTACTAAAATGGCAATTAACGGTGCGGTTGCGTTACGTGGATGACTAATGGTTGCACGTCGGTAAGCATCAGCTACAGAAAAAGTATCTAGCAACTCATCTAAACGGCGAATCATCCGCGATTGTAATTGCCGAAAATCTGCTTCAAAAGACTCACAAGTAATATTAATTATTTGGTTAACTTCTTCTGTGATGTGTTGACTAAAATCTTTACCAACTTGCTGTAATTGCTGATTGAGACGTTGTAATTCCTGTGCTTTCATACTCTCAATTTCTCGCGGCTGGCTATCTAAATGCCGTTGCACAAACTGATAATTTTTTTTCAGTTTAATACATATATCTTCTAAGTCATCAGCAAGATTTTGAAAAAGCTGTGGACGCTTTTCTTCAGTCAAGTAACGAGCAATAGCTGCGCGGAATTCCTCAATACCACTATCTTGAATTAGCTGTTTAATCAGAGGCATTCCCTGTTGAGATAAAATCCGTACATAGTTCTCATTTGGAGTTTCAAAGCTATTTACGGAAATCCGAAACTGGCTGTGTGAAAGTTTCCCAGAGTTAGCACAGTAACGATTAAACTCATTCACAAATTGTGGTGTTTCTTCCTTCCCATCCAAACTTTTGACGCTTTCGGCAAAAACAGAATCTAAACCAAATCTATCTTGTTCGCTTGTCTGTTTAATCTGACTGCCATAAAATCCCAGTAATCCACTGGTTTTATAAACTCTGTTTGTATCGCGAAACTGTCCATCGATCAAATGATCTAATCTCTGCCTCAGCTGAGTATTGTACCAAGTTTCATCAATCCGGTTGAAGACATAAAAAACGCGATCGCGGATGCCTCCATTTTCCCGCATTGTTTCTAAAAGTTCTGTTTCTTCCTTTGTCATGTCACCAGCAGCAGCAGGTTTTAATACACACACTACCGCTGATGTATCGGGATGTTGAATTTTTGTGTAAGTTAGCTGTGCATCCTTCTCTACAGGTGCATCAATTCCTGGCGTATCAATGATGACGTTCCCATCTTGTAAGAGTGGATGATTGCAGTAATATTCAATTCGCTTTAAAACCGCACTATTGCTACCACGACGCGCATATCCAGCAGCTTCTTTCAGATTAGAAAAATTAAATTGCTCCATCGAATATGTGGCATTATTCGTTGTATAAATATGTTGGCAATTTGTTTTATATCCTTCCAGCAATAATATTAATGCCTTTGCTTGTTTCGCACGTTCTGATTTACTTTCGCCACCTTCCTGTTGGATAATTACTTCACATCCTTGGTGTAAAAGGCTAATTATTTCAGCTTCATTGATATCAATTGCTGTTGTAAATCCCAATTGTTCGGATAAAGAACTTGCTTGTTCTTGAATCTCCGCTTTACTCAAAAATGTCAAAACAACTCTTTCTTTATCTGCTTGGGCGTACTCAATCTTACACTCAGTACCTGTGGCGTGTCCCTCAGCGCTGTACAGCAATTCTCTTTCTAAAAGTGCATTAATTAGCATCGATTTACCCGCACTAAAAGCACCTGCAAATACAATCTCAAACTTTGGAGAAATCGCTTTACCTAGAGAAGTTTGTACGGCTGTAATATCTTGAGAACGTAATGCTGGTTCTTGCTGTAAAAGTTGTAAAATAAATTCAACTTGTTCTTTCAAATTTTGACACTGAGAATGCTGTTCTGACATTATTAAGCACCCATAATTATTTTGTATATTTTATTAATTTTTGATGAGCATTTGCTTCAGTGTTATCACTGAGGGGTTTTTAATGATTTGTATTCCTAAAATCCACGTGATATGTAGATGATGAAAATTTTTGCTATTAGACTAAAACCCAATGAAGATTTAAGGCAAAGCTTAAAGAACTTTGCCATAGAACATAATATAAAAGCAGGATTTATTTTACCCCTCTTCTGTCACTCTCCGTGAGGGCGATTGCTAGAAGTCTCACGAGGCAATCAATACAACCTATACTATTAGAAAAAAATTGCTCTTGAATTTGTTATTAGAAAATAATCGCGCGATCGCTTGCTGTACAAAAGCTCTAGAATTCAGAAATGGCAAATGTTTTCGGAGACTGACAGAAGAGGGTTACAGCGTTTCCCGATGTTATGAGGTACAATAACAGCAATTAGTGAACCAGTTTTTTAAATGTTGAGGATTCATCAAGTAGAGAGCAACAGAGATAACTTTATCAACCATTTCGGTTGTAGTTGGAGAAAAAGTACGTAAAAAAGATTTCAGTTGTGACCACCATAACTCAATGGGATTAAAATCAGGAGAGTATGGAGATAAACATAAGACTTTCGCACCTACAGATTCAATCATTGGTTCAATTGATGCTAGTTTATGTGCAGGTAAGTTGTCCATAACTACCACTGCTCCTGACCATAATTGAGGCAATAAAAACTTCTCAAT
>NZ_JAECZA010000260.1 GCF_016056275.1 Dendronalium phyllosphericum CENA369 | reverse complement strand
TATTATCTGGTTCAACTGTCGCATCGTTGTGGCGTTTATCTGCGGTAGAAGACATTGCAATAGTGATAAGATGTCGGGCATGGGCGGCTAGTAGTTTCTGAGTTGTCGTTGTGAGAGACAATAACTCTACTACGAAACGCCCTACCTCTTCATGCTCTTATTTTGGCAACGGTATTGTTATATGGAACAGCTTATTATTCTAATTTGCTGTCACTTTTAATTAAGCCCTTTTGTAAAGCAACAACAACAGCTTGAGCGCGATCGCTAACTTCTAGTTTATGTAAAATGGCATGGACATGGACTCTGACTGTTCCCGGTGTAATGTAAAGTGCTAGTGCGATTTGTTGATTGGTTTTTCCAGCTGCTAAAAGCGATAGGATTTCTTGTTCGCGTTGGGTTAAAGGATTGGCAGGTTTGGAGATATTTTCTGAGTCAGATTGGTACAAACCCAACTCCAAGGAAGAACGAATTTCCTTTGTGGCTGTTTCATCCCACCAAGATGCCCCAGCAGCTACCGAACGGAGTGCCAATACTAATTTTTCCGCAGCAATCCCCTTGAGGCAATAACCTTGAGCGCCAGCCTCAATTAATCGGGTAATCAGGGGTTTTTGGGAATGGGAAGTTAAAA
This sequence comes from Dendronalium phyllosphericum CENA369, assembly GCF_016056275.1. GTDB lineage: Bacteria > Cyanobacteriota > Cyanobacteriia > Cyanobacteriales > Nostocaceae > Dendronalium > Dendronalium phyllosphericum. The sequence goes on along the minus strand of NZ_JAECZA010000260.1, from coordinate 3,950 downwards.
CTAAAACTGGGAGATTAGGATTTTGCTGTTTAATTTGTCTGCACGCTTCGATGCCACCGATTCCTGGCAATCCCACATCTAAAAGTACGACATCAACAGGATTTTGTTTGATTAATTCAATGGCTGTTTCACCGTCTTCAGCTTCAGCAATAATCTCTAAGCCAGTTTCTTGTTGCAATCGCACGTGCAAACCCAAACGAAAGAGTTCATCGTCCTCAACTAAGAGAATTTTGATGGAGGTTGGCAGCATCTCACACAGTTACAGAGGACTGAAACGGATAAACGGGAAGTTTGAAAGCAAAGATAGCACCGGAGGGTACTCTATTCTCTGCCCAGATTATACCTCCATGAGCTTCAATAATTTGCCGAGATAGATAAAGTCCCAATCCAGAGCCTTTGGCTTGGCGATCGCTATGCCCTTGATAAAACCGCTCAAATAAATGAGGAAACTGTTCGGGCTGGATACCCGCACCTGTATCTAAAATCTTCACAACTTGATAAGATGCTTGCGGTTCTAATACAACTTCTACGCGATCGCCGCGCCGAGAATGGTTGATAGCATTGACTAAGAGATTAGTAAAAACCCGTTGCAGTTGTAATGCATCGCCCTGAACCCACAAAGATTGCCGCCAATCAGAATCACCATAACTAAACGAGAGGTGAACGCGGCGATTTGCTGCTAACTCCGTGAGAGTGCTGGCTGCTTCTTCTGCCAAGACAACTAAATCTACAGGTGCTAAGTCCAGCTTTAAACCTTCAGTATCGTTGCGATAAACATCTAACAAGGTTTCGAGGAGTTGCAGAGAAGTTGCATGACTGCGGATCATTGTGGCTAAAACTTTCTGCTGTGCTGGTAAGACTGCCCCAAATTTTTCTTGTTCAAAGGCTTTGAGAGTTTCGATTGCTCCCAAAAGTGGCGTTTTCAAGTCGTGGGTAAGTGTGGAAGCAAAATCTTCTCGCAGTCCGACTAATTCTTCTTGTGCTTCTAGCTTGGCATGAGTCAAGGCGATCGCTTCTTCAGAACGATGAATGCGATCGCTTAAAACGCCTGTGACAATCAATGCCATCGCTGCGATCGTTCTACTTGCTACTGTGGAAGCTTTGATTAATTCACCCCCCGGCACTACCAAATTTAGTATGGTTAAAGACACAGCCACAACGGTAGCTTGAAAAGTGGCAAGCCTCCCCAACCAAGAGTTTGCTAACAAAATCGGCCCCGTGTAAAGATACCCAAATACATATTCATTGGGCGTAAAGAACTCTAAAGTCATGACGACTATAAACAGACCAACGATTAGCAAAGATTTGTCTATACGCGATGGTTTTTTAGGTAATTTAGGTTTAAAAGGTTCCATTTAGGAAGTGATTATTTTTATACCAATTTTTGATTTTGGATTAAAATTCCTTATATTTATCTTATTGTAGCCATATCTATTAGTTTAGTCTCGTTTAAAAACACGTTTATCTCTAACTAAACATTGGGTATAGATAGTAAATAAATCTTTTAAACATATCTATATTTTTGCTACTAAAAACTAAATATAAAAATAAATTCGATTTTATATCTTCCTATTACTTGTTTTTCCCCAGAAATTAACCAATGATATAAATTGATACAACTCCAGATTGCAATTGTTAAATGCCAGTTTGCCAGGGCAAAGAAAAATCCTACCTGCGACTGAGTATTATTAGCTGTTGATTACATAAAACGGGATGATTTACGTTTTTGATTTTACTAAAATTGCTGTGAAACTAATTTTATGAGTTGACTTGAGAGAAACTCAGTCATTCGCGGACAAAAGTTACTACAGGTTTATGAAAAATAGCAATTAAAAGGCAAGTTCTCGTTTTCTGGCGATTTTCTAACCGATTAACAATGTTTATTTAAAAATTTAACTAACATATGCTACAAGGATGGCTTCAAATTGCGTTAACGCTATTAATTGTGGTAGCGATTACTCCCTTTTTTGGGAGATATATGGCGCGTATTTTCCTGGAACAACGTACTCTTCTCGACCCAATTTTAAACCCGATTGAGCGATCGCTTTACGCTTTAGTCGGCGTTAAGGCTAAAGAAGACATGACAGGTTGGCAGTATGCACGGGCAATTTTGTACAGCAACATTGTCATGGGGTTGCTGATTTTCTTCATCATTATGAATCAGGGATGGTTGCCCTTTAATCCCACAAAAATCGGTGCGCCAACCTGGGACACAATACTACATACCACGATTTCCTTCATTACCAATACCAACCAGCAGCACTATTCTGGTGAAACCTACATGAGTTATGCCAGTCAAATGTGGGGGCTTGGTTATCACATGTTCGTCTCAGCTGCAACAGGCATCGCAGTAGGGATTGCTTTTATTCGCGGGTTGACTGGTAGACCTTTGGGTAACTTTTATGTAGACTTGATTCGCTCGATTACCCGAATTTTATTACCTATTTGTATTGTCGGAGGAATTGCCCTCATGGCAGCTGGCGTTCCCGAAACACTAGCAGGCCCGGCAGTATTTCCGACATTAGAAAACCCTAACATTAGTCAGGCGATCGCTCGCGGCCCTGTCGCCCACTTTGAAATCATCAAGCAATTAGGAGAGAACGGCGGCGGCTTTTTCGCCATCAACTCGGCACATCCATTTGAAAATCCCAATGGCTTTTCTAACTTAATTCAAATTGTGGCAATGCTTTCGATTCCCACAGCCTTGATTTACACCTATGGCATCTTCGCTAACAACATCAAGCAAGCTTGGTTAGTTTACGGCATGGTTGGGGTAATTTTTATCGCATTTATCATCATTACTGCCATTGGCGAATATAACGGCAATCCGGCGGTGAATGCACTGCTAGGAAGTACGCAGCCGAATTTAGAAGGGAAAGAAGTCCGGTTTGGTTGGGCGCAGTCGGCATTGTTTGCCACAAGTACAACTGGCACTATGTGCGGTGCAGTCAACAGTTTGCACGACTCGTTTATGCCTAACGGTGGCTTTATTACTCTTTCTAACATGTTCCTGCAAATAATTTGGGGCGGACAAGGTACGGGAACAGCTTACTTATTTGCTTATTTAATATTGGCAGTGTTCGCCACAGGCTTGATGGTGGGACGCACGCCGGAATTTCTCGGACGCAAGATTGAAAAGCGCGAGGTGGTGCTTGCCAGTTTCCTGATTCTTTTGGTTCATCCAATCTCGATTATGATTCCGGCTGGCATCGCTTTAGCATTCCCCGAACAACTTTCAGGAATTAGCAATCCTGGTTTTCACGGTTTTGCTCAAGTCATCTACGAATACGCCTCCGCTGCTGCTAATAATGGTTCTGGGTTTGAAGGTTTGGGAGATTCCCAACCATCACCATTAGCTATTGCCACAGGCACACAACCAACTGTAACCGCCCTGTGGTGGAACCTAAGTACTTGCTTCAGCTTGCTAGCAGGACGTTACATCCCTATCATTGGGTTATTGTTGCTTGCCGATAGCATGTCCCGCAAACAACATATTCCCTACACTGCTGGCACATTGCGAACCGACACCGGACTATTTACAGGTGTAACCGCTGGCGTAATTTTAATCTTAGGCGCACTAACATTCTTCCCCGTGCTGGCTTTGGGGCCTGTTGGTGAAGCTTTCTTAATCGGCAAAGGCATCGGCTGAAGAGGGCAGGGGGGCAGAGGAGCAGAGGTGCAGGGGAGTAGGGGAGAGTTAGAGCTTGATATCAGGTTTAAAGACTTGTTTGTGACCTCAGAACTCGAATCATCGACCTCAGAACTCGAATCATCGACCTCGGAACTCAAATCATCGACCTCAGAACTCAAATCATCGACCTCAGAACTCGAATCATCGACCTCGGAACTCGAATCATCGACCTCGGAACTCGAATCATCGACCTCAGAACTCGATTCATCGACCTCAGAACTCGAATCATCGACCTCGGAACTCGAATCATCGACCTCGG
>NZ_JAECZA010000259.1 GCF_016056275.1 Dendronalium phyllosphericum CENA369 | reverse complement strand
ACCCTACACCCTACACCCTACACCCTACACCCGCCCCGAAGGGGCTTTATAAACAAGTAGGCACAAACCCATAACCATTGCTAGTGCAGCAACTCGCTCAGTAGAATTGAGGAATACACTGGAAGTAAAAAATAAAGGATCTTTGAGAAACCGAAAACCGCGCTCAGTAGACTGCTGTGCTTTGTATTCACGTAAAACATCGTCATCGCTGAGTTCTTCGGCATCGAGGACATTGGTCGCTAAAATAAATCTTCCGGCTCTTTTGGTTTCAATGGCGATCGCTATTTCCTTGGGTTCTAGAACTTGACCTGCACTGATAATTTCTTGAGCGTGAGTTCCCAATAGCCGATTAATTTGTTCTACTAGATTCATCTCATCACAGATGCCTGCGACTATGCCGCAGTGGTCAATATCCTGTACCCTAATATCTAATGGTGATGCTGTCATGCTTCTAAAATGCAGCATTTAGCTCATTTTCAAAAATACAGCATTTACGAGCGCACCTGCGGAATCTAGGTTACATGCGATCGCTATCCCTAACAAGCTTTTTCTACGGTCTTAATTACGAATTACATTAGCGTAGCGTTAGCGAGTCCGCGAGCGTCATTACGAATTACAAATTGCTACGTATTTACACAGCCGCAGCAATTGATTATCCTTAATTCCAACTGTCAGCAATCCATTAACTGTTTGCATGAGGTAGTCAGCACAAGAACCAAGCTCACCGCTGGCTGTAGCAATGCTATTAATAGTAGTTTCTAAGGAAATATTACCAGCGTAGGCTCGATGCTGGCGGTTGACAACAAAAGCGATCGCATCTAGTTTTTCATTTCCGTCAAACACTTTCACCCAATGCGGAATGTAACAACCCACAACCATTTCCCGTCGCCAAAGTAGCAGTAATTCAGACGGGACATCAGCAGCAGCTATGCGGTAGACAATACCGCGACAACTACCACCCTTATCTAGACCGAGAACCAAACCCCGATTCTCTGGAGTTCCACGACCTTGGGGAACCCACAGACAAAAGCGGCGATGCCATCCGTAAATTGTGCCAAGGCGCTGTTCTGCAAATTTGAAGATAGGGTTCCAAACTAGAGAACCATAGGCAAACACCCAAATATCAGAATCCGGCTTTTGTTGTCGAAGAGTTTCATTTATTGACGCTTGCAATTCGGCTTCACTCAGGACATGCGCTGAATGTCCAGACTGTAAGATAGTCTGCTGCAAGCGGCTAGATTCGAGGTCAGAGCGTGTTAATGACAAGATTATAGTAAAGTGCTGAGTGCTGAGTGCTGAGTAAAAACAGTTGTCAGTGGTCGTAGAGACGCGATTAATCGCGTCTGTACAAGAGTCTCCCTTGTCCCCCCATTTCCCCGCGTCCCCGCGTCTCCCTCATCTTCCCACTCCCTACTCCCCTAACGCAAGGATTCGCTGTTTCTTCTCAAAATACTGTTGATGCTCTTCTGTCGCTAAGTAGTATTCACCAGCAGGCTTAATCTCTGTCACAATATCCTGAGCAAATCTACCCGACATCTGAAGCTTTGCTTTTGACCGCTTCGCTGCTTCTTCTTGCTGGGGATTGTGGAAAAAGATTACAGACCTATACTGTTCGCCTCTGTCTGGCCCTTGGCGGTTAGGCGTTGTAGGGTCGTGGATATCCCAAAACACTGCCAGCAAGTCATCATAACTGACAGATTGAGGGTCATACTCTATCTGCGCCACCTCGGCGTGACCTGTTATTCTCGATAACACATCTAGGTAGGACGGGTTAGGAAAATGTCCTCCCATGTAGCCAACGGAGGTTGATACTACTCCCTTTATTTTGCGAAACGCCGCCTCAACTCCCCAAAAACAACCAGCGCCAAATGTTGCTTTTTCCATTGGTGCAATCTTCTCCCACTTGCAATAATTCGTAATTCGTAATTAAGACATAGCGCCATTAGGGTGTATTATGCCGTAGGCTAACGCATCTTGAATTGTTGGCGGTGCGTTGCGCTGGGCAACAACGCATCATACATATAAAGGTTAAAAATTAATCACTTTTAATAATAATCCAGTCGCCTTGTACTTGAGCGATCGCACCACCAGGAAATGGATCGGTTTGCGATCGATTTGGCGCTGTAATTAAAGTAGTTAGTTTTTCAATATGTTCAAAATTGGGCGCATCAAACAGTATTTGTTGCAACACCTGTCGCATCACACGACGTTGCAGCGCCAGAGGTGCTTTCTGCAACACCCGACGATTTAATCGAAAAGAAGACATGGGGACACGAGGACACGGAGACGCGGGGACACGGGGACACGGAGACACGGAGAGTTCATTCTCCGCGTCCCCGTATATCTCATTCTCTGCATCCCCGCGTCTCGCATTCTCCGCGTCCCCGCGTCTCACATTCTCCGCGTCCCCGCGTCTCTCATTCTCCGCGTCCCTTTTATCTCCCATCGCCTCTTCCCGCAACTCTTGGGCTGCTTGTTCTAAATATTCCACTTCCGCTTGCAAAAGTTCGGCTGTTTGAGCTAAGGCTGATTCAACATTCGGATTAAAATTTGCTTGCAAGTATGGTATTAACTCTTGGCGGATGCGATTGCGGGCGTATTTGACATCTTGATTAGTAGAATCTTCCCAAATTGGCAAATCAAACTCTTGACAAAATTGCTCTGTTTGTAAACGAGTGACTTCTAAAAGTGGACGTACTAATATAATGTTTGCAGTTAGAGAGCGTTGCCAAGTCAAAGCTTGCAAACCATCAGCACCAGTACCCCGAATTAAATTGTAAAGCAGAGTTTCGGCGCGATCGCTCTTCGTATGTCCTGTAACAATATATTGGTAATTATTTGCTTGGGCGATCGCGCTTAATGTTTGATATCGCCAATTTCGTGCCGCAGCTTCACTATTTAAAGCTTCATTTGCTGTTTCTAAGTAAAAAGATATACCCCAAGTCTTCGCTAAATTTTCTACATGATTGGCATTGGCTTGAGAGTCAAAACGCCAGCGATGATCGCAGTGAGCGATACCTAAGTGCCATCCCCATTTTGGTTGTAAATCTAACAGTAATTTAATTAAGCACAGCGAATCTTGTCCGCCAGAAACAGCTACTAGTAGCCGCTGGTTACGCTCAAATAAATGACGCGCTTTAATAGTGCGATGTATCTTTGCATGTAAAGAAGTCCATACCATTTTGAGTTTTCATCAGAGGCTGTGGGGATGAGGGAGACGCGGAGAGGGGGAGATGGGGAGACGCGGAGAATTCTTTCCCCACGTCTCCCCGTCCCTACGTCCCCGCGTCCTCTTTCCCAATCTCTACCTTGGTAAAACTTGCCGTAATGCTGCTAAAAGTTGGTCAACACTTTCTTTGCGGCTATTAAAGCCCATCAGTCCAACACGCCAAACTTGACCGGCTAGTTCGCCCAAACCGCCGCCAATCTCAATATTATGCTCGTTGAGCAACTGTCGGGCAACTGCTTTACCATCTACCCCTTCTGGAATCCGAACGGTGGTAAGGGTTGGCAGTCGGTACTCTCGCTCAACATGCATACTCAATCCTAAGTCCTCTAACCCTTGCCAGAGATACTCTACATTCTTTTGATGGCGCTGCCAGCAGTTTGCTAATCCTTCTTCGGCAACTAAACGCAATGCTTCCCGCAATGCATAGTACAAGTTAATGGGTGCTGTGTGATGATAGGTGCGATCGCTACCCCAATACTTGCCCAGTAATGACATGTCTAAATACCAGTTTGCCACTTTTGTGCGGCGTTGCTGCAATTTTTCAACTGCGCGCGGACTCATGGTAAAAGGCGAAGCACCAGGCGGACAACCCAAACCTTTTTGGCTACAACTGTAAGCTAAGTCAACTCCCCAAGCATCTAAAAAGATGGGAACGCCACCCAAACTCGTTACTGTATCTACTAGCAGTAGTGTGCCAAATTCTTGACATATCTCGCTCACACCTTCTAAAGGTTGACGCGCCCCTGTAGAGGTTTCGGCATGAACCAAAGCTAGAATTGCCGGACGATGAGTTTCTACAGCAGTCCGCAGTTCATCTAAGGTAAAAACTTGTCCCCAAGGTTTGGTAATGGTTCGCACATCTGCCCTATACCGTCCAGCCATATCTACAAGGCGATTACCAAAGTAACCAGCTACACCAATCAAAACTACATCACCGGGTTCTGTAGCATTAGCAATAGTTGCTTCCATAGCAGCCGATCCCGTACCACTGACAGCAATAGTGAGCGGGTTTTCTGTTTGCCATACGTAGCGCAACAGCGATTGAATTTCATCCATCAGTGCCAAAAAAGCTGGGTCGAGATGTCCCACTGGTGAAGTATTCATCGCTTGCAGAACTTCAGGATGGGTATTTGAAGGGCCAGGGCCTAATAGCAAACGAGATGGAATTTCTAAAGGTTTGAGTTGTAAGCGCTGACTGTCGTTAATTGAAATTGTTGAGGTCATAATTTGTCTTCGCCCAGACGAAAAAGGATGTGAGGGTATGAAGGGGGTAAGGGTATAATATCGTGTTCGGTTGAAGACAGATCGCGCCTAAAAGCGATCGCGTCCATTTAAGAAACTTTCAACTAAAAAGATATTCCATCTTAATTACTTATCGAACAGAATTCAGGAGTCAGGAGTCAGAATTCAGCTTGGGTATTCTGTACGATGATATACCACTACCCCAATCCCTAATCCCTAATCCCCAGTCCCTTTTACTACTTCTTATCGAACCACCAAGGGTCGCTATTAGAGTTGGTTTTAATCAAACAAGCTTTAGAACGCATGAAGCGTTTCAATGCCGCCGGCCCCATGCGCGACCCTCCCAAACCGGAGAATTTAAAGGCGTTTTTCTCTCCCTCGTGCATAATGGCAGTCAGAGCAGCATCATTAATGCTGATAGCACCTGCATCTAATTGATGAGCAACTGCTAAAGCTTCCGCTTCCGAACCAGCAAAAACCGCAGCACTCAATCCATAAATGGAGTCGTTTGCTAAATACACCGCTTCTTCAACTGTGGGAAAAGGCATTATCGGCATAATCGGGCCAAAAGTCTCTTCCGTCATCACCTTCATAGAATGATTAACCTGAGTCATCACTGTTGGACGACACCACCAACCCCCTCCCAATGCTTCAACTTTACCGCCGCAGTGAATTACTGCTCCTTTTTCGACTGCATCTAAAAGATGGTCGCTAATAATTGCCGCCTGTCTTTCGGCAATAATCGGGCCGATTTCTCCACTTTCAACTGTGGGGTGGGCTAGCTGAACGCGAGAAGCTTTAGCTATCAGTTGATGGTAAAACTCTTCAAAAATAGATTCAGCAACATAAATGCGCTCAATAGAGAGGCATGACTGACCGCTGTTAACAACTGAACCCCACAAAATTGCCGAGGTTGCTAATTCTAAATTGGCAGATTCCAAAACGATCGCGGGGTCTTTCCCCCCTAATTCTAAAAAAGCCGGAATAAAGCGTTTAGCTGCTGCCTCTCCGACTCGTCGCCCCGTTGCGACACTGCCTGTAAAGCACACCAAATCGACATTTTCTACTAAGGTAGCACCCGTTTCACCTGCTCCTTCAACAAAAACGAGTATGTCCCGCAATTGGGGAACGGCATTAAGTGCAAGAATCAGCGCTGCTACAAAGCGGGGAGCAATTTCACTCGGTTTGATAACCACAGCACAACCCGCCAGTAGTGCCGGAATCGCATCTATTGTAGACAGCAACAGCGGAAAATTCCACGGGCTAATTACCCCAACTAAAGGGTAGGGAACCAATGTTTGTTTGAGGGCAATAAACGGAATGGCGGTATTTTTTGCCAATTCTTGCAGCAAGTCTGGTGCTAATCCACACCAGCGATCGATACTAGCAAGGAAAGAGTCGATTTCTAAAACAGAGATTGATAATCTGCCTGTATCATTGACCAAAGCCTCTGTCAAGCGATCGCGCTCAGATAATATAGCTTGCTTCCATTGTTGTAAAGCTTCAATTCTACCTTCTACACCCAACTGATACCAACGAGGTTGCGCTCTCCGGGCGCGGCTACACTGCTGTGCCACCAACTTCGGGGGCGGTGGAATAATCACATAGTCAAATTTTCCAGTCCTAGGATTGCGAACTTCTATTGGTTTAGTCATTAGTAAAGAGTGCTAAATGCTGAGTGCTGAGTGCTGAGTGCTGAGTTAGGAGTTAAAAGTTAGGAGTAAATAATTGTGCCCCTTGTCCCCCTCATCTCCCTTGTCCCCCCCATCCCCCTCC
>NZ_JAECZA010000036.1 GCF_016056275.1 Dendronalium phyllosphericum CENA369 | reverse complement strand
GGGGAGGCTGGGGAGGCTGGGGAAGAGAAATAAATTAAATGGATTTAGTAGAGTTTTAGTAGCGAAAAATACTATTTTTTTCTTTTCTCCCCCAGCTACCCCCGCTTCCCATGCTCATTTCACGACGATTTCAGAAAATCGCGTTGCTCCCTATCAGGAATGGGATATTAGAAAACAAGCTCTATTTGTACCATTGTTCTTGCCATAACCTGTAACCTTTTCAGCGTCATTAATGCTATTGGCAATATGGTCTTCTATGCCCTCTGACTGGCTGGCTCTCTGGTGTCCGTTGATTGCTTCACCGAAATTATCGAGGAATGCAAGCGAATGTTTGTATCAACTGGCCATGTCTGCATAATGTTTATAATTATTTACTATTTCCCCAAGAGGTATACAAGCATATCTCTGAATATCATGAACAAAAGGCTTTTAACTAAAAACTGATGACTAACCAAAAAGTCGTGCTAGTTACAGGTGCATCATCTGGGTTTGGGCAGCTAATTGCTCAAAAATTGGTTGCTGTGGGTTATTGTGTTTTTGGTACCAGTCGCAAAGAACATCTGGCTTCACTCGGCGTAGAAATGTTGAGGCTGGATGTTAGGTCTGATTCTTCCGTGCAATCGTGTATCAATGAATTGCTCGCGCGAACTAATCGTATAGATGTACTGGTGAATAATGCTGGACAAATTCATGCCAGTATGATTGAAGAAACTTCTTTGGACCAAGCTCAAGAAATTTTTGAAACCAACTTTTGGGGTGTTGTGCGTGTGACTAATGCTGTCTTGCCCATCATGAGACAGCAGCGTAGTGGGCAGATTATCAATATGAGTTCGGTGGCAGGATTGATTGGCGCACCCGGTCAGGGTTTTTACTCTGCAAGCAAATTTGCACTTGAAGGTTACAGTGAAGCACTGAGCGTAGAATTAGACCCATTTAATATTCAAGTGTCTTTAGTTGAGCCTGGCTATTTCAAAACCAACTTCAACCAAGCCATGTTACAACCCACGAAAATTAGTAGTGACTACGACAACGTGCGCGATGTTATCATTTCATCTGTCCAAAGCGCAATCGCACAAGGCGATAACCCCGATCGAGTTGCACAAGCAGTTGTCCGTATTGCTTCTTTGCCATCACCACGATTACGTTACCGTGTTGGCCATGAGGCACAATGGTTGCCTCGTTTGAGAGCGATACTACCAGATAAGCTGTTTCGCTTTGGTGCGCGTAAACGGTTGAACCTGCCTTAAACTACAGCACGATTTAATTTGGTAACTTAGTCATACAAGTAACTGAATATCGGTAATTTTCAGCACATACTCATATCTTCACACAAAAAGAGGTGTTTTTCTATCGAGCTAGTCAATGCTCTGTCCTTAGCCGAGCGACTAGTGAGCGTTGGCTGCTTTACAGAAATCATTGACTGGTGCAAGCGGTTGTTTGTGCCAACGAGCAATCGCGCTGCTGGTGTTTTGGCGGCGGTGATTGTGATTGTTGGGTGATTTTGAAAAGGCGACGGGTACTCCCTGTCGCTTTATTTTTCGCCCACTCAAAAAAATTTGTCAAGCCTCTATCTCAAGCTTTAGGCAAATCATATGTTTGTTAGAATGTGTGCAGAATTCCAGATTGTGTGAGGATTTATGCGATCGATCGAGCAACTGACACAGGAGATTCTAGCTCTTCCTAGCGCCTATAGAGCATTGTTAGCAGAAAAGCTAGTCGAAAGCCTTGAATTTGATATCGATCCAGCAATTCAAGCAGCTTGGACTACTGAAGCTAGAAAACGACGAAACGAAGTTCAAGACGGTATTGTACAGCCAATTCCGGGAGAAGAAGCTCTGGCTCAAGTAAGACGGTTACTCGAATAATGAGGTATGTATTCCACCCCGAAGCTCTCACAGAATATGCTGAGGCAGTTCAATATTACATGGAACAACGGGTTGAGGTAGCACAGGCTTTTATTGATGTTGTCGAAGATGCAGTTCATCGTCTAAGGCAATCTCCTACCCGTTACATAGTGATTGATGAAGATATTCGGCAATGTCTGACACGCAAATTTCCTTATGGAATTATTTACACGATTGAGCAAGACTACATTTTGATTTTGGCAGTGATGCATTGCAGCCGAGAACCTGGATACTGGAAGAGTCGAAGATAGATTGTTTATCTTTGTATTCCTACTATATGTGTTTTATTTTTTTCTAGACTTTTATCAAGTTGAGAATTAGCATTTTCAAAAGCCTGCAATACGAATGGAGTCAATCTGTTGATTTCCACTCTCCCAGATTGCACACTCAAAATTACATCGCCATTTTTGTGCGCGATCGCCCAAGAACGTTGATCGGGATTGAAGCTGACATCATAAATCTTCCCTTGGACACGAGTCGTACCATCATCCCTCTTTTGACCCAAAGTAGACATGATTTTATGAGCGATTTGGGCGATTCGGTTGACTGAATCTTTTTGCATTGCTTCTATTGCCTGGGGCGACAACTGACCGCCTGCCTTGAACTCGTTGGCGATTTCGACAATGCGTTGCTTGTATGGTTCTGGTTTTCCCAATTTATCAGCTGTACGCCACCATGAGCGTAAGTCTTCTATTGTTATCGGTTGAGTCTCTTGGCTGGGGACGGCTTTGTTTTGCTGCTGCCCAAAAGGCACTATCTTGCCATCCACGTAATCCCCCAAGGGTTCCATGTGTAAACCCCACACCTGGGGTTTAAGAGTGAATAATTCTGGCAGTGCTTTACCAGAGTGCTTTTCCATATTTGCCCACTGCTGCTGATATTGGGGGTCAGCGATCATCTGCTGTGAAATTTGATACTGTTTCCCAACTCGAAAGGCAACTTGTTTACCGCCGCCGGTAGCGATCGCAATATCCCCCTCCTTAAACCCATATTGTCTATAGGGTTCATACGCTCTTGTAGTATGAGTACGCCCATGCCCCCGCATTGCATCAATGCAGGTATCCACTGGTAAAGGATTTTGTTCACCATGCAGTATCAGGGGGTAATTCATGGGGATGGGCTTGCCAGATATTACCAATGGTGCAACTTTTGGTTTATTTGTACTAGTATGTAGCGTAGACTGTGGAGTTTGGGGTGATGTCACTGTATTAACTCCTGCCTGAACCTTTGCTGGCTCAATTGTACTAACAATTGACTGTGGTGGTTTGAGATACTTTGGTCGCTCAGGCAAACTACGCACTTTCTCTTGGTATTCAGTCTGTGACTCAATTACCTGACTAAACTTCTTGGTCATGGACTGAAAAACCGACTCAGGAATGGAAGCATTCGCTAGGTTAAATACAGCCAACCCCTTCTTAGTTTCGAGTCGCACATCTTCTGGTGGTACATAAGCGAACGCTACATTCTTCTTTTTCAACCATTGGGTGACAGTCCCAACTTTGTGATTATCCACTGCCATGCGTGTGATGCCAATTTCTTTATCCTCGGCACTGGCGAACAACAGCGTCGGTCGCTCTTTGATTTTCTGTAAAATTGGCGCAGTTCTTTCTATCGCTGCTTGCTGTTCAGAGTTGACTATCTGCTGACCGAACACCTGACTTTCTTTAGTCCAAGTTTGGGGATACTCAATGGTATCCGGGTCAACCTTCACCACCATTGTTGTTGAGATATTACTTTGCAATGTGGCTGGTACTGGAGTCAGCCTCCCAAAATTCAGAACCCCTAGTTGTTTGAGAGCTTCTTTGTCCTTTTTGAAATGTAATACCCCTAGCGGTTCCCCATCCAGAAAAACCGCATCTCTTGTTTTTAATGATGGCACTTCTAAAGTGACTTTTCTACACTCACAGTCGTGAAAAGTTTCACCTTTATAATCATAATGACTAATCTTGTTAATCTTGAGTAAATTTCCATTGGGTGATTCACCCAACACCAATGCTTGCTCTTTACTTTCGGAAATAGTTGTCAGTTTTAAATTTAGTATATTGCCATCTTTAATATAATTAAATGCTTGTAGCTGCTTGACAGAATCAGCATCTAATTCTCCCAATACTTTTCCCGAAAGTTTGATTTTCACTGTTTCATTCGGCATTGGTACTTTCCCAATAGATAACATCACCTCTTGACCATGGAAAACTTTTTCGGCATGACTAAATTTCTTGATTTCTCGGATGGTAAAGTCTATTGGCTCAGTCCCTGTCAGAGAAATTGTGGCAGAAGCTGTGTATGTTTCTCCAGGCAGAATGTTAGCAATCGCCTTTGTACCGATAGGTAATTGTCCCGTTCTTGGCTCTAGCATAGCGAACTCTTTGTATTCACCGTCGCTATCTTGCACAAATAACAATCTCGAAGCATGGCGTTCATGCCCAGGTGGATGGTGAGATGCTTTGATTTCAATCGAGTATTTCTCATCTAGGTTCCACACCTTGTCCTTGAAGCTGTTCGCCTCATTCCCCAAAGTCCCTACTCGAATGGCGCTAAACTGCAACTGATTCAATCGGGAGATAATTTCATCTCCAAATGCCGCAAATACAAAGTTTGGAGTTTTTTTGTGGATTTGAGATTTGGCGTTCGATTCCTTGTCTTCTAATTCATCCTGCCTCGCCGCCCCAACATTCCATACCGCTGCCGCTGCTGATAATCGCTCATGTTCTGGTATGCTCGAACGAAATGCTTCTGCCATTGCATAAGCTTGTTGAAACATCAACTTGGTTTGTCCTCGACTGAGTTCGGGTTTCAATTCAACCAGTTTTGAGTTACTCGTGGTCATTCCCGGCTTGAGTCCATATTCTTCAACTGATTGAGGGCTGACTGTTCCCAGTTTCCTATGTTGTGGTTGCCCATCATCTCCAACTTCGTTGTCAATCTGGGCAATCGCCAATAACTTTGACGAACGCTTATCCACCTCCAGCTTCAGGTTGATTGTCTGTGCCTTCCAAATCAGGGGATGCTTGTAGCGAACGAGGTTCGTGATTTCTAGTTTAGTCCCCTGCTGCGTTTGGATGATGGCACTGGGGCCACGTTCGCTCTCACGCTGCCTCTCTATTGCAACAGCAGCATTGAATAACTTGTCGAATTCATGCTTGGCTGCGATCGCACTCAATCTCTGCTGTGGGGTGAACTCTACTCCCCTAAACAAATCCTGAAACTGAACTATGGGGCGTGATTCTAACTGCGATTGTTGAAAGTATTTATTAGTTTGGTTAATCAACAACTCAACTGGTGAATAGCCCTCAGTTTTTATCCCTGTATTTAAATAGACTGCGGTAGATTTTTTATTTCTAATATAGTCAACTTGACGATACAAATAGCGATTATTTTCTTTAATTAAGCCCATCTCTGGCTTTTTAGAACTTTTGAATAAATCTACAGCTATTTGGTTATGATAACAAGCCTCTTCAATCATTTTTCGATATAGTTGGCGATTGACATCCATCGCTTGAGAGATGATTGCATCCGTTTTCGGTGAACTTGCTAAAGCTACAAACTCTTTTATATAAGACTTATATTCTTTTCTAATTGGTAGTGGTTCTTCGTAATTCTCTGCCGCTAATAATTTTTGATAATGATGTGATACTTTATCTAAATACTCAGACTTTTGCTCAGGTGTTCCGTAAGTTTTTAATATCTCGATTTCTGATTCTAGTGCTTCTAGCGCGGTCACTTGATTATTAATCACGCCCACGCTGATACTATCGCTCATGTGGATAGCGATTTCTTCAAATGGTGGTTGCTCTCCATTTATATAAAATGATTGTTTCTTTTCTTTGATAGTTGGACGATAAGCATTTTCTATCTGATTTCTGTACTCTGCTTCTGCTGTAAAATTTGGATACTTGCTTGCTAGTGCTACGCCAATACAATCACCATCAAAATCTCGCCCCTGTCGTTCTGATTCTGTTTCGGGTGGTGCGACTTCGTTTTCTCCTAGCCTTGCTTTGATACGTTTATGGTCTTCATCATTGACTACGATAATGCCTTTTAAATTTGTTCCATCTGGAGCTATAGAGTCTTCAACAAGCTTATTAGTCGAAACGCACAAGCCATTAGAGTTGAGGAATGGTGAGCGAAAGTTCAGAACCTTTTCTCCTTCATTCATCCAAGGCACACAAATTTCACCATTCTTCAGTTCTTTCGATGGAATAATCATGGCTCGGTCAAAAGTTAGAGTCCGTCCCAATGCAATATCCCGCCACTCACCTTGAACGAATTTACTAAGTTCTTTCCTGACCTTCTCTGTTTCCAAAAGCTGATTATGTCCTCCCATTAAATCAGCTTTGATGATTTTGTACATTAATAAATCATTCTGTTGAGATTTATCAAGTTCCTCATCATTATTAGCATCTACTTCCAATTCTTCATTATTTTCGTTCTGAGCAAGCGATTCTAACTGTGTTAATAATGAACCATCGGCAACTGCTAAATTAATTTCTTGAGAGAAAGATTCTTTCTGTGACTCTGTGAATGCCTTACGCTTTTCGTATTTCTCACAGTACAGCTGCGCCAATTTTCTGGGGTCGTCTTGATTATCAGCTAATTTTTGAGCCTGTGTTTCTAACTCTTCTGCAAAATCCTTAATTCCTTGAGGGAATGATGCCAGCAGTTGGGATATCGCTGTCTTTCCGCGCTCTGATTGGGACTTTTCACCTAACCAGATTTTCTGTTTGTATAATCCTGGTTGTATTTGTGGCTTCGATGGGCCATCAGGACGATCCTTATCTGTACCTTTGAAGCTGGATAGCGGAAGAATTAAATCTATTTTTGGTTTATTGTTGAAGTCTGCGTATTTTATTTCAGCTAGGTTGTATGGTCTTAAAGTTCCTTTTCCAAATCGATATTTAGTATCTTCTCCGTCTCCTTCTTTCCAACCAAAGCGGTGCTGAATTACATGATAACTTTTATCAGTCTGTTCTTCTCTTTTAGTTAATTTGTCATATAATTGCGGAGAAATTTGCCCATAACAATCACCTACTAGCTTGAAAGCAACTTTTTTGTCAATTATTCCTCCATTTTCTCCCTGAGCTTTAGTAGAGTCATCTACAATCAAAATATTTAATTCTTCATGAATTGAATTTTTACAAGCCCCTAGAAAAATTGATCCATAGGCACCTCTATCTTTTCTGTCGGGGCATAATTTCTCAATTACTTCTAAACATTCTGGCGTACCATACAATAAACGAGTTTTAGAAGACAACAAAAGCGTATGTCGATTTGGATGATTTCTTAAATCCTCTGGCTTGCTGTGTTCATCTATATGTCCGAAAGAAAATTTTTGATCGGAAAAGTAAAATTTTAGTAGAGTATTATCTAAATTTTCAGTTAAAATTGATTGAGGATTCTTATCATCACCATCAGTATGAATCCATTGATTTAATCGAGTATCAAAGTGTTGGAATGCAACAGACATAACTTTATTTAATCATTGTTTGAAAATTTTTAGGAGCTATATATGTCAAGAATTAAACGCTGGATAAATATGTACCAGAAAGAATTTAATCCTGATGGGACTTTAAAACTGGAAGCTAGACAACAAATGTTGTCTGAGGGAATGAATGAGGCAGCAATTAATGATTATGCCCTTCGGCTTAAAAACAAATATGATGAATGGAAACGTCTAGATGAAACAGATCCTGAACCTTGGCCTGTTTACACAGCCTACGACTTCTTCACTCCTACAGAAAAACAACAGTTCAACCCAGACGGTACTCTTAAGCCAGAATATATTGAATCTGAACTAAAAAAAGGTACTAGCTCTGGGTGGCTAGCAGAAATGGAACGGCGTAAGAAGATTGAAGTTGATAACTATAATGATTTGTCTGCATATTATGCAGAAAGAGGTATTAATTTCGGGCAAGAAGAGATGCAGGAAAGACTTGCCTCCAACAGAACATATATACAACGCCGCCAGCAGATGGAAGTAGACTTGAGAAACAACGAAGAACCCAGCAGTCTACCTTTTGATAAAGATACTTCCTGGTTTTAAGCTAAATGTTTAAGATTTTGGGAAAGCTGAAAGTTCTATGAAAACAAGACTTTCAGCTTTTATATTGCTCGTGTTTTCTTAATTCGCTTGCCGTTGAATTGCAGGCGGTGAGCTACGTTCGACCGTAGGCAATCGCACAACTGACTTGTTGGAAGCGGCAGCAAGGAATGCAAACATTCCTAAAATAGCGAAGGATATAATAAAAACTTGCTGTACGGATGCAAAGACCGACTTTTCTTTCTCCTTTTGGACAGCGATGCAATTGAGCTTGTGTTGATATATGGAGAAATACAGATAATTCAAAACTTGTTCGCATAAGGCAGGGTCTTCTCCTTTTTGGACTTTTTGGCACAGGAGAATTTCTAGTTGTTCTCGGCGGCGAGAGCTTGTAGATAAATCGCGCTCGTCCCACAGTTTTACTTGAGTTATATCTAAAGGTCTATCAATACCTAATAAAGTCATAATTATGGCCTCATTTGATTTAGGAGTTAGTTGAGGAAACAGGTGTAATCGCTCTTGTCAACTACACCCTACTGTGATTTTTGAAAAATGGAACTTTATACCTAACTCAAGAAGTTTAAATATGCTTCCAAAAAAGAACTAGCTACTTCGGTACTGAAAAAATCAGCACCAAAGTAGCTAGGAAAATTGGAAAATATATGTTATTAAAACAGAATTCAGGAGTCAGAATAAGAAATTGAATTCTGTATGACTGGTGAGGCAGTACGGTCTTGGGCAAAGCCCAAGTGGAGTAACTGCCGAACCCGTAGAGTGGATGAATAGACGGCGTTTTTGCACCCCACGCTTATTGTTCGCGTAGCGTCTCCGACAGGAGAAGATTTAGTGGTCTACCATACCCTACCCTACCCTTCGGGAACGCCAAGGGCGAACGGGAACGCCAAGGGTAAACATGAGTGGCGGGTTTGAATCCCTCACTCATTGATTCTGGCTTGGTGAATTCTTCTTCAAATCTCCCATTCCAAACCCGGTTGTGGAGATGGAGATAGAACCTGTGCTTTGGAGGAAAATTGGGGTGTATCTGACTCCAGTGGGTTTGTCCCATCCTGAAAAATCTCCTGAGCCAAAGTGCGTCCATCACAGTCAATATCGCTGCTCAGAAAATACTCCAAAACCTGCGGTGGCGCACCATCGACCGCAGCTTGTGCTAGTAGAGATTTGATGAATTGGGGCGATGCTTCACTATCCGCCAGGACTTTCAATGTCTGTTGTGCATCTTGAGTTGTCATTTGAGAGATATCTTTTACCCCAGCTTCGTCCCAAACATCCCCAAAATATTGGCGATATTGCTCATTGAATTGTTGTTCTTGGGCGAATCGTGCTAATTCTTGTACCTGCAACTGTGTCGTTTCAGCCATAACTATTAATTCGCTAATTTTAATTCTTCACGCTTAGTGTTCGATCCAACCATCTTGAGCAATTGTTGATTGAGATAGTTCTGGGCAGAAACTTTACTAATTTCATCCACTACTATGAAAATACATTGAGAGGAGTGGAGTTGCGTGACGATGCTCCACCCTGCGGGAAGGCGATCGCCTGCTTGGAAAACACTATTCAAAGCCAAACCCTAAAAGGCACAAGCTTTAGCGATGTTAGACAGAATCTCTGTCTAACATTAGACGGCATTCATTAGTAGCAACAGTTGTCGCACAAATGCAAACTACCCTAAATCCCTTGGCTAGTAGTGATATAACCGTTCCTTTGCCAAATCTCCGTGTCTAGTTTAGAACCATTGAATGGTTGAACATAATAATCAGGAACTAAGGGTTTGTCTTGGCGGTCGTAACCAAATTCACAATCTAAAAATTTGATATGGCTAATATGGGATGCCCAAACATCGGCTATTCTATCGCCTAATCCCATTGTGTCTAAATATTTAGGTAGTTCCATTCCTCCATTCCAGCAAATGGGGATGCCTTCAAAATCAAAATGTTCGGTTAGCTCTTGGCGTATAAATTTTGCTGTCCCACCACAAACTAAGATTTCATCCATTTGGGCAATATTTCTCAACCAGCGCCACAATGCACGGCAATACTCTTGGCGAACTATCGGTAAAATCCGACAAAACAATTCTACATCAGCATTGATTTCTTCGGCTTTGGTTTTGCGCGATAGAAACTTTAGTGCATCAAAATTGTTGAGAGTGGTTTCTGCTAAGGCTGAAATTAAACGCGAGTCTTCCTTTGATAGACCTACAGCAGTACGCTCTACAAACTGATGTATCACCCAATTCATCCCTAAATCTGTAGATTCAGCTTTTATTGCATTCCCCTTGTGCGACAGAATAAAACTGGCATTACGATAGCCTAACATCAGCATTCCTATACTCTTTTGGAAATAGTTAATGTTGACGTTGCGACTGCGATATGCCATGATCCCCGCCCCTTCTGGACTGACATCAAAGCTGCGTAATTTCGCTTTTAACCTTCCTGTTGGTGTGATTATTCCTGTTTTTAAGTTCTGTGCTAGTTTTGCTCTGAGCGTTTGCCCATCCGACGCTTCTCCCACTGGTAACAACAAATGTATATATAGCTCTATATCTGGGTTTTTCACTCCCAACCGCCGAATTGCCAACCATAACATAGCTGCTACTTTGGGTAAGGCATATTGATACTTCAAATCTCTAATAGCTGATGTCCCCGCGAACATACTTTTGGCTAATGCCCCCAAGACAAAATACTCTTCACCTATTCCTATCCATACCGTAGTATCTTGTACAAGCTGATTTGATAAATACTCTACCGACTCCACACCTAAATCTGCTATCTCTGGCTCCATTACTAAAACTATTGGAACCCCATCTGGATAAATCTGTGCTATCCCTTTCTGAGAACTTGTCCCTAAATCAATAGTTACTACAACTTTTGTGTAGTCTTTGGAATTACTACTCCTTTTATTCATCTTCATACCCTGTTTTGGTTGTTCCAGCCAAACATCCGCTTAATCTCGGTCATCTCTTGATTTTTTTGCGGAGAAATAAAATCATCATCGTCTTCATTGTCTTGCTCTTCATCCTCAGCAGAACTTATTTGCCCATCTCCCGAAATAATTCCTAAGACAGATAGACTATCCGATGCCACTATGTTTGATGCTTGCGCTGATATATTTGATGTTACCACTAGCGGATCTGGTGCTATTCCACAAGTTCTCCGAATCAAACTAATTTGTGCTTCTAGTTGACTAATTGCCCAAATGCCAATCTGTCTTAATTCTTCTCCTCTCAGGCCCGAAGAAAACAAGGCTAGAGGTAGCCAGTGGTTTTTTAGTGTTGTCGTTATGACTTGTGAATAATCTGTTTCTAAACCAAATGGATTTGACCTGATGTAGCCAATTACTTTTCCATCCAAACCATCTTTCGGGCGCTTAATTGAAACTCTTATTTGTTCTATCTCTGCCATATTTTAATGTTCTCACAGAGGTAATGCAGATATTAGAAATTATGACATTTTATTTTTAAACCTACTGAACTTTATTTTTCTTAAAATTCTTTTTCAATAGTTTTCGTCTTGAAGAACTTCAATTTCACTTTTTTATCTATGAAGTAATCTCAAAATGCTTAAACTTTATTTCTACTTGTTCGCCTAAACATTTTCTTTAAACCTCATAACACAATTCCTTAAAAATATTGAATCTACACTATTTAAGTCGGGTTTATTTTCTTTTTCAGTACAGTTTTTGTCAAAATAAACACTATCAATTTGGACGGCTAAAAGTTCAAAAAATGCCGTTTTGTGTCCGCCTGGCCGTCCTCACACAAGGCGGAATCACAAATATTTAGATTTCATGACTTTTCTTTGGACGGCCAAAAGTTCAAAAAATGCTGTTTTGTGTCCCCTTGGCCGTCCAGGATTTTTGCAATTTTTATCTTGAAAGCCTTACCATTAATCAATTACAGCCACTTTTTACCCATTTTTTATTCTCAATAAGCCTTGGTCTATTGAGAATACATGCTACAAGAATGTTGATTTTGTACTACAAGAATTCCCAAAAATTCTGAATTAGCTTTGAACACCCTTGGGCAATTCTTGAAAAATTCCGTTATCAGTCCGTTTATTCTCATTAATCAATAATTATTGACAAGTGAATAGCCCGAAAGCCTTGATATTACAAGATTTTTTTGTCAAAAAGCTAGAAAATCAGGTATTGAATACTTAGGTTAAAATTGTACTTATGGTGACTATATAACTAGTGTAATCTTGGAGATAGCGGGAGAATCGCCCCAGAAGTGCTGTAGGATGGCTTAAAATAGTCGTACTTACTACGGTTATTTTACCATTTTTGCATTTGAGCGATTTGGCTTTAAAAGGGGCTTTAAACCGTGAAAAAACAGCAATAATTTGAGTAATATTTGTTTCTCAGTTAGCCAGCCCAAAAACTTATATTCTCAGATTTTAGCGTAGATAAAAAATGGCATACGCGATCGCTCGATTAAAAAAATTAAAGCGGGGTAACATATCAGGGAGTGCATCTCACACTGCACGAGAAAGAGAAACCCCTAATGCAAATCCCACTCAAAAAAATATTCGGTTCATCGGTAGTCTTGACCCAGAGGAACGACTAGAGGATTTAGTCTTAGCCAAAATTGCCGAGCATGAACAAAAGCGGAAGATTCGCACTGATGCGGTGTACTGCGTGGAGTTGTTGCTAAGTGCATCGCCTAGTTATTTCCGTCCCGACTGCCCCACCCAAGCCGGTTACTATGAACCCCAAAAGTTGGATGATTGGGTGGAAGCGACTCACCAATGGTTAGCCGATGAGTATGGATCTCGCATTGTGAGAGCCGAGTTACACCTAGATGAAGCCACACCCCACATTCACGCTTACTTTGTGCCGATTGATGATGAAGGACAATTGCGCTGCAATCATTTCTTTGACGGACGGCAGAAAATTCATGCGTTTCAGGATTCGTACTATGACACGATGCGCCTGATTGGGCTGGAGCGTGGGATTAAGGGCAGTAAAGCCCAGCACCAGGATATCAAGGACTTTTACCGTATTGTGGAAGAGGGGCGGGACTTAGAAGTTGATGAGCTAAGTGCAGCGCAATTGAGGGCTAAAGCTGCCGACCGGGACAGAGCGAATCAGCGTAAGCAAGAGATGGAAGCTACAGCCAAAGCCTTAGCCCTTGAAAATGAACAACTAAGACAACGAATTGAGCAATTAGAGCAAGATAATCAATCAATAAAAAAGTTTACCGAGTGGTCAACTGATTTAGCTTTGGATGATGTTGCTTGGGAGTTGGGACTGTGGCGTAAAGGTAATGATTGGGTAGGACGAAACCACATCATTAATATAGATGGCTTTCAATTTACTGACTTTGGCAATGGTTCCTCATTAGGGGGTAATAGTGCTATTGATTTAGTCAAGCACGTTAATAAATGTAACCAAACAGCAGCGATCGCATGGTTGGGGGAGCGATTTGGTAAACTTGGCGCTCAAAGGGCAGCGATCGCACACGCTCAAAAAGTTGCTGCTGTTATTATCCAGACTGAGCCAGTACCCCAATTCACTCCACCCATTGAGGATAAGAAACAGTGGCAGCAAGTAGAACATTACCTCACCCAGAAGCAGGGCATACCCTCTGATTGCGTACAAATGTTACATAACCAGGGGATAGTTTACGCTGACTCAAAAGCAAATGCAGTGTTCTTGATGCGGAATCAGAAAGGGAAGACACAAGGAGCATTTTTACAGGGGACAATTAATACATTCTCTGGCTATGAATTAGGTACTCATCGTCGCTCTTGCTGGTTTTACTTTACTTTGGGGAAAAAGCCTACTGATAAAACATCTATTGCTGTGCTGTGTCAGTCTCCCATCGACACTATCTCCGTAGCCATGCTGGAATATCTTGACAGGGGAATACCACCCAAAAGAACCGTCTTCATGACTGTTGATGACTCAAAAGCCTTGCCTGTTGAGCAATTACAGAATGTGCCTCATGTAAGTTTAGCTTTTACCCACACAAGTATGGCACGGGCTATCAAGCAACTATTGCCACAATCGAAGTTACTCAAGTGCGAAACTGAGGATTGGAATAGCCAATTAGTCAATTTCTCCCGTCAATTACAACAACGCTCACAACAAAACAATCAAGAATTAGAGCTATAGTTCTAAAAAAGTCAAGCTACCTTCGTACTGTTTTTTTCCGTACTAAAGTAGCTGGTAAAGAGTATTGGCTATCAATATTATCAGGATGCTATTTACTCACAACCCTGATGAATAATGAGTTAACAAAGCAAATATTCTCGCTAATCAAGCTTAACAATAAGCTGATAGCTGTCGAGTCTCCATTGCAAGAAAGGCTCCGACTACTCACCAATCTAGCTTGTGAATGCCAACGCCTGGACATTAACTGTTACCTGTGGACGCTGGAAGATGACCAAATACACCAGTTAGTTGTCAATCAGGAGACTTTGGCTTTACAAACAGTTGACCAATACCAAGCGATCGCCAAAAATCGACGCGAACATTACTTTGAAATTCTGCGGTTTTGGAAAACCACCGATTTACAGGGCATTCTCATACTGGAGGGCATATTCCCCTGGCTGGGAGAGTCTAACACTGACCCCGATTTCTTCCTGACTTCCGAGTGGATTAAATCAGCTTTAATTAACCTGAAGCTCTACAATTACAAAGCTAACAAGACAACAATACTCTTAGGCCCAAATGCCAGTCTCTCATCTGACATTGCCCCCGAAGTTCCGACACTCATTCAACAACTGCCAACTATCGAGGAAATAAGCACTTACTTACCCCAAGTATTACCTGATTCTAGTCAAGTTAAAATTCATGCGATTGCGATCGCCAGTGTGGGAATGCACTTAGCAGATATTGACTCTGGCATTCAGCAAGCGATCGCTCCTGAAATTACACCAGATGAGTTAATAAAAAAACTCTCTGCTTACAAAATCGACCTGCTCCGGCGAGTTTACAATATTGAATTTCTGCAACCACCAACCATCTCAGTCGGCGGTTTGGAACTGATGCAGGAAGCTTTTAGGCGATACAAGCGTTTGTTAACTTCACTGGCTCAAGCTTATAATCTGCGCTTACCCAAGGGGATTTTACTAATCGGCCCGCCTGGGACAGGAAAATCTTACTCGGCTAAAGCTTGTTCTCAGCAATTGGGGCTACCTCTGATTATTTTGGAGTGGGGGAGTTTCCGCAGCTATGGCAATCTAGCTGAATATAAGCTCAAGAATTTATTCGCACTCGTAGACCGAATTAACCATATCATTCTATACCTTGACGATTTCGACAAAGGATTTGCCGGGGATGATGATTTATCCAAACGCCTAGCTGGTATGCTTTTGACCTGGATGCAAGAGCGGAAGAGTGAAGTTTTAATTATAGCTTCGGCTAACAATATTGAATGGCTACCACCAGAGTTAACCAGAAGTGGACGCTTTGACGAGATTTTTAAGGTGGATCTCCCAAACTATGGAGAAAGGCACGAAATATTCACTCTGCACCTAGCTCGATTTGATACTCGTTTTCATAATGGGGGCGATGCTTACAGTGAAGATGAATGGAAAAGGTTACTCAAAGCCACGCAGCGATGTGTAGGTGCGGAGATTGGGGCTATTGTAGAACGTGCTGCTATCTCTTGTTTCTGTCAAATGTTCCCTGACGATGTTTTGTCCGTTAGCGAACTACCACCACTAGAAATTACATTGTCGGCATTGTTGGCAGCAAGGCAGAGTATGAACCCTTTGGCTATCCGCGAAGCTGACAAAGTTGAAAGTATGCGAAACATTGCGACTTTACAAGGTCAACCATCTAGCCCGATCGATTCATCTATATATAGTCTCGGCAATGTTGATATTTTTGGATAATCATGAAAACTTTAAAAATCAGTTCCGAGAAAGATTTATACGTTGCTGCTTTCAAGTTACTGAACATACTAGGCCCTGTCGCTGGAGTATCAATTATCATTGGCACTGTAGCCATCGGTTACGTCCAAACTCATCCCCAGGATTTACCAGTTACACACATTCTCACTCACTCAGAGCGCACATTTGAGTTGGAAGTTGCTACCACACCAGAGCAATTAAACAAAGGGCTGAAATTTCGAGCATCTTTGCCACGCGATCGCGGAATGTTATTCAACCTGGGAGGAGAAATTTACAATGTGCCTTTCTGGATGTACAAGGTAAATTTTCCATTAGACATCTTTTATCTCAAGGACAATGTGGTGACAACTGCGGTTTACAATGCCGAACCGTGTCACAAAACTCCTTGTCCCATCTACAAGGGGCGAGTCGCTAATCAAGTTTTAGAGCTTGCAAGAGGCGCTGCCAATATTAAGGTAGGCGATAGGCTGAACATCCAACCATTATCAATTTTGCCTAAGAATGATATCGGTGTTGATAGCGGTGATTCTTTGAGAAGCAAATAGGTTGTAAAAATATTGCTATCTATTTTATATCACTTTTGCTATCAAAAAGAAGAGGGGTAGGGTTGGTATGAAGTTGAACACAACTAATAATTAACTGACGTAGATAACAGAATCTGACCAAATAATTTTGAAACAGAAGTTACTTTTTCATTCCCCACACCCTAAAACCAGTAATATCAATGATTTCCGCTTATCTTAGTACCATTCGTTTAAAGCTAGTTTCGATATTTCGCATCATAAAACTAGCCAATAGTCAATCCCCCCTATTTGATACTTACTGAAAAGTTTGCATAAATATTTATACTAGTAAACGGTTAGGAATATGAGTATATCAAGCACAAAGACTGATAATAAAATAAAGGATTTTTATTTACGTAGATTGTTGATGTGAGCAATATTATAGTAGTACTACAGTTCTGTTTTTTTCAGTACCAGAGTACGTCGATTTTGGGGTTGACTTATTCAAGAATGTGCGTATTCCTCAAATCGTTCATCAGGAAAACGAAACCAGATGCGTACTGACTACGGATACCCAGATTTTGCTCAAGCAGCAACACTTTTACCTGACTCTAAGACTAAGAATGACAGGGCGAAAAAAGGCACACTTACACTCATGGGTGCGACTGGTGTGTTGATGATAGCAGAGATGTCCGTCCACAATATATTGATGGGTGGATTTATGATTGCTAGTGCGATCATCATTGCGCTGCCAAAACAATCTCAAGCATTGTTCACAAACTTCGATAAATTACAACGCAAATATGGAGCCAATCTCTATGCAGTGTTGTTTGCAATTTTAGCAGTCATTTTTCTCTTAAACTTTGCTGCTGCTCCTGCCAATGCTCAGTTTTTTAACAACGCTCAAACATGGATGACTACCAACTTTGGTAATGCTAATAATGGGCAAACCAATGCAGTCATTGTTTTGTTTTTCAACGTACTAAGAGGCTTATTTTTACTCTATGTTGGTATTAGTCTAGTTCGGATTGTTCAATCTGCCCGAAATGATGAGGATTGGCAAAGTTTGGCGAGAACTCCATTAATTATAGTGTTGGCAGTTTTTGTAGGAGATTTAATAGTAATAGCCAGGAAATTTCCCAAGCATTAGAGCAAATTAGGCTGAGAATAAATTATTGGTTGAGTACCAGGGTCGGACAATCAATCTCACGCCCATCCAGCTTTAGGACTAATGCCAAATTATTGGTTTTTGCACTCAGCAATTTATCAAGTGAGGCTGATGCAGCGATACTTGCTTTTAGTGCTTATGCTGCTGCATTACGTCGCGCACTTTCATCAAAAGCTTCGATATTCTTCCTTGATGAAGCACCAATCTTGTTTCAATTTGACGCGATCGCTGACCTGATTGGGCGATTATGTGCAAATGGTGCTAAGTCTGGTATTCGCGTCATACTTTCGGCTCAAGAAGCTGAGACTATATACCAAACTAAAGCGGCACAGAAGATATTTAGCAATATCACTACACGCTTGGTAGGGAGAATACAATCATCTGCGGTTGACCCGTTTATTGTTCGCTTCAAGTATCCTACCGAAATTATTAGGGTCAACAGTACGGAAGCTTTTTATCCGAAAAAGGAGGGGATTTATTCTAATTGGCTCTTAGATGATAATGGCAAACTCACATTCTGTAGATATTACCCTGCTTACTGTTTATTAGCTTCCGTTGCTAATAATCCCAACGAACAGGAATTACGCAGTCTGTTTCTTAAACACTATCAACATAATCCTCTGCAAGGTTTAGTCAAGTTTAGTGAGGATTATATCAGGATGATTCGCGGTGAAAATTTATCAGATTTCGCCAAAGGGTTAATTTTAAAATCACATTCATAGCAGGTAGCGTAAGTCATGAAACCAATCATGAATAAATTAACTATTAGTGCGATAGCTGCTACTACTTTTAGCAGTTTATTTATCGCTGCGCCTAGTTATGGTATCAGTAGTAACGATTTTTTTAGTTCTATCGCTTCGGATCTTAAAACTGAAGTTGGGGAAATTCAAGCCTGGGCAAAGGAAGAAATTAACAACGCTTGGGCTGGCATCAAAGAAAACGCTAATGCTGCAATTGACAATTCTATCGGACAATTGGGAGCGCCTGACCCAATTGCATCAAGCGAACAATTATTTGATTCGCTCAAGGATGATTATTCTTATCCTGTTGCTCAACAGAACGCACAAGAGCTAGAGCGTCAACTAACTCTGGCTTCTGTCGCTAGTGTTATCAGCAAAGATGGACAACAACAAACTCAAGCCAAGATTGACACTACTGCACAGATCGCCCAGCAAGCAAAAAGTATTGTTGATGAAGCTCAGAATATGGATGCCTCTCAAAATGTTCTCAAAGCGATCGCTGCTCAAAATGGCTTAATTGTCTCCATGCTGGCACAGCAACGTACAGACTCTTTGATGGCTAGGCAAGATACTTCTTACTCCAACCTGATGCTGACGCAAGTGGCAGATAGTCTTGACTCCCAACGGAAAAAGGAGAACTCCTCAGAAGATGGCAGATTATCTCTATTACATGAAGTCGTACTTAATGCACGGCTAGATCCTACTTTTAAGGATTAAAAATTATGAGTGCGCGGATATTAAAAGCCAATCCAAGTCGCAAGTAACAAGTAACAAGTCGCAAGTGTTAAGAAAAATTGGTTTATTGCCCTTGACTTTAGTTATGGAAAAAATAGAAACAATTGTAGCGTCTTTATCTCAAGCCCCCACTTTCGATATGGAGTAAGTAGGTCGGTGTTGAAAATTGTCGTTGTGGCAAGGCAGGAGGCAGAGGGCAGAAGGGAAGAGCTTTTTGCTCAACTTTACTTTCCGTTACATAGTTCGTTTTTTTTGCGCCGTTCTACTTATTACTTGCGACTTGTGACTTGGCACTAGACTTACTGCAATTTTGTATTTTCAACACCTAGCATTCAGGAGAATTTTGTATATGTCCCATATGTACTATTTATTCGCACAAACAGGTCAACTGGTGGGGGAAGCAAACAATAATGCGATCGCTGTTGCCGAAGGGTTTAACCAATTGTGGGAGCGAACTATAAGCGGTGAAGTTTACAGAAATATGTGTACTGTTGGCGCTTTATTCGCTGTGGCTACGTTAACTTTTTTCATGATTGAATGGACAAAAAAGATGATGGCGGGAGAAGAACAAAGGACTTACACTGATTTTATTTGGCCTTTAATAGTTGTCCTTCTACTAAGTAATAACGGTAATCTTTTGGGACAATCAACTTTAGGTATTAGGAATTATATTAACAATGTAAATACATTACTTCTTGGAACTACTGCTGCTGGGCTAGACCTTAGAGAGGCATACGAAAAAGCAATCGGAACCGAAGCTGCTCGCTCTGCTGTTGGTGTAACTATTAACAGGTGTCAAAATTCGTCATTGAGTCAGCAAGAACAGATAGAATGTCTCAACAAAGCAAAAGAAGATTTGAAACAGAGGTATCCAGGTAAATTCGGTGCTGACGGATTGTTTTCTTGGTTCATTGATGCGATTGATGGTGCTGTTGATGCTTTTAAAGATTTAAGTCAACGTAATGCCACCCCAATAGATGTACTGTTATCGCCTATTAATGCTTTCGTGGGGTCTGCCATAACAGACATTATTACTATAATTTTAGTCGGGATGAACGGAGCTTACCAGTGGGGAATTGAATTAACTATGCTGGTGACAGCGCTCCTTGGGCCAGTGGCGGTTGGTGGTTCTTTATTGCCCTACGGAGCTAAGTCTATTTACACTTGGTTAGTGGGATATTTCAGCGTAGGTTTTGGCAAACTCTGCTTCAATATTATTGTTGGTTTCGCCGGACAATTGGTAGCTGATTCTAAAACTTATCAACCGATGTTCTTCCTATTTACTATTGGTTTAATTGCCCCATTTTTAGCTACAGGTTTAGCGGCTGGTGGTGGAATCGCTGTTCTTACTCAAATTAATAAAGCTGCTGAAACTTATAGTTCAATCGCCATTGAAGTCACTAAGGGTTTGATAACTAAAGGCGATAGTTTAGTTGGAAAAATGGCAAAGTGATAACAACGCCCATATATCCTTACACCCTTAGTTAAGATAATGCTGAATTTCCAAAAATCTTCTTCCACAAAAAAAGAGCCATTACAATTACTCAGATACAATAAATATGTGACAACTAGAGTAGGGATCATCTCTCTAGTCGGTTTTTCAATGGCGGCGTTATCTCTGTTGTTACAATTCCTCAATTATGGCGCGGTTTCTGTATTAAATAGAAAGCAATTAGCACTAGTACAATTATCGTCAGGAGATACCATTACTGCCAGAGCAGTAGATCCTCAACAACGGTCTGATGAAGTCATCAAGAAGTTTGTATCAGACACGTTTATTAAAATGTTTAATTGGGATGGGTTAGTACAAACTTTTAATGAGAAAGGCGAACCCATCACAAAGCAAGATACTGGAGTGGAAGTAGGCAAACTTAATAATAAATCTAATAGCAGAGTAGCGACTTCTTCTTATAATGCTGCCTTCGCTTTAAGTGAAAATGGCGGATTTAGAGCCGCGTTTCTGAAAAAATTAGCTTCAATTACTCCCAAGGGCATATTCAATGGTGATACGCAAGTATCTTTAATTCCTAGATTTATTTCACAGCCACGGCAACTCAGAGATGGTAAATGGGAAATAGATTTTATTGGTACGCTCGTAACTTTTGAACGTAGCGATAATTCCGGTAAGGGGATTACTTTTAATAAAACCATTACACTTTCGTCGATTTCTAATCCAGAGTATATCCCTGCTAATACTAGCGAATTAGCTAAGAAAATCTATGCCGCCCGCAGAGCCGGATTAGAAATTACCGAAATTGTCGATTTAGATTTGGGCAAAAGAAAATGAGTGAAGAGAATAATAAAAATGGATCTGTATCGATTTTAGAGGATTTGCTCTTGATAGATGATGCTACTAATAAAACTAATGGAAATAAAGCACCAGAACCGGAAAGTTTATTAGTACCGACTAAGCACACATTTGTCACTTCTCCCTGGTCAAGACTGGCAATAATTACTGTCCCTTTTGGAGTTGGATTTTTAGCTATATTCTTGATGCTCAATGGTGTTTTCAATCCCGCACCAACCCCAAAGATTGCTCTTAAAACGCAGGAAACACTCACTACTAAACAAGCCCAACAGACTGATGATGACGATGGCGATGCCCGTGCAAAACTGGCTCTATCCGACCAAGCTTCGGAACTGAACAAGATTAACAAAGAACAACCAGCACGAGTAGAAGTCTCTCAAACTCAAAAGGTTGTGCCATCCACGCCGCCATCGCCACGTCCTGCACAGCGCTCTGTTCAAACCTCACAACCACGCCCTGTACCTCGAACTGCATCACAGCCGATTAGAACATACACTCCGCCAATACGCACGAGTTTTTCTCCAAAGCCTTCTATCTCTACGCGGACAGTCACATCCATAGATCCCCTTGAACAGCTTAAAAAACTCCGTACTATCGGTTCCTACGGCAAAATCGCCTATGCCGAAACTAGCA
The DNA here is from genome assembly GCF_016056275.1 of Dendronalium phyllosphericum CENA369. GTDB lineage: Bacteria > Cyanobacteriota > Cyanobacteriia > Cyanobacteriales > Nostocaceae > Dendronalium > Dendronalium phyllosphericum. The sequence goes on along the minus strand of NZ_JAECZA010000036.1, from coordinate 17,787 downwards.
CCAGCGACCAATCTTTATTAGACCCGGCGCAAAATCAACCAAGTGCAGCTGATGAACAAACTGATTTCAATAATGTAGGTAACGATCTTGTTGAACAAACCACACCGCAAAACGTACCTGACTCGATTGAAAAAATCCGCCCCCGTTGGCAAGCCCAACCTCTTGCTAAGTCAGATAAATATTTAGACCAGGAAAGACAAATACTTGAAGGTAAACAAACTCGCTACCTTAGCGTTGGTACTTTTGCTACTGGTGTTCTGGTTAGCCCATTAGTTCAAACCACAGTTAACAGTTCAGGGCAGACACAAACACCAACCCCTAATAGCAATAGGTCGGTTGCTAGACTAACCCAGGATTTACGCGATAACTATGGGGAAGTGGCAATCAAGGCTGGTACTCTGTTGGCAGTCGAGTTAGTTTCGGTTGATAGAGGCAGTTACGCGATCGCGTCGGTTCGAGCCGTCATTAAAGATAATACAGAGTATCCCATATCTGCGGGTGCGATTTCCGTGACCGGGGAAGGTGGTCGTCCTCTGTTCGCCAAAAAATTTGAGAACAGAGGAGGCGAGATTGCCCGTAACGACTTGTTTGGTGGTGCCGTGTCTGCATTGGGAAAGGTTGGCGAGATTATCAATCAACCCGATACCGAACAAGAATGGGAAGACGATTATGGCAGAACTCGTCGGCGTACCAGTGGCAACCGCCGTAATATTACTGGAGCGTTGATGGAAGGTTTTTTCGGACAGATCAGCCAAAATATGAACCAACGCAACCAACGTGCTAGTCAAGAAATTCTCTCTCGCCCGAATGCTTGGTTTATCCCACAGGGAACCAAAGTCACCTTTAATGTAAATCGCTCTCTAGAGTTGCCATGAAAAGCATAATTAACACAGTTACAAGCGGCACTCTAGCATTGGCGATCGCTGTGACTCCACTCTCCACAATTGCCGCCCCAGTCGTTCGCACCATCAAGCAATCGCAAGCTAGTGGTACGACTGCCAAACTACAAACTATCAACGTTTGGAATGGTCACGGTGTAGCAATTTCTTTCTATGAAATTGGCGAAACAATCAAGAAGGTATGGCTTGACGATCCATCGCAAATTCTGCTTGACACAGATGGGTGCTTAGAAGGGCTTGACCAGAATTGCCCCAATCCCGGTGCTGGGCTGATTCATTTACGGCGGATTAAACGGGTCAATATCCCAGGCTTACCGCAAACATCCACTACATTGCTCACAGTCATCACGCAATCGTCAACCGGGGAACGCAAAGCTTGGGATAATTTACCCGGATTGAGGACTCTCGACCTTTCATTTGTTGCCAAAGTGGATCTGCCATTACGAGATATTGAGGCGAATCGTACTCGCTCTATCTCTGGTAGTTATCAAGAGGGTTTTAATGTTCCCTGTTTACAGAATAATTGCGCTCACATGGAGATGTCCGGTATTGGTAAGACTACTGGTACTCAGTGGATTTCCGGGAAGTTTCAGAAAGTTAATGGTGGATTTGGCCTTTTAAAAACTCTCAATCGTGGTAAAGAGCCTACTGGTCGAAATCCTTTTGGTTCCAGTTTTAAGCAAGTTGTTTGGAATATTGATGAAGCAAGTGGAGAAGTAGAAACTGCTATGTTCTTCCGCATCTGCAAAAGGATTCCCTTTATTGGACGAACTTGCAGCCCATACTTTATTGGGCCTGTGCCTTTTATTGAGTACCGAGAGAAAGACCCCATAGTTTTAGGTCAGCCAAATTCCTTACCTTAACTAATATCTTTGATGATGAATTAGCGTCAATAGCTAAGGAAGTAGACCTCATATTACCTTGGTAAAAGTATGAGTAAGTTTCTAAAAACTACTACTGATAATAATCAAGAATTTCGCTTCGAGCAATTACAAAATCCACATCATCCTGTTGGCAAGTACACTCATCAATTATTCACTCTCAATGGTCTAACAATTTTATCCTTACTGGGTGCTTATATCCTGATGAGGGTATTTTTTGGGGATGGACACAAAAAGAAAATAGCTACTAGTTATTGGGGCGGAAGTAAAGAAATTGCGACAGCCAAGAAAAAGGCATTGAAACAAATAGAATCACCAAAATGTGATAGTGCGGCGCTTTACATGGGTAAACATCAAACTCAAAATGCAAACACTACTTTTTATATCCCTGATGTGCAACGGGGTACGGCAGCCATTGGCGCACCCGGTAGTGGTAAAACTGTTAGTGCCATCAACCCGATGATTTACTCGGCTATCGAACAGGGATTTCCCTGTATAGTTTATGACTTCAAATACCCATCTCAAGCGAAAGTTGCTGCCTATGCCAAATACAAGGGCTATGATGTTCACATCTTTGCACCGGGATTTCCTGAATCTGAAGTTTGCAATCCACTTGATTTTTTACGTGACAGTAGCGATGCAGAAACGTCAAGACAAATTTCCACTGTCATCAATAAAAATTTTCGACTTTTGGGCAATTCTACTGAGGATGGTTTCTTTGGCCCATCTGGGGATCAATTAACCCAAGCCATCTTGATGTTAGCTAAAGAGTTCGGTCAATTCGCAGATGTTATGACTTGCGCCGCCATACTTTCTAGCGAACAAATGGTCAAACGCCTCATGGCTGCTTCTCTCAATCCTTGGGTCAAAATTGCCTTCGGTCAACTGTTCAGTTCTGCTGCGTCTGAGAAAACCGTTGCGGGTATTGTCGCTACCGCCAGTATTATGTTTACTCGCTTCATGGCGAAAAACACGCTGGGCTGTTTTGTCGGTAAGACAACTTTACCTCTAGAAATCAAGGGTAAGCAGATGATTATTTTTGGACTAGACAGAGAACGCCGAGATGCAGTCGGGCCTCTGATGACCAGCATTTTACACATGACCATCGCCCGAAATATTGCCAAAAAGCGACAAGACCCACTCATCGTTGCACTCGACGAATTACCCTCGATTTACTTACCTGACCTCTACAGGTGGCTCAATGAATCACGTTCTGAGGGCTTCTGCGGTATTATCGGCTTTCAAAATATGGGGCAGCTTGAGAAGAACTACGGTAAAGATATCGCTAAGGCTATCCTTGGTGCTTGCAGCACTAAGTTCATCTTCAATCCTGGTGAGAACGAGTCGGCGCAATTATTCTCTAGCTTTTTGGGTGATGAAGAGATTAAGTACAAGCAAAAAAGCCGTTCTACTGGTAGTAAAAATAATAGCACTAGCATTAGCGACCAAGAAAAAACTAGAAAGCTTTTTGAATCGGCTCAATTTCTGAAACTCGTTGCTGGCAAATGTGTTTTTATTAATCCTGCTTATGCCAATAAAAATGAGGGGTCTGTTCCTTTACTCAAAAATATCAAAATTAATGAGTTACTCCAAAATGTTGATAAATATAATCAACTTAAATGGGCAAGAATTGTCAGTTTACTAGCTAGGAAAAGTACACAGAATTTTCCTTCTCAGCAAGATTTAGCTTTGCGAGTTAAGCAAGTTGAATCGCGCTTTCCCATTCCGAAAAATCCTCAAGCTGTTTCTAGTAATCCTGGTCTGACATCAAAAGATGTTAATACTATGGTTAATTCTGAGATCGGGTTTTAATGTAAAAATTCACGTAGACAGAATACAGAAATCAGAATTGATCGAATTTTGATAATTAGTACTTCTAGACTATTAAAATCTCTGTCTTAGTAAAGCTTAATTTCTTAATTATTCTGTATTCTGATTTCTGATTCCTGAATTCTTACGTTTTAATATCAAGCACATAATGGTATAACAATTATGAAAATGACTATTGAAGAATTGAAGATTAATAATTTTGACTTTCTTGAAACTTTATCTCAACAATATCTTCTCGCCAATGGCAGTTTTATTGATATTAATCTTTCCCTGACTCAGATTATTGACGACTTTAATACCTTATCTGGCACTAGACCAAAGCTTAGAAGTTTGGGCATATATACTCTTATCAGTTTAAAAAACATTTATATTACACTAAATCAAGAATCTTGCCTGAAAATTGTTGACCAATATATTCACGGTATCGGCTGGCATGATTTGCAGTATATCTGTTTTTTAGATATTCAGCATAGCAATATTTATATTCATATTATTTTTAATCGTGTTACACTCCAAGGTCAGCTCCTCGATATCAGATGCTTGGGGGCTAACTGGCAACAATATGAGATTCTGCGTCAATCTTGTTCTCTCATTATCGAAAACCCCGTTCATAACAAATATTTGCAACGACGATTCTGTAACTGTTGTAGTTAAACAATAGTGTGGCTGATTAATTTATTTGAGTTCATGATTATTTTTTATCAAAACTCCGTGGGTTTAATACCATTTCACGAAAAATCTGATACAGATCCAAACCCCGAAAACTTTGCTGCATCTAGGTTTTTTAATTGCGAATTGCGAATTGTGAATTGGTATAAGACCCCGGCTTCTCAAGCCGCAAGTATGTGTTTGTGAGGTCGCGCATCCCCTAGAGCAAAACTGTACTTGCGACTTGCGACTTCTTTAAAGATTCCACACTTGATAGCCTTTTGAGAGATTCAGTTTTATTTTTTCACTACACCCACAAGAGCCACACTCTAATAAATATGTTTGACGAACGACATCTACAACTCACTTCCGCTTACGCTAGAGCTAGTCAGCATTTTATTCGAGCTTTTATTTATCCTTTAGGAGAGTTTGTTTATAAATCAATCGAAGAAGCTATTGATTTAAAATGTCGAATTGAAATAGGGGAAGAAACTTATTTCCTTACTCCTGATGAGGATGGTGGCTGGAAATGGTCAAAGCTTGAGCGAGAAGTTGTTGACGCAGAATTTGTTGAACTCGAAGAATTATTAGAGGATTTATTACCGCCTCTTTTACCAGGGAATAATACAACACCTCTTGACTTTCCTCCTAATGATTCTCCTCCGCTTATACCAACTCCCAATTCTCCCCTTAATCTTCCTCCTTCTGCTATGTCGCTTGAGTTCATGGCCATATCATTAGAACGTCAAAATGCTCCCTTCAACGAACAGAACAATTACCAACCATTAGAAGGGAAGCAAGATACAAGAGATTCAACTCCAGTTAATAACAATAGTTTTTATTTAGATGAAATTGCAGAGGAAGTTGCACAGGAAGTTGAACCTCCAAATGAATTAGAACCCCACGATCAATCATCTTCTTTACTTGAGCAACCAAGTTTCACCACTCATTTTTCAACTTCTGTAACTGGGGTTTGTCCACCACACATAGATTTAAATCACTGGCAAGAGCTAATCAACAAGAGCGCGATCGCTCCATCTATTGCCGAGTTAAATTTCAAAAGTCTACACATCGACCCAGCAGAGCAAGAGCATGAAGCGTGGGAATATCTCATGTACAGCGATAAAATAGAACGCATCAACCTGGGACGGTTAAAAAGTGATATGCTCCGCACATACTCTCATATTGAGCATGGCGGCTGGTGGTGCAGCGGTGGAGTTGACCCTCGTTCATTTACTCATTTAAAACAAGCAGAACAGCCACTACAAAAGCCTTGGGGTTGCTATAAGCCTAATCAACCCAGAGAAAAACCCGATGAACAAAAGAACTCCAAAAACTTTTTCAAATTTCTTCAAGACTCGGAAACACCCCAAAAGCCAACCAAGCAAATCGATAAACCCAAAAAGTTTATCAAATATGAACATCCACCGAAAACTGGAACGAGTATTTTCCTACTAGATGTCCCCACCGACATAGAACAGCGCATTTACTCCAAAGCCAGAGTCAACCCCAGCCAAAGCGATCGCAGCAGCGGATTTTGGTACTGCGTATGGAAACACAATGTCCCAATCACGATTACGGAAGGAGCCAAAAAAGCTGCTTGTTTGTTGAGTCAAGGCGAAGCCGCTATTGGTGTACCAGGAATTTACAACGGTTATCGTAAGGACGATGAATTTGGCAATCCCACTGTGGCTTTACATCCTGAGTTAGCTGTTTTTGCTACTAAGGATCGCCACTTCAAAATCTGTTTTGACTACGAAACCAAAGCGAAAACCAAACGCAACATTAATATTGCTACTTACCGCACTGGTAAACTTTTAGAAATGGCTGGATCTACAGTCAGCGTTGTTAAATTACCAGGCCCCCATAAAGGTGTTGATGATTTGATTGTGGCACAAGGGGCAGATGCTTTCTTTAAAGTATTTACTGCATCTGTTCCACTTGATGAGTGGTGGCAAAACAATACTCCACCTAATTTACGTTTAGTTGTTTTTCTTAAAAATGGTCAAGAACTTCGGCTTTATGAACAAAAAGGAGATGGTACTGTGACAACAACTCCTGAAAATATAACAGAGCAGCCCATTGATGAATTTCTTAAACTTCCTTCTTCTAAATCCCCTACACATTTGTTAGTTCCTAGTACACCAATCATAGACGCAGAATTTGTTGATACCGATATAGTTGAGGGTGAAACACCCGCTACTCCTCAAACACCTGTCGTTACCACAAATACAATGGAACAGACTGGCTCTTGGTCTAGGAAACAAGAGGTCACACTTTATCAACAGAATTTTTTTAGAAAGAGTTTAGAAGCTAGAGAAAATCAACAAATAGCTTCTGTCGCTTATGCACTACTAAAAAAGTATGGGATTGAGCAAAAAGATACTACTGATGGCCAGGCTAACGGTAAAATTTATCAAGCTGATGCTTTTATTATTAAAAGTCATGGAGATAAATTCAGTATTTACCGTCGCCATAATGAACAACAGCTGATGACTTTTCAAGCAGATCGGTGGGGTCATGTTGGTAATATTAAACTTTCTTACGGTGATGAAGAAGAGAAATCTCAACCCAACTCGAAAAAGCAAATTAGTATTTTACCTATTGAAAGGCAAGAATTTTTGTTAGTTGCTGATTACCTGAAAGCTGGGAAACAACTACCTTCCGTCGATGCAGACCCGCGCCAAATTGCATCTACTCTTTCCTCGCTCTCCCCTAAAGGTACGCATAATATTTTAGAAAGTTTTAAAGAAAAAGAGGTATTAAAAATTTTAACCCAAACTATCACTAGTTTTGGACAAGACGACTTAACTTTGGGTAATTACCGCATTCTTTTCCAGCAATGCACTGACAATACATCTACTCTGCAACTACTCAAAACCGAACACAATGGTATTACTAGGGAGGCTGTTCGTTTTGAACTTGAGCGTACTGAAACTGGGATGACTCACCAAGTCAAAGCTTTGGCTATCACTGAAGCTGATTTGGAGAAGTTAAGACTATTGGCTCAAAAACTGCATATTAATTATCAATCTTTATTTGGCAACCCGACATACACCCGTGACATCGACTTGCCCCTTCATCCCGAAATTGCCCGTAATTTAAACGAGGAACTGTCATATCAATCTACTCAATCTACGCCCAACGTACCAAATCGCAAGACACAATCAAACTCACAAGCAGCAAGCTCTAATTCTCTAAAGCAACACAACGCTGTATCACATTCAACTACACCAACACCTCAAACTACAACACCATCACAGCCCAAATTTTCTTCTAACTTAGATAAAGTTTTGCTACCACTACATCCAGTTTTGAAACAATATTGGGAACAGTTAGTCTTAGATGGTTCTTGGAATAAGGCTGTCGCGCAAGGACATTTAGAATTTCAATCTAAGATTCAGCAAACTGGAAAATTAACTGTTGGCGAACAACGCGAACTTTACCAGCAAATTCAAAATCTTGCCTGGAGTGAGATCCTTCACAATGGGCGTACTAATATTGTGCTTCCACCATTAGCCCACATTGTTAATGATTTGCGCTCGCAGGCTGTTCAACAACCACAGCCACAGATTTCTTCTGAAGAGAAGCGCGATACACCCATGCCTCTCCACAGAGACATTGCCTCTCATTGGCACGATTTAGAAACTAATAAAACTTGGTCTAGTGTTGCCAATCAGTACAACAATCCTTTGCGCCAAAAGCTCACTACAACTGGTAAGCTGACTATTGGGGAGCAACGCGAGCTTTATCAGAAAATTCTACTTCAAAGTCTTGTCGAGCAGCACAACAAAGGGCAAACAAATATTTCTCTTCCTCCCTTGAGTGATGTCGTTCAGGACTTGATGAATGCTCGTAGCCAGATTATTAATAATACCTATACGCCCAAGGTTGAAGTACATTCCCAACATCAAAAATCTCACACTCCACAACAACCTGCTACTAATTCACAGGAATTAGAATTGTAATACCTATGCAATCTAGCTCAGTGTCCCAAACAATGAGTTTCATCAACCACGACAGTAGCTTTTCTGACAACCAAATGGCTTACAGATTGGCGCTGATGATGGAGAAATATCCAAATACACCTTCACAATCAATACAGTCAACCCCCGCACTAGACATCACAGAGCGCGAAAATATTATTAATGAGATGAAAGCCACTCTATCTCTTACACAAAATGCTCAAAGTACTGAAGATTACAGGCACTCTCTCAAGAATAAATACCTCAAGGAGTACACGCAAAAATTACGACTACATCAAGCTGACACTCCAGAACATAATAGTTCCAGAGTTGAAAATTTAATCAATGAGAAGAAAAAGACTTTTTTACAACAAATGTTAAATTCTCAAGGGCGTAAGTTGCCTTTAGTCGATAGCCAACAGCCAACACCAAAGGAGAGTGAAAATAACGAGGTTGTCAAAAAATCTCTGATTCCGGCGCTGATGAACATTGTCATGACCAAGGGACACAATACCAATAGCGGACGCATTTATGAGGGCATCGCTTATCGATTGCAACTATTGATGAGAGAGGGGATGCAGCGTCTGACTGTTTGGCGCAAAAGTGATAATCAGTCGGCTTTTAGTGCTTACAAAGCTGATGGTAACGAAGAATACAAGCTTATTCACAACAACCTTTCTCCACAAGAAACACAAAAGCTGATCGACTTTGATATTAGGCAACAACAGCAACAGCCACCGCCACAGCAACAACAAAACGAGCGATTTCCTGACGGCCCAGACTTAGACTAATTAAAATACCCGACAAACAACCCTAGAAAGTACACGCTTACCAAGATATAGCGCTTCGTCACCCTCCCGAATCCTGTTCGCATCACACAGGTAACGCATCTTGCAACCTCTGCGATTTGGGCAACATCCTACCATCAACCCCATAAATCCCATCATCTTTGTAAGGGAATTGGATGGTGAATTTAGTTCCTTGTGTGGCTACCGAATCTACTCTTATACTCAGTCCGTGAGCATAAGCCACTATCCAGGCAATATACAACCCCATTCCTCTGCCCGGCTTCTCAGATAACCTACTCTGGGGCGATCGCCAAAACGGAATAAATATATTGGAGAGTTGTTCGGTGGCAATCCCACAGCCGGTATCTTCAATCTCAATGATTAAATCATCACCTTGATTGAGCAGTCTTAAAAAGATATCTCCCTTTTTGGTGTACTTAATAGCGTTTGTCACAAGATTGCATAACATTCTGTCAATACTTATACTATCACCTCGTACTTGCGTTCCATGCTTGTATGAGGCTTGGGTTTGATAGTGCAGATTCAAGGAGTAGTACTGCGCTATTGGCTTGAATTGGGAGTAGTTTTTTTGTAAAAAAACTAACACATCAAACTGGGTTACATTAACTACTCCAACTTCTTCATTGACTCTCCTTGATTCAATTAAGTCTACTCCTCGCTTATTTGTCTGTTGTAGAGCTATGAGAAACGGTCTGATTTCTTCTAACGAGCACCCATAAGCACCATCAATTATTTGATTCACAATTAAAGATGCTCCTTCAAAAATGTTGGATACGTCGTGTAACAGAGCTGCAAAATCCAACTGTTTGCTGAAAACTTCTTTGTGCATAACTATACTACTAATGATATATTGTGATTTTTGCTACTTCTAGCTATAAATAATAATTCTGCTTGAAGTTTTAGATTTTTTTTTGAGGTTTCAAAAAACGTCAGAATTCAGGAGCCAGAAGGGTTAAAGAATGAGGAAAAATATTTAATGAACCAATTTACTATTTTACTAGATACCTCTAAATTCTGACTTCTGACTTCTGGGTACTGAATTCCTACCAAAAACCTTTTCTACAATCAGCTTTTAGTATTAATATTTTTTTATTGATTATGGACTAAATTCTTGATGGAATATCTATATTTTATCTTTATATATACAAAAAGTAAAATACTTAACATCAACAACTATGTTATAAATATTTAGTCATCTTATAATCGAAGTGATCTATGATTCGATTAGCGCTCATTGAGGATGAAGAACTCATTAGGTTGGGAATCACTACTGCTATTAATCAACAACCAGATATGCAAATGGTCGGCGTTGCTCGTACTGGCGCTGAAGGGCTTAATTTAGTTAAGGAATTAAATCCCGATGTCATTTTGGTGGATATCGGTTTACCCGACATCTCTGGGATAGAAGTGATTAAACAGGTCAAACTCAATCGCAACACTAAAGTTATTGTTCTTTCTTCCCATTATTCTCAAGGCACTGTTCAATCCGCTTTAAATGCTGGCGCTGATTCCTACCTTCTCAAAAAGAACAATGTTCCTCTTTTGTTAGAAGCCATTAAAACAACTTTTTATGACCATCAGTCTTTTTTTGACCCTTGTATTAGCCGACGGGATTTTTTATACCAACAGAAAATAAAGGGGAAGACTTATCAAGATAATCTCACTGACACTGAAATCCAAATTGTTTCTTTGATGGCAACAGGTTCTTCTAATAAAGTTATTGCCGAGCAGTTATTTATTACTGAAAGTACCGTTAAAGGACATATTAACAAGATTTTTGCTAAGTTAAATGTCAGCGATCGCGTCAATGCTCTGATTGAAGCTAGTAAACTTGGGTACATCGAACAAGATTACCTGAAGGTAGGTTAGCTACTTACCTACTTGAATTAAACAATAGCCCTGGGTTTTACTCTGCTGTGTTTGACAGGCTTCAATTGCTGCTTGATTCTTCAATAGTAATTGATACATCTGTTTTCCTTCTTGGGATTTTGCCCATTGTAGAATCTTGAGATCGTTGTGTGATACTACTACTGATTGATTTGTTCCTATATTTTGCACCAAATTCCATGTGGTCAGCGAACCCAGCAAAGTACTGGTCGCCGCTACTATTCCACATACTGCTGATACTGTTCCTAACCCCCAGCCTCCTTGCACTTTCATCCTTGCTGTGCCAGTAGGCTTAATTTTTTTCATCTCATCACGCACGGCACTAGAGACAATTGTATAGTGCATTGACTTGGCTTCTTTGCTTGTCTTCTCCAGTTTTTGGTCTATCAGTGCTGCCCACGCTTCTATCATTGCCTCCATTCTTGCCTGGAGGTCTATCATCGTTTCTTCGTATCGACCCAACGTTGCCATCATCTTAAACGTTGGATCGTCTGGCGTAATCCCTAGTTGGTAGGCTCCTTCAACTATGCGCCTTTGTTCTGATGGCGAGTAGCCTTGTAACATTTCTTGTGGTGTCATCAATCAAGCCCTAGATATTTAATAGCCAAATTGTTATTCATCACTGAATCACGAAACTTTTTAATCCACTGAAAAATGAAGCTTCTCCAAAATAAAATTATTGATAGATCCTGACAAACTTGTGAATATGGTTTACCAGACTTTTCCATCGCTTGATAATGATTTCGATGTAGCGCCGTTAATTCTATTTCTGTACCTCCTATCATTAACAGATTTTTCCGTATCTTTTCTTCATATTCTCTAAATTCTGGTGCAAAATGGTAGTTTTTTACCACCACATAGTTTGCGTTATTAGTCGCAGTCTGCATGATTTCATTTAAATAATATATACAGTCTGTCCTGTGAGAAATAGGTTGGATAAATGTTAAAATCCAACCAAATTTTAATCCAACCTCAAATAAACTAGCACTCTCGATATATTGAATTATTTTTTCAATATCTTGTCCGGGCATATCAACAATCATCACATCTAGCTCAGGATGATTTAAGTCATCTGTCATTGCATCGGCATCATCATTTAATAAATTAAATTTTTTAATGGTTGCTAATTCTTCATAAGCCTTAAATACGGGGAATGATTCTTGGTTATAAACCTTTATCCGTTTTTCTTGTTGGGCTAACATTTCTAGCAATAGCTTGATAACTGTAGACTTCCCCACCCGCGCATCTCCTACAGTTATAATCAGTCTCTTGGACATTTTTATTTCCTAGTTATCGTATCAATATAAATCAGAAGCCTATTCAAGTTACTAGATTAGACTTCTGATTTTTATTTTTATTCAGATAAAAACTTTTCTATACCAAATAAATCTTTTAGTGGCTTTATTTGCCCTTGAAAATTGTTCAACCAGCTTAAGATTCTACCAAATACAGACGGGTATTCATCTTGTTCAAGCCCTTGCCTAAATGTCAGATTTTTAACATCTAAATAATCGTAGGATTTTTTTGCTAATTTTGGCATAATTATACTTGTAAAAGTATGACCTTTTGCTTTTACTTGCTGCTCTATTTTTTTTATTTCTTGTGAATTATCATAAAAACTAAATTGTTCTACCTCTCCATAAAACAAATTTTTTACTATCACATAGTCAACATTATTTCCACAGAAACTATAAAGTTATAATAACTGATTTATACAATCAACTATTGTACTTATAACTATTACTATAGTTACCCGCATTTTACATTTATCATTTACTACGCCTAAAAAACCCATCTCTTCTATTAAAGTTTTCAAAGTTGATAAGAATTGAGATGGTGTTTCTAACAGTATTAAAGATTGTTCTACTTGAATTTTTCCATCTGCTTTAGACTGAGGATAAACTATTTCTTTTAAATTATCTAAGAAATCATCTAATTTATCTGAGTTAGATATATCCAAAGGATAAATATTAGAGTTTTTTCCATAAAATCTTATCAAGTGTGGATTAGAACTGTCCGCATCTAATCCGACGAATCTTACTGCGTTATCTATATAAGTTTGCGCCAACCCTCTGGCAAATGTTGACTTGCCAACACCCCCTTTATCTCCTGTCACCATTACTAATCTCCTTAGTTGTTCTGGATGGCTATTTTTATTGTTATTTCCTTTATTGCCTGTGGCTCCTCGATTTTTAGGCTTTGTATTAATCGGGTCTTTTTTTGTCGGATTATTTGACTGTGTATCATTAGAGTCTTTTTCTGTCGGATTATTGGATTGTGTATTATTAGAGTCTTTTTCTGTCAGATCGTTAGACAATGGCTTATTTGGCTCTGTGTTACTAGTGCTTATTTCTGCCAAACTGCTACTCATATTTTGGTTGTTTTCTTGAAGCGTGTCAAAAGTTGTCATTTTCTTTTCTTCCTTTTGATATTCATTAATTTTTTTACAGATACTGCCTTTGAAATATCGGTCGGATTGTAGTTCTGACCCAATGCACAAATTTATTAATCAAGTCCGCTTTGACAATCGTTTTCAAGCTATTGATGGCTGTAAAATTTAAAGTTTTTATTTTTACTACCTGTTCTTCAATAACTACATAACGTTCTTGACTGTGGATATTTATCAGCACTACCTTTTCATTATTTAATTCTGCTGCAACAATGTTGAACACATCTTCGGCAAATATCTCTAGCCCTAATGGAGTAGAGATTACCCGCACCGTGCTACCTAAAGGGTGATCGAATTCCCAATATGTCCATACTCTTCCCATTTTTAGATTTTTCTCTGTGCTCACTCTATCTATGCCATATTTGACTCCACAGATGAAGCTATTTAGGTACTGTTTTTTTCAATACCGTAGTTTCTTGATTTTTTAAAAATACGTTATATAATTACCAGCGTTCATTTTTAGCTCTCAAATAACGTAAGGATTCAGGAGCCAGAAAAAGGGTAAGAATTCAGGAGTCAGAATTCAGAATTCAGAATAGTTAAAAAAACTAGGTATATTTTGATAAATCAAAGTAGCAATTGTACTGGAATACTTCTACATTCTGACTTCTGGGTGCTGAATTCTTACAAAAAAGGAAGTCAGAATGCCTAAGTGAAAAGAATGTTTTGCAGCATAACTAAAAACTGTTAAAACTTGATTGCATATATAAAACAAATATGTATAATACTTGCAGCTCGTAGTTAAGCATTTGTTAAAAGTAGATATTGGGTCAAACAAGGAAATTGGGAATTAATTTTCGCGCATCAAATTTTGGAGTTTTTATGAGTAAAAGAAAAATATTTACAGCACTTATTTCAATCGGTGTAGGACTATGGTTAGGAGCTTGTCAGTCTGGTGACGACAAGGTAAGCCAAACGCAGAAAGATTCGCCGCTTGCTTATGCGGCGACAAGTGATGAGCAAAGCCCAAAAGATAAGCAGTTGCAGGAATATGTAGAAAGCACACCCGACCTACACAGAATAAGTTGGAAAGTCTGTGGCGACGGAAAACTTAGCGTTACGATGAATGAACAGATCAATAAAGGCTGCAACGAAACCAGAAACGAACCAGCTAAGGGATTTTTTCAACCTGCTTATGTTTGGGGGCCAGTTGAGGAAATAAAGTTTGTAAATAAACGACATTTTACTCCAAGCCTTCAAATCGTAGGATTATTTGTGAAATCAAGGGGTTGTGTGAGTTTAGGTCAACCAGGAGAGGAAAATTTCTATCGGGTAGCTGAATTTACGCTAGAAAAAAATGCAAATTTACCAAAAGATGCTAGAAGCGAGTTAATTACAAAGGAACAGAAAAAACAGATATTAAACGCAACGATCAAAGATGCTGATTTAGAGTTGACATCACTCAAAAATTTTGGCGTGTCATCTAACGGACTAATACCCACAGGCCCAACTTGTCCAACTATTGAGCAATGGCACAAAGGTTTTTAATTCATTTATGTATAGCCATTCTAGATTGGGAAAGAGTATTATCTCGATCTACGCAGAATGTACCCAAGATGCTGGTTTGGAGATTAAATTCCTAATTTTTCTAGAATGACTTTTTCATCTTTGAAACCTACCAGCACGGCTGTTCCATCTTGAACAAAAAGCGGACGTTTGAGCAGCATTGCATCTTTAGCAAATGCCTCAATCCACTGTTCATCAATCCAAGTCTTCTTTTCATCACCCAAAGCGCGGTATGATTGCCCAGAAGGATTCCGCATGGAAGCACAACCCAAAGATTTTACCCAGTTTTCGATCTGCTCACGGGTAGGCGGAGTTTCTTTGGCGTTAATAAATTCATAGTCAATGTTGTGCTTTTGCAGCCAGTTAAAAGCTTTTTTGCAAGTGCCGCAGTTTGGGATGCCGTAGACTTGAAGGGACATAAAAGATTAATCAACAATTTCCATGACATATATATACACATATTTAGTATAATTTCTTGCGCTCGCTTTGCTCTTCAGGCGCTCGTCATTTTGAGTGCTGATTCTGGAGTTGGTTAAAGAGAAAGTGTCCAGTGTTAGCCGCCGTATAAGGACAGTTCATCAGGGTAAAGTAGTCATTTGAGATCCTTCCAGTATAAGGACAGTTCATTAGGGTAAAGT
Source organism: Dendronalium phyllosphericum CENA369 (assembly GCF_016056275.1). Lineage (GTDB taxonomy): Bacteria > Cyanobacteriota > Cyanobacteriia > Cyanobacteriales > Nostocaceae > Dendronalium > Dendronalium phyllosphericum. Next base: position 2,275 of record NZ_JAECZA010000036.1, on the reverse strand, counting down.
AGTCATTTGAGATCCTTCCAGTAAAACTACAATCGCTCTGATTAACTCCTCTGGCTCCACAGGTTTTGACACATGCTGTTGAAATCCAGCAGAGAGTGCCTGTTGTTGGTTAAAATCCCCAGCATAGGCAGTAAGGGCGATCGCTCTTACTTGTCCACCCTGCTCTTTTGGCATCGCAATAAGCAAGCATATTATCAGCGAGGTTTAAGGGCTATGGAGCTTATACAGCAAGCACTTTAGGAAGCTTGTCGCCCCTTGAAATGGCAGACATTTGGATTCCAGCAGCCATCCCCGTCTGCCCCATGCAATACTTTCGCTTTCGATGTTGGCAACTTAGCACACAATTGGCACTTCGGATCGAGCGGCTTTGGCATGTCCTACTCCACCTCTTCCTCTTCCCCAATGGCGCGGTAATAGGCAGCGATCGCCGCTTGTTGTTCACTACGCAGTGTATACCGTCGAAATGCTCTATCAGATTGATGTCCTGTCAGCTTCCATGCATGAGTTGGGTAAACACCCAACAGTAATAAGTCTGTAGCATAGGTATGACGAAACGAGTGCGGATGTAAATCTTCAATGCCTGCGATTTCCCCGATTTTCTCCACAGCAAAGTAAATGCCGTGGTAACTCAAGCGTGAGCCAAGGTATGAGACATGATGTGAAATCATTAGTGGGGTTAGGCTATTCAAATCCTCTCCTTGAGCAGAGCGCGATCGCAGTTGTGCTAAAACTCTATTTCACACCCTTCAACAATTCCGTTATATGCCGTAATTTCTTGAGTTTTGAGATGCGGCGGCAGTGAGTCATCATCAAAGGTCAACGTTACAACATGAGTATCTTTGATGCTCATAGAACATTTTCTGATATCGGTTACTTTTGCAGTCAACCCATTTCTTGTGCCAATCAGATACTTTACTGGTTGTCCGATTTTGAGATCGGTAAGGGGTACGGCCATTGGTTATCTCCTGTCTTCCCAAAAGCAAACTCTTGAGCGATAAATTTCGAGATTAATTTATCTGCACAGAGAAATTAGCCAGATACAGCTGCTGTACAGAAATGTCGGTTCGCAGACTAATTGAAAAATTTTTAACGGAGTTATAGGGGTTCTAGCTTTTTATGTCGCAGACAAGCGTGAAAATTGGTCGCTGAGTACATGAAAAATTCCTGCCAAATTCGCAGACTAATTGAAATTTTCTACCAAATTGGGGGTAAAAGGCGCAAAATTTATAAGGGATAAGGCTTTGGTGTAATTCTCTTTTAGAGAGCGATCGCCGTTTTCTACGAAAAAATCAGGGTTCCACAAACATAATTTTCAAGCTTGTCCGCGAATATTTTCAAGCTTGTCTGCGACAATTTTCACTTTGTCCGCGAACCGACAAGAAAATTGTAGAGACAATGTGGGTTCGCGCATAAAGTGAAATTCTGAGGACGAATTTACAGGGTTTTCAGCCCCTCTAATTCGCGCATAAGGTGAAATTGATTATGGAGTAGGCGTTTGAGCTAAAGAGCGACTTCGCACATAAATTGAAATTTTGCATCTGAGGACAGAAATTCACAGTATTTCTTGTAATAGTGATAGTGCTTTATACCTAACAACCTAAATGTTACGTACAAAAGCTACTTGGCTACCTTCTTATCAAGAGTGTATTAGCAATTTCATAGACCGGGCGATCGCACTTGAAAAGTACGTTTTTAAAAGCATTCGGGCTTTTGTTAAATCAAAGCAGAAAATTTCATATAGTCTGCGAATTGACTATTTGGCTTAAACCCTTGCCTCACAATCGATTTCACTTTATGCGCGAATCTCGATGCCCCAAACTCCTATAAATTCGTTGTTCAAATTTCATCTTATGTGCGAACCCACAACAATTATCAAAAGCCACAAACTTGCCGTGTAGATGAGGTATAGACAACGGTATAGAAAATATTACCCCGCTTGACTTCCAACAGACGCATCTGGCGAACAGCGTGTGTAGACGTGGTACAGAAAGCTGTCTATACTGCCTTGGCAGCAAAAACAAAATTAGTTTTTGTATAGATTAAGTAGTAAACAGAGTAGAGAAAGTTTTGTCTTGATTGAGTTTGGGAAGAGACTGCTTGAGAAGAGAGTGTAGAAATGGTACAGACGGTTGTATATACAGTAAAAATTGTTTCGAGTAGGGGAAGAGTAGTTACTACACAATACTAATAACACAAAGGTAAGCTGATTGCTGATGGGGAGCAACGCGATTTCGTGAGGTGGCAAAGCTGGGGGAGCAGGGGAGGCTGGGGAAGC
>NZ_JAECZA010000258.1 GCF_016056275.1 Dendronalium phyllosphericum CENA369 | reverse complement strand
GAGGTAAGGTTGCTGCCAGTCTTTCTATCTTCACCTGTTTCTGATTTTGTAACAACCACACCAACATTTTCAGAGTGATTAACTGTGCTTTATTTAGGTATTTTTCTAAAAAGTTTTGGTAGAATGATGCCAGCATTATGACGACGGTCTTAATTAAATTACGAGACCGTTCTTTTTTACCATTAAACTGTACCCTACAGGTAGCTGCTTAATAACTGTACAGTTCATTCTCAATAAGTACCCACATTTGTTAAGGGGTCTGTGCCTCTCAAACCTTTATCTGGCTAGGTTTAGAGGCGTTTGTCGCCCCTTGAAATCAAAGACAATACCAAGTTCTGTACTATCATTCCAATTCCACAACTGCGCTGTCAGTCCAGAGTTTTGTTGTCCTGTCCAAGAGTGAGTTGGTGACATGGCAATGACTTCTCCAGCAGCAGTTAGTTCCAACCGCAAATCTTGATTAGCTTGGCAAATTTCCCAAAACTGATCGCGGGTGATACTGGGGATTTTGATTGCTAGAGTAGTCATAATTTATCTGATTGTTCCCTAGCTTTATTTTGCAGTAGTTATAGCGTAGCTTAACCTGAAACTCTGGTTTCTTTTTCATCATGAATGAAGAGTCTGCTTTATCTGAATACGAAAAGGAAGTTCAAGCAATTCGCCGACGACCAGGTATGTACTTTGGAAGTACTAGTACAAAAGGCGTTGAACATTTTGTATACGAATTAGTTGCTAACGTTCTTGACGCTTTCCTCGTCAACCAAGCAACTTTCGTAAATGTAGAAATAAATGAAGCAGTAATTTCAGTTACTGATGATGGATTAGGATTACCGTTTGATGAACCAAGCGATGAAAATGCTGTAAGTCTCGCCACTAAATTTCTAACTCGTATCCACTCGACACCTTCGCGCAACGAACATGCTCCCCACGTTCACATGACTATGTTGGGTATAGGTCTTGCTCCTATGAATGCTGCTAGTTCTCAACTAACTGTGCGAAGTTGGCGTTCTGGTGCGCTCTGGGAGCAACGCTTTAGCAGAGGATTTACCCTGGGTTCTGCAACGATTATTGAACGAGGTAATGGGCGAGGAACGAATATTGAAGTCATTCCAGATCCTGAGATTTTTAGACAGGCGAAACCCAGATGGGGTGTAATTCGTAGAGCTTTGTTCGAGACAGCCCATTTATATAGTGGGTTTAAAATTGGTTTTCATCAGGAGCGATTCTACGCGCCGAAAGGACTTCAAATGCTTGGATTTATGCTTCTTGACCCGCTGTCTTTGGACAACGAGCCGAATGCTGTGCCATTTCACGTAACTATGCATTATGAAAATGTTTTCATCGAAGCAGCAGCTTTTGGAGATGGGCCACGGACACGGATGTTCTCTTGGGTAAATGGAGCGAGAACGCCGAAGCATGGAAGCCATGTTGAAGGTTTTTCACAAGCTTTGAAGGAAGTAGACTGGAACCCATCACTTGGACTAATCCATATCATAATGTACGATCCACGGTTTGCTGGGCCTGTACGTCATCAGCTGGATGTACCACATATTCGCAAGCTAGTTCAAGATGCTTTACGTGAATCGCTACGTCAGTATCGGGGTAAATCAAATGAATAACTAATCGTCTTTTGGGTAGTAACGTAGGCTAATACTTCAATGAATTGTCACAGTAAACTCTTGACACCAGATTGCTGAGTGTTATGGTCAGCCTGAACTTCCTTTGAGGAAGAGATGTAAGGCACGACGAACGTAGACTTCCCATGATTCTGTCGTGGGCTGAAAGATAAGTGCATAGAGCATAATCGCGCTCATTGTATCGAAGACTAGCCCAGGATCTAAATCTGATTGAATTTCGTTTCTTATTTTTGCTCGTTCCAGGATAATAGCAAAGGCTTGCCGTCTGGGTTGCAGGTATTTTGTCCAGTAGATTTGAGCAAAATGAGAGTTACTTGATGCGCTACTAATAATCATTGCAACAGTCTGTCGCCCCAGAGGACTGAGTGTAATTTGTGCAGCACTTGCAATCAATGCATCAATATCACTTTGGAAATCGCCTGTGTCGGGAATTACAACATCTTGCCGAATACTTTCAATAGCATCAGCAACCAATTCCTCCTTATTGGCGTAGCGTCGGTAAATAGTAGGTTTGCCAACGCCAGCGCGAACAGCGATCGCATCAATACTCATGGCTTCAAAACCAACTTCTGCTAGCAGTTCTAGAGCTGCTTGTAGGATGGCTTCATGAGCTTTGGTACTTCGGGGTCGTCCCGGTAACTTTTTACTGATATCACTCATAAAGGCTAATATAATTACTATACCGTTTCGTAAATAATTTAAGCTCGAACAATGAGCAAGCATCCTCACCCTCTTTATAAAGATAAAAACAGCATCCAGACTCTTCGGCAAGGACTTGAGGAATACTATGCCTTGAATCCAAATGTCACCGATCCCAGGAAACTGCCACCAGAATTTGCAAAAATTTTACTGGCGCATGATATTTCCCACATTACTTATGGTTGTGATACGGGGATGTATGACGAACTCAAGTTACTACCACTAACTTGGTGGACGAGTAACTACAAGTTTCATGACCACTTACGCACAATTAAAGATCCGACCATTAGTCCTGCGATTCGCGTTATGTATGACGATTTGATCGAGGAGCATGGCCTGTTGTGGTTATATAGTTCAATTTTCTTGGTCTTGTCAATATTGTTACCAGAATTAATTGTGATTTGGTTCAAAACGCGTCAGCGTCAGCGTTACGTTCCATTCTTGAATTTTGAACCGCTTTTGGACAAATCACTATTAGAGATTCGTCAAGAGTTTGACCTTTTACCCTTAATAAAATAAGTCTATTTTTTCATTACTGAGCTTTAATTCAAACCCAGTAAGTAAATCCTCTATAAAATCCTGTGCAACTGGTGAGAACTTTTATCCTTACTATTATTTGGTGAGGCTGTTTCAGCAATCTGTTACGATCCATGCAGCATCCGGCGATCGCATCTTACGACAATGCAAATTACTCAGAGTCTCCATACAGCTATTCTCGTTACTGACTTAGAACGCTCCGAACATTTTTATGGCAAAGTGTTGGGATTATCTAAAATAGACCGCACTCTCAAATACCCTGGTGCATGGTATCAAATTGGCAACTATCAAATCCACTTGATAGTTGCATCAACTGTTCCCACCGACAACCCAAACGAAAAATGGGGACGCAATCCCCACATTGCTTTTTCAGTTGCAGATTTGGATGCAGCCAAGCAAGAGTTAGTCAATCAAAATTATCCCTTTCAAGCTAGCGCCTCCGGTCGGGCTGCTCTCTTCACTCAAGACCCAGATGGGAATATTATCGAGCTTAGTCAGCAGTAGTTTGGGGAGCAGAGGGGCACAGGAGAATACCGAACTCAGCACTCTTTACAACTGACTCAGCACTACCGATCGCTGACTAATGAAAATTATCGCTTACACTTACACCGAACCTTTATTAGAATCTTCTCCAGATCGAGATAGTTGGGGATGGGAGGTGGATCGGGTTTATCAAGATTTGGGCAAGTCGGAGTCTTCTGGACACGCTAGGCGATCGCAATTACAACAATTGTTGACAGACTGTCAAACTGAATCTGTAGATTATCTGTTAATCCGCCGCTTGGAAGAATTGGGGGATACTGTAGAGGAAGTAAGCTATCGCCTCAATGAACTCGAAGCTATGGGAGTGGCGATAATTGCTACCGAACAACCCTACACCTCGGAAAATTCCCATCTCCGCGCTGACTTGCTGAAGTTGCTACATGAAATCCAACGTCAGCAGCATAGTCGCCGCATCCGTCAAGGTCACGCCCGCAACCGCCTTGACGCTGCCCCTCCACCTGGTAAACCTCCCTACGGCTACCGCCGAAGTAAAGATAAATACGTTGTTGACCGTAGTACTTCTCCTGTAGTTAAAGATTTTTTTGAAAACTTTCTACTTTACGGTTCCCTGCGCGGTTCTGTGCGTTACTTGGCGAAAAAGTACGGCAAGAAAATCTCTGTCACTACTGGGCGGCGCTGGCTGACTAATCCTGTCTATCGGGGTAACACAGCTTATCGCAATAGTGAAATTATTTCTGATACACATGTTCCGATAATTTCTAAGGAAGAAGCTGCCCAAGTTGACCGACTTTTACGCCGTAACAGCCGATTACCACCTCGGACTGCTAGCGCGCCCCGTTCTTTAGCTGGATTAGTTGTTTGTAGCGAATGTCAGTCGCACATGACGGTTACTCGCGTTACCCAGCGCCACCAAGACAAAGAGTATCTTTACTTACGTCCTATTAGCTGCCCTAATCGCCCTAAGTGTCGGGCTATTCCCTACCAGGATATTTTGGAACGCACAATTGCAACGGTTTGTCGTGACTTACCCTTAGCAGTAGCGGGAATGAATTTTCCCCAGTTAGATGCAATTAAGAACAGTTTAGGGGAAGCGATCGCTCGTCAACAAGAAATACTCGAACAGTTACCTGCTTTAGTTGAAACTGGCATTTTGGATACTGAAACAGCAAAGTTAAGGGCTTATAAACTCCGCACAGAAATTTCTGCACTCCAAGCCAAGCTGGCAACTCTTCCGCCAGTTAACTTACGTTCTGTTGCTCAAGCTGTTTCAATACCGCAATTTTGGTTGGACTTGTCAGAAGCAGAGCGACGATTTTATTTTCGAGAATTCATCAGGCAAATCGAGATTATTCGCCAAAATCAAGAGTGGGATTTGCAGGTGATGTTTATTTTTTAACTGTATTGGTTACAAACCTGTTAAAAGACTTGAGACACCTTGTCCTGTCAGTACTTCTAATGCTATCAAACAGACAAAACCAATCATTGCTAAACGACCGTTGAGTAATTCTGCATAGGGAGTGAAGCCTGTGCGATCGCCTTGCTCATCTACATAAACCTTTGGCTCAATCGCAAAGTTGTTCATCAAGCCCTGGTCGTCAACGATGGAATTGTTGGTACGCATGAAATTTTCTCTTGTTTGATTTAATGTAACAAATTGTAATAAATTTATAAATTTTTGTAAAGCAAATGAATCTGCCTAAAGAGATAAGATGATGAATCGAGTTAAAAGCCATGTTTTACAAACAGGCTCCGCTTCTAATTCACAAACACTCCCAGTCACAAACCACATTTAGAGCAGCCAATGGATCGATTCCGAGTAGAGGTTATTGCCAAAACACCAAACCCGCAGCAGGTAATTTATGCCGCGATGCACCAAGACTATACCGAGTCTTTTGTGTTTGATGAGCGCGACTCTTGGCCCTCGGAGTCACAAAGCGGTGAAATTATTGTTAAGCGGCTCTTAGCTGGTGAGAGAGGACATTACGGCCCTTTAGAGCATCCTCAGATTGTTTTTAACTGTGGTTATTTTCCCCACAGTGTGATGCAGCAAGCTCGTACTCATCGAGTAGGCGTATCATTTGATGTTCAATCTTTCAGATATACAGGGAATCAATTTATTGATGTAGTAGAGGGTAAGAAAAATATTGAAGATGTTTTTTACTTGCGTCCTGTTGGTTCTTATGCTGATAGACAAGGAAAAAAATATTACTATTCACCCGAAGCAAGAGCGGCAGATTTGCAGTGGTGTTTAGAAGCAACTAAGCAATATAAAGCTGATTTTGAAGCGGGAATGTCTGAGGAACATGCAAGAGGTAAAGTACCTTTTGATTATCGTCAGCATTTTGTAGTTAGTTTCAATTTAAGGTCTTTTTTACATTTCTGCGACCTGAGAAATAAGAAAGATGCTCAACTAGAAATTCAAAAGTTGTGTGAAATGATGTGGCCTCATTTTGAGGATTGGGCTCCTGCGATCGCACAATGGTATGAAAAGCAGCGTTTAGGTAAAGCAAGATTAGCACCTTAATTCAAAGTTAACTAACTTTGGACAAAGCGATCTCTTACAACTCCTGACTTGAAGCTAGAATGTGATGAAGGTTTAGACTATGTCTAGATATAGACATTTGTACGACAATGGATATTCAAAAAGTCCTACGCGATCGAGGAATTATTAGCTCCGATCCAGATATCACGAGTGGAACTCTTGTATTTGTGGGCACGCGAGTTCCATTACAAAATTTTTTCGACTATTTGAAAGGTAAAGCAGGTTGAGCTAAATTCTTAGAAAATTTTTCACATTTGCAAACTCAAGTGTTACAAGTATTGGAGGTAATTTCAAAAGCAGTAAAATAGCGATGCGTTTATTAACTTTTTTAGTTACCCCTCTTCTGTCACTTTCCGGAATAAGCAAGTAGTTCAGGAGCTAAATCATCCAGAAGCATAATAGGGTTTAAATTGATTCATTGCGGCAATTAAATGATTGAATCCCAGTAACAAATGTGAATTAGGGAAAATACTTAACCAAGGATAAATTAACCAAAATAGTAAAAGTGGTTGGATAATGAGACGCAGATTATTTAAAGCATTCTTCCATCCAGATTCATGGTTCCATTGCGGATGGTTAGAAAAATCAACATCACTCAGATCTTGTGCCTCAGTCTCAAGTTGACGAGATTGATTTAAGCCTAATAAGACGGAAGAATTTAAACTAATCATCGTGTAAACACAAAAAATAATCTCCCACCACCTCTCAATATGTTGAAAATTGGTGAAACGGTAATCTGTCCAGCCTAGCTCTTGTTTACACTGTCGAAATCC
>NZ_JAECZA010000257.1 GCF_016056275.1 Dendronalium phyllosphericum CENA369 | reverse complement strand
CTGATAGACTTGTACGAATAATATTTTTAATTGCTTTAGCTATGACCAGTGCTTGGTTACATGGACAAAGGACTAAATTTCAAAAACTTGATTCCTATATTTGTCGTAGTCAAGAAAAAAATAGAAATGAGAAACGTCATAGTAATTTCTGGATAGGTTTATATGGTCAAAATTGGATAGTCGCTTGGCATGAGTGTCAAGCATGGGTCGAGGAACTGGTCGGTTTCAGTCGCAATAAGCAAGCATATTATCAGCGAGGTTTAAGGGCTATGAAGCTTATACAGCAAGCTCTTTAACTCGCTTGTCGCCCCTTGAACTCTAGAGGTTTCGATGCCATAGAGTTTGCTGTTTCGCTTACTCCAGTAGGCAATGTCTCCATCAAATGGTGATTTTGCACCTTTGACTAGAACATGTTGATTTTCGGAGTAGGGAACCTTGGGGAACGCATTATCCAGTAGTTTCTTGCTGGTATTTCGATTCTGTTTAGTTTCCCTGTTGAACACCTTAAACGCCCTGTGTTGGATGTGGTACAACGAGAACCGCGATCCACTCATTTTACAGTTGCGATGGTAGTTCCTCCATCCTCTAACTACAGGGGCTAATTTCTCAGCTTTGACTGTAGCACCATAGTTCCGGTTGTTGACGATGTGCTTTACTTTCTGGCGGAATGTTTTGAAATTGTCCACTGAGGGGACACATCTAAACTTTCCGTTGTTTTGCACCCTGAAGTGCCAACCCAGAAAATCAAAGCCATCTGTCGTAGCGGTTAGCTTAGTTTTCTTTTCGCTGATTTTCATTCCCCGTTCTGCGAGAAACTGGCTGATGAGGTCAAGTATTGTGTCAGCGTTATCTTCGGGCTTGAGTATAATAACCATGTCATCTGCGTATCGCACAGAGCGGTGTATATTCTCTATCCCATTGAGCGCAATGTTAGCTAAAAGTGGACTTACCACTCCGCCTTGGGGTGTTCCTTGTTCGGGAAACTCTGGGTTTACTCCTGCTTGAAGACATCGGAAGATTCCTTGTCTTATGCCCTTTGTGGCAATGAGTCTGTCCATGATGGCTGAGTGGGAAATCCGGTCGAAGCATTTTTCGATATCGAGTTCAATAACTCGTTTGTTTATTCCATTGACTTGGGAGTTGAGATTCTGGAAGAGGATTTTCTGTGCATCGTGTGCCGAACGTCCAGTCCTGAACCCGTAACTCCTGGCGTGGAAGGTTGCTTCGTGTGCTGGTTCCAGAGCGTATTTGACTAGGCATTGCCAAGCCCTGTCCGCAACGGTGGGGACTTTTAGAATGCGGGTTTTCCCATCTTTTTTGGGAATAGGAATTTTCCGTAGCTTCTGGTGATGCCAGTTGCTAGAATGGACTTTGAGTTCTTCACTCAGTTCAAGCCTCTCCTTAAATGAGAGTGAGGCTTTGCCATCAATTCCTGCTGTCTTTTTCCCAGCGTTTAGCTGCGTCACTTGACGAACTGCCAGTAATCTTGCTGCGGTGGATTTCAGAATCAGCTTTTGAAGAGACTTAGCTTTCCGATAGTCTCCACCTTGAACAGCTTTGTACATTCTTCTTTGCAGGCGGAAAAGGTTACGCCGGAATTTCTTCCAGGGTAATGTTCTCCATGATTCACTGGCATTATTGCTGTGTCCAATCATGCTCTACTCCAATTCGTGTACTCTGAACACCTCAGACCAATTACGGTCTGTCCTACCCGAACTAAAGGAATTCCGCTGCTCGTCTAGCCTACTTGGGGGTTCGACCTTCCCCTAGACCCTTAGTTCGTTTTTATTCGTTCCCTCAACTGATTACTTGCTTCGTTAGGTGTAGCCAATTTAACCTTCAGAAACCCTTGGTTCTTGCTGCTGTCATCCCTCATAACGCAGCGGGTTTTAACTCTGATGAAGTCGGGGGTTTTGTGTTATGCCCCGCTTGAGTGTGGGTTACTTTTCTAGGCTCTGTTTCACCGTGGAAGCTCCCTATTAACGCCAGTGTCAATCCATAGCGATTGTCTGATTGCGTCCTGTTCCCAGCTTCACTCTGCAAGAATCGAGCTTGCTCGGTGTGGGCAGGTAAGGAGTCACGCCTGAACCTGGCGGGTAGGACTTTCACCTACATCTGGTTGAGAGTTCAACTCGTAAGAGTTGGTAAGTTTATTTACGGACTGGATACCGGGATTCACTTACAACGAATCGCACGGGCATTCACCCTCGGCATTGCCGCCTTGTCGCTGGCATCCTTGCGCCTTGTTGAACGTGGCATGACTGGAGTGATGCAAGAATTGGCACTACTGCTATTCATGGGCGCAAATATTGCGATCGGCAGTATTGCTCTAGGGACAGTGCGGATCTTGCTGCGGGGCAAATTACTAAGTTAAAGATTGTTCATTTTTTCAGAACATATTGGCAGTAGAACTTATAGCATTTGATTTTAATTATGCAAAGAATTATAGGCTTCATTGAGTTTGTTGGCTGATTCTTCTAATAAGCGTTGTTCATAAGCATTTCTTGATAACAGCAGTTGGCGCTCAATACCTATTGAGCCAATGATACATGGAAGTCCAAGAACAACTTCAGCGCCAATTCCATAGTTAGAATCTGCTCTAGCCGATACTGGAAATATCTGCTTTTCATCTCGCAGGATGGTATCAACTAACTGACAAACTACTGTTGATATACCATAGCTTGTATTTCCTTTGCGTTCAAAAATGTTATAGCCTCGTTTACGAGTTAACTGTGCGTACTCTTGCTGAATTTGTTCTAGCGTTGCTCCTTGTGGTATAGGAAATTCAGTTAACAAAATTCCCCCAATAAATGCACTAGACCAAACGACAAATTGACTGTCTCCATGCTCTCCAATCACATAAGCATGAATGTCTTGTTTTGCAACATTCAGTTGCTTTCCAAGTTGATATTTCAGTCTAGCAGTATCCAGAACGGTTCCCGAACCGAAAATTAGGTTTTCTGCTCTGGTGGAAGTAGCGATCGCAATCCGCGTGAGTACATCCACTGGATTGCTAATGATAATTACGATTGAATTCGGTGCAACTCGATCTAATTCTTTAATTGTCGAACGTATAATCTCTGCATTGTCGCTCAATGTGTCTAATCGAGTCTGTCCTTGTTTATGCTGCACCCCAACAGTCACAACAATAATATCTGAATCAGCTAAATCTTCATACTGGTTTGATGGTATAATCTTCATCTCTTTAAGTAAGGGAATGCTATCTTCGATATCCCATGCTTGCCCTTCAGCTTTTGATAAGGTTCGGTCAAAAAGCACAACCCTTACACATCTGCCAAGTAAAACTAAAGCATTTGCAACGTCTGCACCTACATTACCTGCACCAATAATACCGACTTTAGATGTTTTACTAATCATGCTATGTATACTTGACCTTCAAGAATGAAATGTCGTTTGTTTGGTAAGTCCTTGGATCTGCAATTGCAGTCTGCTTACAACTTGGAAAACAATATATTTAACCCTTCGGTCATCGTGGGATGAGTCAAAATACCATCGCGCAGAACGGTGTAGGGCATCTGAGCTTGCATCACCATCTGCACTGTTGAAATCACTTCACCTGCTTCATGACACAACAGGGAACACCCTAGAATCCGACCTGTTTCGGTATCCACAATCGCCTTTAAAAGTCCATCGGTTTGACCGAGTGTTCTTGCTCTGGGAACGGCTGACGCATCCACCTTCGCCACGCGGATCGTATATCCTTGTTGCTGTGCTTGTGTTTCAGTCAAACCCACATGAGCCAGTTCTGGCTCAATGAATAGACAAGATGGAACCAATCGATCCCGTATACTCCGGTTGCCTCCATCAATTAAATTAGCTTTGATAATGCGATAATCATCGAGCGATATATGAGTGTATTGCGGGCCGCCATTGATGTCCCCTAACGCCCAAATTCCAGGAATGTTCGTCTCTAAGCGTTCATTAACTTGAATAAATCCGCGTGTATCAGTTGCTACACCAGCAGCAGCTAAATTTAAGCTCTCAGTATTGGGCGCACGACCAACGGCGACGAGCAAATGCGACCCTTGGAGGGTGATTTCACGATCGCCAACTTGGATTTGCAGGATGGTTTGATTATCAGTGCGAACCACCCTCAACACCTTCGCCTTCAGCCAGAATTCAATACCATCTCGTTCTAGCAGGGTTTGAACTGCGATCGCTATATCTGGATCTTGCTGTGACAGGATTTGCTCATTTTGCCCAATGACAGTCACGCCACAGCCAAAGCGCCGAAACATCTGGGCAAACTCTAAACTAATATAGCCACTACCGAGAACTATCAGGTGTTCAGGCAGGTGTTCTAGCTCCATAATCGACTCACTCGTTAAAAATCCCGCTTTTGCGAGTCCAGGAATCGATGGAATTAACGGTCGTGTGCCTGTATTAATAAATAACTGTTCGGCGGTAAGTAAGCGATTGTTTCCCTCAGTCGTCGTTACTTCAATTGTTTTGGGAGCAACAAACCTTGCTGTGCCGATAATCAAGTTCTTATCCAGAGCCGTTTCTAAATTGTGCAAGTTCATTTCACGCGCAGATTGCACAACTGTTCGTTTTCGTTGGATTACCTCTGCTAAATTAACGATAGGTGTATTAGCTTTAACACCATAAACGGCACTATTTCGCACTGTGTTTGCCACATTAGCACTCGCCACCATAGTTTTAGTAGGAATGCAAGCAATATTAATGCACCCGCCACCAATCATATTTAAGCTGCGTTCAACCAGAGCGGTTTTACGTCCGTCGGTGACTAACGCAGGTGCAAGTGTTTTACCCGCTTTGCCGCCGCCGATAATAATGTCGTCATAGTGTTGAGCGTTCACTTCCATATCCTTTAAGTTCGAGCGGGTGAATACGACTTCTAGAAGGTGTTATGAATTTCAGAAAAAACTGGCTGACTAAGAGGGTTTTAGCGATAACGTATTTGGCGAACGTAACTCAAGATGCTTGCCCTAGCTGGGTTGACAAAAAGTGCATAACACCCGCGCTGATGATTCAACTTTTCGTACAAGCTTGCTTCATCAAGATACGCTTATTTTTATACACCTCTAAAGTACCAGACTGCGCGTTATCTAACGTGCCATCCCACACCCAATATTCATAAATTCCACTCCGAAACTTATACACTCGAACACCTTCTGTCGCTTGGCTAGTTCCTTTGCCCAAACTTAAATTCCCGTTGGGACTGGTCGCGCGATAAAGCAGTTCACGAGAATTATAATTCTGCCAAATATTGATGTTATAACCACCCTGGCATTTTGTACTTAGGATGAGGGCAGCTGTAGAGTCAGCAGAAGCTCTTAAGCAAAAATTAGCTAAGATACTGATTGGCAGAGCCAGAAGTAACGCGGATGTTTTCATAAGTTTTATAAAATTAATACAGCCGCTCAATTCCGGCTGCCGAGGAGCTACTGTGGTATCCTTAATGCTGTTTCAAAAACGCCCTGGTGCGATCGCCTGCAAATTCTGCGACTTATTTACAATCGGCAAAACTAAGTGCTCGATCGATTAAAGGTGCAATGATAGCGATATTTTTCACCAACTCATCACAGAGAGAAAATCGCTGTTTTAAGTAATTAGGATCGTTGTAACTCACCCAAACCTTGCCGTCAGTGGCTTTCCATGCCAGTATTTTCAAGGGTAAATCTAAGGCGATCGTTGGTTCTGCCACCATGAGGGAAGTTCCGGCTTTCGGGTTGCCAAACAGCAACAACTGTATAGGACACAAGCTTAGTCCGGCTTTTTCGGCTTCAGCCTGTTGATCGATGCGGGCAAAAATGGTGATGCCTTTTACTTGAAGGACGGCTTCTAATCGATCGATGGTTACAGGCACTGAATATTGACTAAGCTGGCTAATTATGCCGTTGTTTGCATTCATAGCAGTGGATTTCTTGTAAAATAAAAACTGAGTGATATAGTCGTTGGGCTTTTCAAAGATTGAGGTCTGACAATCCTGGATGATCGTCAGGACGACGACCTAGTATCCAGTGGTATTTGCGATCGCTTTGGTGAATTGGCAGGTCGTTGATACTGGCAATACGCCATCGCATGAATCCATGTTCGTCAAACTCCCAATTCTCATTGCCGTAAGAGCGAAACCAGTTGCCGGAATCATCATGCCACTCGTAAGCAAAACGGACAGCAATGCGGTTGTCTTGAAAAGCCCAAAGCTCTTTGATCAAACGGTAGTCCAATTCTTTAAGCCACTTACGTGTTAAAAACTGGACGATCGCCTCACGACTAGATAGAAATTCTGAGCGGTTGCGCCAAATGCTATCCGACGTGTAAGCGAGTGATACTAATTCAGGGTTACGTGTGTTCCAAGCATCCTCTGCAATTCGGACTTTTTGGATGGCGTATTCGCGATCAAAAGGCGGCAAGGGTGGTCGAGGATTTTCGGGGTTGTTCATAGTATGTAAGCGCTAGAATCGCGATTCTCGTTCCTAGAGGCTTTGCCAACGTCTCAGCACGGTTGAATTAAATTTACAGCAAATTTCAAGTTGATGAAGTAGACAAACTAAGTCCCAAAGGCAGGTATGAACTTTGTTTTACTTCTGGATTCTGAATTTGGGTGTAAATGCGTGCCGACCGAATTACCTCAAAAGCAGTTTAATACAGATCGATGAATACCACCGCGATGTGCAGCGTTTTTGCAGATGCCCCCGTCACAACTGCAATTTTATCTCTAGTTTTTTCATGATGATTTCTTAGAATCGGGCAGCGTAAACTCCACAGTTTCGCTAGTGATTACTTTGTGCGTGGGGTCAGCTAGTTCGATCAGCACCTTGTGCGCGCCAGGTTCCAGTCCGACCAGGATAATCGTTTCTCCACTGGCATCGACAAAGTGCCACGGCAAATCGTCAACGGTGATGTGGATATGACCGATGCGCGGCGATACTTCGAGCGCACCTTTGCCAAACACCGGCAACACGCGCAGATTCTCCGTCCGGTACTGAATGAAGACACGTCCTTGTCCTAACGCTTCGGGAAGCGGTGGATCGACAATCAGCTTGGGTGGTGCTTCGTTTTCAATCGCAATCAACGGTGACAAGCCGATAATGTCCCTAGCGCTCGGTGTGTGGCTGTTCATAGCAGGTAAGTACCTGAGAGTAGTTTAAATATAACGATCCATGAATGTATTTTGAGAGGTTCTGCCAGCGATCGAGCCTTTGGAGGCGGAGTCTCTCAGAATTAGTTCCTAGCCTCCAGGCTAGGAACTAATCACGGCAAGGGCTGTGTTTTAACTTAGTGCCATTCCGCTTTCTTCTTTTCCCCTACGCTAACTCGGTAAGCAGCAAGCAATGGAAGAGCGTCTTTTCCTTTCCCCAAAAACATCGATCGCATCCTATTGCAGATGTTTCTTCAATTCAGCAGCAGCTTGAACAAACAGAGAGCGGACTTCTGGCAGCTCGGCTAAACCATTGAGCAGTCCAAAGTCATGAATCATGCCGTTATACTGCACAGTTGTTACCTCGACCCCAGCTTCATCGAGCTTGCGTCCATAAGCTGTGCCTTCGTCATGCAAAATATCGCTCTCTGCAACCACAAGTAACGCTGGAGGCAAGCCTTGCAGTTGCTCAACCGTCGCTTGTAGGGGAGAAGCATAGATATCTTTGCGCTTTTCTGGGTCAGCGATGTACATGTCATACATCCATTTCATCGTTGGTGTAGACAAGTACCGTTTGTCGCCAAATTGGTGGTAAGAATTCGTTTCAAAATCAGCATCGACGATCGGCCACATCATGATGTGTAGCTTGATGTGGGGTCCTCCTTTGTCTTTCGCCTGCAAAGCAGTGACTGCTGTCATATTGCCGCCGACACTGTTGCCGACGACTGCCAGATTTTTGCCATCCACGCCAATCTCCTCACCATGCTCGGCAACCCATTTGGTTGCGGCATAAATCTCATTGATTGCTTGGGGATACTGAGCATCTGGCGTGCGCGTGTAGTTGACAAAGACCCCTGCAAACCCTGAAAGCACAACAAGATCGCGCACCATGCGCTTGTGTGTTGGGTAATCACCCAGCACCCAACCACCGCCATGAATAAAGATGAAAACAGGCAATGTGCCTTTAGCCCCTTCAGGTCGCACAATATTAAGTGTAATCGTGTAACCGTCAGCGATAATTGTCTTCTCAGACTCTTCAATGCCTGAAAGATCAACTTGAACCGAAGCCTGTGCATCCACGAGTACTTGGCGCGCTTCGAGTGGAGTGAGTGTCTCTAGAGCCTCCTCCCCTGGTGAGTTCAGCTCCTTCAAAAATGCCTTCACTTCTCTGGAAAGACGTGGATCGTCGGCAACTTCCAAAATTTTTGCTGCTGGCGAGTTTGCTTGAGCAACCATGACATTCTCCTTTGATAAGTAGTAATAAATCTGTTGAAATGGCACTGTTAAGTGAATTGATTTAACAGTGATACTTGATTCAGCAGCGATCGTGAAATGGCGATCGCTTTCTACTGACATCGTTTAAGAGCCGGAATTATTTGTTACTGGTAAAAAGGTTGTTGACCTAGCGGGTCGCTGCCTCGTTCGGTTGTTTCCACACCGCAGCAGCATAGAGCGAGTTCTCAAAATCAGGGGCGATATCGCCTGTGATACGTGCCTCATGATGCGCCCAGTCCTCAAAGAACAAGTCGTGGCTGATACACGATACTATTCCTGGTATGTCGCGGCGGATGCTAAATATGTCACCAATTGGCAAGCCGAAGCTGACGAAACCAGCAGGATTAAATACGTGAATGTCTTTAAGATAAGGGGCAGTGCCAGGTACTTTTTCTAGGTATTCGCGGGCTTTACCCAAGTAAGGGTGCGTCCCCAAATAGTCGTCGCGCAGGTCTTCTAGTGGCTCGTAACGATCGCGCCAGAGGGCAATGTGCTGGGCAAAGTCGGCTAGTTCGGGACGCTTTGTTGGGTCAACGGAGTAACCAGTGCCAGCGATCGCAAAATCAAACTCGAAAACATCATCATTTACCTGAATGACAATGCGCTCGCCCATTTCCCGTGCCGATTTCCAAGGTGCAGATAGGTGGATGTGAAAGTTCGGGAAGGCGATCGCTCGCTCAATCGCGTTCCGTGATGGCGTGGAGCCTGCTTGACGAAAGCGCCAAGCTTGGAACCACCGGGCTGCATCGGGTAATTGGGGATAGTTGCAGTAAGCACCAGGGTATTCTCGTATCCGAAGGATTGGTAGTTCAAGGGGCGACAAGCGAGTTAAAGAGCTTGCTGTATAAGCTTCATAGCCCTTAAACCTCGCTGATAATATGCTTGCTTATTGCGACTGAAACCGACCAGTTCCTCGACCCATGCTTGACACTCATGCCAAGCGACTATCCAATTTTGACCATATAAACCTATCCAGAAATTACTATGACGTTTCTCATTTCTATTTTTTTCTTGACTACGACAAATATAGGAATCAAGTTTTTGAAATTTAGTCCTTTGTCCATGTAACCAAGCACTGGTCATAGCTAAAGCAATTAAAAATATTATTCGTACAAGTCTATCAGGATTAGCTTGAGAACTTTCCAAATTGTAACCGCCAGTTTTACAATCTTTGAACATGGCTTCAATTCCAAAGCGTTGAGTATATATT
>NZ_JAECZA010000256.1 GCF_016056275.1 Dendronalium phyllosphericum CENA369 | reverse complement strand
GGTAAATGTTGGTATTGACCACGATACTGCGGAGTTTGCAGTCGAGTCTATTCGTCATTGGTGGTACTCAATGGGAAAACAAGTTTATCCCAGCAGTGAGCATCTAATGATTACGGCTGATTGCGGTGGTAGCAATAGTTATCGCTCACGATTGTGGAAACTGAAGCTACAAGAATTAGCAACTGAAACTGGTAAAAATATTCATGTGTGCCATTTTCCTCCAGGCACGAGTAAATGGAATAAGATTGAGCATCGCTTGTTTTGTCACATTACCCAAAACTGGAGAGGTAGACCATTAACCAGCTTACAAGTTGTGATTAATCTAATTCGCAATACTACCACCACACAAGGATTAGAAGTTGAGGCTAGATTAGATCCAAATCTCTACAAAACGGGAATCAAGGTTACAGACCAAGAGCTTGATACTATCGCAATCGAACGAAATTCTTTTCATGGTGAGTGGAACTATATTATCAAACCCAAGCTGGTCACTTAATTGTTCAAGTTATTTTTACATAACTCCTAAAGAGTGCGATCGCTAAAGCAAGAAAACTCGACTTCAACTTAGTCGGTGCAGGATTGTGCCGAGATTGCCTGGACAAGTTGGTAGGCTACAAAGGCAGTCCCCTGGTATGGGCATTGAACAACGGAGCCAAAAGCGTTGGCAGAGTCCAAAGCGCTACATTACATCTAATTTGCCAACGAGAAAGAGAAATTCAAACATTCGTACCCCAAGACTATTGGAATGTTTTTGTTGATTACGCTGAAGGATTCCGGGCTTTTTACAATGGCACAACTGATTCAAGCCAACAAGCACAACAGCAAGAAGCCGAAACTAATGATGATGCTTCTGTTAATAAAGAGCAAGTAACAGAGAGTAAGCGTGTTTTAGAAGAAGCCCTTGCCATCAGGTTAGTCCAACAAGCGCGGCAGTATCCCCATCATGTTGTCCAAGTTGAAGGCAAAACTGTTTATCGTCAACCGCCACCACCATTTACCACTTCTACGCTTCAGCAAGCAGCTGGTTCCAAACTGAGATTCTCTCCCGATAAAACCATGCTCCTGGCTCAAAAACTTTATGAGGCAGGGTTAATCACTTATATGCGGACAGACTCAGTAATATTAAGTCCTGAATTTTGTGAGAGTGCGCGTCGGTGGTTAGAGCAAAACGATCCAGCAAATGTGCCACAGCAAGTAGCAAAACACCGCAGTAGCAAAACGGCTCAAGAAGCCCATGAAGCTATTCGCCCTACAGATGTTTTTCGACCGAGCGCCCAGTTAAGGCAGGAAATACCAGATGATGAATTCAATCTGTACGTGATGATTTGGAAGAGAGCCCTAGCTTCTCAATGCAAGTCTGCTCAATTACGCAAAACTCAAGTCATTACCTGTTCAGGTAATCTGTTATGGCTGGCTAAAGGACAAGTGATTGAATTCTACGGTTATGCGCGGTACTGGAATAATCTCAGCAAGGATTCGATCTTACTTTCAGTGCAACAAGGACAAGCTCTAACTTTAGAAAATGCTGCACACGAGAAGAAAAAAACCCAACCACCACCACGCTACAGCGAACCTAAGTTGGTTCAGCTAATGGAACGCAAGGGAATTGGTCGCCCTAGTACATACGCCCCTACTGTTGCTACTCTCAAAAAACGCGATTATGTTCAGTTAGTCAAAGACAGCCTACAACCCACAGCTTTAGGTTTAGAGGTTGATATGTTTTTACAGAAGGCTTTACCCGATTTGCTCGAAGCCGAATTCACTGGCAAGATGGAGGATGCTTTAGATGCTATCGCCCTTGGCAAACACTCTTGGCAGCAGTATCTCACTGCTTGGAATCAGGATTACTTTGTCCCAGCACTCTCTAAAGCCAAAACTCTAGTTATTCCTTCATCTGGCAGCAAAGCTGCTGTTGAGCGCAAATTTGAAACTTCTAGAACTAAATGCCCTACATGTAATAATTTGATGTCTAAAATCCCCAGCAGCAAGCTTAAGAAAAAGTACTTCCTCAAATGCACTAGTGGCTGTGAGAATGTCGTCCTGTTTTGGAGCGATCGCACTAAGTCTTGGTCTGCACCTGTTAGTAAAGAAGCTGAAGTTAAACAAAAGCCTCCTGCTCAGGTCACATCATATCCTTGTCCTGTGTGTAAACAACCCTTAGAAGAATACAGTTATACAAAGGATGGGCAAAAAAAGACTATGCTGCGGTGTTCCAATCCACAATCCCGCCAGGATAAAAAACATCAGGATGTGGCTTACTTGCATACCGCCAAGGGTTGGTGGAATCCGAAGTTTGGAGACTTAGCCCATTGAACTAGCTGTATTAAAAAAGCCTATAAATCAAAATCAAGGGTAAACGTGACGCTATCAGAATCAAGTTGAGTTTCTTGTGGAGACAGAATTTTGTCAAGCTCATCCGGTTCATTTTGGACAGTAGTAATTGGAGTGAAACCACCTGTGTGAGCAACTAGTTGTTGTACCGGGAATGCACCCTTTTTGAATGCAAAATAGCAATCGATGATGAAGTAAAGCGTCTCCAGATAACTTTTATCTAATTGTTGTGACTCCTTGAATATACGTTCTCGGTAACTGTCTTTTATCCTAACTTTCTCTGGGGCTAAGTCTGGTTTGTCTGCCATTGTCATCACCTCAATATCAATTCGCAATTCGCAATTAAAAAACTAGATGCAGCAAGGATTTTAGAGGTTAAATCTGTTTCACGTTCTGAGTGAATTGATATCACTTATTTCATGTGCTTGCTGGATTCTTTTTCATAATGGCTTTGGCCATTTCTAGAAGTCCATTTGCATTTGCTTCCACTGGATTGTCCAAAATCTTGAAACCGTTCTTCTCTAATAGCTTCCTAAATCCAGGTAACAAACAGCCTCCACCAATCGCCCAAATTTCATCCCCTTGGTGTTTGGCATCTAGTGTCAGATTTACCACTTTTTTCAAGTATCTTTCGTACCAATCTTTTAAACACGCAAGGTAGACATCTTTTATATCTATGTCGCGGCTGTATTTGGTATGTCCCATTTCTAAACAAAACCGAATCTTCGATGCATCGCCAACTTTCCCACCATTGAGATGTTTCATCTTTTGAGAAATGTCATCTATGAGAACTTCTACACCCGTAGGGTAGGGGGTGTGAACTTCACGCTTGCCTTGGTAGTAACGAGAATATAGAGTTGTACCGTTGCCAAAATCTAAAACCGTTAACTTTGCCGGGAGTTGTTGCCCAAATAATGCACCCATTCCTTCGGGGATCGTCTTGAGTACTTCTACTTTGACTTCTGAAAGATTGCCTGCAAGTATTGGCTGATATTCTCCATTAAGTACTCTCTCCAACTTGGAGGTCAGACTGACATCGTGTAAGCTGACAACTAACTTCAGATGCCAAGCCTTACGATGTGGCAGATGTGCTAATGCCCCCAACAAAGTCAACAGCGCATTGTTGACTTTGTTTTCGTTATCATCTGTGTTGCGCTCAAAATGATAACCCGCACGAAATGCTGATTCTCCTACTGTGTAAGCACTACTATTGAAAACTACTCTTCCTGGTACGTCCTCCATGTCCATTGTGGAAATATAACTGGGGACACGAACAACTCCAAAGCCATCGACCAGAAGTTTCACGCTTCCATAGCCGTTATCAAAGCCAGCAGCAAAAATTTTTTGTAAGGTGTGGACGTTCGACATAGAGATCAAATCAATACGGTTGGTTTAATAAACTTATCTATTTAGGTGAATTGTGAAATTGAGCTAAACCGGATGAACAACATAGAATAAAATTTACACAAAGATTTTCCTGTTCTCCTGTACTATATTTTTCCTCTAGCATGAAGAGCTTATCATATCTGGGTTGGGTGTCAAATGGGTTACAAAATTTTCATTAGCAAAAAATACCCTAAATAACACCTATATATATCTCATATAGGTGTTAATTTGTCACTAATTTTCTTAGTTAGTATTGAGGTATATATAGCCCCCATGTGTACCCCATAAAATTTTTCAAATTTTTATCTTTATCAACAATTTTTGAGTTTTTAAAATTTTTATCACAACAGAATTCACTAGCTACGATCGGAATTTTCTAATTTAATTCTCAACTGCCGTTAGTAACGCAGCAGAAATTAATTTAAATTATTCGCTGGTTGCTTTATACTCTGCTACTAGTTGGCGTTGCATCTCCAGACTCGATTCCAGGGCACTTACCAGGAATAAAACCAAGAGCCGTATCAATAATATTTTTGACAAAACCGAGATATTTAAGTGCTTTCGCCCTTCAGGGCGAGCCTCGACGGCGCTTGGATTTTATTTTTTGGATCTTCCAAAAGAGTCTGTAGTACAAGAAGTTTGCCACCAAGACTTGAACAATTGCTTAGGCTTGCTGCACCTCTACAAAGGTAAGTTCTAATGTTGCGCTTTGGATTTAAGAGCGAACGCAAGCTGGCAACAAAACAAGTTGCAGAACTACTCAACATTAAACCAGCAAAGGTTAATCATATTCAGCAGCAGGCAATGAAACTTTTGCGGTGCGAACAAGACAAAATTCAAGAGTATTTGGTTGGTTGAACAATGTGCTGAAAATGTTCTCAGGCATCCCCGATTGATTTCGTCTCTAACTGTCGTTTCTCATTACTTAATTAGATTCGAGTTACTACTTGCCAACAGGTTCAGCTTTCTCTACTGAATTATCGTTTACACCCAAGGTCAATTGCAAAGGAGTTCTGGATGGGTACGCTTTCACTACCTGTCGATAAACTTCATAGTTAGTAGGTAGAGTTCTCTGCTGACCACCCACTTCATAGCTAATTTCGTATTTCACCGTTTTCTGCAATTCGGGTTGGCCTGCCTCTTGTTGAGGTTTTTTGCGCTGTTCCACTTCATCAACACCGGGTCGAGCTGGCAAAGTCGGCCACCATAGTCCTCGGTCATCTGGCCCAATAACTGCTCCTGGTGGTTTCAAACCATTTCGATTCAATACTGAAGTACTAGCAAAAGTTTCAATGCGTGGTTGTGGTTCATTAGTTAAATTATTGGCATACTTCACTTGCCAGGTATAGCTGGTAAGTGCTGTCGCCTCATATTGTTGTGTGGTTAGATTAGTGCAACTGATAAGTGCCACCGCTGTTAGTACAGTCATTATTGAAGGTAAAAATGTCAGCTTTTGCATTATTTCTAAGTTGATCTCTGCTCCCAAACAATTTTTGAGATGAACGTGCCCGATCATTGCTCCCAAGGTGAAGGAATCGCCGTTTTGGAAAGCACTTCCCCTGTATTCAGTTTAATAGCCGTCTTTTCACAGTTCGGGCATTGAACTGGAATTTGGATTATTGAAGGTCGTCCCTTATATTCTCCTATTACAGGCTCACCCGTATACTCGCAAATTATTCCTTGAAAACAATGCCAGCACTCGAAGATAATTCGGCTCACTGGCTTGTCGCAGTCTAGGAATTTTATGTGTTGAAAACGCTCCGCTGACTCTAACTTTTGGGTATGAGGTTTCGATGCCTTTTGTGATTTATACGCTTGCTCTGGGTTAACAGATGTGTCAGCGATCGCATCCTCATTTTCTTGTAGCTGCGTTAGCTCATTAGGATTTGAGACGGGCTGGTGTTGGGGTGATTGCTGAATTGTTGGTTCATCAGCTGAATTTGGGTTATATTGTCGCTGAGAATTGTTTGATTTACCCTTTAATTTAGATTGTCGCGGGGTAGATTTCATCTTAAACCCTCTTTAAAAAACTGGTGTTTCTTACTTGGGAAAATATCGAAATAATTTATCTGTTACGTGGAATAACATTATTCCACATGTTAAACTCACCAATGTCATTTTTGTATAAAGCCCATGCAAGTTCGATTAGCATTGCTCTCGAACGCAGGTGGCAGCGGCAAAACAACTCTCGCAGTTCACCTAGCTTATCTTGTAGCAAAGGCAGGATTTCGCGTTGCCTTAATTGACTTAGACCCTCAAGGCTCAGTTTCTTTATTTTGTGGTTTACTACGTCCTAAAAGTAACCAAACTATAGCAGCAGTACTTCAAGATAATTTTCAAGGAGATTGGCCATTGGTTCAACTTTGGCAAGAACATACACAAAACGTGGAAGCTTGCCAGGGAGAAATGGGGCTGATTAAAACTATTAACGAACTAGTTTTACACGAGCGAGGAGCTTACCTTTTAGGAGATCGTTTAACGGATTATCCCTTGCCTCATGATTTAATAATTTTTGACTGTCCTGCTACTTTAGGCCCATTGCCATTAATTGCCCTGTCAGCTTCTACACATTTAATTGTCCCAATTCAAGTAGAACCGAAATCTACAGATGGTTCCAGTAAGTTGTTGGAATGGGTATATCACACTTGTCGCCGCTTAAGACTAAAGCCCGATCCTCAAATCCTAGGCTTTGTACCTAATCAATACGATCAGCGGCTTGCCATCCATCGAAATATTTTGTCTCAATTAATTCCACAGCTAGAAAAATTGAAGATTGAAACTTTCAGTTCCATTCGTTTTTCATCCGAATTTAAAAATGCTAGTGGGTTAGGAGTACCGTTACATTTATATCGTCCCAATCACCCTGCTTGTGACGATTTTTCTCCTATCGTGTATAAATTAGTTGAGCTAATCAAGAGTGAGGGTTAATGATTAAAAAAGTTGGCATAGATATTGCAAATATGTTCTCTGGTGCTGAATATTCTCAAGAAGTTCACGAACTTAGAGAAACTATTGATAAACTTCAGGCAGAAATTAATCAACTACGCTCAACAGAGACTCAGGAACTAGAAACAAAGATTCAAGAGTTACGCGAACACTTGGTTCCATCAGGTGTATTAGAAGTAAAGATAGAACTGATCGATCGTAATCCAGAACAACCACGCCGAACTTTTAGTGAAGAAAGTATAAATGCTATTTCCCTTTCGCTAAAATCTGATGGACAACAAGAACCCATAATTTTAATTGAGCGAAATGGGCGTTACCTATTGTTTGATGGGGAGCGGCGTTGGCGAGGTGCTACAAAATTAAACTGGACAACTCTAAAAGCTGTAGTTATCCCTCAACCTGAAGCTCTACACAGACGAGTGTTGCTGGCAAATTTACATAGGGAAAATTTAAATCCATTGGATACAGCAGAAGCACTCATTAAAGAAATTACTGCTCAAACAACTCTAAAAGCTGAGGATGTTCCCCGTAGCTTGAGAGCCGGAGTGCGCCGAATAGAGCGTCAAGGAAATATGGTTAAGCTAAGTGAGCT
Source organism: Dendronalium phyllosphericum CENA369 (assembly GCF_016056275.1). Classification (GTDB taxonomy): domain Bacteria; phylum Cyanobacteriota; class Cyanobacteriia; order Cyanobacteriales; family Nostocaceae; genus Dendronalium; species Dendronalium phyllosphericum. Next base: position 825 of record NZ_JAECZA010000256.1, on the reverse strand, counting down.
TGTTTTAGCGAGTAGAGAAATTCAGCAAGAACAATTATCAATAATAGGGCTAGGAGAAGAAGAACAAATAATTTTTAGCATTTTACTCTCTCTGCAATTAAATCCAGCTTCTGTCAGTACTAATATTTTTCCAATGTTGTCATTACCTAATGATTTGAAGCAGGCTATAAGAGAGCAAGGCTTAGGTGGCATCCATGCTCTGGCGTTAGCACGTTTATCTGCAAAAACATTAGATATTTCAGAAGCAGCAGCAAAAAAACTACGAACTCAAATAGTTAAGCAAGTATTACAGGAAAAACTTTCAGTAGCTCAAACACGCAAACTTGTAGCGGTAGAAGTATCTAATTACACTAAAAATGATGGATCAAACCCAAAGAAAAAGCAAGTAGAAACAATCATACGTCAGGTGCAAGAAATACCTTTACTTAATGTAAAATCAACACAACTATTACAAATGAGAGAAGTATTACGGAAGAAATTGTTAGAGATTGAATCAGCTTTGAAGCAAGAAGATGGCAGCGATAGTTGATATTTTCTAACACCGAGTAAATAATCTACTTTGTTTAATAGAGAAATTCAGCATAAAGGCATTGAAATACAGCAAATTGCAGGTAAATGAGGTACAATAATACCAGTACATCAACTCTTAAAATGAAAGCTTACTCAATCGACTTGCGAGAAAAAATAGTTTTGGCTTACTCACAAGGTGACACCTCAATCAGGAAGGTGGCTAATAGATTTAGTGTAGCCAAAAGTTTTGTACAAAAACTTCTCTCCATGAATAAGACTCAAGGTCATGTACAACCCAAACAACAAGGTGGAGCA
>NZ_JAECZA010000255.1 GCF_016056275.1 Dendronalium phyllosphericum CENA369 | reverse complement strand
TGGGCGACCGTCCCTGCAAGTGACGAAACCAGAATATTAAAGATAATGTTGACGGTTCTTCTATCCTCCTTTGTTTTGGCGTTTCACAACATTACTGTGCGAGTTTTGTTTTCAGAACATCTCGTACTGGGTTTATTTTTACTTGGTGGATACGTTAAACCGGATTTACAGAATTCATTCTTACTGATGTTCATGCGAATGCTGCTTGTGGTTCCACTCATGGCATCTCTAGCATTCAAGCTATATCCATCTGCTTTTAGAGAATTCCGGGAGTTGTTCAGGCGCGATCGCACTGATATTCTGATCCTAGCGTTTAGCTGTGGGGTGCTGATGTTTGTCTATATTGCCTCGCTCTACATTGCCATTGGCTTAATTCCCACTGGCATTGCTATGACTCTGTTCTTCACCTATCCCGTATTTACAGCACTGCTGGCTTGGAAGTTTTTTGGCGATCGCCCCACACTCTATCGTTGGCTAGTGATGGGTATTATTCTCGTAGGCAGTGTTCTCACCATTCCTCAATCTTCGGCTACCTACAGCAGTTATGACATTGCGATCGGCATTCTCGCCAGCGTTGGTGCAGGAATTGTTTATGCCTTCTATAGTGTTATCGCCCAAAAATGTTTAGAGAAATTCCATCCAATTCCTTTTACTTGGATCGGGTTTGCCTCTACTTTGCTGCTTTCGGGTGTTAGTTTGCTATTCTTTGCGCCTCCCAGTGCTCAACTTGATTGGACACCAATGTGGATTGGCAGCATTTTTTCGGGTCTAGTCAGCTTTATTGGACATACTCTCAACAATCTGGGGATTAGGATGATTGGTGCAACTACCGCCTCTATCATTGGCTCTAGTAGTCCAGCATTGACAGCGCTAGTTGCATGGGTAACGATTAGTGAAACTTTAAACGTAATTCAAAGCTTGGGAATTGGTGTTGTCACATTAGGGATTGCGTTGCTGAGTGGAGAAAGCTTTATTCAATCGTTCAAAATCAGGAGTTAAATTTTGGTTAAACTATTTGGTCTATCGCATCAATCATAAAGGTTTGCACAAATGCTGTCGTCCCTATGATGAGTTTCAGTACGGCTAATTTCCTTTAAATGTGCGATCGCACTCTCACGAACAAATCAAGGATTGAGTAAAGTGGATTTATTTGATTGGAATGTATTAAACTCTAAATATGTCGTCAAAGATAGATGGATATCAGTAAGAGCCGATACTTGTCAGATGCCTGATGGCAAAATCGTCGAGCCTTATTATGTTCTGGAATATCCAACATGGGTAAATGTTGTAGCTTTAACCAAAAATCAGGAAGTTGTCTTAGTCAAACAATATCGGCACGGTCTACAAAAAACATTTTTAGAATTACCTTGTGGTTCTGTAGAAACAGAAGATATTTCACCTATTTTGGCAGCTAAACGCGAGCTATTAGAAGAAACAGGTTACACTAGCGATAATTTTCTTGAAACTGGCGTATTATCAGCTAATCCAGCTAATCATAATAATCTTACTTATTGTTTTTTAGCCACAAATGTAGAAAAAATAGCTGATTTAAATTTAGATGATACGGAACAAATTGATTTGGTATTATTGCATTTAGAAAAAACTATAGAAATAATTGAAAGTAGAATTTTATTGCAATCATTACATATTAGCTCCTTATTTTTAGCTTTAAAAAAGCTTGGCAGATTGCAACTATATTAATCAGTTTAGGTGTTTCACCATTTATTTATCCGCGGCTTCGCACAGAATTCCCCGAGCGAATTCTGACTCCTGAATCATGTTTGATAATTTTAATTTATTAAATTAAACAAAAATAATATTTGTTTTTATTAATTTACTTATTTACAGTAAATATTAAGTCTTGAATTAAGGATTTCTATAAAAGCCAAGACTGCGAAGTACAAAGCGAGGAAACTAATGAATAAACCAACTTTCAAAAAATTAACTAATTGGATAATAACTGCTGTATTTCTAGTACTTGTAGTCGGATTTTCTCTGCTCGATCAGCCTAGTGCCAAAGCTCAATCAATACCAGCACCCATAACTACACCATCTGCACCTGCTCCTATCACATCTGTAGCTGACAATGTTAGGCATTTATTAAAAACTAACGAATGTTTTGGCTGCAACTTAATTGGAGCGAAACTTAAGGATACAAACTTACAAAATGCAAATTTAGAGAATGCGAACTTGCAAGGTGCGGATTTAGAACGAGCAAACTTACAAGGAACTAATCTGCTAGGTGCGAATCTGGAAGGTGCAGATTTAGGCAAGGCAACTATCATCGGCGCAAACTTAGAGAATGCGAACTTATTTGATGCGGATTTAGAGAAGGCAAATCTCACAAATGCAAATATAGTCGGAACAAATTTCCAAGGGGCTGATTTAGAAAAAGCGATCGCACCGCTAGGATTGATGACTCGCTAAAAAATGCCTTTAGCCACAACAAATTTGAGTTTGGTAGGGTGTGTTATCGCATCAGCGTAACGCACCCTACTAGACTGTTCGCTCTCTACATCAATAAATTAAATTTTGTGTAGCTATTTATTAATGACTCATTTGCAATAATTGATTTGTATGAGTATCTTCATACTTCATAACTTTTTCTAGCACTGCTTCTCTAATATTGACGAATGCTTCACTAGCTCTGTCTCGCGGACGCGACAATCTTACAGGTAAATCTAAGGCAATCCGTCCTTCTTCAATTACTATCACTCTGTCTGCTAAGGCGACAGCTTCTTCTACATCATGGGTGACTAAAAACGCCGTAAAGCCTCTTTGTTGCCACAAATCTTCGATTAAATGTTGCATTTCTAGGCGAGTTAACGCATCCAATGCTCCTAGAGGCTCATCAAGTAGTAATAGCTGTGGTTGACTCACTAATGCCCTTGCTAATGCTACTCTTTGTCGTTGTCCTCCAGATAACACATAAGGCCATTCATCAGCTCTATCTTTCAGGCCAACTTGTTCTAATACCCTCTTAGCTTTTGCACGCCAATTTTCTTCCAAACCCAGACCGACATTTTCAATTACACTTTTCCAAGGTAGCAAGCGAGGATCTTGAAACATTACTCTTACAGAGTGACTGAGCTTACGTAGCGGTTCTCCATCTAACAATATGCCGCCTGTAGTGGGTTTATCTAACCCAGATACGAGGCGCAGTAAAGTACTTTTACCACAACCACTGCGCCCCACAATCGCAATAAATTCTCCTGGTGCTACTTCTAGATTTAAAGACTTTAAGACAGTTTTATTCCCGAAAACCTTGGTTAAATCTAAAATATTTAGTTGTGTACCTTGTATATTTGCAATCATTTGAATTTCTCCTTCATTTGATGAATTATCGAAGCGGATTTCTCAGAGCGTGAATTACACAAGCTTTGCCTGTTAGCAGGGATAAAGCCTGTTTTATTTACCCATTTTCAACTATTGACTTCAGCTTTTAACCAGCAGATTTGTAATTCGGATTCCACGCTAAGAATTTATTTTCTAAGGCTTTTGCTATGGAATTTGCTAATTTACCTAGTAGTGCATAGATGACAATACTTAACACTACAACATCTGTTTGCATAAACTCACGGGCATTCATTGCCATATAACCAATACCAGAATCTGCTGCTATTTGTTCGGCTACAATCAACGACAGCCACATAATACCCAAGGAAAACCGGACACCAATCAAAATCGAAGATAAAGCTCCTGGAAAAACAATTTGCCACAAAAGCTGCGGTGTTTTTAAACCATAAACTCTACCCATTTCAATCAGTCCAGGATCTACACTACGAATTCCATGATAAGTATTAAGATAAATTGGGAAAAATACACCTATAGAAACTAGAAATAATCTAGCTTGATCGCCAATCCCAAACCATAAAATTACTAGGGGAATTAATGCCAAGTTGGGAATAGTACGAAGCATTTGCAGAGAACTATCTAACAATTGTTCTGCAATGCGAGAAAACCCAGTTAGTAATCCCAAAATAAAGCCAATACCACCACCAATGATAAAACCAGATATAGCGCGTGCAGCACTGATTCCCATATGGTGAAAAAGTTCTCCAGTTGAGGCTAACTTATATGCTGTGATAACTACGCTACTTGGTGCTGGTAAAATTCTGCTGGAAAGTAAACCAGTTTTAGAAGATATTTCCCATATTAATAGCACTATAAAAGGCACTATCCAAGGGATGATTTGATCGGCATATTTATTGTTAAATATTGCTTCTAGAGATGTTACGTTACTTTTAGTATTTTTGAGGATAAAAGTCATAAGGTGCTAGTGAGTTGTTTCACAAAGTTGCTATTAATGGCTATTTTGTCAAAAGGCTGAAAACTTGGCATTAGTGGAGAATAAGCGAGAATACATGCTTTGTTGTTAGAGGATTTCGGACTTTAAATACTGCAACCCGACCAAATTACCGTAGTTTACAGTAAAATTTTACACGAAATTAGGTAAAAATCAACCCCTATATAGATAATCAAAAGAAATGGGAAAGACAAGTATTTGTGCTTAGTTGCAGGCTTTTAGCATCATTGGTTTGCTAGAAAGTAAAACTAGTGCGAAGAACAGCTACCCCAATCGGATCGTTGGCATTGTTATGTTCGGGGTTGGTAATTAGATAAAAACTTGGAGTAATTCTAATATTGTCGTTCACTCGGAAGGTATAGAAAGCCTCTAGGTGCAAAGAAGTATCTGGATCTTCTCGACGAGCAGACACGGGGGTAAGGCGATAATCATTGCTAGTCACTTTCGGTGGTACACCAACGATGATCCCACCAACATTACCTTCTTTAAACAAATCTGGAAAACCAAAGGTGAGCGCGCCATTAATAATAGTTGCATCACTATCACCATTAGTTAGCTGATTAGCGAGAGTATAACCAAACCAACCTCCTAAATGAAAGCGAGGACTAGCTCTCCAGTTAAATTCCAGCCCGAAATTATCAGTTGCGGTAGAGTTTTGCCCAAAAGGATTTCTGGCAAAGGCGCTACCCGTACCACCAGTAATGTTAAAAGCCCCAGCAGCAAAGTATTTATGGGTATAGGTAAGACCTATATCTAGTTTACGGCTAGGCGATAAGGTTAATTGAGCAAGTGCTGCATAAGTGTTACTAAAAAGTCCATTTTCCGGATTATTAGCTTGTGAATCATTTGCTATATAACCTAGGTTTAGTTGCAATTGATTGCTAAATTTGTATCCAAAGGCTGCGCCAGCACCATCAAACCCAGGTCGATAGACAGTAGGGTTGAAGGTTGCAAATCGGGAAGCAGCACCATTTATCCCACCAACGGAAGCATTTAAGGTTGGTGTAAAAACAGCTGGCTGAAGTGCTCTAGGGCCTACCCAAACAGTAGCTTTTTTGCCTAGTGGAAAACGATATACCAACTGAGAAATATATACTCCTTCCCTACCATCAGTATCAAAGGTAAAACGGGTCATGGCTGTTCCCGTATTACTTGTCAAATTAGGAATGTTATTACTTGTTAAAATTGTTGTTAGTTGGTCTCTACCGCTGAAGCTAGTTTGAAAGGAAAGTCTAGTGCGGTAGCCAAAAAAGGTATTGGTACTATCTTTAGTGTCATTGGCTGGTGTATTATTGGGGCGATCGCCAAATGTATCAGCCACCACAAATATCGCATCACCTACTAGCTTGGTGGTTGTAGAAAACTGATTGGCTTCTACCTTGGCTGCACGTTCTTCTAAAGTATCAAGCCTACCTCGCAACGCTGTTATTTCTGATGAAAATTGTTCTTGCAATCTTTGCAAGATAGACAAGTCTTGCTTTGTCACTAAATTTTCAGTGCTAGTAGCAATCAATTCGTTGATTCGGTTCAGACAAGCATTCAACCCAGCCGCAAATTCGTAGCGTGTTATAGCTCGGTTTCCCCGGAAATCACCATTTGGATATCCAGCTATGCAACCATAACGCTCAACTAAAGACTGTAACGCCTGAAATGCCCAATCTGTAGGCTGAACATCAGATAGCTCTGAAACAGATGTTACTTGTGCTAAAGGATTGTTTTGATTTGTTGAAGTTTGCTGCGAAAGTAAACTTTCTTTTGGTTTGATTGTTTCTGCATTGGCGGCTTGATTCAATTCAGCCTGAGTTGGTTTAATCGCATGAGTTGCGCTATTTGGAGAAAATTCCTCAATCTCTGATTTTGGCTCAGATAAATTCGGCGTTTGGGCCACACTCATTGCTGAAGACAGAATGATAAATCCATTCACAAGAGCTGGGATAACTAGCCCGTAATTCCACAAAACTTTAAACATCGGTTATTGAGTTATGCACAGAAAATCAGCAAATCTTTGATTGCTAGCACTACAAGCAATATGACTTATACCAATTCGTAATTAAGAAATTCAGATATGGTCTGGATTTCAAAGTCTGAATGTGTTGTCAGATTTTAGAGAATTGGTATTACGCAGTGAGACAAATTTAAAACTTGAATTAGCTTGATTAGTAGCTGCCAATAAACAACTAAAAACTTATCGGTATTTAGTTGTTTATCTGTTATTTTTGGATATTTGCATAATTTAGTGGAAAAAGCAAGTATCTTTGGATATAAATTTTTTAATGTTTTATTAACAAACTTGTGTTAAGGGGACTTGCATTTTGATTGCAAGTGTGAAAAGCTTTGTTAAAGAACAAACTACGGTAACTCAATCCATTTACAGTACTTTATAGAAAATCCACCACAGGATTTTATTAGCTAACTACGAAGCCAGAGCCACAAACAAATATTGATGGGGTGAAGAGCGATCGCTTCTTTGAAGCAAGTAGTAGTGAAACTCCCGCTCGATGTTCTAGATGATTCAAACAACTAGAGAAGAACGCCGCAACTATCGGACTACCCAAAGACTAATAAGAATAATTGTCCTAGTAGCCAACACCTAATTCCCAATGCCCAAATATAAATTGATTAACCGAAAAATCAACTTATGACCCAACTGAAAACACTTCCTACCTACGACCCAACATTATTTGAGGGTGCTGCTGAGAGTTACGCTGAATATAGAACTAAATACCCACCTGCTGTATTTGACAAACTCACCGAAATATTTAATCTCAACGGTCAGGGACGACTTTTGGATTTGGGTACTGGGCCGGGGTTAATTGCCATCCCCTTACGAACCAAGTTTCAGGAAGTAGTTGCGATCGATCCCGATCCAGAGATGCTCAAAGAAGCGCAACGCCAAGCAGCCGCTGTAGGAGCAAATAATATTACTTGGCTAGAACAAGGAGCAGAACTAATTGGCCCTAGTTTGGGGGTATTTAAACTAGCGACTATTGGCAGAGCTTTTCACTGGATGGAACGCGAACTCGTACTCGAACGCCTTTATGAATTGCTTGCAGATGATGGGGCGATCGCACTACTTAACACTGGTGATAACCCTTGGGTAAGCTCTCTCCCCTGGAAACAAGCTGCCATTGCAGTAGTAAAAAAATGGTTAGGTGAGGAGCGTCGAACTGGACAGCGAGGAAAAGGCACTCGTAAACCAGTCGATCCTCCTCACGAAGTCGTAATTGCCAATTCAGCTTTTGCTCGCCAGCAAATATATGAAGTGCCATTTGAAAAATCCTGGACAGTCTCTAGCTATCTTGGCTACCTATACACCACAGCCTTTTCTTTGAAAATTTTTTATGGCGATAAAGCTGAAGCATTTGAAGCAGATATCAAAGAAGCATTGCTAGCAGTTGAGCCTTCAGGACATTTTACAGAAGAACTCAAAGCAACAATTCAAGTAGTTTGGAAGCATTAATTTAAATGCGATCGAGCCACAAAGTTTAACCTAACCTCTCATCATCCTGCTTATAGAGTAGGTGTCAGCCTACTCTATTTCCTACAATTTGCCAAACAACAATAGACCTCTTGCAAAAAGCACTTTTGCAAAAGGTGGGAAAAGGGAAAAGGTTAAAGGTTAAAGGGGAAAGTGAAAATACCAAACATTTCCCCCTTTCCCCCGCCCCTTATCC
>NZ_JAECZA010000254.1:5181-10590 GCF_016056275.1 Dendronalium phyllosphericum CENA369 | reverse complement strand
GCCAATCACTGGCGATATGGAAATAAGTTCGATATTCACGCCAGTATGTTAAACACACCAAAGCCTGGTCTTCCAAACACAGTTTTTTAGAACTGCCCCTTGTTTGTCTGTGACTGGCAGCATCTTGTAGTACGTTGACTATCTGATTAAATGTGTGTCTTTGTACCCCAACTAGACGTTTAAATTCTCGATTGGACAGTCGCAAAGTTTGTTCGTATCGCATTGGCAGAGCAAATTTATGTCAAAATCTTTTACCTTACCATAAAATAATTCTGTAAGAGGTCTATTTATTAACTCTAAGCAAATATTAATGCTTTAGTATTACTCTTACACAAGAATAAAAAATTACAGTTTAGTCAATTGATTAATTTTTATTCGCCCGAATCCTTCAACATACCCGTCAACAGTTCCGACATCTCCCACAGGTCTTTATTCCTGTTATCATCATAAATCATCAGCGTTCGCGGGTCAGCATGACGGCTCAACTTCTGCACTTTTCTAATATTCCCATCAGTTGCATCAAGCGCCGCCGTAATTGCCGAATGCCTGACCCTGTGCGGTGACATAGGTTTCTTCACTCCCACTGCCTTAAAAGCAGTAGCCACTATTTTATAAATGGCATCCGTAGTCAATCTATGCCCAGTATTATGAAAATCTAACGCTGTAAAAATTGGTAAATTACGCCTAATGTGAATTAAAAAAGTCTCTTGTTCCATAAGGGTTTCAAGACTTGTTAAAAATCTTGGTTTTGGAACCATCGACGAATTTACAAGGATTTCATCACTCAATTCACATTACACGTAAATTAGCATTCATTTCCCCCCTAGCAATCAACCAATCAGCAAGAGCCAGATCGCATGGTCGAGCGTAGGCCATCGCCGTGGTCTATACAAGCCAGGGTGAGTTTGTATATATACGCTCGTCTGTACCACTTTCTATACAAGTCCTGAGAGAATGCGATGGAGAGGGTCTAAACGTGTAAAAATCCGGGCAACCGCAGGACTTACCGCCGTATAAATTAACTCGTTTTGTGTCCGGGATTGTCCGGTGACGGCGGTTTGTCCGCCAAGAGCGTTGTATCGAGATGTTGATATTAGAGATAAAGGTTGCCCGGATTTTTCCGGTTTTAATGTAGCGGCTACGCCCCGCCTAATAGAGCGATCGCTAAATTTTATTGATGCTGGGGTGTTAGTTACTGCGGCGTAGTATCATTAAATCCTCATTTTTAACTTGACTGTACACTAATTAGAGGATTAGGCACAGGAAACGAACGATTTTTGAGAACTCTAAATTTCCCATCTTCGGCATCGTAGGCAAACACTTCTCCACTTTCAATTTCATAAATCCAAGCATGAAGTGTAAGTTGATTACTGTGAAGTTTGGAACGAATTACAGGATAAGTCTCTAAGTTTTCTATCTGTGTGAGGACGTTTTGCTCAATAGCAATTTTTAACAGTTTCTCATGAGGATAACCTTGGTAGTTATCTAGCACAATCCGGCGGGTAGCTTCAGCATGATTCTTCAACCATTCATAAACCAAAGGCATTTGCCCAGCCAGATTACCTATTTGTAGTAACCCTTTCATGGCACCACAATGAGAATGTCCGCAGATAACAATATCTTTAATACCCAAAGCCTCAACAGCATATTCTATACCCGCAGCTTCGCCACTATTCAACCTTCCATAACATGGTATGAGATTACCAACATTACGAATAACAAACAAATCTCCTGGTTGACTTTGTGTAATTAAAAATGGATCGATTCTTGAGTCAGAGCAAGTTATAAACAACACTTCTGGATTTTGCCCATGCGACAAATGCTCAAATAACTCACGGTGAGCAACAAAATAGTTGTCCTGAAATTGATTTAGCCCAGCCAGAACGCGCTTAATCGGCACAATTTAATTCTCCTTACTATCAGAAAATATATTATTTAACGTCATTGGTTTTAAGAATTCAAAAGTTAGTAGCTAGGCTGCTGAATCAGGGAAAATCAATAACTCATCATTAATCTTGTTTTGTTTGATTCAAAGCCACTGCTAAAATCTCAAAAAGTTATTAATTTGGAATTCTTAATTAAGGATACTAAAGTCTATTTAATGTGCAATCTATTTGACATCAGAAACAATACATACACAAGCGTTCGCCCTGGGGGGAGCTCCCCCCAGGGCGAACGCTTATCTCTCCCCTGCTCAAAACCATGACCCCCATTCACCCCGAAAATTTAACTGTTTTGGAGAACTCGCTCTTCCTAGCGATCGGCTCTGACTTTTCTCTAGAGAATGACCCCGATGTAATTCAGCAGTTGATTGGGGATAAGCGATCGCTCAACACCAAGCGTAAATACCAGAAAGACTTGAAAGATTTTTTTCTGTTCGTTGCCAAGAAAGAACCAAGCCGGGACTTAGTGTTAGAGTTTCTGCACCTGGAGCAGCGTCACGCCGTTGCTGTGGTTCTCATGTACAAGGCGCATCTCATCAAGAAAAAACTGGCTGAAGCTACGGTGAATCGTCGGCTTAGTGCTATCAAGTCGATGGTGGCAATGGGGCGGCGGCTGGGTGTCTGCAATTTCTATGTCGATGATGTCAAAGGTGAAAGGGTCGAAACCTACCGCGACACGACAGGAATTAGAGCGACTGACTATGCCCAAGTTATAGCGTTGGTTGACCAGAACACCCTAAAGGGCAAGCGCGATTATGCACTACTGCGGTTACTCTAGGATAATGGCTTGCGTCGCAATGAGATAGTCAATTTAAATGTGCGTGACTTTAACCCAAAGGAGAAGACTCTTGAAATTTTAGGGAAAGGCAAGGGTAGCCAGAAGGAAGTTCTTGACCTATCGGACAAAACCGCATTGGCGATCGCCAGTTGGATTAAAACAAGTAAGAAGAGACGTAGCAATGACCCGCTTTTTACGGTGCTAGCCTATCACTTGAATGGAGCGAGATTAACCAAGGAAGCAATCAGGCGATTGGTGGATGGGCTATGCAAGCAAGCCGGAATTACTAAGAAGATGTCGTCGCATCGTGTCCGCCACAGTGCGATTACTACAGTATTGGATCTCAATAATGGCAACTACCGTGCTACCCAGCGATTCAGCAGACACGCCCAAGTGCAGACGGTATTGAAATATGATGATAATCGCCAGCGCTTGCAAAAGCAGATGAGTGATTCGATATCGGAACTTATTTAGAAAAGACCTAAAAATTCAGATATTGTCAATTTGAAATTTTTGAGGATTTTTCAGCATAAAATGATTGTCAATTTTGACGTTTATCACCCATGCAGCGAATTGGTAAACGTTATACTCCCCGTGACTATACACTAATACAGATAGCCAAAAATCTCTTTTAAATAGAAATGAATGATACCTAACGATTGTCTAACTACCTCTTGCAGCGCCCTAATCATTGCCCATCCAGGACACGAGATTAGAGTTCATGGCTGGTTAGAGTTAGCTCACCCCTTTGTATTCGTTCTAACAGATGGCTCCGGGCATTCAGGCAAGTCGAGGCTAGACTCAACTACAAAAGTTCTAAAAAAAGTTAATGCCAAACAAGGTAATATTTATGGTCGATTTTCAGATAAACAAGTTTATGCAGCAATTCTAAATCGAGACTTTGATTTATTTATTAGACTTACTGAAGAATTAGTTAACATACTCACTCAGTTGAAGGTGGAATTAGTTATTGGGGACGCAGTAGAAGGCTACAATCCATCTCATGATATCTGTCGCCTAATAATCAATGCTGCTGTAGAGATTTTGCTTAAAAGAGGACATCAGATTGATAACTTTGACTTTTTGTTGAGTGGGAAACCAGATAGCTTCCCCGCACCATTCTCTGAGCAAATGATTTGCCTGCCGCTAAATAATGATGCCTTGGTAAGAAAACTAGCGACTGCCCAAGCATATGATGAGATTGCTGCGGAAGTGAATTGTGCAATCGAAGCATTCGGAATAGAAGCGTTCCGAATCGAGTGTTTTCGTAGAGTCCACGTTCGTGGTAAAAATGATTGTCAGATGCCAGGAACACCTTTTTACGAACAGTACGGTGAAAAAAAAGTGGCATCTGGCTTGTTTCAGCAAGTGCTGCGTTATCGCGAACACGTCTACCCATTGGCTGAAACGCTTTGGAATTACATCAAAAGGTTGAGCTAATGGGTGGTTTGCGAGTTTTAATTACTAATATTACCCTTGCCACACGGACTGGAACAGAAACTTATGTAAGAGACTTGGCAATCAAGTTACTCAAGCAAGGGCATACACCTATTGTTTACTGCACACATCTGGGTACATCAACTCAAACAGACTCCATAGTAGAAGAACTTCGTGTAGCTACAGTTCCTGTGGTAGATAACCTAAATGCAGTCGGAGCAGTCCCGGACATTATTCACGGACATCATCATCCAGGGACGATGATAGCTATGTTACATTTTCCAGAAGTACCTGGGATATTTTTTTGTCATGATTGGCTGGCGTGGCACGATTGTCCACCTTTACTTCCTCGCATTCAATACTATGTTGGCGTTGATTACACCTGTCGCGATCGCCTAATACTCAGGCATGGCATTTCAGAAGATCGTGTTCGGGTTATCCATAATTGGGTTGATTTAGACAAATTTTGTCCGCGTTCTTCACTGCCAAAATTTCCCAAACGAGCATTAGTATTTAGCAACCAGGCCAGCGAACACACATATCTACGAGCAGTTCAACAAGCATGTACTCGTACAGGTATTACTTTAGATGTAATTGGAGCGAGTGTAGGCAATGTCTGTATCCACCCAGAAAAGGTTCTTGGCAACTACGACTTGGTTTTTGCAAAGGCAAAATGTGCCTTGGAAGCAATGGCGGTTGGTTGTGCAGTGATTCTCTGTGACTACAGGGGTGCTGGTTCAATGGTGACAGCAGGGGAATTGAGCCAACTTAGACGCTTCAATTTTGGCATTCGCGCACTCCAAGAACCTGTGCATCCGGATGTGCTAGTTAGAGAAATTACTCGATATGACTGTGATGATGCTGCTGAGGTTTCTCGGCGAATACGTGAAACGGCTGGACTTAATGCCACAGTCAACGAGATTGTGGCTCTGTATCGAGAAGCAATCGCCAATCATCAGGCAAAACTCATAGACTCCAAAGTAGAGGCGAAAGCTGTCTCAGATTATTTATATAAGTGGATACCTCGATATGGAGAATATGAACGGTTGCAAGCCAGCTGTTCTCACTTGCAAACTGAATCTGAACGACAACAAGCTGAATATAGCCAATTAGAAATGGAGTTTCAGCAACTTCAGCTAAAGGTTAATCAATTGCAAGCAGAAAATGGACAAATAAAAGAACAGTCTGCTCAACTGCAAGCTGAATATAGCCAATTAGAAATGGAGTTTCAGCAACTTCAGCTAAAGGTTA
>NZ_JAECZA010000254.1:0-5081 GCF_016056275.1 Dendronalium phyllosphericum CENA369 | reverse complement strand
ATCAATTGCAAGCAGAAAATGAACAAACAAAAGAACAGTCTGCTCAACTGCAAGCTGAACGTCAACGTTTACAGAATGAGGTTACTGCTCTTTACAACTCTACAACTATGCAGCTACGCCAACGCTTGCTCAAGCTGCCAATTCTAGGTGTAATAGTTCGTTTATTGTATCGATTAGTTACAGGTCGATTACCACTTTAACCCACATTTCGCTTCTTTATAGAAACCATTTGATATCTTATGAGGTTTTGAATTAAGGCACTCCTCAGCATCTAAAATCTTCTGGTTAAGAACTTTGAACGAACTCTGGCTGGTGCCACTGCCAAATTCAACTTCTGCTTCATCAGGCTAATGATTAAGAGGCTTGCAGACCTTCCCAAGATGATAGAGTGTTAATTAGTCATGCTAGGTCTGTAATTTCCGGCTTTGATATCTCTTTGATAGCTAAAAGTGGGGGATGTGGTGCAGCAGTCTTTGAGGCAAGCCACTCGATCGACCACCAGCCGCAACACCGCCTATGCTCCCACCAAGCGAACGCAGTAGTCTTTACTTGCCTCGGTAAGTTTATATATACGTTTTGTCTGTACCAGTTTCTATACAAGTTCGCTTGGTAATGCGATCGCCGCTTTAGAGCGGGCGATTACGCCTTTGGCTAAACTATTCACTCTTAAAACCATTTTTTGATACAGTGATGCTTTGTCGAACGCTGGCATTTCTATGTCCCAGGTATCGCTCCCCCAATCGCTCCATTTAGACCTACCCCTCACCGCTCTTGCGCCCATGCAGGATGTGACAAACCTTTGGTTTATGAAGGTCATCGCCCACTACGGCAGTCCTGACTACTTCTTCACCGAGTATTTCCGTGTGAATGAGACTTCACGGCTCAATCGTAGCATTCTGGCATCAATTACCGAAAACGACACGGGTCGCCCCGTTTTTGCTCAAATGATTGGCGAAAGCATTCCCGACTTAGTAAGAACAGCAATTGATCTCTGTCGCTATAATATCGCTGGAGTTGACTTGAATATGGGCTGTCCAGCACCGAGAATCTACCGCAAAAAAGCTGGGGGTGGATTGCTACTCTCACCAGAAAAAGTGGATCTGATTTTGGCTCAACTGCGACAAGCAGTCAACGACCGACCTTTGACCGTCAAGATGCGTGTAGGCTTTGAAAATACAGATACCTTTTACTCTATTCTAGACATAATCAATCGCCACAGCATTGATTTGCTCTCTTTGCATGGTCGCACAGTGAAAGATATGTACCACGGGCCAGTGAAATATGATTTAATCGCCGAAGCGGTCAAACGAGTTCATTGTCCAGTGCTGGCCAATGGCAATATCTACTCGGCGACAACTGCACTATCGGTGCTTTCCCAAACGGGCGCGGCTGGTGTGATGGTGGGACGCTGGGCGATCGGGAATCCTTGGCTTTTTAATCAAATTCGCCAAGCTTTGCGCGGCGAGCCGATCTCGCCTGTTCCTTTAGTGGAGGTACGCAACTATATTGAGCGTTTATGGCAAATACCCTCAGCACCAAATATACCAGAGCGAGCGCGTGTAGGCTACCTCAAAATGTTCCTCAACTATATTGCCCTGAGTGTTGATGCCCAAGGGGATTTCCTGCGGCTGATGCGAAAGACCTCTACCGAGGTAGAACTGTTTAACCTCTGCGATCGCTTTCTCCTTGCTGAAGGAACGCAAACTTTAGCCCTAGCACCCTACTCAGGCGTGTAACTCTAATAACTATTTAGTTCGGGCGCAGGAACTCGCCACAGGAGTCTGCTCTGGATTCCCCTGTCATTTCACAAGCAACAGGGTTCTCTGTATTCAAAGTATGCTATTGCTGGGATGAAGGAGTGGTATTGATTTCATCAACGCGAGTTGGGGCATTATGGTTTTTAGGTTACGATTAAGCTCGTTTTATCTAAACCCAACTTGACAAAGGAAATTCTCGTACTTGTCGCATTCGCTCAAAGTCACTATCACATGAAACGACAATCAATGAGTGACGTAAAGCGGTAGCGGCTATCCAGAGGTCATTTTCACTAATGCCAATGGTATTTAATTTAGTTGTTTTACGTTTACTTTTTTCTTTCGGCCCGAATTGCTTGATAATTTCTGATTTAAAATCACCGTAAATTTCTGTTGTTTCTTTGTCGATTCCATATAGGTTAATTCGTTGCAAAAACGCATTGATTTTGATTAAGTTAGCGGCTTTTTGCTCGGAATTTTGCCCCATAAAGCGTAACTCTCCAGCAACAATAACACTAGTTGCCAGTTGTACTTGACCGAGCGAACGCAAGTGATTGGCAACACTAGGCACACCTTCCATCAAGAAGGAACAGTGATTAGTATCAAGGAGATACATAATTAAAATTCTAGTGGCATACGACTAGAATGAACTAGTTGCAGACATTCTCTAATGTCCGAACCTGACCAACTTCCCACAAATTCTAATAAATCTTGGGCAGTGGAACCTGTTAAAGTATGCTCGGCTACGAGTGGTCGATCTGGTTGGTTATTTGCAGATATGCCAATTTGTTGATGTTTGGCTTGCAAAAACTGAACAAAGTCTAAAATTTCCTGTAATAGAGGTTCAGGTAATTTTTCTAGTTCTTGGGTAATCTGTTCTTTAATGGTCATTGTTCCACCTGTGTTTACACAATTGTCAAGCCGAGAATTACTTTATTAATTGCAGTACCAATCAATAGAGACGATTAACTTTACTATAGTGTTACTGTTTAGGTTTAAATCTAAATCAGAAAAATTTAAGCAACGATGGTTAGGAGCGTTGAGACTACTTTCACCGCTTCTGGCAAGATTAACTAATAGGCTTAATGAACGAGCCGATTCACTAAAAAAATGGCTACGACTAAAACGATCGCAGTTTTTAACCAAGCTGGAGGAGTTGGCAAGACCACTGTCACACACAATTTGGCATTCCATCTTGCCGACCGTGGGCATAAAGTTCTGGCAGTCGATATGGACCCACAAGGTTCCCTTACCGACTTCTTTGGGCTGGATCTGCCTTCTGATGCACAGACTATATATGATGCCCTTATGTCTGACGCGGAGGAACCTTCTTTACCCATCCACAAAAATTTAGATGGCGTAGACTTACTGCCCTCAGATATCCTCTTGGCTAATGTTGAGCAAGAGCTAGTAGCACAATTGGAAAGGGAACTGCGGCTCAAGGAAATACTAACTTCGGCTACCAAAAATTATGCCTTCATTTTAATTGATTGTCCTCCTTCTTTGGGGCTTCTGAGTATAATTAGCTTGATATAGGACTAGTATTTGATTTCTGAAAAATCTCCGTACATCTGAAGAGACAGAAAGTCGAAGATAGTGTTTCTAAGAAACCACTCAAACATCCACTTTAAATGAGAGAATGTTGGAATTAAAGCACAGAAACGCCGCACCCAAGTTTTAGCCTGTAACCAAATATCTTCTATAGGATTCTGGGAGGGACAGTTGGGAGCGAAGCGAATGCAATGAATTTTCCATTGCTCTGGAGGTAAACCTTGATTTATTTCGCCTAAAAAGTTTTGAACCAGATGTGAACGATGATAAGAAGCCCCATCCCAAAAAAGAAGTAATCTTTGGTTAGGAGAAGAGTCTAATAAATAACGTAAATAATCAATCGTATTGTTTGAATTACCAGCATCATAAGCTTTAAGAACTAACTTGCCATCAAGATAATCCACTGCTCCATAGTATGTCTGTTTATCGCGTTCGTTAACAACTTTGATTGCTATTTCTTGGTCAGTTTTACCCCAAGCATAACCAGTTACGTCTCCCCATAACAAATGACACTCATCTATTAGTAATACTCGCACCCTTCGGGCTTCTATGTCCTCTCTGTTGCTTGCCAGCAATGTAACAAGACTGTTTTTTTTTGCAGCAACCACCTCCTGATTAGCCTTTGGATTCAAGCCAGTAGTTTTTTTCCAACTAATTCCTGCTGCCTCAAATAAATCGGGTGGAGCTTCGTTTCGATTCGTAGATGACATCATATTCAAAGGCCAATTTGTACTCAAGTTCACCAAGCTCCCAAATCTCTTTAGTTTGCAACCAACTTAATACTTCTTCTTGCTGTTCATCGCTTAGGTAACTCTTTCTGCCTTTATAATTTAAGCGCAGTCCACAAATTCCATATTCCTTGTAAGCTTGCTTCCAGCTTGTTATTGAACCAACTGATACATCTAAAATTGTTTGAATTTCCTCATACTTATAACCTTGATAAACCAGTTTCACTTGCCTTACGCTTTTCTTACCTCACGGGCATCTGGACGACTATCGATAAATCCCTGTAATTCTGCGATCGCCATTTCTATATGCTGATTTATCATTGTTCGTTATTAGACAGTTATTTCTCTCCGCATTATCCCGCAGTTTTTTTCATAAATCAAATATGATTCCTATATCCCAGCTTGAGGCTTTGCTGGTGACAAAATCTACTAAAGTGCCTGACAATGGTGTTGATGATTAGTACCACGACCGATTCTGAAGCTGATAGCACGAAACTACAAACGCAACTGGCCCAGGTATATAGTCAGCTATCACACATAGACCAAAAGATTGTGCAATTATTTTCGGTGATTTATGAACCGGTAAACAGAACTTCATTCATGAATTGCCTCAATCAAATCGGCACGTTAGATGAAAACAATAAACCTTTTATTAACAAAAGCTTAAGCCGCCACATTGATGGATTATTGGCAGCAGGCTTGCTAATTCAGTCAAGCGGGCAAGGCCCTCAATGCCATCCGCTCATAACAGAGATTGCTACTCGTGATGCGGTAAAAGCAGGATATTTTGAAATCCTAGCGACCTCTGTCTCCAAAATTTTACCTATATCTAGTGGTTACGCAAGCGGAACCCGGTATTTTCAGAGCGAGCGCCAGTTCATCAGAGAAGTTCGTATTGGTTTTTACCGTCACGACCCCAATTTCATTAATAAACAGATTGAAGACTACCAGAAATACAGTCACAGCAATAAGATATCTGTAAATAAAATCTTCGAGCAAATCTGCAATAACCCATTTGATGCTGATTGGTTTCGCACCCTGCCACAAG
>NZ_JAECZA010000253.1 GCF_016056275.1 Dendronalium phyllosphericum CENA369 | reverse complement strand
ACTAACTTATCTACACCGTACTCAACCCGACTCTCCTGCCATTGAGATTCTTAACCCCCTTGAACTTAAGATTTTAAAAGCTAAGTCCCCCAAACTTCCCAAAGTACTAACAGTTAGCTGGGCTGTTGAAGCCGTTGCTCGTCTTGGTGGCTACTTAGAACATCGAAGTAAAACACCCATTGGTATTCAAGTACTGTGGCGAGGTTGGTTAAAATTACACGACCTCTGTGAGGGCTGGCAGCTTGCAAAACAGACTTAACGGGAAAAGTCAGCTTGATCAATGGGTGGATTTGGGTTAGACTCGGCTGCTACAATATCGCTAAAATCAGATATTTTAGCGGTCATAATCGGCAGATTAACATCAAGCCATTCGTTGGAACTGTCGAGTTTTACCTTTGCTTTACCAGTAGATTTAGGCTGTAGTGTAATTGGGTCAACTTCAGCTAAACATTCAACCATTAGCATTTTAGAAACAAGGTTATAAAGCCCTTTGATACCAAATAAACAAGTCTGGGTATTGTTGTGAGCAACCACAGTTAAAGGCATCTCTTGTTTACGGCTTTTGGTCAGTGCCAACTTGCCAAATTTTGACAGTAATTCCTCATCTTTAATAAAATCTCCGTAGGTGGTTGCCTCCTCACAAATTAAAGACAAAGCTTTCCCCTCGCTCCAAAGTTTCTGCCGCCATTGCTCCTCACTGAAAGAGGAATTATTGAAGGTTTTTAGCCGTTCTTCTAATTCTTTAACGTAGTCGCGGATCTGCTGCTCGATATCGTCCCAGGAATGGTAACTTTCAACCCCTCGCCATTCTGCGCGGTTAGAATCAGGGTCAAGGACAACCACCCTATAACCTGCCTGTTTTTTCTGTTTAACAACGTAACGAGCCAGCCAAGATTTACCGCCGCCTTGGTTGCCCCAGATAAGGGCAGTTTGTTTGACTAGGTTTTGTACCCAGCTATTAGACTGGGCGATCGCCGCTTGTTCCTCCCCAGTTACTTTATCGTCACCCCTGGCGATATCCTGCATCGACTGTCCCGGCAATGCTCCGGCTGGCTGTCCGGTTGCCTGCTGTAGTTGCGCCCGTGCTTCTGCCTCTGCCTTTAACCTGACCTGCTCTTGGAATATGGCTAATTCTTCAGGTGTCATTTTTGACAATTGTGCTGCTCTTACCCGGCGATTCTCTGACCATTGGTGAAACTCGTAGTCTAACTGCGCGGTGTAACTTTCCTTGTGGAGTCTTAAGCCTTCTCGTATCTTGCTGATCAACCAGTTAGCTTTTAGCTCATTCCTGACTTCGGGTATGAGGAGCATCAATCGCCATTCCCTAGCCTTGGATAATGCGAAAGCACCCCCAGTTAACACAACGCAGGCTAGACCCCAAAGCGGCTTATCAGGGTTACTTGGGGGGATGATTCTTAGACGGGTTGCCTTAGTGGGCAGGAAGCTATCACGCTGAAACTCCGGGTTAGCTGGTGCGTAAGAAGAGGCGTTAAACTCGTTCTCAGGCATGATGTACCGCTTTTCTTGTGTACAGTACCCTTGACGGTTAACTGGATTGGTGAGGGTTTCAGGGATGAAGCAATACTCAACCAAACTTTGCTGAGTGCCAGTAAACGATTTTGCCCCACAAATTAACCCAATGGCCGCCAGCACTCCTACGGTGATATTGTTCGCTTTTCCTGAGCGCAAGTAATCTTCAAACTGCTTACGTTTCATTGGTTTGTTCCCCTGACGATTGCTGCCAACACCAACAACCCAAAAGCAGCTAACCCAATACTCATCCAAGGTGTGTCAGCCTTGGGAGTTGGTTTAACTTCGTAGCTTTTAACCTCTTGATAGAACCGTGTTTTACCTACCTTAGATGCATTAGAGACAGCCCTCTGTTCATCAAACGCCAGCCACAATGCAACACCTACGCTCACTGTGGAGGCAGTTGCTACCATGAAGTCTTTACCGATGTGGATTCTGCCGTCGTAGTGAATTTTAGTAAGGGTATCAGCGAAGAATAACCCCAATACAATGCTGCCCAGTGTGCCAGAAGCCATTGCCCCAATTCCCAGACTTGTTAGTAGGCTGACTCCAGCATTGGCGGCGAACACCCCCAGGAACGTGGCTAGGGCTTTGTTGAGGAGTTGTTTGTTACTGAAGACTTCACGAATAGATTGCTCTAGCCGTTCGCTATCTTCAGACTCTGGAGTTTGTTGCTGTTCTTGAGTTTCACCCCAAATCAGAGGTGTAGACTGTTCGCCGGGGTGGAACTGCGATAGTAGGGATTCCATTTCATTCATACTTACCTCGCCTGGGGTGACACAAAAAAAGCCAGAGTCTACCCGTACCCTGGCTTTGCACGAACTAGAGCTTAGATGCCCATGAAATTGCGGAACCACTGCCCTACTCGACTAATCCCAGCAGTACGGCTGTAGTTTGGCTTGGGTATGCGGTCGGTTTTTGCTTCACTTCCTTGCGCCCACAGTGCGCCAGTTACAGCAGTTTCATAAGCTCTAGAAGCTGCGTCTTGAGCATCTGGCAGTTTGTTAGAAGCTCTAATTAAATCAGCCTCGTATTTTGCGATCGCCATGAGGTCGGCTGTGGCCCCTGCTATCTGAATCAGGCTTGACCGTTGAGCGTGTCGGGTTGCCTCGGCAGTCGTAGCATTAACGTGTTCCGCCTGCATCTCGCTCATCTCGTTCTTGAAACGCAACTCACCTTGTTTTGATGAATTGATAGCTTTGAGCGTTTGAGTTCCGTGCTTCTGGGTCAGTTGCACCAGTTCGGCATAAGCTTGGTTCACATCCCCGGTTGTCTCGATAATCTTTCGGTATGCCTCCAGTGCCTTGGGTAGATTGGCTTTGGCAGTGTCAGACAATCTCGCCATGTCTGCAATAGAGGTGATTACCGTTTGGTCGCCTAAAACGGCTTTGTTGAAATCATCAGCCGACACATCAAACAACTTACCCATTGCGCCGAGTGTACCAGGGGCATTGTTGGAGATATGGTTTTTTAACTTGGCAGATCCATAATTCCGAGCCATATTTCACTCCTAGCGTTGGTATTTGAGTTGATTAATCAATGCTTCTGCCAGTCCCAGGTGTTCGCCAATATGCACTCGTTTATGAAGACCTTGGGCAATCGGAGAGACTGTTGAAAGTGCATTGACTGCTGCATTTCTACCTTGGACATTTACCTCTGCATTCAACAAATTTTGCACGACTCCGTGTAGAAGCAACAGTTTTTCTATCTTGCCCAGGTGTTCAAATGTGCTGCCGTATTGTTGCTGAAGTTCATCCAGGTAGGAGCCATCATTGGGCATTGTGTTAGTAAAATAGCCGATGGGTTTGCTCATTGTTGCTAATATCTTGGTTGTGACGTGTGCTTAATACGTACAATCGAGGCGATCGCCTTGCTTTGGTCGGCGGTGCGATCGCTCCTCCACTATTCTTCATTCCCATATAAAGCGGCTCTAGCTAATGCACTGGCTAAGAAACCGCCCCCACATACAAAGATTCCTCCGATACTGAATTCCCGCTGCTTTGCCCAGTTAACACGACTCATCAAGGTATTTTGGGCAGAATTTGTTGCCATTATGCTCAAGCCGTGACAAATCAAGGCTGCGCTGCCGAATAATCCTACTGACAAGAGAAGTGCTATCGCGGTTGCGTGTAACGCGGTATCAATCGAGTCAATCACTTTCTTCATTGGTTGAATCCTTCAAGACTAAATACTTGTAATGGTTCAGAGCTTGGTAATGCTGAAAAACTCAGTTCGTTAAGCGCTTGAATAGCGTCTCCAATTGATAAATCTGGGTGATAGTCGAGTGCTTGAAACTGTGGATGCTGCCGAATTTGGGTTAGTAATTGTTGGGCTTGTGCAATTAAGTCTGGCAACGGTTGACTACTCATATTCACCTCAAAAAATTGATAACTGCAATGATTCCTGGCTGATGACCGAAGCGTTCGTACTCATGCCTTCAACTTGGTAACAACGAGTAGTTAAAGCCTTATGATTCAGCGTTAAATCAGCCTTTTTTCGTTGTCCCGATAGAGGGCGGAAGATGTACTGGGGCGCTCTAATTGTGCCTGTTTGGTAAAGGTATTGGTACAAGGTTCTATCAATTTGATAAACCCTTGATTGGGTAAGTAAGGTTGAGTCATAGACTCTGTAATGGTTATTCATTGCTGCCTCTTAAAGACTTAACAAGGGTGTCGCCATAGTTAACTAACAAAATGGTAAATAGCTGAGAGTAGGTATTGATTCCTGTTTGTTCAATGATTTCTTTGGCTTTAGATATGTGCTTTTCATCCAGGACTACACGGGTTTGACTCATAATTTAAGACTCCTCATCAATGCTTGACCTTTCGGTTTCTCTATTGCTTGTGTTTGCTCAATTGGTGTGATTTCTGTCTGAATTTGAGGCTGTTGATTTACAGGTTTTGTTAGAGGTGTTTGAAAACTGCTGACATTACCTGCCAAGTATTCTGAAATTAATAAATTTGTGGCAGAGGCTATGTTTATCCCTCTTTGTGAGCCATATTGTGACAACCAATCATGATGGCGTTTATCTAGTCTCACTCTTGTTTCACTTGTCTCAATCTGTGACAAATTCGAGAGTTTTAAGTCCCATTTATGTTTGATTGCATCCAACAGCAGATTTACGGTGTCACTCAGCTTTGAATAGTTGAGTGATTGTCTGATTCCCTCAACTTTTGCAGCAACGAGAGCCGCTAAACGTACTTGCATTTCTTCACATAGCTAACAATGCTTGAATGTTGGACAGATGAGGGTCAACAGGAATATAGAATCCTGGTTTGGCACTCAATTTATGGCGTACTAAATTGGCACATCCACCAATCAGCATGATGTTTGTGACATCGGCCAAGTAATCATTAGCAGCTGTAGTAATGCCATCCATTAATCCGTTGAACCAGTTTTCTAACAAGCCAGGGAAGACTGAGGAAAAGTCGTACTTCCGCCCGTAGGTGAAAGAACCGTCAGCGATCGCGTCCATCATTTTGGCTACCTTAAAGGCAACGTTATCCCGCTTGGCGTAACTCTGCATTAGGTCAGAATTGATAATGTCGTTAGCTAGGGAGACACCGCCCACCTTGGGGATTGAACGACGGGTAAGCACTTCACCACCGGGAGTCATGACAACATAGTTAGTAGTGCCGCCGCCGATGTCGATGCCAAGTGTATCGCCTTCAATGTCGAGTAAGCCTTTTTTGTAACCGTTGACTACAGCCACATCGGTTTCTAGGTAAAACTCAACATTCTTGATGCGGTGTTTATAGGTTCTGCCGTTGACTGTGACTTGATGATCTGCAATCAAAGTTTGACGAATGGTGTCTTCATCCCAATGATTGCGCTCTGGTACTAAGAAGCGGACAGTTCCTTCAAAATCCTGCCTTAGCCCTGCTAGGGTGAAAGGTTTAACAAATTCTGGTAACTGCTTGCCTCGCTCGGCGGCGGTTTGTGGATTTTTCTGTTTGGTGGCACGTTCGCCCAAGACTAATACTTTGTTGTCTAGTTTGACGCTGGGGGACTCCTCAGTGTCGTAATCTCTGGCGCTGGTGTAGGTTACATCTTGAAAGACTGAGCGCATCACGCGAGGTTTTTCACCTTTGAGTGCAGTAATGCTGGTGAAGTTGCCAATATCTGCAAAGTAAATATTGATCACTTGCAATCTCCTATTAAGCTAGTAGCAGCCTTAATTGGCTGTTGCTAACCCAAAGGGGGTACTCGGTTGTACTTTTTTCTCTTAGTTCCCTAAGCCTGGACTGCCAGAGTCTCACTCACGCTTGCTCCCGGCATGTTACCAAAGGAGATACTTGTTACGTCCTACCTAGTTTTCATGGTTCAGTCATGAACTATTCGTTTAACGTCCTTATAGATGATATATTAGCACTAGTAGTTACTAAATAGGCACTACTAACTACAAAGTAGGCACTACAAAAACTTATACCTCTAGACAAAACCATTAGTTATGCTCATACTTAATAGTGCCTATTTAGAGTTAATATGTCCCCAAAATATAGAGGTAAGCGAGCAAATGTAACTTTTCCACCTGCGGTTTTTGATGCGATCGCAAAAATCGCTAAGGCAGAAACACGAACTGTATCAGCAATGATAGTTATTTTGTGTGGAGAGGCTTTAAAGCAAAGAGGGGTTGAAATAGCAACAGAAGAAAATAATGATTAACACTTACTACCCATTACGGTGTAGAGGTATAGAAAGACGTATTTAACTTTCGCCTACAAAAGCACCGGATAAAGAGTTTAATAAATGACTATTGATTCAAAATGCAATGTCAAGCATTAGTATCAGTACAGGGAGTGCTAATTTTACATTATTAATTTTGATCTCGCCATGTTAGCCGTGAAAGACCCGCAACCCGATTTTCAACTTCCGCCGCACAATGAAGCGGCGCTAGAGGGACTTAGGGAGGCGAAAGACTATGAGTCCACTGTTGCTCTAGCAGCTAGTGGTTCTGCGCTGGCTACAGGCGGCATAGTTCATCCGTTAGGCTGGTTACTTTTTGGATTGGCTTACAAGCCGTTGATACGACTTGAAAAAATTGTGCGGCTGGAAAAATTAACAGCCCTACTTTTGGATGAGTTTAAAAGTGAGGGGATACAAGTCTTTCCGGTACTTCAGATCGAGTCCAAGAACCCTATCGACTTGTTTGTAAGATTTCCACGAACAACTCACCTGTTTATCTCCATCCGCTCGAAAGGAGACAGCGAGATTGTTTACAACGAAAAGAGGGAGGTTTTGCAGGTTAAGAGGAAAAATAAGAGTGGTTTAAGAACCTGGGAACCTTGCCCTCTGGTTGAGCTAGCAGATTATAAAAGCTGGCTTGACAAGAATAGAAATTTATTTGGGATGTCCTCTCGTGAAGCTCAAAAGACACCCACAGCAAAAGTTTTGGTCTTATGGCCTCCAACTAAGGCGGCTAGCGATCACAATCTACATCTTTATTCTGAGATCGGAAGTATGAAAATTCTAGCTCTCAGAAGAAAAGGCACTGCGTTTGTTATTCAACAGGAGGAAGTAACCGAGTTTATTAAGGCTTGGTTAGCCCAGTACAAATAGGCTAAACAATGAAAACCCCACGTCCTGCGAGGACAGCGAGGTTTTCAAATGGAATTGGGGTATCGGGTTAAAAGGATGCCTGATCAATATCCCTAATAGTAATTTTATCGTACATGATTTGGTGTAAAGCTAATGTAACACTGGCTGACCAGATGTCAACAGCGATTCAGGAATTTTAGAAGATTATATTTTTGAACGTTTGTACTAAAAGATTACTGCCACGGGATAGCTCCAATTCCTCCACTACACATACTGGAGGATTTGTAAAGTGTCACAAAAGCTATTTAATGACTCAGCCACGAACGGCAAGCCATATTACACACTGGCTCAACCATTACAATCGCCAATTTATCTATTAAGCAATGGTCAAAAATTAAATAATGCTAAGGGAGGTATCGCGTAATGGTTGTACAATTCCCCCATGAAACAGCGATCGCCTCCTTTGATATTCGCAATTTTGTAGACCAGCTAGAACCAGCTCCTGAGAAAAATAAATACATCTGCCCAGTTTGCGGTGGTCATAACCTCAGCATTAACCCCAGTAACGGCAAATACAGTTGCTACAATAACTGCCTTCACCGAGATGTTAGAGAAGCAATCAAACCTTGGAATGAGGTATTAGAAGAAAGAAAACTGGGACAGCCATTACAAACCACTAGGCTCAAGCCAATATTGGCGAAAAAACCAGCAGCTTTATCCAAGGTTTTAAATCTCGACCCATCACAGTTAAGGGTATGTAGGCTCAACGGTGAAATCACCACGCCACAGCCCATAACACCCGATTTCGTTCCCAAGTCTGTCGCCATCAAGCTATCGGATTCGGGAGCCACACCGTCGGAATTAAAACAAATTAACGTGATTGAATACGACTATGGCAACGAGCGTCAGGCTCACAGATTTTCTTGTCCCTGTGCCGCCGTTGCTAAAGGCAGAGTCAAAACATTCTCAGTCAGCCGAATTGACCCCATAACTAACAAAGTTGCATGGAAGAAAGAAGGTTATTGGCCTGCTTACAGACAAGAGGAAGCGATCGCAATTATTCAAGCCACAGACGGCATCCCCGTACTGCTGGCCCATGAAGGTGAAAAATGTGTAGAAGCAGGCAGAATCGCAGGTTTAGCTGGCATTACTTGGGTGGGCAGCTGTTCCGAGCAGAATATACTCTCCTCATTGACCCAAATCAAGCACTCTTCCGGTAAGGATTTTCTACTGGCTTACTGCACTGATAATGATGAAACTGGTTGGAAGAAAGCCCAGAAACTCAAAGCAATTTGCGACCAAGCCGATGTAAATTTTGTTACCATCGACTTGCTAAAAATTCAACCCGCTCTGCAAGATAAAGGAGACATA
This sequence comes from Dendronalium phyllosphericum CENA369, assembly GCF_016056275.1. GTDB lineage: Bacteria > Cyanobacteriota > Cyanobacteriia > Cyanobacteriales > Nostocaceae > Dendronalium > Dendronalium phyllosphericum. Next base: position 10,148 of record NZ_JAECZA010000253.1, on the reverse strand, counting down.
GCAGATATTTTTGAATCTGGCATGACAGGTGATGAATTAGTAGAACTGCTACTTAAGCAGATTGAAGAAATTACCACTCTTAAGCAACAAGAATCAGCCCAAGACACAGTAGATGTTGCCTCTGGTGGCGACGAGGAGCCAGACAGCACATTCCTACAAAAAGGGTTTAACACCCTTTACGGTGAAACAAAATGGATGTGTGCCGATGGCAAGCTGTACTACTGGCATGGCAAAGGCTACAGATACTCACCTGATTCGGTCGAGCGTCGGCGCATCACTAATTATTGCAATTCCTATCAAGTTATCAAGCAAACTGGCAAGAACTTTGTCATCACCTACCCCTACGCCAAACCAAGCATTGTTAAAGAGTTATTGGAGTGGGTGAAGCTGCGAGTCGAAATTGACCCGCAATTACTCAACCCGCCAGGGGTGAACTGTACCAATGGCGTGTTAGGTGTTGACTGGGCAGGCCCCATACCTGTGCCAGTATTAGAAGAACACAACCCAGACAAACACTTTTTTACTTATGAGCCATTGGTGAAGTATGACCCCCAAGCAGAAGAGAGACACTGCGATCGCCTGCTGTCATGTTTGGACGAACCACAACAGCAAATTTTATTAAGGAACCTGGGGGCAAGTCTTGATTTAGCGTCAGTTCGCAAGCGTCGCGGAAGAGAAACAAAGGTAATACTGGCTTGTGGTTTGGGTGCAAATGGTAAGGATTCCATTCGGCAGGTAGTATCTATCATCTACGGTCATCAAGGCATGACCAGCTGCTCCTTAGCTGACTTTGTTGCTTATGATGAAGGGCGGAAATTTGCATTAGCTCCCCTGGTTAACAGCCGGGTGAATTGGGCATCAGAGAACCCACAGACCACACGAGTCGATAAAATTCAATCGCTGAAGCTGTTTGCTACTGGTAACGTCTTACACTCCGAGCGCAAAGGCAAAGACCACATCGAATATGACCCCAGAGCCATCGGCATTTTCAACTTGAATGAAACCCCTCCATTACACAGCACCACTCAAGCCATTCTCGACCGTATCGCCGCCCTGATTTTCCGCAGAACATTTAAGACCAACCCTGACCCCAACAACCCCGATGAGTTACTAGCTGACCCTCGGTTCGCTTATGACTTGGATTTTGTACGGGAGTGTGTTGCCCCAGCGTTTTTAAACAAGATGATTGCTGGACTCCAAGCATTAATCGTTGAGGGCATTGACTACAGCTGTACTTCTTCGGCCTTGGAGGAGATTCAAGCGGAAAACTCACACCTGTTCCAATTCTGTAAGGATACAGGGCTGGGTTACAAGGCTTCTGGCATCGTCACCGCATTTGATATCTGGCAACGCTTAGAGAATTGGTACATCGATAACGGTACTTTGTCCTTTGAAGAGTCCAGTACTGGCAAGGTCAGAGCGATTTGGCAGGAACAATCTAAGCCCAGCGATAAAACAGTCAAGGCGATTAACCAAGCCCTACCCAGAATTAAAGCATTGTTCCCCAAAGCCAAATTAACCACTGTTCCCCACCCATCAGGTAAGCGAAAATTACAAGCACTGCAAGGAATTAGTTTTGATAATGTGCCAATGTCAATAACTGGCACACCCATAGCAATAAGTTCTAATTCCACACCTGTTGCACACCAAATCCCACACCAACAAAGCCTTATAAATCAAGACTTCCACACCACCCACACCAGTTATGAGGGGTTCAATGAAGAAAATCAAAATAATGAACTAAATGTTGATCTAAATGAGGAGCCAAAATCAGATATTCACACCAGTGTTGATTGGGGTGATCGGGAAGATGATTCTAATGTGGAGTCAAAATTAGATATTCACACCTCAGTTGATTCTGAAAATAAAGTAGAGGGCGCTCCATTGGTGTGGTCGGTGTGCGATGATGTGCCACCAAGCACTACAGCCGATTCAACTGGTGTGGATACTGGTGTGGAGGACGAGCTTATTGCTATGCCAAACAGCTTATTGACAACTCCAGCAGGCAATTCATACAGCGAAATAGCACAAGCTTGTCCAGAATCGGATGATAAAGCGTCGCAGCAGAGGGCCAATACTCAACCGCATGAATTGCCAAAATCTTCCACCTCTGGTTCTACCGTCGAATTGTTAAGTGAGGAGAAACTTATGGCCAATGTGGAACTGATTAGAGAGTGCATTGCCGATCAGTCCTGGGACATGATTGCTGGACTTACAGAAGAATGGACTGTTGAATTTAAATCTGCTGTTTGGAAACGGTTGACTTCTTATGAACGCAAGACAGTTAAGCAACTCAAGCCACAATTCGATACCTGAATCTAGTATCAGAAATTCTTTTGCAGTGCGATCGCTGTTGCTAGTGTAATGTTGAGTCGCTAATTTAACACGCAAAAGTTTACCAATAGCTGGTAGTTAAGCCCTCTGATCCAAAAATGGCTCCTGAGATAAAAACCAGCAAGTACGAGCATGGGAGAATTAATTTACGAAAATAAAGATTTTTGGTTAAAAGGGGGCTAATTTGCCAACAAAAAACAAAAACCCCACAAAATCTGTGGGGAAATCAGAACCAGGAATATAGAACAAAAGTACTATATACGGTGATAATCAAGCAAGCTTTCGTGCCTGTATGTTTGTCATGCTTTAGTAGGATTACTGAAAAGCTACTGAAATCAACCATGCTGCTCGTTGACTTTATTTAAGAAATATGATGTTGCTGATTTCTTAATTGCGATATCAAATCCAGGCAGAGAGAGCCTTTCAAGAGCCAATGCTGCGTATCGCTGTTACGCGGTCGAACATGGGGTGAAAGTAGCGAGTCTGACACGAGCCGCCACGCAAAGTTTGTAAGTCTTGCTAGGAAAGGCTTACAAAAATAAAATTGCTCATTTACCCCCGTCTACTGACAGTTGAAGAAGTACAGCAATTGATTTAATATAGAATCAAGTATACAAAAATACTAACTTTTTTAACAATTACTGTCTTGAGCTACTGCCGCATCGTATCGTTCTTTTATCTCAGGAGTTAATTCATCACGAGTAAGTGTTGTTTCTTTGACAGCAGCAATTTTATTTTTAGATAGTGTAGAACCAACTTGTTCTTTACCATTACGAACTTGATAAATTGCCTCTAATAAATCTTGCTGAGAAACTTTACATTTATCCGCAGTGCGAGCAACTGCTTTGCTAGCAGCTAGTTTAACAACATTTAAAATATCACCACCTGCTAAACCAATAGACTGAGAAGTTAACCAATCGAAGGTTACATCATCCGCACGAGGAATTTCATTCGGTAATAGATACTGCCAAAGTTGGAAAAGACAATCTTCATCGGGAAGTTCAAACTCAATATGAGCTAAGATTCGTCGAACAAAAGCCCCATCAAAATTTTCTGGTAAATTCGTCGCAAAAATGACAATACCATCAAAACTATCGAGTTGTAAAAGCATTACCGAACGACTGACATTGACTCCGTGGTCAGCACTTTGAGTTACACTAGTTAATCTCTTACCTAGAATGGAATCTGCTTCATCGAAAAATAGAATTGAATCTGTCTCTTTAGCTTGCTTGAAAGCAGCAGTTATATTTTTCGGTGTTTCACCAACATACTTAGACTCAATTTCTGCATAATTAACGGTGATAATTTGCTTATTGAGAAGTTTAGCGATCGCTTCTGCACATGATGTTTTACCTGTTCCTGGTTGTCCGAAAAAGTTAAGAGCGACTCGACAACCAGAAGGGTCAATCTTTTTTAAATTCCATTCGTTATACAACTTGTCATGATAGCGAATACGATTTAAAGCAGCTTCAATTCTTTCTCTGGTAATTTTAGGTAAAATCACATCATCAAGATTGCGCTGAGGAGTTTGTGGAATAAAAACTTCCGTTCTTGTTATATCGTTATTATCTGGTTTGATATTTTTATCTTTTTCGGATTCAGAATTCGGAGAAGTATGGTTTTTCTCTCTAGCTTCTTTAGTTCCATTTTCTTGAATTCTATTCCAACCCATTGGCATATCAATAACCCTATTAAAACTACAAAGTCTGACAGTTTCAAGTCTTCACATAACTTGGCTCATAATACTCATCTTACCGACTTCTTTGATTACTTTCTCTTTCTGATTAGTATTCATTTTGCCGAATTCTTCTATGGATAATTCACTTTCACTAACTTTAACTTTTCCTGTTTCCTTAGTTTCGACATAGACTAGAACTTTTTGAACATTTCCTGCGACTGCATCAATATCTAGATAGACATCTAGCAATTTACTTTCTTGCAAGTTATTTTCATGCAGCCAGTTTTGTACTTTAAGTCGTATCGGTTCTCTATTTGTTTCTAGCCATTTTGCTGTTTTAGCACGTAAAATTGGTACATATTTTTTGATAGTATAATACACAAAAATAGATGTTATAACTGTGATGATAGCACCTATAAACCCAAAAATTACAGCACCAATAGCTTGCCAGATTTGATTATTCATAGTTATAAAATTGATTGACTATTAACTAAAGGTAAATTCCAAGGAACGGTAATACTTGTATCATTACGTTGTAAAAATTCTTTACGGATAGCAAAAGGTAAATCATCCCATGTTCTTTGTGTGTTGGCACAGAAAGAAGTACCATCTTGAAAACTAGCATTCAGAAAAACTTCCACTGTTGATAGCGATGAACGACGTTGGAATACCAATTCAACTGATTCAATCAGTTCTGTTATTTTTCTAGTAAGTTCAGTATCTTCTCCCCTATTTAAAGCTTGGAAAATAGAGCTAGGAGAATAATTTAATTTTCTGCTTAAAGATTCTGCGAGAAGCCTATCAACCCATTCGTCCAAATCGTTCTTTACTTTTATGTCGCTTTTATCAATCATTTCTTTGATAAATAAACCTCCTGTAACTAATAGGATAGTGCCAGCAATACCAAAACCAAGTAGATTAATAATCTTCATGAGGTTAATTCCATTAATTAAAAGTAAGCTGATGTGTAGCTAAATTATACAAGTCAACAGCAGAAAGTCTTGTATTACGAAGAGAAGCGCTTTGCGCGGGTTCTCCCCGCGTTTTAATGTACAAATTAGATGCGTTACAGCTTAAAATTAGTTAATCATTTCAAGTGAGTCAACATTTTTATCTTTTTCGGCAGTATAATCGATGTCAAAATTATTTTCTTTACTCTTCATCCAAGATTTTCTAACATCTAGAGGTAAATCATCCCAATTAATTTCCTCTTCAACCTCCTGTTTTGTTACTGTTTTTGATTCTAAAGTCTTAATAATGTATGAAGTAGTTTTTCTCACCCATTTACTAGAGCTTGTTTTCTCAAAATGCATCGCCATTTTTAATAAATACTGACGAACTTTATTCCACGCAGCTTTTATTCCTCGACGTATAGATACAACTACGTTATCTATCCATGTAAAAGCTTTTTCAACGTATTCAAGAATCTCAGGTAAATGCTTCTCAACGAATGGAAAAAAGCTCTGTCTTGCCCAATCAGTGACTTTTTCCCAGAACCATAGTAAAGCTACACCTATAGCTGCAAAAATTACTTTAATTGAATCACTTGAATTCATATTTAATCCTTGATCGGTTAGTTGACAAATGAAAATAAAATTACAAATCAATTTTATTGTTCCATCACCATCGCTTCTGTCATAGCTTCTAATTCTTTTTCTCTTATTTCCATCACATCAATTTTATAATTATGTTGACTATCTTTTAGCCAAGCTTCTCTTACTTCTGGTGGTAAGTTATCCCAATCAAGGTCTTCTTCTATTTCTCTTTTGACAAAAACTGGTTGGTTTGCTTCAAACTTTTTAAAGATTATTGATATTGACTTTTTTTTCCAAATAGCAGATGAAGTTATATTTTCAAATTGCACAGTCATTTTTAAAAGAAATTGTTTCACTTCTTGCCATGCTTCTTTTACAGCATCTACAATTTTATGATTAACTTTAGCCATAGAAATAAAAGCCAACTTAACTGAACTTTCAAGAATAGAAATCATATTTTTCCGAATCCATTCGAGAAAATTTAAATACGTCCATTCTAAAATTTTATGCCAAATAACGATAGCTATTGTAATAGCGATAGCAAACACTTTTTCTAATATTGTGGTCATATTTTCTTGATACACATTAATAGCTCCTAGCTTTGATAAATTTGAAAAGATATAGATTCTTCTTTCTCTTCAATAAAAATATCTCGAATTTCTTTTGGTAAATCATCTAAACTGATTCCTGACTCTTCGATTCTTTTTAATGTCGGTTTATTACTATCGGCTAGCAGAGCAAATATTTCAGTTTTCTGATTGTATGAATTCGTTTGTATATCCCGATAATAATGAACTTTGACTGCTATCAACTGCTCTTTGATGAGAGATATTAATTCTTGAGTTTCTATGCTGGGTTCTATCTCAGTGATTAATTTTGAGTCTGTTTCTCCACAAAGAAAATAAACTGCGCTCAGACAAGTATTAAAATTATTATTTTTATTATCAATTTTATCTTGGATAAATTTAGCTATGTATGTATATACTTTTGATTTATGCTGTAAATCAAAATCATCTTCAAAATTGATGAAAAAGCTCAAAATCTCAAGTATCTGCTTTTTAACACTCGCTAATAATTGACCATTGGTAGATTTTTTTTCGGTCATACTTTTGATTTCTATATTTATCTCTTCAAATAAGCTTAGAATATTTTCTGTTTTCTGTTGAGAATTTATATTTGACGTTTTACTTACACCTCAGCTTATTTCTAAATTAGATATTTAACAAATTAAATATCGAAGTATTTTATTTACCCAATTTATATGAACCACCATAACTAAACATAAAATCCATATTTTTCCTTCAGAAAGTCTTTCAATTTCTGATTGGGTTCTTCTCCATAACAAGAACCAATAACTTTGCCATAGTCCTCTAAATCAATGCTTTGATTTGATTCAAGTGCCTTCAAAAACTTATCCTCTAAAGCTGGTGTAATATAAACAAAATAATAAGCCCATCTACCAGTACTATCTTTGGCTTTGAGTTTATGAACAAGATGACCTTGTTTTGCGATCAGTTTATCTACATGCATATCACTATGATTTCCGAATGAGTTTGAACTATTGGGACTTAGACAAAAAGTAGCCACAAAAAAGCCTCAAATGTATATATACAGAGAGTTTGACATCGATTTGCCTAGTTTCTTGATATATCTGGGTTTCAAGCCTTTTTGAGCAAGAGGTGTATTTTCCTTACCCTGTATGGGTTTGAGGCTTGTTTAAGTCCCGCTATTTGACTATAGGTTTTCGCTTGACGTTAACTTTGCTTGAAATATTCTATTTCTTAAATTTACGTAAAGCATCGATCACAACATTCCGAATCTCTTTATTTTGATGATTTATCATCGATTTTAAAACCTGCCTCCCTAATGGACTTGCAACACCAGCTAATGCGTAAGCATAGCCACTAATATACGTTCGTTCTAATTGGTCGAGTTGATATTTTAGTACCGCAACATTACCCATTCCAATTAATGCTAGAAAGCAGCGATCGCGTAATCCATACTTATCTGTATTATTTTCAGGCTGATTCGCTCCTCGTATAAGTTCGGAGATGACTTTAGAATTGCTAATAAAGACTAGATAAACTAGTGCTTCATCACGTTGTTCCCATAGATAGGTTTCATCTTTAAAAATCTCTAGAAGTGAGTCTACCATTTCGGGAATAAAGAACCCCAATCGTCCGAGAGCAACTGCTGTATTTCTTTTAACTTTGCTCGGCAAATTTGTAAAAATTAGTCTCTTGATGACATCAATTTCTTTTGAATGATCGATACAAGCTACTTTTGGTAAATCTCTTTGAGGTTTAGCACCATCTGCCACAACTGCCCATTGATAAATCCAATCAGCTTGGAAAAATATAGTTGCTTTAGAGTTACAAATACTCAAAATCAAAGCAGCATTACTTCGAGCAAAGATATCATGTTTCTCATTAACAACAACTCTTCTGAAAACATCAAGTTCACGCTCACTAAAAGTATATGCTGTGTAAGAATGGCTAGTTTTGGCATTCGTTAACCATACAGTAGCCCATATAGCAGCAGTTGATAATCCATAATTACTTGTTGTTTCTTGTTCGATCGCAGTTAGTAAGACTTTGATAACTTCACGTAATAGTATGTTCGATAAAAATCCTATCTTTACGTCGTTATTTTGAATTTGTGCTCGAAAAAATATATTTACTAAGCTTAATGCTGAATCAACACGTTCCTCAATTGAGCAAAAAACACTTAATTTTTCTAATAATGGAATTAATATTTGAGTCGCATTTGATGCATCAACAACTTGGCTATTTATAATTTTTGTATTTAAGAAGATACAGCCAATATGGTTTCTACGAATATCACGGGCTTGTATATATTTTTCTAATAATTTTTTTTGTAAAAATGATCCAAAGCGTGACTGCATCACAGCATAAAATGCTTTGTCAATTGATGTATTTAAATTATTATTAAAACCATCAAAATCATTAATATTATCTATCGCTTTATTGATAGCAAAAATGACTGTATCTTCTTTCCAATTTACATCCATGACAAGACATTGCATCGCAAAACTAGACAAAGCACGAGCTTCTCTGGGAGAGAAATTAGGAGACAACAACATTTGGATCACGTCATCCACCGCGATTGTACTTATCTCCCCCTGTTTGTAGGTATTTTGCTCTAGTTTAAGCATCCAAAATTGCATCTTAACCTGCCAGTCAGTAGATACAATTGGCTCGGTTTTTTGGCTCTGAGAAAAAATTTCAATTGGTCTATCTACAATAGGTATGTCGTTAACCTGCTGACACAAATAATCAAAAATCTCTAGTTTATTTTGTTCTAATGTTTTTTGATTACTGTGTTCTTGAAAAAAATTTATATCCTTAGTAATTCTTTCAATTTGCTGACTATCTTTTTGCCAAGATTCTATATCTTTTGTAATTATTTCATGTTGCTGCCGACATTCTTTAATTCTTTGCCGGAGTTCAAATGTTGTAGCCGCGCTACTAGTAAAAGAAAGCTGTTCTTGAAAATAAGCAAGTTTGTCTAGCCAAGTATTTCTAGCTTGTTTTAAACTTTCTAAATACTGTTCATTCTGAAATCCAGTCATTATCTACCTCGGAAGTTTACTTCTGACTGTTTTTAATACTTTTGAGATCAATCCTTCCGTTTCCATTTCTAGTTCGTAAGATGCGATCGCAGGAATTAATGGTAAAACTAACTTCAACTTGGCTGAAGCGGTTTTATCTTGCTTATCTAATTTGTCTCGAATAGTATGCAGGAGAGGAATCAATTCAGAAGAGTCGTTATTAGAAGATGTCTTTTCGATAGAATCAACCGCTTGTTCAACCTCAACTAGCTGGCTTTCTGCTTCTTCGTCGGAAATGATGATTGCTTCTTTCGGATAAAGTTCCCAGTATTCAGTCTCATATTTACGAATATCAGGAAGTATTTCTCGCTTGATTCGTTGTTTTAATTCAAAGTTAGCAGATTGACTAGCGATAGTTAACTCTTTTTGAAAGTAGCCTAGTTTTTCGTAGAGTATTTCTAAAATTTCTTTGATATCGTTTAATCTAGCTTGATCGTTCATTGATGCTTCCTCGTAAATTTATGACCATGAGCCAAGAGTTTTTCATAAAGATGGGAAAATACTAATCTAAAATACTTACAACAAAAAATAAATTAATACTTGTATGCCTAAGTAATCATATTCAGCGTGGCATCATATTTTACTATTACCACATAGTTTCTGTTGTAAATTACGCAATTAATGAAATAAATCTTTAGTTAGCTGATTGTTTAGGCTAATAATTCATGCAGCATTCCACAATTGGGCTATTTCGTGTAATGCTGCTGTCAAAGTCTTTTCAATTCATTCATATCCCTGGCTCTCGAGTGGCCATAAAAATACCTGCGATGGACAGCCGCAACACCTAATGCCGGTCAGTAGTATTAGAGGCTGGAGTTTCCACTTCCAAGTTGTCCCGTCGCTTCTTGACTGAAAAGTCCGGCATAATCTGTCGCTCTACACCTCTGAGCGATCGCTGTTTTTATCGAAAAGCAATTTCAGGTTCTGTAACTCTTGAAAGCTCAAAAAACGCAAGTCATCCACCTTCTGT
>NZ_JAECZA010000252.1 GCF_016056275.1 Dendronalium phyllosphericum CENA369 | reverse complement strand
CCCTCATCTCCCTCATCTCCCCCTACTCCCCTACTCCCTTAACCTCCCTCACGCGCCACTAGTACTGTGACATCGTCGCGATCGCGATTAAAGTCTCGGTATAAAATACCTGCTATTAAGCTGGGATGTTTGTAACTCAGCCCTGGATAGCGTTCTAATCGCCACTGGCTACTCAAGCCGTCAGAATGCATAATCAAGATTCCCGAAGGATGCCATTGGTGAGTAAACTCTTGGATTTTACGGGCTTCATGACCAACAGTACCATTGTGTGATATGAGATTATAGTTTTTGACTGGGGAAAGAAAACTAGCAGCAATGTTACCTACGCCTGTAAAGCTAATGGATTGCTGCTCGAAGTTGATTTGGGCGATCGCTAGCGCTGCCCCCCGCGTACTTCGCAATGCTCCATGCGCTGCTTCGACAATTTCTTTGGGGCTTTTGTGGTTAGACTCTTCAAAGATTCTGACAGCTTCTAGGGAGGCTTTTGCAGCTAAGGGGCCGTGACCCAATCCATCTGCTACTAATAATAGACAGAGCTGTTGACTAACTTTGCTAGCCCAAGCATCACCGGAAACTTCTTCACCTATTTTAGGTAGACATACCACCCCTAATTCTAGCTGTTCTGGTAGTGAGGCTGATAAAGGAGCAGCCCAAAGCTGGCTGAGAATGGCGGTTCCTTCATTCGGACGAGAATAAATTTCAAATACATCCGAGAGGCGAAAGATTGCTCCTAAACCGTTGCCTGGAGTACCAGCAGTAGAAAAACCATCGCGGAGGCACTCGTCGATATTGTCAATTCCTGGCCCTTTATCGAGGGACAAAATTTCAATACCCAAGACATTCTGCTTATTGATGGTTTGCAGCAAAATCAGCCCTTCTTTGGCATGTTGTAATAAATTGTTGGCAATTTCAGTCACGACAATTGCCACCTTGCCTTTTGCCGTCTCGTTAAAACCAAGGCTGCTGGCGAGAGCAACAGCATTTCGCCGCGCTTCACCTGCCTGACTCGGCTCTGATATAGATAGAACGGCGGAATTGCTCATTGTTCTACTTCCATTTTGTAATTGTGACGCAAGTTCCTTCGCCTACACGGGAAATAATATTAAATTCGTTGACTAGTCGTTTTGTACCACTCAATCCCATACCTAAGCCATTACCGCTGGTGAAACCGTCTTTGAGTGCCAGATCGATATCGGCAATTCCCGGCCCTTGGTCTTCAAATGTCAACCGCAAACCCCGTCGCCTGCCTTCTTCTAGAGCTTCCAGCTTGACAGTACCACCGTCCCCGTAGATGAGAGTGTTGCGCGCCAGTTCGCTGGCTGCTGTGACAATTTTAGTTTGGTCTACTAAACTAAACCCCAGTTCCACTGCTAACTGACGCACTGCTTGCCGAACTAAAACGACATCCGCAGAAGATTCAATACTCATAATTTCAAGCCTCTGCATACCCGTTGATGCTCCCCTCGGCGGCAGGGACATGAGATGCGTCTCTACTTGACGATGCGCGCAGTCGTGTCATCCCCTTCTCTACGTTTAAAGCAGTGTGAATACCAGTCAAAGAAAGGCCTAATTCTACTAAAGTAATCGCTACTGCTGGCTGCATACCAACTACTACAGTCTGAGCATCAAGTATTCGTGACATTTTGGCAATATTACCCAGTATTCTGCCAATAAAGGAATCAACTATTTCTAAGGCAGAAATATCGATTAGTACCCCACGAGCATTGGTGGCGGCAATGCGATTGGTGAGATCGTCCTGTAAAGTCATTGCGAGGCGATCGTGCATATCTACTTGGATTGTTACCAGTAGGAATTCGCCCATCTGAAGTATGGGAATGCGTTCCATAAGACACTCCTGACTTTCTACTTAGCTTGGGGACGGACAATTGTAAATCCTGTGCGTTTCAGTGCTGTCAGGAAAGCGTCTGCTAAAGATGACTTGGTAATTGTATCTGTCAAATCTATTCCCAGATAAACAATTGTTTGGGCAATTTGAGGGCGAATTCCGCTAATAATACAATCTGCACCCATGAGCCGAGCGGCGGTGACTGTTTTAAGCAAATGTTGTGCTGTCAATGTATCTACAGTTGGCACGCCAGTAATATCTATAATGGCAATCTCTGAACCTGTCTCGACAATTTTCTGCAATAACGACTCCATCACCACTTGAGTCCGACCGCTGTCTAAAGTGCCGATCAGCGGCAATGCTAAAATTCCATCCCAGAGCTTGACTACGGGAGTGGAAAGCTCTAGCAACTCTTCTTGCTGGCGTATAATTACTTCTTCACGACTCTTTTGATAAGCTTCAATCGTCAAAAGCCCTAACTTATCTAATAGTGTTGTTGCTAGCCAGATATCTTCTATTAAGTCTGTAGGGTTTTGGCTGAGTTCTTGACGCAAATAATTGAAGAGTGGTTGTTTGAGCGAAAACACAAAAATAGCAGTTTCCGATGGTGTAAAGCCTTGCTGCGATCGCGTGCGAGAAATACTATTCAGCATTTCTCTGACTTCCTGCCACTCGGCTGATTGAATATTACTTAAATTACCTCCCTGAACCGCATTGCTCAATAAATAGAGAAATTCTTGACATTCCTCCCGCATTTGTGTCTCTTTAATTAGGCCTTTGCGAGTGCTGATGGACATCAATTCCTCAGTCCATTCTGCTAATATTTCGCCTTCATACTTTGTTAGAATATCGGGAATTTTACTTCCGTCCCTCGCTCCCATACATTGATTCCTTTCACTGAAATCTTATTCAGATTTTTTGTATAAATTTGTACTTCAAGCTTTTAAGTTAACTAGCTCCATAGCGTTGGTTTAATTTCTTAGGCTATGAGCAACCAACTTAAGTTGGAAATAGGTATCTCAAAGCTATTTAATTCACTCATTAATTATAAAGATATTAGTGCCACACAAACTTGTTGCGTTCCAATTAACTCAAACGACTGAAGACCAAGGGTTAATTGACTCACGGAATAGAGAAAACAGCGGACACAAAAGAATTCAAGGGTAAGTATAGAGTCCCTAACTCACACCTCTATCTCTGCGTTGGCGATCCTGATGAGTTTTGGTTTTAAGCTGTCGCGCATTTAATTTGCATATGTTTTCGTGCACCACCTGTATTTCCTCATTCATCCTGTGGCTGTCAACAAAAATGATTACAACAGCATTTTATTTAGAAGTTAGGAGTACAGACGCAGGCGATCGCGTCTGTACAAGGGAGTTAGGAGTTAAAATTCCTCAAGTATAGCCGTAGTCACACCTTTTAGGACAGTGTTGATTGCTTAAAGCTTTGAAACAACTGGATTTCAACTCAGCACTCAGCACTCAGCACTTTGCTATAAGAAAAGAACCGATCTTCTCCTTCCCTTTTGCTAGCTTCAAACCCTAGCATATTTATCAATTATCTTGGCAAAGTCTGGCACTGCTTCCTCTACGTGTTTTTTCGCTGAACCGCGGAGTTTGTCATATGTTCCTCGGACAATTGGGCGTTTCGCGCTCTTGACTCTCTCATCGGTAACGCCTAGCAGTGCTTCTGCCGTGCGCGAGCGATTTGCATCAAGATAAGCAACTGGGTTGCCATTCTGCACGCCCTCACTCCAGATCGGATCGAGCGCTGTGCAGCACTGCGGTAGAAGCTGCTCGACAACGTAGGAAATGTATCCTGGCTTGACCCCTTTAAGGGCGCTGAAAGCTGTTTTTAAAGCAATGCCGCTGATGCCTGACTTAGAAGCAAGCTGTGCTTCTATCATGTTACAGCAGTCGTCTACGACCATAGTCTTTTTGTCCGGGTTCAAGAGTCCGTCGCTAAGTCCCATTACACTCCTCTTTGATGTCAAATTGCTTGATTTGTCTTCAATTAATTTTCCTATCTACTGGAATTTTTAGCTCATTTTGGTAGTTTAAACAAAGGTAGAGCAGTCAGAGCTATCGTTACCCCAAGTTATATTTGGAGTATCTAATTTTACAGATTGAGCGAATCAAAGCGATGCACGTCCTGCTGTTTTTCATTGTCACTACTTTGTTTGCTGGGGGCTTGATTCATTTTTGGAATGATATCAAAAAGTTTCATTCTCAGCCAATTTTCTCTACAGTGTTAGGCTCTATCTAAGAATTGAGTCGAAATAGCTTGACTGATTCTCTTGGTTCGTAAGCAGCGATCGCGATCTATTTTTCCTTGGCACTACTAACCGAATAACTGCGTCAACTATGTTGTGCTAAATTACTGTATTAATTTTCCTAGTACAGAAATTTAGTATTCGTATGGAATGAAATATAAGCAATTAACCTTATTTAATAAGCAGAAGTAATGGCAAGTCAGTTTTGGAAAAACAGCAGAGGAGTTGACGGAACTTTAACTAACTTACTATCCAACCCTGGGCGATCGCTCATTCGTCAAGGTTGGTGGCTTTTAAGGAAGCGTCTGTTGCCATTATTATTTTTGATATCATTCTTTGCAGTATTACTACTCAACAGCTTCGCTCCTGCTATTGCCCAACTACCCCCTCAACCACGCCAAGAAATTCGTGGGGTATGGCTGAGTGGTAACGATTTTGGCGTTTTCAGGAATCGATCGCAAGTGCAAACAGCCATGAGCCAACTACGACAGTTAAACTTTAATACTGTCTATCCCGTAGTCTGGAACGATGGCTATACACATTATCCCAGCGCCATCATGCAAAAAATGGATATTCCCTTTTTCTTCAAGGGAACTGATGGCCAAGATGTGATTGCAGATATTATCAGCCAAGCGCGCAGACAAGGGCTACTAGCAATACCTTGGTTTGAATTTGGTTTCATGGTTCCCTTAACTTCGGAAATCGCGTCTCAGCATCCTGATTGGCTGACACAAAAACCGGATGGCACTCAAACTTCAATTAGTGCTGCGGGTGAAGTAGCGTGGTTGAATCCCTTTCACCCGGAAGTGCAAAAGTTTTTCGGGGAACTCGTCACAGAAGTTATCGCTAAATACGATGCCGATGGCGTGCAATTTGACGATAACATGAGTTTACCTGTGGATTTTGGTTACGATAAGTACACGATTAGTTTATATACTCAAGAAACTGGCAATCCTCCCCCACCCAATCCCCAAGCCCAAGCCTGGATAAAATGGCGGGCAGATAAAATCACTGCATTCATGGTAGACCTCTACCAAACTGTAAAAGCTCAAAAACCGAATGCTATTTTCTCTGTTTCTCCCAATTACTATGATTTTGCTTACAAGCTGCAATTGCAAGACTGGCTGAATTGGGTACGGTTGGGTATTGTCGATGAGTTGGTCATGCAGGTGTACCGTAACGATCTAGAAAGTTTTATCGGTCAAATTACTCGCCCAGAAATATTAGAAACACAACAAATCATCCCAACTGGTATTGGTATTATGGCGGGGTTACGAAATCGCCCAGTTTCCATAGCACAAATCCAATCTCAAGTACAAGCAGCACACCAACGCGGTTTAGGTATCGGCTTTTTCTACTACGAGAGCCTTTGGGATATCGCACCAGAACCAGCAGAACAACGACAGGCTGCATTTGCAGCTCTTTTCCCAAATCCGGCGCTGCGCGACATCTCTGAAAATACACCCCGCCAGCCAACTTTTAACACCATATCCTTACCTTTATATACAAAGCCTTCCCTCGGTCAACGCGTTCGCGGCTATTTTCTGCAAGTGGCGATCGCCAATGGTCAGCCAAAGCGTATTTTGTTAGATACAGGCTCGGCAGGACTGCGAGTACCCAAAGAGTTTTTGGGTAATGCTCCTATCCGCAGAACTGGTCAAAATATCAAGGAAGTATTAAGTGATGGTACTATTCTAGAAGGAGAATTAGTTTATACTAATGTCCGATTTGGTTTGATTCCTGCCGCAGAACCCGTTCCCGTACAGGTGGTTACTAGTCGCCAATGTACTGCACAAAAACCTAATTGTTCGGCAAAGAGTGGCGTACCATTTTCGGGGATTATTGGTGTCAACTATTTTGAAAAGTCACTTCCCTATAATCCGTTGAGAAAATTACCAGGAAATTTGAGTAACGGATTTATTGCGATCGGTAATGGTGGTACTAACAACAATGGCAGTTTAATTCTTGGTTTGACTACCGATAATCAAAAAGATTTCAAAATGGTTCCTTGGAGTCCACAAAGCGAAATTGATGGTGTACCCGGTAAAAGATGGGATTCTCGACTTAGCAAAGTTTGTTTAACTGTTGCTGGAAGTTCCGCAAAAAATTCTTGTAATGGCATCATGATAACGGATACTGCAACTATTAATGGTTTGACTGAATTTAAGTCAGCTGCCACAGCAGGTAAACTTAAGCCAGGAGCATTACGCCCAGCAAATGCTGTGAAGATAGCAATTAATGGCATTTTTGATTACAGTCTGACACCAGGAACTCGTGACGGATTTAATCGCTCGACTTTGAGTATCTCGCCACAGGCAGAATTTCCAATATTTGTAAATCCAGGTATCGCATTTTTTGATAAATACGATGTCCTTTTCGATCCAGTTAATGGAAGACAAGGTTTTCGCAGTCGGCGGTAAGTTTTTCATATCTAAGTTATGAGAAAGTTTCGTCTTTTAACTTAGAAATAAAGCTAGCTCATAAAACCATGAGTCGTTCAAACCCAATCCTCAATTTCCAATACCTTTTACTAAAAAATTGAAGAATTCAGAAGTTAGAATCAATCAGTCGTGAATTCAGACTTGCGACTGATTGAAGACCTCCAAATTATAAATTTGTAGGAGGTTTAAAACCTGTTTATTCATCCGCCAGTCGCACAGAATTCATACTGAATTCTGGCTCCTGACTCCTGAATTCTGTTTGATAACTTTTAGTTAAACGAGTAAATAAAAGTATACAGCAGTAAATAAAGAATTAGGGAACAGAAAATAGCGTATAAAGTCTCCTAATATATGGCTTGATTATGACAATTTGTACCCAATTTACCTGCAATCTACTGTATCTAGTATGTTGAGTCAGAAGAACAATAATTATATGCGTTTACCGCTCGTTCTTAGTACTGGAATATTAATATTTTTAGGCTTGAATATTCCACCAGTAATGTCTCAAAATTCTGTGCAAATAGTACAAGCACAGAAAAGCAATAATTTGAATTCAAGGCGATTAAGATTGAATCGCAATTTGTGGAATCGGCAAAATATTTCCAGCTACAAATATACACTGAGCAAGAGTTGCTTTTGTACGCCAGAAGCTAGAGGGCCAGTAGTTATTTTAGTACGTAACGGTAAAACAATTTCCATTACTTCTGTAGCTACTGGTAAACCAGCTAATCCAGAGTTTTTTCAAAATTACAATACAATTCCTAAGCTTTTTGATGTCATTCAGGATGCTATTGACCGTAAAGCATCCAGCCTGAACGTGCAGTATAATCAAAAACTCGGCTATCCAACCCAAATTAATATCGATTACAACAGTCAGATAGCCGACGAAGAATTATATCTGACAATTGAGAATTTCAAGAAACTTTAAATATATAACAAAGTGCTGAGTCCTGAGTGCTGAGTAAAAACCCAGTTGCTTTGAGGCTTTGAGCAATCAATACTGTCTTAAAGGGTGTGGTTACGGCTATAGCTTTGAGAGCAACTTCCAAAGCCATACCACAATTGAAATATCATCTCGCTAACTGTCAGGAATGTAAAATTTTGTAGAACCAATTTTCAAAGCGATCGCCTAGTGCTTGGAGAGAATATTCTGTTTCTGCTTGCTGGCGACAGGCTTGACGGTCTATTTCATCCAGACGAGCGATCGCATTTATTAAATCAGGAACGCGATCGGGTTCTACTAAAAAACCAGTTTTGCCATCTTGGATAATTTCCGCCGGGCCACCCCGACGATAAGAAATCACTGGTACTCCACAGCCTAGGCTCTCGATTATCACATTTCCAAATGCTTCTACCCAACGAGGTGTCATTAGTAATGCTCTACACTGGCGTAGTACCTGCTGCATTTGATTTGTTGATAAAAATCCTAAGTATTCTAAAGGCGCATTTGGGTAATTTTGACAAATTTTTTGCCAGTATAAATCATCTTGAATTTTACCCATAATTTTTAGAAGAATATTTGTCGCTTGTGACGCTGCGACTGCATCCTCTAAACCTTTTTCTGGGGCAATTCTACCTACCCAGGCTAGTTGTTGTTTTGGTTCGCTGCAAAAATCATATAGTGATAAATCAATGCCGTTACTAAGAATAGCAGACTGCTGCTCAAGAGCAAAAGTAGCAGCTTGAGTTTGAGTATGAAAGCCAATCGTATTAGGAAATTGCTGTGCTAATTTTTTGATAATTTCGTCTAGAGCATTACTTAGCGAACCCATGCTGACTAAATGAGCGATTGGTCGATGGAAAAAAGGTGTGAGGTAGAATGGCAACCAATCGTAAGCAAAGTTCACAATTAAGTCATAGTTAGCTTGAACTTGACGAGCATAATCCCACATATTCGCCAGCAGAGAATTTTCTGGCATAGTAATAGGATCTTTACGTTCTTGGCTTTGGGCAATAATTTGTAAATTGCCAGGAATTTGTACCAATGGTAAATCGTTCCAAGTAGAATTTGTGGGGGCGACGATTTGTAAGTGATGTCCTCGCCGAATCATTTCTTGAGCAACGTTATACAGAGTCAATTCTACGCCGCCCCCAAGCCCACTACCGAGGGGGCCAACAGGAGTGGAAACAAAGAGTAATTTCAAAGTTTTGGCAGAAATAGTCATTTATTCAAGAATCGCTATATTCAGTTAATCTTAAATATTTTGATACTGCCTAGTTTTGATAAATCAATCGAATTACTATTTAGATATCAAAATGATAAGATACAGCCCCTTCCTCGTTGACTTGAAAATTCGCATTAAATTCTTTAGCTTTTTCATCTAGATATTGTCTGGCTACTACTGCTGGTAGTTGTGAATGCATTGCAAATCCTAAAACAGTTACCCGCCCTTGATTTTGTTGTAACATGTGATAGAAAAGCGATTGTAGGCGATCGCTTACTTGTTCCTGAATTGCCTTTTCCTCACGTCTGCCTTGACGGTATAATGCTACGCTTAACCATCCACCTAGCACCATAGTTGGAACGCCAAAAATTATACCTTGTCTAGCAGTAGTATCAAGGAAATAAAGAGCATCTTTATTCACAAAGTCTTGCACTTCCTCTGCATCACCTTTTGGGATTGGCTTCAGCATACTATTTTTCTCAAGTATCGCTGATACTGATAGTGTTAAAAACATGAATCCGAGTGTTAGTAGCCAACCCGCAGCTAATTTTTCAGCAGTTTTCATAATTCCACTTCAGATTTACACCGTTCTTGCGATTCTAACCTTACTTTCGTCAAGGTTCCAGTAGTTCGATTGTTCTCAGCGTTAGCTTTTTAGCCTATTTTCGTGACAAAAGGAGGTTTATGCAAGTGATTGCTGACTAATAAATAGCAACTCTCATTTTATTAGGACTTATGCCTCTTTTGTTACTTTAGGAAAAGAAAAAACAATAAGAGATTCAACTAGCAAGAAGGAAACTGAGAGGAGAAGCGCGAAAATCATTCATAAAGTCGATTAATTTCAGAAAGCAGCGTTTCATGCCAGGAATGTGGAATACTTTGAGCCAAGGTTGAATCAAACAGTAAAAAATATATGGTTGGATAATTAATCTCAGATTATTTAAGGCACTCTTCCATGTTTTACCATGCTCCCAATTAGGATGTTGACTATGTT
Source organism: Dendronalium phyllosphericum CENA369 (assembly GCF_016056275.1). Classification (GTDB taxonomy): domain Bacteria; phylum Cyanobacteriota; class Cyanobacteriia; order Cyanobacteriales; family Nostocaceae; genus Dendronalium; species Dendronalium phyllosphericum. Next base: position 980 of record NZ_JAECZA010000252.1, on the reverse strand, counting down.
GAGAATAATTAAAGTCTATTGATGAAGGTAATTCTGAACTAGATGTTGATTGAGTTTGGGCATGAAACTGAAAATAAGTAGCCTGAATGCGATACTATTCCATTCTCTGTCTTGCCTAAGTTTCCAATATATTGACTAGTCACATAATCAGTTGATTTTCCCTTTTTCTTATCTCCGGTTTCGTCAATACATAAAATTATTTCTCTTTCACCAATAAACGTTTTTATCAACCACAGCCTAATTTCTCTTAATTTTTTGACATCCCACAGTGCATCTCTCAAAAAATGATGTAGTGTTTGGCTATCTTTTAACCCTACTGTTTTAGCTATTAGGGGTAGGGTTTTTCGCGGAATTTCTGAAAGTATGCCTAAATGTAAGAATTTGAAGGCTTCAAAATGCCTCACGTCCTCAAACAACGAATAATAGTGTTGGCAATAGTTATCTATGAATGCCACTGTGCTTACTGGCTGTCTGCGCGGCGTAACCATTCCTTTTACTTGCTTTGTCTGCTTTCTTCCTGATTATACTCTCCCCGTAGTAACAAAAGAGGGCTTATACCAATTTAATATGAAGCTGCATAGAATAGAGCTTCGAGGATAAAGTGATAAGAAGAGATAGAAATTACCTGCTCAAATGTAAGTTGGTCAAAGATTTCTTGGATGCGATCGCGTAAAGCCTGTAAAGAAGAGAAAATTTGATTTTTTAGAGGTTTTTTGAGAAATTGCCAAAGTCTTTCGATGGGATTGAGTTCAGGGGCTGATGGTAGTTGAAACAGAGGAATAATATTTTCCGGCCAACAAATTGCTGAACTGGTATGAGCAGGTGCTTGGTCAACCTATAAAAGGGAGTAGGGAGTAGGGATTGGGGAGTAGGGAAACTAAGCCGCCCCCTTCGGGGCGGGGTTTCAACCTATCTTGTGCAATACAAGGATTTTTCGCGCCACAAGGGGCGAGGCTTTAACCTTTTTCGGGGCTAATTTC
>NZ_JAECZA010000251.1 GCF_016056275.1 Dendronalium phyllosphericum CENA369 | reverse complement strand
CTATGACCAGTGCTTGGTTACATGGACAAAGGACTAAATTTCAAAAACTTGATTCCTATATTTGTCGTAGTCAAGAAAAAAATAGAAATGAGAAACGTCATAGTAATTTCTGGATAGGTTTATATGGTCAAAATTGGATAGTCGCTTGGCATGAGTGTCAAGCATGGGTCGAGGAACTGGTCGGTTTCAGTCGCAATAAGCAAGCATATTATCAGCGAGGTTTAAGGGCTATGAAGCTTATACAGCAAGCTCTTTAACTCGCTTGTCGCCCCTTGAAATCAGCGAGATTAAGCGTCTACCATCAGCACGAGTAGATTCCAGATTATAGCCACCTGTCTTGCAATCTTTAAACATAGCTTCAATGCCACTGCGTAACTTAAATGCTTTAATCGCATCGGCAAGACTATCAAGGTTAGTCAATAAAAACCAGCCAGCAGGCTCGACTTTTCCACGATATTTACGTTTGTAATATCCAGCCAGATTAAATTTAGCAAAACCTGATTGTTTTGTCGCTTGAACATCCGAAAGAAAAAACGAAATACCAGGAGTTAATCCCAAAGATTGTAACCGTTGGTATGACTGATTTTCTTGGCGAATGTAAGTGCCTTGCTTTTGACGTAGCACAAAGCTGATTTCCTTGCTGTGTAACCAATTGGCCAGCTTGATGCTATGAAACTCCCTATCTCCTAGCACCAATATTCGATATTGCTTAAACAACCGCAACAACGGTCTAATTAACTTTTTCTGCTCCCTAAAATTACTGCATCCCCTTTTCGGTAGCAACAGCCAATAAACTGGAATCGCTCTTTTCTGTTCTATCAAACTGATTACAAACACATTCTCTGAGCGCCACTGTGTTCTATCAATGGCGAACACCAGTTGTTTCTTACTCGCTTTGCGGCTATTTTTTACCCATCTTTTTATTAACGGAAACCACAGATATTCTATGGATAACTGCGGCAGCAATAAAAATCTTTGAATACTTCGTCTGCGGCTTTCAAACAGTATTGGTTGTGGAAACACAGATGCAAGTTTCTCAATTGTCACTGTTTTATGGAATTGTAACAGCATTATCAAGATTTCTAGCATCTTGTACTGTGCGGGTGTTAGTAGATTTTGAAAGCAGTTTTGGTAGAATTTAGGTAACATTATCATTTGATAGGTCTTGTTGAGAATAACTGACCTATCTTTTTCTACCTCAAAATCGTCACACTCTTTTATTTTCGTCGTTTCCGCCTCTTGGTCACCCCTTCAGGTAAAAGGGACTGGGGATTGGGTATTGGGTTACAAATCGCTCATATTCTGGTGGGGCTTTGACCCACCACCAAATTTCATCGAAATTTTTCACAGACCCAGTAGCCAAGCTTTGCAATAGAGATGCACAGCATTGGCGCTGAAAACTGTTAATACGGCTCGGCTGTGACAACTATTAGTAAGAAATTTTCGGCTAATTTTCTTACTTTTAGGCTTTTGGGAGCATCGTTACTATCAGCTGGCGATCGCCATCTGAGCGCGAGATATAGCTTATATCGCTGTTTAATCGTACTTTCTACACGTCTTTCTATACCATATTCTATACGTATTCTCTTTTGCCAGATGTACTAAATGAGCTAAATATATACGCTTTCTATACCATCGTCTGTACCGCTTCATATCAGAAATCGCTCTTCGCAGGTCGCAGGTAATTATTTGTCCGCAGTGCGATCGCGCTGTGTTTGGGGTGGGTTATACCAATTCGCAAGTCGCAAGTCGCAGGTAATTGTGCTTGGGTTAGCTGTGAATGGCACTTCAACATCTGGCGTGGCGGTCAGTTTATGGTTTCAACACTTGCGATCGCTGCCTTCAATTACTGAATTAAAAGTATAAATTTATACAAAATAAAGTAGAAGTATTTTAAGTATGTTTTAATCGTAGTTTATATCGGATAAAAGATAATATATCCTTATTTTGTATTCAGTGTCGGGTATGATGGTTGAAGTCGCAAGTCGGAGGTCGCAAGTCGCAAGTAAGAAGTGGAGTAAGCATAATTGTGGATAAAAATGTTGGTGTCACTGAAAGAAAGCATAAGATGAGCAACTTGCTCACTTTATGCTTTCATACGCGTGTTGCTCAACTTATGATTACAGTGATGGTTGAGGTCGGAAGTAGGAAGTCGGAGGTACAGTTTTGTAATGGGGATGCGCGACCCCACTACAAAACTTGCGGCTTTGAGAGCCGCTTCCTTAAAGCCACAGAATGTTGTTTATGTTTCTTTATTCTTACTTGCGACTTGCGACTTACGACTTGCGACTTCTTTAAGTACAGTGGATGTAAGTATGCATAAAGATATTAGTATTACTGACAGGACTAAAGCGTTTGCGGTCAGAATTATCAAGGCTTGTAGCTTTCTTGATGAAAAACCGGGTGTTTGTCGTACGTTATCAAAGCAACTGTTGCGTTCTGGTACGAGTATTGGTGCTAACGTGCATGAATCTCGTTCGGCTCAGTCTGATAAAGATTTTTTGCATAAAATGGAAATTGCTTTGAAAGAAGCGCGCGAAACTGAGTATTGGCTAGAGATTTTGATTGAATCTGAAGTTGTTGAGAAAGATAAATTTGATTCGTTGCTTTTTGAAACTAAGGAAATAGTGAGGATACTTATTGCTTCTACGCGCAAAATTAAGAATAGATTAAATGAGAATAAATTTTCCAAGTTCGATGCCACAGAGCGCAACTGAAACCTGAGTTATTTAACTCAAAAGCCAGTTACCGATCGCTATTTTATACTTGCGACTTGCGACCTGCGACCTGCGACTTCTTTCCTCTTCTTATTTATGGCAAAATTAACGATTCAAATACCGGATGAACTAGCTCAACGTTTAGAACCTCTGCAAAACCGATTACCTGAATTGCTTTGGCGATTGCTAGATATTGAGCCAGGGCAAACAGCACAACAACCTCAAGTTAGTGCAGAGACTATAAATATTCCAGAAGTTTATATTGAAGTACTAGATTTTTTACTTAAGCGCCCAACACCAGAAGAAATTATTGCTTTTAAAGTCTCCGAACTTGCACAAAGAAGGTTGCAAGCATTATTAGAAAGAAACCGTTCTGGTTTACTCACTTCAATAGAAACAGCAGAATTAGATGTTTACGAACAATTAGAACATCTAATGATTCTGCTCAAGGCCCGCGCTATGGAAAAGTAACAGATAAAATGGCATCTACTTCAATTCCAACAGAACTAAGGAAGCTTGTCGTTAGTAGAGCTAATGGACGCTGTGAATATTGTTTAATGCAACAGGATTATTCAATATATACCCATGAAGTCGATCATATTATAGCTGTAAAACATGGTGGTGAAACTGTGGCAGAAAATTTAGCACTTTCATGCTTATCATGCAATCGTCATAAAGGTTCTGATTTCGCTACTATCGATGCAGCTACTGGAGAAATTGTCCCTTTGTTTAACCCGCGTCGCCAAGTTTGGGATGAACATTTCTATTTTGAAGATGCAAGAATTGAGGGTAAGACTCAGATTGGACAAGCAACTGCAAGGTTGCTTCAGTTTAATCTTACTAATCGATTGCTTCAACGACAAGTGTTAATGAGCCAACAAAAATATCCGTAAATCCAATTTGAGATAATATGATTATCAAAAATAATTTGATGAAAGATACTTAATTGATAACAATGAATCACAATGTAAATTCTTTACCTCCAATCAAACTCATTCCTCTTGAAGATAAAACTGATAGAGGAGAAGAACGAGCAAGAACAAATAGACCGATAAAAATAGCTGTACCAACTGATATAAGGTGGGTAAAAGTATTGGAGTTCTTACGCAGTAATAACCTTTCACTCAACAGTCGCAAGCTTTATGAACGCGAACTCAAACGGTTTTTGGGCTGGAGTGAATTACATTATCACGAACTGCGCCCGCGGCATTTTGGGCAATACAAAGAATATTTAATGTCAGAAGTTCAGACAGATGCAGGTAAACCCTTGTCTAAAAGCAGTATCAATGCTGGTCTTGCTGCGATTAAAAGTTTTTTCAAGTGGTTGACTCTGACTTACCCGGAGTTGCTAGCAAGCAATCCGACAATCGGGGTGAAACTGGAAAAAATTCCCTTGCCACCAGCCCAAAGTTTAACCCCAGAACAGATGGAGAGGGTGTGGGTAGCATTGGAGTTGCTAGGAGAGACAAAACTTAGAGATACAGCACTGGTACATATTCTCAGTCATGGATTGAGGGCAGGGGAAATAGTGGAGTTAAATGTCGGGTCATTTGATGGCAAGCTGTTGTTTTTGCCAGACACAAAAACGAATGAACCACGCTTAGTGCCATTGAAGAAAGAGAGCCGCGACGTGTTAGAAGGGTATTTGCGATCGCGTACTGAATCTGGGGAAAAGTTGACCAACCTTAGCCCATTGATGATTTCACACCATGCCTCATATAAGGGCGAACGCTTGAGTTACCACGGCATTTACTTTGCTGTGGAGAAAATTGGAGAAATTGCAGGCATTGAAGATTTACACCCCCATTCATTTCGTCACACCTATGCTACAGACTTATTACTGTTGGGTGTTGACCCAACTCATGCACGGAAGCTGACAGGACATCAATCTGATAGAGCATTTCGACGCTATACACTCAGGAGCGAACAACAAGCTGCGATCGCTGCTTATTACCGTGCCATTGGAGAAGAGGAAGTGGAGTAGATTTTAGAAGTCGCAAGTCGCAAGTCGAAAGTACAGTTTTGTAAGGAGGATGTGCGACACTGCAAACACCTACTTGCGGCTTGTTAGAAGCCGGAGACATCAACCCGCCTAAGTTTGTTAAAAAAGCTAACTTAACTATTGTTTTTACAGTTGAAAATTATGAGTCGCCCTCGAATAATTCAACCGGGACAAAGCTATACCTTTAGTAAATATTTTGAACTTCCCTTCTCTCCAGAAGATATTCTAGTGGAACTAGGACGCACTTATGAACGCGAACAATTGCAATTACCAAAAGTAGAGATTATACCTAACAGAGTTGAAGAATTACAGCGAGTGATTGAGCGCAATCTTCGACGAGTCAAGTTGCTAAGTGAAGATGCACGCAAGCAAGCAATTATTGCACCTATACTATTAGAGGTCTGCGAAATTGCTCAAACTCAATTGAATATTGAGTATCCGATTAATGTTAGCGACCAATTAAAAGGAAGTTTAGATTACTACATTGATAAAGGTCAAAGCTTGTTAGTGATTGAAGCCAAACAAGCAGATTTGAGCAGAGGATTTATACAATTAGCCGTGGAGTTGATTGCACTTGATCAATGGATAAATTCAGATAACCCTATTCTTTATGGGGCAGTAACAACTGGTGAAGATTGGCGATTTGCAACATATTCTCGTCAAGAAAAACGGATAACTGAAGATTTTAAATTATATCGAGTTCCTGAAGAGCTAACTCTATTAATAAAAATTTTGGTTGGCATACTGACTAATTAAAGAAGTCACAAGTCACAAGTCGCAAGTTGCTCTTCGCAAGTCACAAGTAATTGTTTTGTTATTAAACCTATGAAAATATGTTTATTCTCTATTCGGAGTTAAACAATTAATTCTCGCTTGCCGCCTCTATCCTCCTGCCGTTGGATTTGCTGCCATTTAACCTCTGTTTAATTGTGCAGGTAGAAACAACTCAGTTGAAGTCGCAAATACAGTTTTGCTCTGGGGGATGCGCGATCCCACAAACACATACTAGCTTCCTCTCAGGAAGCTAGGGACTTAAACCTACGGAATGTTGTTAAAGGTATTATACAAATGCCCAAACCACTAGACCCAAAGTGTCAGTTGTGTGCTAAGTTACCAACTGCGAAAGCGAAAGTGCTGCACGGAGCTTCTGGAGATGGATGTTGGAATCCAAATGTCTGCCATAATCGTCGTTCGTTTTACCGCCGTCGAACTAAAGATGATTCGCTAGAAATTGAAGCGATCGCTGTTGAACCACCAGCAACATATTTTGCAGTGCTGTATTTATATAAAGAACCGGGAGATAAGCCATTACACGCCTTGGGAGCAGAACTGTGGCTTGGACAACAACCAATTTGTCGCCTGGAACCCATTCACTGCTTTGGGCTAACGGCTGGTAAGATTCGTGCTTACACCGATCAAGTATTGCAGGCATTTGCTAAACAATATAGTGTCACACTATATCAGTATAAAGATATGTTCGAGATTAGTCCTACTCACTGCCTAGTGCGTCCCTGTCCATTGCATCCACAATCATGACCGTGTATCGCCAGTTAACAATTTGGGATATCTTGGATGAAATGTCGGAAGCTCCACCAACCTCTTCACTTGCCTCGGTGTGGCAATGTTTGGATACCGAGTTAGAGGATTTACCAATAGAAGCACAATTATCAACCGCTGCCGCAGCGTTTTACCAAATTGCAGGTATCCTGCTTTCTCGTGCAGAAATTTTGTTACAAGATGTACAAGCTGACAACGATACTGAGGGGCCAGTTATCAGTACGGTTATCTTTGCAGGTTTGGTAAGAACAACCATGCAGCTAGATTTGGATGACTTAATCGAAGAACCTCCTGTGCAAACTTTTAGACCGCATGGGGCGCATCAGTTTTCTAATACTGTCCAAAATAATGATTCAGTAGCAGCACCTGTTGAAAAAGCGAACGTCCTAGCATTGCTAGATGAAGTAACGACTTTAGAAGATGTTCGCAACTTAGCAAGCGATGAAGATGTGCAAAAATGGACTGCTGCGATCGCGCAATGTCTGACACAAATTGAAGATGAGATTTGTTTAGCGAAACTGCAACGGATTTTAAAGATGCCGATGGTGGAAGTCTGGTTGGGATTGTTGCTAGGTGGTTTTACGCTACAACAGCGGGGAGATTTTTATAGCGAGCGCAACGTTTGGGTTATTACAAACAATATTTGAAAAGTTAATTCTTGATAAATATTTTTTTGTCTTAACACTGACTCAAATCTCGAACAGATTATTTAATAATATTTATAATTCTTCAAATTGGCAGATAACCTCATTAATTAAATACAAAAGTTACTCAAATAATTTATGAAAATTAAATATGAATTTGCGGTTATTACTTAACTAAAAAACTCAAGTACTTTACGTATAAATTCGCAGGTACAAAACCAGCATTAAAGTGTATAAAGTTACAAGTGGCACTGCTCAAGCGCGTCTAAGGCCCTTACCAGTAATCAAATGCAAGCGCGGTAGCTACCTCAAAAGCAAGGTATTTTTGGCTTGTTCGCTCAAACAACTAAGTCCAAGCCAAAGCATACAAGTAACTCCAAATACACCGTTATCAGGAAAATTTCATGAGCCAAAGCTTAATTACGCAGGAATTCGGGATTATCATTGCCGCTAAAAATCATAAACCTACTATTCTGAATCCAGATTTTCTCAAATACAGTGGTATTGTCCCGGATAATTGGGAATTGGCGCGTCAACCAATATATAGCCAAAGCGTATCCCAAGTTGCTTTCACTAACGGTGTTGCTATAATCGCTGAACCGACGCGAGTCATTTTTGTAGAAGCGATTGAAGCAAAAGCAGTAAAAGAAATTAGCATTCCAGAGATTGCTCGCAAATACGCACAAACTTTGCCAAATGTAGAATATGAAGCAGTGGGCATCAACCCAAGAAGCTACATCAACTTTTCGCAGCAGCAAGATGCAAGTAAATATATTAGCGAAACACTATTATGCTCAGGGGAATGGCAAGAAGTTGGTAAAGCAAAAGTACGTGCATCACTGAATTTAGCTTATACGCTAGAACGCAGTCCTTTTTATCTCACCATTAATGAAGCTGCAATACGTCAAGAGGACGAAACTACAACTCCAATCGTCATGTTCAATGGCAGCTTCAGTTACGAATTGACAGGAGAAAACACAGGTGAACGTCTCAATCATCTGCAACAAGTTATTGATAATTGGCAGCTAGACTTAGAAATTTATCAAGAGATTATTAGTAGCAAATTTCTGACTATGAAATCTGATGCGTCTACACTTCCTGTGTTGGCTGTGGGTGCTGCTGCATAGTGAAATCTCAAATTGTCAGAATTCAAAAGCCAGAATTGGGAAGCCAATTCAATTCAAAAAAGCTCAGAATCTTGAAGAAATTTGGATTGGATCTAGGTTTTAAGGTTTAAATCTATTGCCTAATTTTAGAGAATTGTATTGCTCCAGGGAGCCATTCCTGTGGTGGGGGGTATGACGAAATACGTGCAAAATGACCCACGTTGTAAACTTTTGTAACGTAGACATCTCAAAACTCTTGATTATTCGATGTTTCAACATCCAACTTCAGTATGTCTTCAGAGCCAAACATTCCCTAAAACAATCATAAATGGGCAAGTTTGATGGAGTGGCAAGGGTGAAAAGTCGATTCTACGGTCATGAATGTAAAAAGCTTCTTTATCATTTTTGGGCAAGTTAGTAAATCGAGAAAGTGCTTTCTGTAATTTTTATTTACAACGTGTGCCAATTTACACGTATTTCGTCATGACCCCTGGTGGGCAGCAGTTTTCATGGCATTTCCTACCTTACAGGAAGGCGTTCCACCTACAACGGTAGAACTTCAAGGGGCGACTATATGCCTGCCGAAGGGGCGCTTGCATTTGATTGTTGATAAAAGCTCATACCAATTCGCGTATGAGCGTCCTTCGGGGGAATACGCTACATGAGCGTCTTGCAAAATGGCGCTCGTGTAGCGTAGCGTCTCCCGCCACTTGATGCCAGTCCGCTCAAGTCGGGAGACCATGCACGGCAGTTTCTCATGGGGGAAACCCCTGTGTACCCGTCAGTGGCTTCCCTTGGAAAATGTCAGATACAGCAGGTTTTCAGAACAGAGCATCTGTTTTATGATTTGGGTGAATTGGTATTAGCTGTTATCTCTATTTGAGATAGCAGTAGTTCAACTATTTTTACTGAAAAGATAATTAGATTTCGCAATTATAGTGACTAATATTTGATTTATTTACTGCGATCAATTCTTGAAAAATATCTACACAAATAACAATTGTGGTGAGAATTGGCAGTTTGCGATCTAGAAACTGAACGAACCATCAAAATTACTAGCGTCAGGGTGAAAGCAATGGTCAGTCAAGATAATTTTGGTAGTAAAAATACATCCGACAATAACGGTGGATTATTACCACCATCGCTACTAGAAAGCGCCTCGCTGGATGATAATTCTGACTTAATAGAACTACGCAAATCTTTTAGGTTTACTAATAGCTCTGACCCCTTTGCTAAACTGACAGAACCCCAGAATAAATCAGATATTAGCGTTCCCACGAGCAAAACTGCCAAATCCTCTTCAGTTTCATTAACAAACCCGGTAAATCTTGTTAGCTCTGATGAAAGTTCGTCTAATAACAATCCAGGGCAAAATCTTTTAGTACCCATTCAATCGAAAACCACAAAGGTTGACAGTACAAATAAAGACCTTTTGACAGGTGAGAAAAATAATACACAGTTAGTAGGGGCTACAGCATTTGACCCACTTCTAGGAACTGTCAATAATTCTTTATCTACACTGTCACTACTTCCCGATATTTTACCACCGACCCTCTCCGCAACAATCCTGCCACTCGATTTAATACCAGGGTCGCCGCAAGCGAGACTCGTTGGCATTGTTAATGGCACTGGTTCGGCAATCGCATCGCTAACAGTTCAGTTTGATAACTTGGCAGCTGGCCCAGTCTCAGTTAGCCCACTAGGAGCTTTCGATCGAGTACTCGATTTCACCGGACTTAATGACGGACCTCACACCTTAACTGTAAAAGCTACAGATGCTGCGGGTAACGCTTCTTTTGCAAGCTTTTCTCTAACACTTAATCTTTCTGCGACACCGCCTGCGATTTTGGCAGCTTTAGCCCGCGATACAGCCCCTGGCGGTACAACGAATACCGATACCATTACCTTCGACCCGACTACCACAGGCACGGTTAGAGTTAGCAATCGCGGTCTATTTATCCACGCTCTGACAGAATCTACCCCAATTGTGAGCGCGATCGCAAATGTCTCGATTACTGAAACTAATTATATTACTTGTTTAAAAGCAGGGTTTGATAACATTAATGTTAATAATTATACAGATGTCCTAGCTGATTTGCGCTCAGACGGAAGCTTTACATTTAACCGCAGTCGCTTAGATACAATTTATGGCAGTTCGTTACCAGACGGTCATCATACTCTGCATTTGTTGGCAACTGATAAATACGGTGTAACCAGTAACTTTGATATCTCTTTTACACTTGATAGCGCTACAGCCGTACCTATCCTCAACCTCTCAGCAAGCAGCGATAGCGGTGTCAGTAATAGCGATCGCATTACCCTTGACACCACCCCAACAATTATTGGCACGGCAGAAGCTCTTGCAAAAGTCCAACTGTTTAACAACGGTCAACTCAAAGGACAGACAACTGCAAATTCAGATGGCACTTGGCAAATCACAACATCAGAATTAACTGATGGGATGTATCAATTAAATGCTACTGCTACAGATATTGCAGGTAACACCAGTACGTCTGCTAATTTAAAAGTTACGATAGACAGTGCTTTGCCGCAAGTAAATTTAACTACTCCTGTCAATCAATCTAATTTGCGTTTGGGAGACAAACTCACTGGTAGTGTTGACGGCACTGGTAGCGCGATTACTGCGTTAAGCTATCGCTTTAACAATCTTCAAGAAATACCTTTAAACTTTAGTTCTACAGGCGGCTTTGACCAAACTTTAGACTTTACTGGTCTGAGCAATGGAGAGCATACTTTAACAATTAAGGCTACTGATACTGCTGGTAATATTAAAACAATTCAATACACTGTAACAGTAATTATTGACAAGGATGCACCAGTTATTATTGCGACTTTGCAGCGCGATACTGCCCCAAACAACACGACTAATAGCGACAGAATTACCTTTGACCCGACAATTACGGGTACTGTCACTGACGTTAGCCAAATAGTCAGCTTCCGTGCTGGTTTGAACGATACCAATATTGCAAACTTTGTTAATATCCTGCCACAGCGGCAAGCTAATGGTAGTTTTAGCTTTAGCCGCACGCAATTAGAACAAATCTATGGCGGAACGTTAAGCGATGCCCAGTACGTACTGCGCTTGCAAGCAGTAGACGCTTACGGTAATACTTCTAGCGTATTTGCTGTTGCCTTTACATTAGATACTACTACACCCGCACCAACTCTCGAATTGTCAACAGCTAGCGATTCTGGATTTAGTAATAGCGATCGCCTGACTAACGATGCGACTCCGACAATTGTTGGCACTGCCGAAGCTCTTGCAACCGTACAATTATTCAGTCAGGGCCAGCAAATCGGACAAACTACTGCCAATACTGATGGGACTTGGCAAATAACTACTTCCGAGTTGACTGATGGCATTCATTCACTGAATGCTAGTGTTACTGATTTCAAGGGGCGACAAACGCCTCTAAACCTAGCCAGATAAAGGTTTGAGAGGCACAGACCCCTTAACAAATGTGGGTACTTATTGAGAATGAACTGTACAGTTATTAAGCAGCTACCTGTATGGTACAGTTTAATGGTAAAAAAGAACGGTCTCGTAATTTAATTAAGACCGTCGTCATAATGCTGGCATCATTCTACCAAAACTTTTTAGAAAAATACCTAAATAAAGCACAGTTAATCACTCTGAAAATGTTGGTGTGGTTG
>NZ_JAECZA010000250.1 GCF_016056275.1 Dendronalium phyllosphericum CENA369 | reverse complement strand
TCATTTGACAGTGCGGTTCAATCACCCTTGAAAATTCCACTTTTGGGTTAGCAAAAATTCATAAGCTCTCTTGAGTACTGTTCCACTACTGAAGATTTCCGACAGTGCTTTGCCAAATCCAAGACTGAGAGCATAGCCTATCGACATTGCACGCTCATTTAATCGGCGATCGCCTAACTCACAGGTCGCAAAATTTTTCTCCCACCAGTCCAGCATTGTTCGTCACCTTTAGCACCGGATTTCAATTACTGTACTGTATATGCTGTGGTGTTTCCCAACTCCTTTGTGAGTCTGCTTTTCGAGACTTAACGGGAAAAGTCAGATAGCGGCTAGATTTAGTTTGACGATTTTTTATGTATGAATTTATATTTCTACATTCAAAAACTACAAAAGCATGAATTTAAAAGAGCGTGTTCACTGGTTGCAAAGAGAAAATAATCCTCATCGAAAAACTGCGATCACTTTCTCTTATTTAGGTAAGTTGAAACCAACCAATGGGCAAGAAATACAAGAATGCCAAAACTATTTACAAAGTTTATTATTTCAATCAATTTTAGAAAATCCTGTTTCCAAATATCCTTTAATTATTGGATTAACTGAATCTGGGATTATTCCATCTGCTTTGATGTATCAAAATGCTAAAGAGCAAGGAATTAATGCACAATGGTTATGTTCAACTCGCAGGTCTGCTGCCGGAATTTGTTTTAGTGAAACCCATTCACATAGTCCCAATCATGTATTACCTTTGCCAAAGGAGCAGCCAACAGAATTATGGTTTGTAGAAGATGAAATTACAACTGGTAGAACAATTTTAAAATTAGCTTTACATTTATGTTCGCTGTTCAATATTAAGTACATTAGGTTTTTTGCGCTAGCTGATACTCGCTCCAATATGCAAATTGAGTATTTTACAAATATTTTGGCTAATGATAATATTCATTGCCATACCTATAGTTTAGTCAAAAAAGAATATTCAGATAATATTGAAAATCAAAATTCATTAATACAGAAAACAAAAAATAATATTCAAGTTACTACTATAAAAGATAGTGATTGGCTTTTTGCTAAATTCAGACCATCTGTAAAAGCACAATTTGAGATATTAACAAACTTATCAACAAATTTGTTTGGTATTGTCTTTGTTATTGGAGAGGCAATTGATATTGGTATCAGGTTAGTGCAACTTAATCCTTTACTATCGTTTCAACATATTACTTTAAGTCCTTGGGTGGTTGACAAAACTAACATTTTAAGTAGATTACAAATCTGCCAAAAATATTATTTTTACAACTATAAAGAGCTAAAGCTACCAGTTTATATTTTAAGCGATCCAATTGATCGGGAAATAGAATTAGCAGCTAAATACATCTTTGCTCAAGAAGGTATTCAAGTTAATTCTTTGGAATTAAATTCATTATTAACAGCCTTCTGAAATGCATTTACCAACAAGCTTAGTCCGAACAAATCTGTGGAATCAGCCAGTATATGCCCAGTTTCTTCAAGAAATTGACCCTTTTGCAGATAAAGAGTACTTCCGCTCTTTAAACATGGCTTATGATGGCAAAAATACATTTTGGTCGCTTCCTTCACCTGAACCTAATCTAGATAACGAATTTTGGCAATTGGCGATCTCAGAGCTAGCAGATGAAAGAATTCAGCAGGCTGCTTCTCGTTTAGCTGCTTCTATTGCCACATGGGAAGCTGACCCTAGCAAGCTAGTCTTTGTTGCTATTTTGCGAGCAGGAGTTCCAATTGCAGACTGGCTTTGTCGTTTGTTACCTGGTTCTGTTGCTGTTTCTTTGTCTTTGTTTAGCGGTATAGGTATTGATAAAGTTGCTCTCCAGCAAGTGCGATCGCAGTATCCACAAAGAAAAATTATCTTTGTTGACGGCTGGACGGGACGAGGTGGCGTTGCCAGAGAGTTGTCAAAACAGGAATTACAGCCATTTGCAGTTCTAGTAGATCCTTGGGGATGGGCAGATTTTTCTGGTACTCAAGATGATTTATTATGTCCAACTGCCTGTTTCACTGGAGTAGCAACGCTTGGTTTCTCTAGAACTTTCTACGTCAATGAAGAAAATCTATTTGCTGCTTACCTGTTTCCTCAACAATACTGTCGCGATCAATTAGTAAAAACTTGGCAAAAGCATTGTCCAGGAATAATATCAAAGCCTAATACTCATCAACAACAATTTTTCAAATCTACTGCTATGAGAATTCATAGCAATGAAGTATGCCGAGCATTAATTAATGCTAATCCTGAAGTAATTTATTTTGTCGATGACATAAATTATGTTAAGGCGAACTATCAATTATTACTAGCACTTGCCGAAATTAGGCAAGTAAAAGTTAATTATAATTGTCAAGATTTATCCGAGTATAAAACTCGTGTTGCTTGCTCCTTAAGGAAATCGGCTAATGGATAATAAACAACAAGTATTAGTAGTAGATTTAGATGGGACTTTGCTGCATCCAGAACCAGAAGCGATCGCAGTGCCAGGGAGAGTAAGTTATAGATATCTAAGTCAAAAATCCGCTAACTTGTTAGCCGATATTAGTAAACTTATACCAATAGTTATTGCGACTGCCCGTAATGCCCAAAACGTTAAACAACTAGTTCAACAAATTCCAGATGTTTGCTTTTGGGGATTTGTTACTGAAAACGGGTTAGTAGCAAAATTTCATCTAGACGAAACACCTAGAACTACAAGTAATTGGAATGCAGTTACCAACTTACTACCAAACTGGTCACAACTTACAGGTTATGAAAATTGTTTAGGGTTAATTGCGCCAAAATATTTTGAGAATAGTGATAGCTTTTTGAGAAAAATATTATTTGAAAATGACATAACTGGATATGTATATTTGGATGGACACAAAATTTTTATTTATCCTTCCATGCCTAGTAAATTAAAAGGTATTCAATTTTTGAAATTTTTTCCATTAATTACTTTAGGGAATGATTTAAATGATTTAAATATACTAAATGCTAGTCATTATACAGCTACTTTAAGTACTGCTCATGAGGAAGTGAAAGAGGTTGTTAATCGCAAAGGTGGTTATTGCTCATCTTTAAATTCTCATGCTGCTACAGAAGAACTATTGTTATGGACTTATGAACTAGTAACTTCTATTTTGAAATATTCAAATTTACAACCAGTGTAAATTATCATTTGTGAACTAAAACAGGAACCATATTATGACTTTCTTTACTTGGGTAAAAGACCAGCAAAAACACCTACAAGATTCTATTTCAAAGTTTAAAAACAAAGACTTTATGGATGCTGTCGTAGCTGGATATGCTTTGGTAGCTGCGGCCGATGGAAATATTGATTCTGCCGAAAAACAAAAGATGGCTGGGTTTATTAGTCGAAGTGAAGAACTTCGGGTTTTCGATATGAATCATGTAATTGATAGATTCAATCATTTTGTTAGTGGTTTCGAGTTTGACTCGATTATTGGTAAAAGAGAAGCACTAAAAGCTATCGGTAAGCTCAAGAATAATCCTGAAGCTTCCAGATTAGTGATTAGAGTATGTTGTGCTATTGGTTCTGCTAATAATAATTTTGATGAATATGAGAAGCAAGTTTTTCGAGAAATTTCTCATCACTTAAATTTGACTCCAGCAGAGTTTCACTTATAAATAAATTTCGTATATTTTTTACAATTGAGTACATCTTCATTTAACTATATCTGAAGAAGTACTCAATTATTTTTTGCTAAAGTATAATTTTGTATTTTAGCGATTAATCATTAAATTTTTACTGTTTTGTATACATAAATTAATGCTTTTAAAATATTTTTAATTCAAATTATTTCAGTACTTTTACTGCTTCAGATTAGTATAAAGTTTTTCTATAATCACATTTAAAGTTACTAGCTAAAAAGGTTGCTAATAATTAGAGTTAGCAAATCGCAAATTTAATTAAAATTGCTAGTAATTCAATTATTTAAAATCTCAAGTCTTTATTTATTACTGGTTCTGAGTAAATCAAGAACAGTGGCTTGAGTGCGTCTATCCTCGGTTTTAATTTCAAGGAGAGTGAATAGTGACAATCACATTGGCAAAAGGTCAACGTGTATCTCTTGAGAAAGTTGCACCAGGTCTTTCTCAAGTTTTTGTTGGTCTTGGATGGGATGTTAAATCTACTGATACTGGCACTGATTTTGATTTGGATGCCTCAATTTTTCTCCTAAATGCTCATGACAAGTTAGTTTCTGAATCTCATTTAGTTTTTTACAACAATCCTACAAGTCCTGATACTAATAAGTCAGTACAACATTTAGGAGATAACCTCACGGGTAAAGGTGAAGGAGATGATGAGACAATCAAAATTTCTCTGAATCAAGTACCTAGTGATATTGAAAAAATTGCTATAGCTGTAACTATTCACGAAGCAGAAAAACGCAATCAAAATTTTGGCCAAGTACAAAATGCATTTGTACGTCTTGTGAATGAGCAGACAAAGGAAGAAGCTGTCCGCTATGAACTTACAGAAGACTACTCCATTGAGACAGCGTTAATCATGGCTGAACTTTATCGTAAAGACGGTGAGTGGCGTTTAAACGCAGTTGGCTCTGGCTATCAAGGTGGTTTACAGGCACTTCTCGATCGCTACAACTAGAGTCATTCTCTAGAAAGCTAAAACAATTTCAGTATAGGCAGAAGTCAGCATTCTAATTCTGTTTATTTTGGCTTCTGTTCTTACATGATTAGTAACTTATGTATATGGTTGAATTTAAGGAGACTAAGAAGTAATGGCAATTACATTAACAAAAGGACAGCGCGTATCTCTTGAAAAAGTTGCACCAGGACTTACTGAGGTATTTGTTGGTCTTGGATGGGATGTCAAAGCAGTGGACACTGGCTATGACTTTGACCTAGACGCATCTGCTTTTATGCTGAATAGTAACGACAAGCTAATATCTAACAACCACTTTATTTTCTACAACAATCTTACCAGCCCCGATCAAAGTAAGTCAGTTCAACATACAGGAGATAATCTTACAGGTGTAGGTGATGGTGATGATGAAGTCATCAAGATTAATCTGCAAAAAGTTCCTACTGATGTTCAGAAAATTGTCATCACTGTAACTATTCATGAAGCCGCACAAAGAAGTCAAAACTTTGGTCAGGTTCAAAATGCTTTTGTTCGTGTAGTCAATGCTCAGACTAGCCAGGAAGTAGTCAGATACGACCTGGTTGAGGATTACTCGATTGAAACTGCATTAATTATGGCTGAAATCTATCGTAAGGATGGCGAGTGGCGTTTAAATGCCGTTGGTTCCGGCTATCAAGGTGGATTAAAAGCTTTATTAGATCGTTATAGCTAGGAGATTTACGATGGCTATTAGTTTACAAAAAGGACAGAGGATTTCCCTGTCTAAGGAAGCTCCTAATCTAACCAAGTTGATGTGTGGGTTAGGTTGGGATGTAGCAAAACGTTCAGGTGGTGGATTTTTTAGCAATTTTGGTGGTGGTGGTCATCAGTATGACCTAGATGCGTCTGTAATCTGCCTAGATGCAAACGGCAAGTTAACAGCTAAAGAGAATATTATCTACTTTGGTAATCTTCAACATACATCTGGAGCAATCACTCATACTGGAGACAATTTAACTGGTGCAGGTGATGGTGATGACGAGGTAATAATTGTTGATTTACCTCGCATACCAACCCAGATTGTTAAATTGGTTTTCGTTGTCAATATTTACGAATGCATTGCTCGTAAACAAGACTTTAGCCAAATTGAAAATGCCTTTGTACGCCTCGTTAATGCAGCTAATAACAAAGAATTGGCTCGATATAACCTCTCAGGTAGAGAGTATGGAGGCATGACAGGAATGATATTAGCTGAAGTGTACCGACATAATAATGAGTGGAAAATGGCGGCTGTCGGCAATGGCACTAATGTCAATGGTTTAGGGGAACTGATCAAGTCTTACTGTTGAATATCTAGGATTATGCAATCATGGCTATTACTCTGAAAAAGAGTGGCGATTCTCACAAGATAGACCTAAGTAAGGCAGGTCAATCTAAGCAGTTAACGGTTCATGTCAACCTCAACTGGAACCAACAATCTAATCAAAATGTTGGGTTCTTTGGTAAATTGCTTGGTGCTGATAGTCCCCCTGACTTAGACCTGGGATGTATGTATGAGACGGTTGATGGTGCTAAAGGTGTCATTCAAGCTCTGGGAGGTAACTTTGGTGCTAAAAATTCTTCTCCCTACATATTTCTTGATAAAGATGACCGTACTGGAGCGGCTTCAGACGGTGAAAATATGTTCATTTACAGGCCTGATACTATCAAACGAGTGATGTTTTTTGCCCTAATTTATCGGGGAGCGTCTGATTTTAGGTCTGTGGGTGGGCGAATGTTTTTCAAGATTAGTAATGGTGAAGAGATTTATTTAGAACTAAATAACCCAGGCGTAAATAAACCTTTCTGTGCTGCGGCTATAGTTAGCAATTTCGGCTCTCAAGTAACAATTTTGAAGGAAGAAAAATACTTTAGCGGCCATCAAGAGGCAGACAAAAATTACCATTTTGGCTTTAATTGGGTAGCTGGCTCTAAGTAAAATGTCGCTTTACGATCGCCTAAATTTAACTAAGCCAAATCGTAAACTACAACTTCCCATTTGGGAACGAATTAACCTTGATAGACCTCCTAAGCCTCGCTGTCAAGGTTGTCGTTCTCGGATTCAAACGACTTGGCGAATTTGTCCCCATTGTGGATGGTTAATAGCTGGAAAGAATAGTGAAGTTCGCCATTGCGTATGGGTTGATATTTCGGGAATGTTTGTTGGCACTGGAGACAATAGCACCATGCTAGAAGTGATGGGAGATTCTCTGGCTAAAGTCTTCAGTGCTTTTAGAAGTATTAATGTATTTTTGACTTCAGAACCACCAGATGAAAGAGAGTGGGGGCAAAATTTTACCCAGATTTATGTGTTAATCGAGCAAGAACCAGTTGACTATCTAGGAATAGCTAGTTTTAGTTATGGGAAAGTTACGAATGTTGCGGCTGTGCGTATAGACCAAATACTTCGTGCTTCTGAGCAGGCTAGTCTAAATTTAGCCCAACTATCTAATTTGATTGCTAACACTATTGCCCATGAAATCGGTCATACCTTGGGATTAGATCATTCTGAATTACCTACGGATGTGATGCACGATGGACTCGACCACCGAATTCATAGCTTGATGCCTCCTTCATTTCATGCCGAACAGATCATCTTAATGAATAATGCCATTCGCAAATATAAATCTTTGCTAACTTGATTCTTGATATAAATCTGCGTTCTCTTTGGGATTTATAGCATTTACCGATAGTTGCAATACATCTTAGTAGAGCCAAAAAGCTCAGAACTAGGATTGAAATGGCATGACTGAATATTTTGTATTGATGTGCAATCTAGCTCGGATATAGCTTTTGACAATTTAATGGATGCAATATGCTTACTAATGAGAATAATAAGCTCAATAACGTTAAATTACCATATCAAGGATTAACTTCCGAAGAAATTAAAGCCAATCGTCAAAAATATGGTGCTAATGTTCTGACACCACCAGAACGAGATCCATTGTGGAAATTATTTCTGGAAAAATTTGAAGACCCCGTAATTCGGATTTTGATGATTGCAGCAGTGATCGCAATTACTGTTGGGATTTTAGAGGGTGAATATGCTGAAGGTTTAGGGATTGTAGTTGCTATCTTATTAGCAACTACTCTGGCATTTATCAATGAATACAAAGCCAATCAAGAATTTGATATCCTCAATCAGGTTTATGATGAAGTTGCGATCAAAGTCATTCGTGATGGCAACTTTACCACTATCCCCCGCAAAGAGTTAGTTGTGGGAGATATTACTTACCTAGAACAAGGTGAAGAAGTCCCGGCTGATGGAGAAGTTTTAGAAGAAGTTGCCCTAGAGATTGACCAATCAAAAATTACTGGTGAGGCAGAACCGGTTAAAAAACTGACTCAAATTGACGCAAAGAATCAAGGTATTGAAGAAGGAACCTATCCTGCCTACAATATTTATCGCAGTACGATAGTTGAGCAAGGACACGGTTATTTTCAAGTAACTGCCGTTGGAGATAACACAGAAATTGGTAAATTAGCAATAGCAGTTGCGACTGTTGAAAGCGAACAAGATACACCACTCAACCATCAACTAGAAAAACTCAGTAAAGTGATTGGTGTGGTTGGTCTTGGCTTTGCTGGTCTTACTTTTGTATCTTTGCTAGTACGCGGCTTTGCTACAGGGGAGTTAAGCTTATCTTCCCAACAGTGGTATGTTGTTGGACTATTAATTACTGGTGTATTAGTAGCATTGAACCGAGTATGGCTACCTGTAGTTTTCGATGGACTAGAATTAGCTGGTAGTAAAGTTCAAGCACCAGAATGGTTGGAAAATAATGGTCTTGTTGATTGGCTAAAAACTATTGGTATCGGACTAGCCATTTTTACTATTGGACTTGCTTTGGGATATCCTCTAGGCTTAATTCCTGGTTCTGTAAATAGCTGGGTACCTAGTAATGTTGCCAAGGCATTGCTACATTATTTCATGGTAGCTGTGACAATTATTGTGGTAGCTGTGCCGGAAGGCTTGGCGATGAGCGTTACTCTCAGCCTTGCTTATAGTATGCGAAAAATGGCTGCTGCCAATAATTTAGTGCGTCGGATGCACGCTTGCGAAACTATTGGTGCGGCTACAGTGATTTGTTCTGATAAGACTGGTACTCTTACCCAAAATCAAATGCGGGTGCATGAAGTCAATTTTCCTAGTTGGGATACTCAACTAGCACCTGCACTCAAAGATGTACAAGCATTAATAGCAGAAGCGATCGCTACCAATAGTACTGCTGATTTAGAGAAAAAACCTTTGCAGGCTCCTCGTGCGATTGGTAATGCTACCGAGGGAGCTTTACTTTTATGGCTAGATAGTCAAGAAATTGATTACATAGCCTACCGGAGTAACTTTCAGATTAAATCCCGCATTCCTTTTTCTGGTCAGAAAAAATACATGGGTACAATTGGTAATTCCTCTGTGACTGGAGAGGATGTGCTTTATGTAAAAGGAGCGCCAGAAGTAATTTTAGAGCGTTGTTCGCAGATTCTGACAGCGCAAGGTCTACAACCACTTCAGAATCAAACGGCGATCGCTCATGCAATTAAAGATTACCAAAAACGCGGGATGCGAGCGTTAGGCTTCGCTTACAGTAAAGTCTCAGAGTATTCCAGTGAAACGAACTTGGATGATCTGGCTCAAGAGATGATCTGGCTGGGGTTTACAGCAATTTTAGACCCTTTGCGTCAAGAAGTGCCTGATGCTATCCAAGGCTGTTTAAATGCAGGAATCAAAGTCAAAGTTGTTACAGGGGATAACTCGGAAACAGCTAAAGAGATTGGTCGGCAAATAGGACTTTGGGAAGAAGATGATGACTTTAATAGTGGTTATCTGCATCTTACAGGTCAACAGTTTGCTCAACTAAGTGACCAAGAAGCCAGTCGAGCAGTGCAGGAATTAAAAATACTTTCTAGAGCGCGTCCTCTAGATAAGCTACGGCTAGTAAAACTATTACAGGAAAATAATCAGGTAGTAGGTGTGACTGGTGATGGCACAAACGATGCTGCTGCTCTCAAGCAAGCTCAAGTAGGTTTAGCAATGGGTAGTGGCACAGCGATCGCTAAAGAAGCTAGTGACATTATTCTTCTTGATGATTCTTTTGGCAGTATTGTAAATGCAGTTGTTTGGGGGCGATCGCTTTATCAGAACATCCAAAAATTTATTCTGTTTCAGTTAACAATTAACGTTGTAGCCTTGGGAATTGCTTTAACCGGCCCATTCATTGGAGTAGCACTGCCTCTAACAGTTACCCAAATGCTTTGGGTAAACTTGATTATGGATACTTTTGCTGCTTTGGCTTTAGCAACAGAACCACCCCATCGGAGCGTTATGCAGCGTCCTCCTCGTAATCCAGAAGCGTTTATTGTCACTAAACCGATGGCACAGAATATTTTCACTACTGGATTCGCATTTTTGATGTTCCTAATAGTTTTCTTACAATATATCCGTAAGGATGGGAATATCAGCACTTATGAGCTTTCTGTGTTCTTCGCTGTGTTTGTGATGTTACAG
The DNA here is from genome assembly GCF_016056275.1 of Dendronalium phyllosphericum CENA369. Taxonomy (GTDB): domain Bacteria; phylum Cyanobacteriota; class Cyanobacteriia; order Cyanobacteriales; family Nostocaceae; genus Dendronalium; species Dendronalium phyllosphericum. Next base: position 2,122 of record NZ_JAECZA010000250.1, on the reverse strand, counting down.
TTTTGGAATTTATTTAATGCTCGATGCTTGGGATTAAAACAGTCTGCTTTTAAAGGTTTGTCTAATAACAAAGGATTCGTGGCGATCGCTATCACTATTTTTGTGGGGCAAATATTGATTATTCAGTTTGGTGGTAGCGTTTTTAGAACGGTACCTTTATCTTTTACAGACTGGATAAGCGTAATTGCTGGAACGTCTATAGTTCTTTGGATTGGTGAACTTTGGCGTTTAACGATGCGATCGAAGTTGAAAAAATCGGCACTGGTTAGTTAATTCACTCAACGCACTGGATGGTAAAGCCCTGAATCAGGGTTATACCTCCAACCCAGCCCTCTGGGTTCGCCTTCCCTACTTCAGTTAATAATCTCCTCCAGCTTTTTTACATTAACTTGGATGCGATCGCTCATTTCTACTAGTTGGCATAAAGCCGGATATCTCAACTCAATGCTCTTTTCAAATAGATAGCTTCATACAAAAGTCGCTCAAAATAATTTATATAAAATGGAAACTGAATTAATCAAAGGTGCTAGATTTAATCTTTCTAAAGAAGCTCCCAATTTAAAGAATGTGACTATTGGTTTAGGCTGGCAGGTAAGTCAGAATGGACAACCGTATGATATAGATGCTTCTGTATTTATGTTAGGTCTAGATAACAAAGTTCCTGATGAAAAATATTTTGTATTTTATAACAAACTGCAATCTCCTGATGCTTCTATAAAACACAGTGGAGATAATAGAACAGGAGGAGGCAATGGAGATAATGAGACAATTTATGTTGATTTATCAAAAGTCAACCCAGCTATTCAGGAAATAGTTTTTGTTGTTACTATTCACGAAGGTCTGGAAAAGAATCAAAGTTCTAGCCAAATTAAAAATGCCTTTATTAAAATTTATAATCAAGAAACAGGAAAGTCCTTGGTTCGCTATAACTTGAGAGAAAATTTTTCTCAAGAGACAGCTTTAGAATTTGGGAGATTATATAAAAAAGATGGAGAATGGAGGTTTCGAGCAGTAGGAGAAGGTTATAAATCGGGATTACAAAGTTTTGTAGATAAATATATCGTTGAGCTTAAACAAGAAGAAAAGAGAGAAGAACTCAAAGTACAAGCTCCTGAGATTCCTGTAAGAACTTCTGCTAAAGATACTAAACCACAAAATATTGATATTACAAAAAAAGCAGATATCAGCCTTTTAAAAAGGAAAGTAGATATTGTTCTAACAAAGAAAGGTATTGCTAATGTTGTAGCCAGAGTTGCGTTAGTTTTAGATATTTCTGGTTCTATGATAAATCAATATACTTCAGGTGCGGTACAGGCATTTCTTGAAAGAATAGTACCAGTGGCTAGTAGACTAGACGATGATGGTAAATTAGATGTCTGGTTTTTTGGATCAACATTCAAAAGAACAAGAATAGTGACAGAAAGCAATGTTGATGACTATATACAAAAAGAATGTGGCGAAACCAAGAGAGCTTTACTTGTTTTTAAGATGCCCTCTCTGATGCGGGAATTAGGGTGTGGTAACAATGAATCTCTTGTAATCCGAGATGTAATCAAGAAATATACTCAAGAAGAAGCTAGTAAGTTACCTACGTTGATTGTGTTTCTTAGTGATGGCGGAGTTACTGATGAGCAAGGAATTAAAAAAGCTATAGTTGATGCAGCAAAATATCCCATCTTTTGGCAATTTGTGGGTTTGGCTGGCTCTAACTATGGAATTTTAGAAAAATTAGACAATAGACCTCTTGCAAAAGTCACTTAGGTAAATTCGGTTTGGGGAAGATGAAGCTCGTAATTGTAGAGAGCAGCAATCAGATTAAACCTCAAACTAAATCTTTTTCGACGATTTCTATAAGTGAGGGACAAAATTTTAAATATCTTCAGCTTCCGATTTACATGCTCACCTAAAACTCTGATTTTAGCTAATTCTTGATTGCTCTTTTTATCCTCACAAGTTAACTTACCTCCTCTAGGTTTTTTCTGAGGAATCTGACTATTGCTATGTAGTTTTTGAATACCTTGATAACCTTTATCTCCCAAGCATTTTATGTCTTTTCTCAACCTAACTTTACTATTTTTAAATATACGAAAATCATGCTCTCTACCCTTACCATGAGCGGTAC
>NZ_JAECZA010000249.1 GCF_016056275.1 Dendronalium phyllosphericum CENA369 | reverse complement strand
ATATTCGCAATATTCCAATAATGTTGCATCTGGGTATTGTTCAACCATTGCAGCTAGTTGAGTTTCATATCCATCCAACTCTCCCTTTTGTGCTCCACCTTGTTGTTTGGGTTGTACATGACCTTGAGTCTTATTCATGGAGAGAAGTTTTTGTACAAAACTTTTGGCTACACTAAATCTATTAGCCACCTTCCTGATTGAGGTGTCACCTTGTGAGTAAGCCAAAACTATTTTTTCTCGCAAGTCGATTGAGTAAGCTTTCATTTTAAGAGTTGATGTACTGGTATTATTGTACCTCATTTACCTGCAATTTGCTGTATTTCTGATGCGACGCTGGATTGAGCATCGGAATAAACAACAAAAAGCGAAAGGAAAAGCGTTCTCATCTCAAATTCCGGAAAAAATTACTCTATAGTACCGCTAGTCTCTGACACCATTACGCAGTGGGTGCAAGTCAGATTATTCTCTCACTCGCACAAGGAATGTCCTGTTATGAGATCGAAACAAATTACCTGGAAATCTTCAGTAGCATTGGCAATCAGCACCCTAACGATCTTGGTTGGTAGTAGCAGTTGTGCTAGCCTATTCTTCCACTTCCGAAACGCTAGTGTTGCAACAGAGATAGTAGCAACCACTCAACCCTTACGTTCTGTCCAAGGAAATTCAACTTGGGTTTACGCATTGGCAATTAGCCCTGATGGACGCTTCCTCGCCAGTGGCAGTTACGATAAAAAAATTAAAATTTGGGATCTGCTTAGTAACACCTTACTCTATACTTTAGAAGGACACGGCGATGCAGTGGTAAGCCTTGCCTTCAGTCCAGACAGCAAGCTGCTCGCTAGTGGCAGTTGGGATAACCGGATTAAACTCTGGAATTTAGAGACGGGGCAACTGCTTCGTACCCTAGATGGACATACAGATGATGTAGAAGCCGTTGCCATCAGCCCCAACGGAAAGTGGTTAGCCAGTGGTAGTGCTGACACAACCATCCGCATCTGGAACGTGCAGACTGGCGTACGAGTTCATCAGTTATCAGATGGAAAGTGGGTAAGAACTGTTGCTTTTAGTCCGGATGGGCAGACCTTAGCTAGTGGCGATGAGGGTGGTACACTCAAAATTTGGCGGCTCATGGATGGTGCTGTTCTAAAAACCCTGAATGCTCATTCACAAGCCGTGCGCTCAGTGACTTTTAGCCCCGATGGACGGACTTTAGCGAGTGGCAGTGCTGATAGGACAGTCAAACTCTGGCAAATGCCCACTGGTAATTTGTTGCACTCTCTAATTGGACATTCAGGAGTTGTGTGGTCAGTGGCTTTCAGTCCCGATGGCAAGAGATTAGCTAGTGGTAGCAATGATACCACTATCAAGTTATGGGGGTTGCCTGAAGGCAAACTCTTGGAGAATTTGATCGGGCATGAGCGAGGCGTGCGGTCAGTAGTTTTTAGACCACATGGAAATATGATAGCCAGCAGCAGTGCCGACAAAACCATCAAACTCTGGTCTGTTCCTAAAGAGTGACAAGAAACTTTCAAAAAGTAAACAAATCTTTATGAGTAACAGTATTGAGAGTGCCTACTTAATAACCTGAAGAAAAAAGCTCAAGCCTTTGGTTTAGAACTTACTCCTATTTTTGACCCTACGCAATTGTTGAGAGTACAAATGCTTAGTTACAAGTTATTTTAGTACCATTCCTATTTAAAGATGTTATTTTTCATGAGTTTTACTATGAGTTATGGGATGAGTTTTATGAGTTTCAGAGCCGATGAGACAACTAATATTAAAAGTAATTCGCTGCAATGTTATGTCTAATACGAATTTGGCTTACTTGCTCAAATAACTTTTTACAGTCTTTATCGCGGTACGCAATGGGCTGTCTTTGAGCCAAATGACGAGCCGTTGTGGGCGCAAATTCGTTTGAATCTTGGAGCTTTTATGCACACTCTCTTCCTTCAAGGAGCCTTTCAAGGGACAGTGGTGCAGACTTGTCGCCATCAAGGTAGGTCTGTCATTGATTTTTTTGCACAGGCTCTAATTGCTGATTTTAATAATTCTCTGTCTCGCCCTTCTTTACTTCCTCAATATTAGACCTGAATCCTTATATCTATTCCTATATAAAACGTGTGGTTCATTAGTAAATCATGAAGTAAATAAGGGCATACTTCGATATTGAAATTATTTAAATATCTTATTTGTAAGAATTCAGTCCTCAAGAGTCAGAACCCTGAGTTTAAAACTAGTTCAGAATGATTTATCTATTGACTTCCAAAAATTTTACTTAATCTTCTAGCATGATGGCTCCTAAATTTTTACGCTTATTTTCGCTAATTTAAATTAAAAACTGTTTTTTAAAAAGAGTTTATTTTTATCAGGAAAAGATTTTTATAAAATAATGTTAATTATTGATTTTTATGCTAGATATATGTAAATTTTAATTAATTACCTAAGATTTATATATATCTAAAAATAATTAATAAAAAGCTTTATAAAATGTAATATAGTTATATTTTTATAGTGTGGTTTATTTGTTAAGTAATAAACATAAAATACCAATCAAAAATGGTGTAATTAAGTTGCTTAAAATTTATGACTAAAAAAAATCATAAAACATGGGTAGTAATTGCAATTATAGTAACCACCATAAGTGGCTGTAGGTCTACAGATGAGTATAAGAAATTCGCCGAAGCTGGAAAAACTTTTGCTGAAGCCACTAACTCCTTATTGGGAGATGCTGAACAAATTACAATCAATACAACCTCTGAGAGATTACTAAGTTATAGAATAACTAGTGGAAAATTTCAGCCTAATGATGAAGTGGCTCAAAAGCTCGTTAACCACTACAATGAATTATCAGAAAAAGATAAGGAACGACTTGAACTTATCAACGAGCTTCGTAAGCATAATCAATTTTTGCAAGATTACTTTAGTAAACTTATAGAGTTAGCAGGTTCTGACTCTCCTGATAGAAGTAAGGCTGCTGTTGAAAGTATAGCTAACAGTTTACAAAATAGCGGTAACAAGCTTGTAAGTTTGAGTCCTATTAAAATTGATAGGTTGCTATCGGTAACTAAGATAGTTCTTGATGCTCGGATTAATGGCGCAATTAAAGAAGAATTGCAAAAGCGGAAAGATACTATCTATCAAGAAATAACTATTCAAGAAAAAGTATTAAAAGAACTCGGTGAATCATTGGAAGGAGACATAAAAACGCTACGAAATTTACAAGAGTATCGCCTGGTTGTACAACCTCTTACTCAGCCAGAAGAAGTTAATGCTGATACATGGATAGAAGCAAGGTATAACGTTATGACACGAAACGCTGACGTAATTACTAAGATTAACGATGCAAGTGATAAATTAGCAAAATTTAAAGAATTTTTTATTGCTTCTATAGAAGGAGATTTAACCAGTAAACGTCTTCATGATTTCATACAAGAAACTAATTCATTTTCGGCGTTTGTTTTTGAGCAAAAATAGTCTTTTTTAGGAACAATTTAAATATGACTAATAATTCTGAAGCTGAAACTCAAGCAATTTTGCATAAATTAAGACAAGCCGATGAGAAACTAAACTCTTCAAAAGTTTTATTCAGCATTAATAATGAAAGCGATCAAAGTAAGAAAGATGCTTTTAACGAAGTGAGAAATAAAATCGCTCTTCAAATTCGAGAACTAGAGAATCAGAAAATTTCTTTATCATTAACAGGCTTAAAATCAAATGAAACTTCACTTCAAAAGGGAATAGAAAATTTAAACCGCGAAATTGAAGCAGCTAATAGTATAGCTAAAGTTACAGAGGCAATTGATAGAGTCCTTAGTATTGTAACTGCAATTGTGATTCCAACGCGAGGAATCGGAAATCGGAAACTATACGCTTTGCTGGTGGGAATCGACAACTATCCCGACCCCAATCATCGCCTCCAAGGTTGCGTAAACGATATTACAGCAGTAGAAGAGTATCTAAACGAACGGTTTGACCAGCAAGAATACCAACTGCACTTACTTAAGCTTAAAGATGAACAAGCAACCCGTGAAGCAATTATTAATGGCTTCCGCAACCATCTTTGTCATGCCCAAAAAGATGATGTAGTCTTGTTCTACTACAGTGGTCATGGTTCCCAGGAATTAGCACCTAAAGAATTTTGGCATCTAGAACCAGACCATTTGGATGAAACTTTAGTCTGCTACGACAGTCGTACCGAGAACGGTTGGGATTTAGCAGATAAGGAATTAGCAAAAGTAATTGCGGAAGTTGCACAAAACGATCCGCACATAACGATTATTATGGATTGTTGCCACTCTGGTTCTGGCACCAAAGATCCGTCGCAAGAAGCCAAAGAACGTCGTTTTCCGGCAGATAAGCGAGAACGTCCTTTGGATAGCTTTATTTTTACACTGGAAGATTTAGAAAAACTTTCATCTCTCCAGGAACGAGACCCGGAAAAACATCCTACTGGTTGGAAGCTTTTTAAAGGTCGCCATGTGCTTTTAGCAGCTTGTCGAGACTACGAAACAGCAAAAGAATACCCAGGCAAATATAGAGGTTATTTCTCATATTACTTACTAGATACCCTTACCAAAACAAACGGAAAGCTGACATATCGGGATTTATTTGCACGCACAAATGCTATTGTCCGCAGTGAAAGTAGAGATCAGTCTCCACAATTAGAAGTAAACGCTCCCGAAGATAGTAATAAATTCTTCCTTGATGGTGCGATCGCCGAAGTTAAACCATACTTCATTGTCAGCTACGAGCAAACTTCTGGATGGATAATTGAAGGTGGTGCTGTCCACGGATTACAAGCACCCATGAATGGCGAAACTACTTTATTAGCACTGTTTAACTTTGATGTTAATAATGAAGATTTGAATAATCCTGCAAAGTCTGTGGGTACAGCAAAAGTAACTCAAGTATTACCAACTAAGAGCAAAATAGATATCGAAGGGGTAGAAAACTTGGGTACTGATACCACTTTCAAAGCAGTTGTCACTAGTTTACCACTACCACCTTTAGGAGTTTATTTTGAAGGCGATGAGGTGGGTGTAAGTTTATTGCGCGAACAACTAAACGTAGCGGGATTGAATGGTAAACCTTCAGCCTATGTTCGTGAATCACAAGAAATCGGTAACGCCCAGTTGCGCTTGTTGTGTCGCAATCAGCAGTACATTATAGCCAGAACGACAGATGAGCGACCCTTAGTAGCTCAAATTGATGAGTACACCCCAGAAAATGCAGACAAGGCAATTAAACGCTTAGAACATATTGCTCGGTGGACAACAATTGCTCAATTGGCAAATACTGCGGCAACGCAAATCAAAGCTGGCGATGTGAAAATGGAACTCATAACGTCCGAGCGGGAATTATTACAATCCAACCAGATACGTTTGCAATACCAGTATCAGGATGGTCAGTGGCAAAATCCAGAGTTGAAACTTAAACTTACCAATACAACTAACAAACCACTTTACTGTACTTTAATCAACCTTTCAGACAGTTTCTCCATTAGTGCGCCATTTTTTGAGGCAGGTAGCATTAGACTTGGAGCAGGAGAAGAAGGTTACGCTTTAGATGGAGAAGAATTGATACTTGAAGTACCAGACGAATACTGGAAACAGGGAATAACTGAGTACAAAGATATTATTAAATTAATTATCAGTAATCAAGAATTTGATTCTAGATTGCTCACTCAAGACAAACTTGATGCTCCTCGACCTATATCTAGAAATATAGAATCTGCAAATCAAAGTAGTCTTGAACGTTTAATGGATAGGACTCAAAATCGTGAAATTAGAGCCAAAAGCCAAGCAGTAAGGTTTGATGATTGGTACGCTGAGGAAATCATAATTACTACAGTGCGCCCTTTGGAATCCACTCCAGTTTCTCAGCAAAAAGAACAACAAATAGGAGTAGAAGTGAAATTGCAACCTCATCCTAGTTTAGTAGCAAATGTTCGCCTAACAACCACATCACAAGCCAGTCGAGATTTAGGTAATAAAATTGTGCCTCCCATATTGCGGGAAGATCCACAAGTGACGCAACCTTTCCAATTTACTAACAGTCGCGGTACAGACCCAGGATTAAGCGTATTGGAATTGAATGATATTGCCGACCACACAGTTGTTACTCCAGTTGAACCTTTAAGGTTATTAGTTGATACGTTCCTTGCAGATAACGAATATATTCTGCCTGTGGCATATGACGGTGAATTTTTCTTGCCTCTAGGTCGTGGGCAAACAACTCAAGACGGTAAAACAGAAATTATTTTAGAGCGATTACCTGCCCCAGTGAGTGAGGGAGAACGCAGTTTGCAAGGTGCTATTCGCATCTTCTTCCAGAAAGTAATTAGCCAAGGTTTAGGAAGAGAATTTAATTATCCTCTCTTAGCAGTGGCAGAAGTTGGGTACGACCAAAAAGTAAATTATAAACAAGATATAAGCTATATCAAACAGAAGGTAGCAAATGCAAAAAAAATTGCCCTCTATATTCACGGGATTATTGGCGATACTGAAAGTCTAGTATCTACAATCAAACAACCAGTATTGCAAAATGGGAAAGAAATTTCTATTAGCGAACTTTACGATTTAGTTCTTACTTTCGATTATGAAAATCTTAATACTACCATTGAGCAGAATGCCCAACATTTAAAACGAAGACTTAAAGATGTAGGTTTGAGCGAAAACGATGATAAAGAACTACATATTATCGCTCACTCAATGGGTGGATTAGTATCTCGCTGGTTTATTGAGCAAGAAAAGGGGAATAAAGTTGTTAACCACCTAATTATGTTGGGTACACCAAATGCAGGTTCTCCTTGGCCTGTAGTAGAAGATTGGGTAAAGTTGACTCTGGGTATTGCGCTCAACGGTCTTTCTTTAGTTGCTTGGCCTGCAAAAGTAATAGCAATGCTTATGGGTACATTAGAAACAAATATTCGGGTAGCACTAACCCAAATGAACCCAGCTTCAGATTTATTAAATTCTCTAGCTGCAAGTGAAGATCCGGGAATTCCCTACTCAATTATCGCTGGTAACACTTCTATTATTCCCGCAGCATTAGAACAACAAGGCGAGAGAGGATCTATTATTGAACGTCTACAAAAAAGTCTATTTAATAGAGTTGTAGAATTGCCATTCTTTGGTGTGCCGAACGATGTAGCTGTAAAAGTAGACAGTATCAAGAGTATTCCAAAAGAACGAATACATCATCCTCATATTCAAGAAGTACCTTGCGACCACATGAGCTACTTTCTAAGCGAACCTAATAAAGTTGGTTTACAAGCTTTGATTGCAGCGATTACAAACCAAAAATAGATATTTAAAAGGCAAAAGTAAACACTTTTGTATCTAGCTTTTGCCTTGATTTTATTTTGGAATTTACAATTTAAGGATATACGCCAATGTCTGCATCTGCTTTTCGTCGTAATTTTGCGATTATTATTGGTATTAACAATTATCAAAATAATATTAGAGAGTTAAAAACTGCTGTTCCCGATGCTCTGAAATTAGCTGAAATTATTCAAACCCAACATGAAGCTCTCAAACCTCAATATCAGTCACAAAATAGATATGAAGTTCAATTAATTCTGAATCAACGAGCCAGTCTCAGTGCGCTAAAACAATTAATTACAGATTTCAATCAAGGTCAAATATCATTAGATAGCGGTAAAGTTACAGTTACTAAAGACGATCGCCTTCTGTTTTACTTTGCTGGACATGGTATTGCGTTAGATGCTCTAGAAAGTCAAGAAGGGCCTGTAGGTTATCTAATTCCTCAAGATGCCAAATCAGGAGATAGCAGTACCTACTTACCGATGCAGGAATTACATGATGCTTTGAATGCACTTCCCTGTCGGCATCTGTTAGCAATTCTTGATTGCTGTTTTGCCGGAGCTTTCCGTTGGGCAAGTCTTAACCGGGAAATTTTACCCAAAGTTAAAGTATATAAAGAACGCTACGACCGTTTTATCAGCGATCGCGCTTGGCAAGTGATTACTTCCGCAGCTGATGACCAAAAAGCTTTAGATTCCTTGGGTTCTCGCGGAATAGTAACAGAGGGAACAGAAGTCCATTCTCCCTTTGCCAAATATCTGTTTGATGCTTTGCAGGGGAAAGGTGCAGACTTAAATCAAGATGGGATGATCACCGCAACTGAGCTTTACTCATATTTACGCGATCGAGTAGAAATCGAATCAGAAAATTACTACCAGCGTCAAACTCCTAGTTTATGTCCACTCAGGAAACATGATAAAGGAGAATTCATCTTTTTGCTGCCTGAATTTGACCGTAATAAATTGGAAGATGCACCATCATTAAACGTAGAAAATAATCCGTATCGAGGATTATCTTCCTATGATGAAAAAGACAGTCATTTGTTCTTTGGTAGAGAAGAGCAAATTCAAAAGCTTTACCAGAAAATAGTTGATAACAAGCAACAATTGACATTAGTCTTGGGTGCTTCGGGAACAGGTAAATCTAGTTTGGTGAAAGCTGGACTTATTCCTAAACTCAGCAAGGATGACAAAACCTGGCATATCCTGCCTCCTTTTCGACCAGGGGAATCTCCTTTGAAGTCATTGAATAACGTACTAGAATCTGTCAAGCAACCTTTAATCCAAGCAGGAACATCTTCCCGTTTATTCACCCCAGTTGAAGAAAGCTTGGGAAATTGGTTCAAGAATAATCCTCAAGCAAAGCTACTAGTGGTTATCGATCAGTTTGAAGAATTGATAACTTTATCTAAGGGTGAAGAAGCAGAGAAATTTCAGATATTTATTAAAAATTCACTTGCTAAATACCCTAACAACATCCATGTAGTTATTACCTTGCGACTCGATTTTGAAGCACAATTCCAGACTTCTATACTTAAAGACTTCTGGAATGATAATACTCGATTTGTCGTGCCACCGATGACTCAAGATGAATTTAGAGAAGTAATTGAAAAACCAGCTTTGCAACAAGTGGTTTACTTTGATCCTCCGGGCTTAGTAGACGAACTAATCAACGAAGTTGTGCAAATGCCGGGTGCTTTACCTTTACTTTCTTTTACCCTTAGTGAATTGTACTTGAAATATTTAGAACAACGAAGGGATAACCGAGCTTTAACGAAGAACGATTATGAAGAGTTAGGACGAGTTGTTGGTTCTTTAACCAAGCGTGCTAACCAGGAATATGACCAGTTAGTTATGGAAGACCCTGCTTACAAAGATACAGTGCGTCATGTCATGTTACGGATGATTTCACCGCAAGGTAGAGAGTTAGCACGTAGACAGGTTCCTAAATCGGAGCTAGTGTATGTAGACAAAGACGAAAATAGGCGGGTGCAAAGAGTTATTAAATGTTTTTCTGATGCTCGTTTAATTGTTGAAGGGTCTAACTCTCAAGATAAACCTTATGTAGAACCAGCCCATGATGCGTTGGTACAAGGGTGGGATAAGTTATTGGAATGGAAAAAACAAGATGAAGAGAATATAATTTTGCAACGACGGCTCACACCTGCTGCCGAAGAATGGAACAGCGTCTCCGGTAATTTACAACCCTTGAGGTGGCAAACAAAACGTGAAACTGTAATTGACTGGTTGGATCTCAGGCTTCATACCATCGAAAACTTATTTACCAAGATTCCTACTCAGATTTATCGATTGTGGCGGCGAGCGTGGAATAAGCAAGAGCGTTTTGGAAACCAACCTGTACAGTTTTTGTGGAATGGGAATCCTTATCTTGATATAGCGGATAAAGAACTCAACTCCAATGACAATTGGTTAAATCAAGTAGAAACTGAGTTTGTGCAGAAAAGTGTGTTGAAAAAACGCCAAAATATTAGGTGGTGGTGGCGCGGTACAATTTTTATCATGTCGGTACTATCCGGGTTAACTGCTGCGGCTCTCATTGGTCAGCGACAAGCACTAATAGAACAAATAATTACTGATAAAAATTCAACCTTAACTTTTTTAAACACAAATCAACCGAAACTAGATGCCTTAATAAGTAGTTTACGTGCTGAAAAATCTTTAAATAACTGGCTATTCTGGGGAATATTTCAACCAGACAAGCAGCTACAAAATCAAGTCAGAACAAGCTTAAAAATAGCATCTTATGCACTAAGAGAACAGAATCGTTGGCAACTACCTCAAGCTTGGACAGTACGAGATATTGTTAGTATTAATGAGCAAAAAATCTTAGTAGCTGCTACAGATAATGACAATAATATTTGTGTTCAAACTATACAACAAAGCCAGCCACAAGAAAAACCTATTTGTCGTAAGTTTTCTGATAAACAAAGTTTACTTACGAGGCTTAAGTTTAGCCCTGATACTAAGAAATTGATTATTAGTGAAAGCAGTGATCCTTATGTAGAACCAAAAGTAGTGAAAAATGCTTATTTGTGGGACTTGAAATCCAATCATACTTACAGTTTATTAGCAAAAAATCTTATTCCTGATAGTCTTATTTTTAGCCCTGATAGTAAAAAAATTGCTTTGATTGATGGAAAGACTGCCTATTTGTGGGATTGGAGAAATAGAAAGGTAAACCAATTAAAAGAATTACAAGGTGATATTAATGGCATAAATTTTAAACCAAATGGAACATTACTAGTAGCTACCGTTACTAAAGTAAAAGATGGTACTACTGTTGATGTGTTAGACTACTCTTCAGGTCAAAAAACATTTGAGCAGAATTTTCAAAAGTTCTCCAAGGAAAATTTTAGATATGTCATTATTAGTAATAATGGTCAATTGCTTGCCATAAATTATTTAACAGGATATGGTATGTCTCAAGCTTCCGCTATTTTTCAATGGACAGGAGAAGGGCAAGATCTGAAAAACTTAGGCTTCAACATGGATGTAACCGTAAGTTTTAGCCCTGATGGAAAAAAACTAGCTATTACACAGTCAGATGGTACCATTCAGTTTATTGAATTAGATAGCATCCCAGATAAGTTTAAGGAACCTCTAATTATTAAAGGTTCTCAAGGCTTTTTTAGCAGTGTGAATTTTACTCCAAATGACAAGCAACTACTAACTGCTAGCAAGGATAACACCATCAGTATATGGAATCTAGAGCCACAATTGCTCCCACCCCAAACAGATGCAATAGAACTCCCTAGTCTCCAAAAAGATTTCAGCTTCAGCCCAGATGGTCAGCAACTAGCCTTATTAGAAGAAAGTGGTAATATTCGCTGGTGGGATCTTTCGTCTAATCAAGAGTTAAAGTTGCCAAGTTTGTTACAAGGACAGAAGTACTCTGAAGAAAGCAAGTTAAAGTTAATTTTGAGTTCAAATGATAAGCAATCAACACAACTAGCAATTTTAGAATTTAACTCAAATTATGATAGAAATCAAAAAATTCATGTGTGGGATTTACATTTGGGTAAAGAGCGGGTTTATAACGAAAATTACGATGACGACACACTGGGGAGTTTTAGCCCGGATGGAAAGCAATTAGCAATCACTAATGGATCATCTATATACCTGCTAAATCTTATGAATAATAAAGTAGACAAAGATTTTTCATGTGACGTTTTTGAGGATATTAAAGCATTGACTTGGACAAATGATGGGAAACTAGTTATTGCGACTATTGATGACGATAGTACTAAGATATGGGAATATTTTCTGGATTCTTCCTGCCCCAAACTGTTAGCATCTCTAAAGCTTACGGCGAATCTCGGTAGAAGTTTTAGCAACAGCAGCGGTTACATCAACCTTAACACTGATGATAAAATAGCTAATATAACATATGATGGATTTACAATATTATGGCACTGGGAGAGTAATATTCATATTAAATTTGATTCCGATAGTGATAATCAATACTTAAGCCCTGATAATAAGACATTACTTACTTTAGATAATGATAAAATTAAGTATTGGAAGTTAGGAGAAATAGACACACTTATACAACGCGATTGCGAACAACTAAGAAGCTATCTAGATACTCTTGATGAGAACAATAGTGACCGCCATCTCTGCGACGGAATTAAGCCTTCTCAGTTGACAGAGCAAACACAAAAAATTATTACAGGTGAAACGGCTCCAGTAGCAACCCCAACTACTTTCAAGAAACACATTCGGTGGGGTGGGAAATCAGGGCGAACGCATCTAAGTATAGTACAAAAATACTAAGAAAAAGGCAGCGATCGCTGATGGTATGGAGGTTAAGCAATGAGGCTTGAATGGTAAAGTCATTGTAAAAGTAGAAGGGCGCATCTAATCGTTAGGGGAGTACAAGGTTAGTGTTAATGGTTCGTCAGAAAACAAAGTATCAAACCGTTGATTAACCCAAGCTAAACGCAAATGTAGAAGGTGATTGAATCCATCCTCACTCCAACGCATTCCCACACCTTTGAAACGTTGTTGAATTAACCATTTACAAGCGCTTTCAACCATACCGGAGCCAATAGGCAAACCTAGTTTCTTAAAAGTGCGATACTGAATGTGTTTGAAGTGAGTGTTTAAG
>NZ_JAECZA010000035.1 GCF_016056275.1 Dendronalium phyllosphericum CENA369 | reverse complement strand
AAAGAGAGCTGGGGGAGCAGGGGGAGATGAGGGAGATGAGGGAGATGAGGGAGATGGGGGAGATGGGGGAGATGAGGGAGATGAGGGAACTTCCGACCTCCGACTTGCGACTTCTGCCTTCTGCCTTCTGCCTTCTGCCTCCTGCCTTCTGACAACTGACTCCCAGTAAGTTACTTTTTCATTCAGTCAGGGAACTCTATCAATAAGGTTCAGCATGTCCGGGCGTTGGTTCCTGTGGATGTAGCTGAACTTTGTTGTAAACGCGATGTTGGCTTTTGAAACCAGCTTATGGATAAATCAATAATTCAGTTAGTTGACGAGTTACCCGCTGACAATATTACCGTCAAAGTATTGAAGGCTCTTGATTATGTTGCACCAGGGCAGTGGAACAATTTGGTAGGATTTGACAATACTATCCGCGCTATCACCGCAGAAAGCGATCCGAATGTAATTCAGAAAATCCGCGATCGCGCTGTCACTCTATATCAAGATCCTCAACAAGGCTACCAGTCTGCCATCAAACTTTATCAAATACTCGATAAAGCAGATACAGCCATGGCAACGGCAGCTTTAGCCAACAAAGTTGGTGAAAAAATCGGCTTTCTCTCTTTTTTAAGCAATATTACTCCTAAAGCCGACGTAACTCAATCAATTGACTTAGTACTGAAAATCGCTGTCGAAATCATCGCCTTCTGCAAATTGAATGGCATTCCCCAACCTAATCCTCAAGAGTTTGCCAGTTCTCTTGCTAACAACTATCAAGATGCATCCTTAATGCGGATGGCAGCTTTAGTTTGCATAGACGGAATTCTGCCGTTAGGCCCCGACTTCCTCAGCAAGATTCAGGGAATTATTAGTGGCGCTGATGTTGGCGCGATCGCTCAAAATCCTGTGTTTTCAGCCGTTAACAACTTTATTCCCGGCAATAGCCCCTCTGATAAACTTGGTTTTATCGGCCAGGGTTTTAACTCCGTGCAAGGCTGGATGAATAACTTAGTATCCAAGACAGGCATAACCCCGCAATCGATTTCTCAAAGTTTGGGTAGTTTTATTCAGATTGCGGATGATAATTTGGACTTTGTAGCAGCATTCCTCGATCAAACTACCAATTACTACGAGCATACAGGAATTCAAACTGTAGCTCGCAGCTTGATTTTGCGATCGCACGCTTTAGTAAAAGAAGAAATTCAACAGCAGCCGCAAAAATCCGTCCGAGATGTCTCATCTTCAGATAGCAATCAGTATGCAGTGAGCAACACAGTAGAAGCTTGGGACAATGATGATGAAGATTGGTATCAAGGAACGATTGAAAAAATCCAAAACGACCAATTCTTTATTCATTACGTCGGTTATGGTTCGTCCTATGACGAGTGGGTAGGTGAAGATGACATTCGGATTCACGCTCTTAGTTCATCTGATGACAATGGATTTACAGTTGGTCAAAAAGTAAAATGCTGGGATGGAGACCAAGAAGCTTGGTATTCCGCAACGATTGAAAACGTCCAGGGTCAGCAATACTTTGTTCATTACGTCGGTTATGACTCATCCTATGATGAGTGGGTCGATCTCGAAGAGATTCGCTAACTACTAATGAAGGATGAAGTTACTTGACCTATAAAGGGATCGAGCTTGAATATGAGAAAAAATCACAAAGTCCCTACTTCATCCTTTATTCTTTACCCTTCGTACTTTTATGGTTTATCAAGAACAAATTACGATTTCTACCAAAAATGGCGAAATGCACGACTTGACTGACAAGGTAAATCAAATCGTGAAAAAATCGGGAATTCGGGCGGGGATCGTAAATGTGTTTAACATCGGTAGTACAGCGGCAATTGGGGCAATTGAATTTGAACCTGGATTAAAACAGGATCTACCGCAAATCTTGAATAAACTGATTCCCCCTAGCCGCGACTACGGACACGAGCAAACTTGGCATGATGGTAACGGACATTCTCATTTACAAGCTACTTGGTTAGGCCCTTCGCTGACGATTCCCCTGCAAAATGGGAAGTTGATTTTGGGTACGTGGCAGCAAATCTTTCATCTAGAGTGTGACATTAAGCCGCGCCAGCGCCAAGTTATGGTGACGGTATATGGTGAGTAACAGAATCAAAAAGAATTTTGGTCGTTTACCGCTTTTGGGCTTTTTGCTGCAAGTATATAACTAGCTGTTCTCCTGCGGTATCAATGTGTCGCTTTAATAAGCGGATAGCAGCTTTTACATCTTGCTGGCGACAAGCATCCAAGAGTTGATAGTGTTCTTTTTGCGATCGCTCCTGATAATCCATTTGTACCATTTGCACGCGGACATAGCGATCGCAATTAACGTGTAAGTTTTTAATCATTGTTAGCAGTCGCGGACGTTCTGCACTGGCGTAGAGTGTGGCGTGGAATTCCCAATTGAGTTTTGCTAACGTCCCTGCATCGGTTGTTTGGTCGCTTGCTTCTAGAACTACAGCCGCTTTTTCTATATCTGGCGTACTTAACTTGGGTATTGCCAGCTGCATCGCTTTTAGCTCCAAAGCGCTACGTATTTCACAAATTTCCTGCGCTTCGGCGGCTGTTAACACCGATACCATTGCACCGCGATTGAGATGCAGCGTTACCAATCCTTCAGCCTCTAACTGCTTGAGTGCTTCCCGCACGGGAATGCGGCTGACTCCAAATTGAGTAGCAATTTCATCTTGTCTGAGGGATTGTCCTTCCTGAAAAATGCCCTGTAAAATCGCTTCTCGCAAAGCATCAGCAATTAAATCGGGGGTGCTGCGTTGTTGATGCAGCATATTAGCAGCCAAGTCACTTAAATTCATAATTTATATTGTATACAATATTCAAAAAATTGTATACAATATCCCAAGAAAGTAAACTGGGGATTAGGGATCGGGGATAGGGTTAGGGTATCGTGAAAACTCTTTCCCAGTCCCCAGTCCCAAGTCCCTAATCCCCAGTCCCTAAATACTACGGGAGACAGTTATGAGCATTGGATCTCAAGCAGATAGAGTTATCATCTTCGACACAACGCTACGGGATGGCGAACAGTCACCGGGCGCAACTTTGAATGTAGAAGAGAAGCTAGCGATCGCTCATCAACTGGCTCTATTAGGTGTCGATGTTATTGAAGCGGGATTTGCCGTTGCCAGTCCGGGAGATTTTCAAGCTGTTAAAACCATTGCCGAACAAGTGGGGGTATCTGGCGGGCCAATTATTTGTAGTTTGGCAAGAGCTATTCGTCAAGATATTCAAGCAGCTGCTGAAGCTTTGAAACCCGCAGCCCGTCCTCGAATCCATACAATGATTTCCACCTCGGATATTCACCTCAAATATCAGTTGAAAAAATCTCGTAGCGAAGTATTGGCGATCGCTGAAGAAATGATTGCCTATGCCAAGTCGTTTGTGGATGATGTCGAATTCTCACCGATGGATGCCAGCCGCACCGATCCAGAGTTTCTTTATCAAGTTTTGGAGCGAGCGATCGCAGCTGGTGCAACCACAATCAATATTCCCGATACCGTTGGCTATTGCACGCCCAAGGAAATAGGAACTTTAATTGAGGGGATTCGAGAACATGTCCCCAATATCGAGGGCGTGATTCTTTCCATCCACACTCAAAACGATTTAGGTTTGGCCACAGCTAACGCCCTCGCCGCGATCGAACATGGCGTGCGTCAGGTGGAGTGTACGATTAATGGCATCGGCGAACGTGCGGGGAATGCAGCATTAGAAGAAATTGTGATGGCTTTGCAGGTTCGCAAACCCTTCTTTAATCCTTACTTTAATCGTCCAGTTGATGCCGATGCACCCTTGACTAATATCAAAACTCAGGAGATTTACAAAACCTCATCCTTGGTTTCTCAATTAACAGGAATGCTGATTCAGCCGAATAAGGCAATTGTAGGAGCAAATGCTTTTGCCCATGAGTCTGGCATACATCAAGATGGTATTATTAAGCACCGCCAAACCTATGAAATTATGGAAGCTGCGGCGATCGGGTTGCCCGAAAATCGCATTGTCTTAGGCAAGCATTCTGGGCGCAACGCTTTCCGCACCAGACTCAAAGAATTAGGGTTTGAACTAAACGAGGCAGATTTAAACAAAGCCTTCAATCGTTTCAAGGAAGTCGCTGACAAGAAAAAAGAAATGTCAGATTGGGATTTAGAAGCAATTGTCCGAGATGAAACACAGATTCAACTAGAAAGTGGTTTTCAACTCGAACACATCCAGGTGATTTGCGGTGACTGCACTTGTCCCACAGCAACAATAACAGTTGTCACTCCCGATGGCAAAATTCTTACAGATGCAGCTGTGGGTACTGGGCCAGTAGATGCAGTGTATCAGGCAATCAATCGACTCGTGCAGATTCCTAATCAACTAATCGAGTTTTCCGTTCAATCTGTCACCGCAGGAATTGATGCACTGGGAACTGTCACAGTTCGTATAGGACATCAAGAGCGAATATTTTCTGGACAAGCATCTGATACTGATATTGTGGTAGCAGCAGCTTATGCCTATATAAACGCCTTAAATCGTCTTTATCGTTACTGGCAAACCCAGAGTCAAACAGCAGTTGCAATAGCTAGTAGGTAAGAATTTAAAAGTCAGAATTCAGGAGTCACAAGAGTGGAAAAACTCCTGAATTCTTACAACTTTTATTCCCAAAAAATGCACTCTTTTTGTTTTTCTGTAAGATTGTTTGCCAGTAATAGTAAATCGCTGTGTGGTAGGGAAGAGTTGCAATATAATAACTGTTTTTGTCTTCTAGAAGTGTAATCAAAAAAGATAGCAAATCTCTCTGAAACTACAGGTGGCTTACCCCGATGCAAGATGCTACTAGTAGCAGCAAAAATTACTGTTCCAGCATCACCAGTACATGATTTATAGTTGGCTGGAGATATAACTTCTTGTAAAGTTTGGTTGCGGATGTAGCCAGATGTATATTTCAAAGATTGAACTACTTTGGCAGTTAAAGACTGGGGAATATATTGAAATGGACCTTTATCTTCACTAATATCATTTAAATAAACTATAATTTTTAGTACTTTTCTGTCTTCTTTGTCTATATGCCACAGTCTTGAACCTTGTTCTACTTGATTGGCAATATCTCTACGAAAATATGCACCATGATAAGCGACTGGTAGACCGAGATAATTTTCTACAATATTGAGTAAACGTTGTTCGAGTCCCCACAAGAAAATTTCAGGATACTCCATGATTTGCTGGGCACTAGCATGAATAGTAAAATCATTTTTTTGAGCAGCAATACTTGATAAGATTTTCGGTATGAGATTTTCTGCTGCCTGAAGTAATTTAGGAGTAGAGGGAATTTTTAAGTCTTCTAGTGAAGTAATTACGACCCCTTCGTGTTTGATTTTCTCAATTAAATCAAAATCACTTGTTGAAATAGCTGGCAGTTGGGAAATATGTTTTTCTAATGCTGTTTGATAGGCAAGGTCAGCTTGATATCGGATAAATGGGATTGCATCTATCTTTTTGATGAATTTGTTACGAGCTTTTTGAATAAATTTATACATAATATTTTGTCCTTGCACTTATTTTATCAAAGTACAGTTACATAAAGGAAAAATATAAGGATATAAAATGCTCGGCTTGGGTCAATTTAGTTCGAGAGGCTATAAATTAGCTCTACTCAAAATAACTGTCTAGGGTAAGTTTAAATATCCTACTTAAGTTATAAATTTATAAAAATACTTGCAAGTTTTAGTCTTTGATCTAATACGATACGATTCGTTAAGAAGAATAGTAGGTTGAATTAAGCGACAGCGAAAACTCACAAAGCTGTGATAATGTGGGATTTCGTTCGTAAACTAACATTGAAGTTATTGCGCTTTCAAGGGGAATACTAGAATTAGTATGCCTTGGAAGCATTTGTCATGTTCGATGAGCTACTCAACAATTTAAAAGAATTTATCAGTTCCAAAGTTCAGGAAGTTGGTCATGAGCTAGAAAAACGCTTTGGTGTTCCCGAACCCGCAGAACCATTTGTGCTGATTCGTCAATTTACCCCTGCGGATTCAACAATTACAAAAGGAGGTATTGCTATTGTAGGAGAAAGCTGGCAAATAGAAGCCTACGATGATAATGCTCAACGCCTGATTACTAGTACAGAGCCTCTACGAAATGTTATTTTGTTTGAAGTCGCCGAGCCGAACGTTATTGAATGCGTTCTAGCCTGCCGATTTAAAGCCAAAGCAATAAATACAGAAAAACCAATCAATGTAAGTTTTGGTACGCGTAGGCAAGGACAGTGGGGAACCATAACCACATTCCGGCAAACAGGGGTTTCACCAACTGAAGAATTTAAATCTTATGAAGTACGCGCCCATTTTAGGAAAGAAACGGATTCTGCCAAGATTCAAATCAGCGTGCAATTTGAAAGTAGTGGCATTCTTTTCATTAGAGGCATTGAACTGCTGCAAGCCTCTGCTAAACCACGATCTCAATCGTGAGCTATTAATCAGTTAAGATTTACTTTTCTGAGGCAAAAAAAGCAGGTAGCGAAAAACAAGTACAACACCTGAATCTTAAAGCGTTTTGTTATCTCTGTGTAAACTTTAGTTTGCCCCTAGTGTCACCGACGTTATATCTATCTCAATTTGCGAATATATTGGCACTTTCCCAAAATCAATGATTGGTTTGATTGATATATTTACCACACCCTAACTACAGCAAGTCAGTGAGTGTAAATCGCCGCTGGCGGTCTAGTTCTTGAAGCCGCAGCTTTTCGGTGTAGAATGCTTGATAGTACGATTGCCATCGTTCCGGTTCTACATTTGGATCGGTTTCTTGCCACAATTCTAAAAAGTAACGATAGCGCTTTTCACGGAACACTCGTTCCATACAAGCGATCGCAGCTTGAATCCCTTGGGATGTCCGAAGCATGTCGTCAAACTGACTTTTTTCATTCAGATGAAACACATGAGAAACGAATTCTATTTCCTCGGACAATTCTAAGTATATGTCTTGCAGATTTGAGATTAAATCAACTTGCTCCCTTGTGGACTCTAAAATCTGTCGCCACAAAAATCGGTGGTGGGAAAGGCTAAATTCCAAATTTCGTGTCTCTAGTTCTTCAATAATCGGTTGACGCTGTTCGGGACAATGCAGGTAAATCCGCAGTAATAATGCCTCTGCTTGTTCTAAAAGACTGCGATCGGGAGGAAGTGCGGGAGATTGACGAGAAAGATAGTTCTTGACATTCGCTGTGAGCGGTTTTTGTTGTCTTTTAACCGATGCAGTACCCCCCACTAATTGAGTTTCTAGGTTTTCTTCTCGCAAACGTACAAGTCCAGCATCACCTAAGCTAAGTATTTGGGCACAGTAAGCGACATAAGATTTACGTATTTCGCTGCTTTCAATTCGCTTGAGCAACTTTACCATCTGCTGCATAATTTGCTGAAAATCGCTAGCTTGTCTTAAGTCGCGGTCTTTAATAATTTGCTGAATCTGCCAATCAAGCCAAAGTGGAGCATTTGCCAATAATTCCCCATACTCTTCTGGTGTATGAGTATGCAAGTATTCATCGGCATCTTTGCCATTGGGCAAGTTGAGAATTTTGAGTTGAACTTCGCCTTTGTATGCTAAATCGGCAATTTCGCCGATCGCCCGTTCGGCGGCATTTGTCCCCGCTTTATCAGCATCAAAGTTGAGTATCAACTGCTTCGATTCTGTATAGCGTAATATCAACCGGACTTGTTCTAAGCTGAGGGCAGTACCGAGGGAGGCGACAGCGTTAGTAATACCAGCAGCGTGGAGAGCGATCGCATCAAAATATCCCTCTACCACCACCGCCCGATCGAGTTGCGAAATCCCTGTTTTGGCTAAATCGAGAGCGAATAATGTTTTACCTTTACTAAAGAGTTCGGTTTCTGGCGAATTGAGATATTTCGGTTGTTCGTCGGTGAGAGTTCTACCCCCAAAAGCAATAACGCGCCCTTGCACGTCGCGGATGGGAATCATCAGGCGATCGCGGAATACATCATAATAACTGCCGCCTTCTTTGCGTGATTTAATCAATCCCGCTTTTTCCACTAGTTGCACTGGGTAGTGTCTATCTTCCACCAAATAGCGATAGAGAGTTTCCCAGCCTGCGGGGGCATAACCCAAGCCAAACTGCTGAATAGTTTCTTCTTTGAATTGGCGGTTGGATCGTAAATACTGACTTGCCTTTTGCCCTTGAGATTGTCTGAGGGCATGTTGATAAAACTGGGCTGTCGAAGCGAGAACTTCATATAACTGTTCGCGCAAAGACAACTGACGCTGTAATTCTTGGCGTTGTTCGGGTTCGAGAGTTTGCACGCTCACTTGGTAACGCCGCGCTAAATCCAGCACCACTTCTGCAAAAGAGCGTTTACCCAAGTCCATCAAAAACTTAATCGCATTTCCCCCGGCTTGACAGCCAAAGCAATAATACATTTGCTTGGTTTGGCTGACTGTAAAACTGGGGCTTTTTTCATCGTGAAAGGGGCACAACCCGACAAAATCTTTGCCCCGCTTGCGTAAAAGGACGTGTTCTGATACCACATCTACAATATCAGCACGCTGTTTAATTTCTTCAATTGTGTCTGGGTGCAAGCGGGGAATTTGCATAATTTGAGTGCTGAGTGCTGAGTGCTGAGTGCTGAGATAGGAGTTAGGAGTAGAGACGCGATTAATCGCGTCTGGACAGGAGTTAGAAGTAGGATGCGATTAATCGCGTCTGGACACAGTTATTATTTTTTCCTAGTCCCAGTCCCCAGTCCCCAGTCACCAACTTTAGAGAAATAACAAAGG
This sequence comes from Dendronalium phyllosphericum CENA369, assembly GCF_016056275.1. Classification (GTDB taxonomy): domain Bacteria; phylum Cyanobacteriota; class Cyanobacteriia; order Cyanobacteriales; family Nostocaceae; genus Dendronalium; species Dendronalium phyllosphericum. The sequence continues at coordinate 30,960 of NZ_JAECZA010000035.1, read as the reverse complement.
ACAAATGACAAAAGACTTACGATCGCTATTATATTGTTGTTGCTGTGCGACTAATTATGTATACAATTGCTTACCCTTAATTTTATCAGAGGAAATACTGTAGATGGGGCGTATTTTTATTTCAGCGGCTCACGGAGGTAAAGAAGCAGGAGGAATTGACCCAGGCGCGATCGCAGGCGGTACAACCGAAGCGAGGGAAATGATCCTGCTACGGGATTTAGTTGTAACGGAATTGAGGGCGCGGAGTTTTGAAATTTTAGCAGTTCCCGACGATCTCAGTGCCGCAGACACCATCGTTTGGATTAATTCTCGCGGTCGTCGGGGTGATGTCGCCCTAGAAATTCAAGCGGATGCAGCTAGCAGTCCTGCTGTGCGTGGGGCTAGTGTTTACTACATTGCTAATAATAGCGAACGCAAGAGTAATGGCGAACTGCTGCTAGTGGGGCTGTTGCGCCGCGTACCCCAATTGCCAAATCGCGGAGTTAAGCCAGATACAGATAGTGGATTAGGTCGTTTAGCATTCTGTCGCCAAACAACATTGGCTGCATTGGCGATGCAAGTCGGATTTCTCAGCAGTCCAGAGGATCGGTCTTTGCTGCAAACTCGTCGTCGGGATTTTGCTTTAGGTATTGCTGATGGCTTGGCTTCTTGGAGTCGTGTTATTGACCCCAATCCGGGAACGCCAACAGAACCGAATTATCCGCCAATCAATATTAATATTAATGGGCAAAACTATTCTGAGCAAGGAGTGCTAGTTAATGGGAATGCTTATATCCCCATTGATTTAGTAGATCGTTTGCGAATCGATTTGTCGAAAGCGCCTAATGTCAATCGGATTACCTATCGCAGAGTAGTATATGTCAAAGCTGTGGAACTGCGGGATTTTAATGTGGCGATCGCCTGGGATGCTGCAACTCGTACCGTTAGCTTGCGATCGAATTTAGTAGTTTGTTCTGGTCAATTTGACCGAGTAATGTCAAATGGTAATACCTCAGAAGTGCAGTTGCAACTATTCCTGAGAAACAACAATGAAAATGCTTTGGTAAAATTCCCTGACATCCCAAAACTTTATCGAGAAGAAGCAGCCACCGAAGGAGTGAACTATGACGTTGCTTTTTGCCAAATGTGTGTAGAAACTGGATTTTTACGCTTTGGCGGCGATATTAGACCCGAACAAAATAACTTTGCAGGCTTAGGTGCAATTGGTGGCGGTTCGGAAACTGCATCTTTTGAAAGTGCCAGAATTGGTGTGAGGGCGCACATCCAACATTTAAAGGCTTACGCCAGTCTAGAACCCTTGGTGAACGAGATAGTAGATCCGCGGTTTCGCTTCGTCACGCGTGGAATTGCTCCATTAATCGATCAGCTATCAGGGCGCTGGTCAGCCGATTTAGACTATGGTGCAAAGATTACAGCAATGCTTAAGCGATTATATGAGTCAGCAGGACTATTTTGACAGTTTCACTGCCAAGCTGAAGCTGTGGCGTGAGGCTGGGATATTCATACCTCACACAGCTAAAATCTGCTATAATTCATGACTCTTGAATTCTGTTTTGAGCGAGTCTGGCTATTAATCAAATAAAGTCATATCCTACTAAGCTGATGCGCTTTTAAATTGCATAATTCAACTCGCTAGAAAGACGCGGAGAGAAGTGCGGTCTTGGGCTTTGCCCAAGTGGAGCAACTTCGGGGGACGCGGGGACAGGGAGACAGGGAGAGAAGTTGCGTGTGGGGGTTCCCCCCGCCCTTGCAAACTTCGGGAGATGCAATTTGAATGATGATTAGCTTACTACCAATTCGTAATTCGTAATTAAGAAAATCCTATTAAGTCTAGGTTTATGGGTTTGGGTATGTATAATTATTTTTGACAAATGATAAAATTGCCCATTATTCTGTAAAAGTAATAAATGAACAAACAGCAATAATACCTGAGAATAAAGCTAATTATTAGGAGATTTTTGAGTTAAAAACAATGCTGAAAAACAGCAATATTTGATACAACTTAAATTTCGCAAAAAATAAACTTCATTACAACTTTAAAAAAAGTTTCCAGGCACAATGGGGGCAGAGAAACAATACTGTTAATTTGCGCTCGGAGACGAATAATGGTAGCGATCGCAGAGAACGTTCAGCATCGGCTAACTATACAAACTGTAGAAATTGCCCCTAACACAACGGCGATTCGCTCTCTTGATTGGGATCGCGATCGCTTCGATATCGAATTCGGACTGCAAAACGGTACGACTTACAATTCCTATCTAATTAGGGGCGAACAAACAGTTTTAATTGATACTTCACATCAGAAGTTTCGGCAGCTGTATTTAGATACACTCAAAAGTATCGTCAACCCCAAGACTATTGATTACGTTATTGTCAGCCACACAGAGCCAGACCACAGCGGCTTAGTAGAAGATGTGCTGCAATTAGCTCCGAGAGCTACTGTTTTAGCTTCAAAAATTGCCTTGCAGTTTTTAGAAGGTTTGGTACACGATCCCTTTTCTAAGCGGATTGTCAAAAGTGGCGATCGCATCGATATTGGCAAAGGCCACGAAATCGAATTTGTGAGTGCGCCTAACCTGCACTGGCCAGACACCATCTTTAGTTACGATCGCAAAACCCAAACTCTCTTCACCTGCGATGCCTTTGGGATGCACTTCTGTGACGATCGCACCTTTGATGAAGACTTAGAGGCGATCGAAGCTGACTTTAGATTTTACTATGACTGTCTGATGGGCCCTAACGCTCGTTCTCTGTTGAATGCCATGAAGAGAATGAACGAATTAGGGAAGATTAACATTATCGCTAACGGTCACGGGCCGCTGTTGCACCATCATTTAGATGTGTTGACTGGGTGTTACGAAAATTGGAGTCACAGACAAGCCAAAGCAGAAACCACCGTCGGCTTGTTTTACGTTTCCGAATACGGATATAGCGATCAACTCGGTATGGCGATCGCTGAGGGCATCCAAAAAACTGGATTGGCAACCGAAGTTATCGACCTCAGCACAGCTGGACTCCAAGAAATTCAAGAACTAGCAGGTAGAGCATCTGGTCTAATTATTGGTATGCCCCCAAGTACTGCTGTTGCTGCTCAAGCTGGTATCAGTTCGTTGCTATCTGTTGCCAAGGATAAACAAGTGGTTGGCTTGTTTGAATGTTACGGCGGTGATGACGAACCCGTTGATACACTGCGGAGAAAATTTATCGATTCGGGTGTCAAAGAAGCCTTCCCAGCAATTCGGATTAAACAAGCTCCCACCGCAGCTACATTCCAGTTGTGCCAAGAAGCAGGTACAGACTTGGGACAATTGCTAGTACGGGAACGCAACATCAAGCAGATCAAATCTCTTGATGTCAACATGGAAAAAGCCTTGGGACGGATTAGCAGCGGACTGTACATTGTCACCACCAAAAAAGGTGATGTGTCTAGTGCCATGCTAGCTTCTTGGGTATCGCAAGCGAGTTTGCAACCTTTAGGATTTACAATTGCCGTTGCCAAAGACCGCGCTATTGATTCGTTGATGCAAGTAGGCGATCGCTTTGTTCTCAACGTCCTCGAAGAAGGAAATTATCAAGAACTGAAAAAGCACTTCCTCAAACGCTTGCATCCCGGTGCTGACCGCTTTGCCGGAGTCAAAACTAGAACCGCAAAAAACGGTTCTCCAATTTTGACAGATGCTTTGGCATACATGGAATGTGAAATACAAAGCAGCATGGAGTGCAGCGACCACTGGATTGTCTACTGCACCGTCGAAGACGGTCGTGTTTCTAAACCCGACGCACTGACAGCCGTTCGTCATCGCAAAGTAGGTAATTACTACTAGAGGGACTGAGGATTGGCGATTGGGGACTGGCGACTGGGGATTGAGGTATTAATAATTTCTCCCCCTGCCCCTCTGCCCCCAATCTCCGGCCTTAGGAATTTACTTATGCTAGATTTGTCGCTGATCGCAATACTAGGATTCCTGGGCAGTTTTGGGCATTGCTTTGGGATGTGTGGCCCTTTGACAGTGGCGTTTTCTTTGTCTAAACAGCAAAAAACTCCGCAAAAAGTCTCCTCTGGAAGGACATCAACCTTAGAAGTATCTTCCACGTGGCAACAGCAATTAAAATTTCATATCCTGCTGAATCTTGGGCGGATGTTAAGCTACGCTCTGGTTGGTGCTGGTATAGGGGCACTGGGTTCAGTATTTTTGCAAGGCGGACAGTTAGCAGGTGTTGGCAGTGAATTCCGCCGAGTAATGGCAATTATTACCGGGGTGATGTTGATTTGGTTTGGGTTAGGACAAGTAACACCCAATTTTCTGCCTCGAATTCCCATATTACACCCGCTGCTGCAAGGCGGTTTACACGATCGCTTGAGTGCCGGAATGGTCAAGCTTTCCTTACAAACTAGATGGTGGACACCAACGCTTTTGGGCATGACTTGGGGTTTGATGCCCTGCGGTTTTTTATATGCTGCTCAAATTAAAGCAGCGCAAACGGGCAATTTATGGATGGGTGCAGCAATGATGCTGGCTTTTGGCTTGGGAACACTACCCACAATGTTGGGCGTAGGCATATCTACCTCTTTAGTGAGTAAAGACAGGCGCAGTCAGTTATTTCGTTTAGGCGGTTGGGTTACTCTCATCATTGGCGCTATTACGTTGCTGCGGACTGGTGACACAATGGTAGATTACACCGGACATGCAGCGTTAATTTGTTTGATATTGGCGCTCATTGCTCGCCCGATTAGCAACTTGTGGGCTTCACCCCTGCGTTATCGTCGTGCCTTGGGAGTAGGAGCCTTTGTGCTTTCTGTGGTTCATACTATCCACATGATAGAACACTCGCTGCAATGGAATTTTGCCGCCTTCTTTTTCTTGCCGTTAGACTTTCAGTGGGGCATGGCTGCGGGTGCTGTAGCATTAATATTAATGACCCCCGCTGCTTTCACAAGTTTGGAATCTTTGCAGAAATCGTTGGGCAAGCGTTGGCGACAGATTCATTTATTGAGTGTGCCGGCTTTGCTTTTGAGTGCCATTCATGCTGTGTTGATTGGTTCCCATTACCTGGGTTCTTTGCAATTAACTTGGGGGAATAAATTAGCAGCAGTACTGATGGGAATTGTCACCCTCGGTGTTTTGCTGGTGCGTTCGCGCTGGTTTTGGTCAAAGTTAACTCTAGAAAAGTTGTATGTCCCCCCAACTAAATCGCGGTAAACCATACTTGCTCCTTAGCTCAAATTGGGAGCATTTAACGAGTCAAAAAAAAATACCTTGGCATTTAGGAAGGATAAAGAATTTATTTTTTCTCAGTAGCTTAGTTATATTAATAACTAATACCTACCCTGCCTCTGCTCACGAGACAAAAATAGCAGCAGATGTTGGTGCTACTCTGCATGTTGAACCGAATGATAATCCTCGTGCGGGAGAACCTACGCAAGCCTGGTTCGCACTGACTCGCAAAGGTGGAAAAGCGATTCCTCTGACGCAGTGCAATTGCCGATTGGTTGTCTATGCCCAACCCCATACAGCAGGAGAGCCAGCCCTACTAGAACCATCCTTAAAATCTGTAGCAGCCGAGCGATATCAAGGGATTCCAGGCGCAGATATTGTTTTTCCCAAGCCAGGAATTTATCAGCTCGAACTAAGTGGTAAACCAGTAACTCAAGCAAGTTTTAAACCATTTAAATTTAAGTTTGAAGTTACCGTGGTAGCAGGATCGGCAAGAAATTCACAGAGTGTACAAGATGTCAATGATGCACCTCCACAAACTACAAATACAGGATTAGGGCTTCCCATTACGGTACTGGCAATTGTTCTCGGCGCAGGTATTTTATTTTTCTTGGTGCGAGTGGTGAGGAGGAGTTAATTTACAATACCCAGTGCTGAGTCACCGAAGTTTGCTCAACGGGGGGAACCCTCCGAAGTTGCTCCACTTGGGCAAAGCCCAAGACCGCACTTCTCTCCGCACGCAACTTCTCGCTGAGTGCTGAGTAAAAAAAGAGTACGAGCACACTTTCAACTCAGCACTCTTTATAACACTTACGCACAAAGTTTTTCTGTTACGACTAAGTATATGGGTGTAGGGGTTTTCAATTCCTACACCCATACATTGTTTTATGGGATAAAAGCAAGGTGTTGTATTCAATTATTTTAGATAGTTGTGTATTTGTATCCAGGATTACTTGATGTTTAGGCGATCGCTTTTGAATACTGAGTGCGTAACTAAATAACACGCTTGCTCTATGAAGAAATTTAAATTTTTCAACTTTCTTCTGCCTTTTATGGGTGTAATTTCGCTTACACTCTTGCTGCGATCGCCAAAAGCACCTGCACAATCCTCAAGCGTTCACTTAACAATGGGGAACCCTAGCGGCGCTGTCAACAGCACTTCCTACCCCAACAATTACCTAATGAGCAAATCTCAGTATGCGCTGTCGTACAACAACACTACTAGAATCCCCAATTGGGTAAGTTGGCAGTTGAACAATAGCTGGCTAGGTAGCGCTCCCCGTCAAGATGACTTTCGTGCTGATACATCCCTTCCGTCTGCTTGGTATCGGGTTCAAGGAACTGATTACCAAGGTAGCGGCTTCGACCGCGGCCACATGACTCCTTCTGGGGATCGAACAAGGACAGTTACAGATAACTCGGCAACTTTTCTAATGACAAATATGATTCCGCAAGCACCTGATAACAATCAAGGGCCGTGGGCAAATCTGGAAAACTATAGCCGAGACTTAGTTGTTAATCAGGGTAAAGAACTCTATATCATTTCTGGTGGATACGGTGTTGGTGGCACTGGCTCGAATGGCACACAATACACAATTGCTAGTGGCAAGATTCAAGTCCCGGCAAGAACTTGGAAAATTATTGTGGTTTTAAATACGCCTGGTTCTGGGGTGAGTGGGGTAACGACTAACACGCGAGTGATTGCTGTTGATATGCCTAACTCCCAAGGCATTAGAAATGCCAACTGGAAAACATATAGAGTGTCTGTTGATAGCATTGAATCCAAGACTGGTTACAACTTCCTTTCTAATGTTCCTGTGTCTACTCAAAATGTCATTGAGGCTAGAACTGATAATTTGTAATAAGTAGAAGGCAGAAGGCAGGAGGCAGATGGCAGAAGGGAAAATCCCAATTCTGAGCGTATTTCACAGGTTGGCATTTTACATTTAATTATGTCCACCTACTTACCATATTTTAGATTTTGGATTTGAGATTGAATAATCTCAAATCCAAAGTTGTTTGACGCTAGCTAAGTTTCAACAACTTTTGTTAACAGTCCTGCTAAGTCACCGGATAAAGTCTTGCCAACAATATAGACATCAATGTTAATAGTGCCTACACGATAAACTTGAATATCGCTAAGGTTAGCTTTGAGCGTTTCCACAAGTGACTGAAATTTTTTAACTGTTTCTTTCTGCTCGTTATCGTGCCAATCTTTTTCTTGGGCACTATTACGAAAGAAGTAATCTATGTCAACTGTTTCAACTAGTACATCTGGGGAATGACCTGTTAGCTGAAGGAGTTTTTGGTCTGTTAAAGTTTTTTTAGCTTCAGCAGACCAGAAAAAAACCTCAAAAGGAAAATCGGACTCACTCATAAACAGCAAGCCATCGGATGCTTGCTTTAATTTTGTCGTAATCTCGTTAGTCATAGCTCTGTAATTTTTAGCACTTGCGAGTTTTACCTCCTTCGGGGCGGGTGTTGGGTGTGGGGTGTGGGGTGTAGTGAAAAATTAGCCCGCCCAGCTAGGTTTAAAGCCTCGATGCCACTTGCTATATGCCGGGAAACCCTTCCACCGCAGTGGCTCCCCCTCGTGGCGCGAAAAAATCCTTGTATTCCACTAGGTAGGTTGAAACCCCAACGCCAGTCCGTTCAAATCGAGCCACTGCCCTCTTGGTGGTTCCCCCTTGTGGGTGGCTTGTTTCCCCTACACCCTACTCCCTACCCCCCACACCCTGTCATTTATGTCGCTTTTGATGCCACTGCCATGCATGAGTCACAATATCTTTGATTTCTGGGTACTGAGGTTGCCAGCCGAGGATTTTTCTGGCCTTTTCTCCGCTACCGATGAGACTTGGTGGATCTCCAGGGCGGCGATCGCACTCTTGAATTGGTATATTCAGTCCAGTCACTTGTTCGGCAGCTGCAATTACTTCTCTGACTGAGAAACCACTGCCATTACCTAAATTAAATACTTCACTATCGCCGCCTTTTAAGAGATATTCCAATCCCAAAACATGGGCATCTGCTAGGTCGCTCACATGAATATAATCTCGAATACAAGTCCCATCAGGTGTCGGGTAATCAGTACCAAAAATAGAGATAGATTCTCGTTTGCCTAAAGCTGTTAGCAGCACCAAGGGAATTAAATGGGTTTCTGGGTTGTGATCTTCACCGAGTAAGCCATTGGGGTGAGCGCCAGCAGCATTAAAGTAGCGAAAACGCACCGACTTAAAATCGTAAGCCACGTCAAAATCCGAGAGAATCCGCTCTACCATCAGCTTAGTAGCACCATAGGGATTAATGGGATTTTGGGGATGATTTTCGGGAATGGGTACGACTTCTGGTACTCCGTAGGTGGCGCAGGTGGAAGAAAAGACAAATTTCTTAACAGATGCAGCGAGCATCGCCTCTAATAGCGTTAGAGTACCAAGAACATTATTCCGGTAATATTTAGCCGGGTCTGTTACTGATTCTCCTACGTAGGCATAAGCTGAAAAGTGCATCACAGCCGCAATGTTACGGGTTTTAAATAATTCATCCAGCAGAGGGCGATCGCTTGTATCACCAATTACAAGTTCTACTTCTAAAACTTTTTCTACCAAGTCCTGATGACCGTAGACCAGATTATCTAGTATTAATACCTCATAACCAGCTTGCTTGAGAGCGAGGACTGTGTGGGAACCAATATAGCCAGCTCCCCCCGTGACTAAGATACTGGGCTTTTCAGACGACATAATTTTCCTTAGCAGTTGACAACTACTCAATTAATTTAATTTACGTGTGCCACATTACTCAGCCAAAAAATTACAAATAATAGACGCATAGTGAAAAAATTGCACTAAAATCACTACGACGGTAGTCTTTTGGTGTGAGGATTGAGGTATTTTATGTCAGGTAACAGTGCGATTACAATTTGACGATAAAATAAACCGACTGCCCAAAACCTCTAGGCGGACTTTTACAGGTGACGCTTCTAGCGTCTTATCCTCAGAAGATCGCCAGTTGTTTTATGCTGCTAAACCCGTCACCACACTGGCTCACCGCACCGGAAAATTTGAGAGTTAATCTATGTTTCTATTGCTAAGCCGGGTACTGCTGTGGCTACTGATTGGCACTATCGTATATTCTCTGTTCCAGAGATTTTATCCCAGCGGAAATTTCGTTGGGCGATTGGTGTTAGTTATTGTGTTTATTGTCATAATTTTGTCGTTTGTTAACCCTAACGAACCAGCTGTGTCATCTTTGTGGAGGTTAATATCGTTTCCGCTCAAGCCTCTGGGAGCTTCGGTGTTGATGTTGATATTTGCTGCTCAGAAAATAAAAGGAGGTGGGATAGATAAACCGGGAGGATATTTAGTGGGTTGGGCGCTGACAATCTTATTGTTGTCCAGTACGCCAGCGATCGCTTATTTTCTAGTTAGGACACCAATAGCATCTAATAACGCTGGGACGCTTGTAGCTTTGGGGCAAAACACTACCTCAGCCACCATCTCAGATGTTGTGGAAAATGGTATTTTACCTGCTAGAGATATAAGTCAGGCAACTATCGCATTCAACTCAGGGGATATTAAAGTCCCGCCTTACCTGTTGCAAAATCCCCAGGACATCAGGACAAGAGGGTTACGGATTGAAGACTTTGTACCTAGTGCAGCAACGCTGCAATTAACAACCCAAGTTTGGGAAACTTATCTCAACCAAGTTTACTTTTTCTTGCGTGGTAGCCAATCACAAGGCTAAACAAGTAACCATAAAAAGGCCACTATGCTACGTCCTGATGGCTGGCCTTATTTAATCTTTTAGAAATTTGAGTAGACTTACTAACAGTAACTTGACACTTTGTTGCAAGAGCAGGTAACCAAACTTTAAAGACAAGATAGATTTAATATCTTGTTAGATTTAGGATGTTGAAGAATACAGAATCCAAAATCCAGAATTCAGAATTAATTAGTGAGGGATTTAGACTCTCCACGGGAGTTGCTCTACCTGCTGAGGCGATCGCGAGGGTCTTAAACCCACTTATTCATTTACAGTCGGACTCTTGAATTCTGACTCCTGAGTTCTGAATTCTATTTAGATAAAGTTGCACAATTGCTTTTGATGGCAAAATCTCGACGAATCGCTAAACTCGCTGATTACTTGCGTCCCCATTGGCGGGAGGCAACATTAGGCATTATCGCTTTGTTGTCTGTCAATGGGCTGGGTGTTTATATCCCTCTATTAATTCGCACCTGCGTTGACAAACTTTCAAAAAACTTTAGCTTGAACGAAATACTGTATTACGTAGTACAGATCGTTTTGCTCAGTTCAGCGATGTTGCTCATGCGGATGGCATCGCGTATCTGGCTGTTTGGAGTAGGCCGTCAGGTAGAATTTGACCTGAAACAACAGATTTTTCAACACTTACTTCAGCTAGAGCCGTCTTATTTTGCCACGAATACCATTGGCGATTTAATTAGCAGGGCTACCAGTGATGTAGACAATATCCGACGGTTGTTAGGCTTTGCAGTGCTAAGTTTGGCAAATACTTTTTTTGCCTACACTTTGACATTGCCAGTTATGCTGGCAATTAGTGTGAATTTGACATTAACCGCTTTGGCAATTTATCCGGTGATGTTCTTGTTAGTGCATTTGTTTAGCAATCGCTTACGCCAAGAACAAGCAGTAGTACAAGAACAACTCTCTGAAATCAGCGAACTCATTCAAGAGGATATTAGCGGGATTGCCTTAATAAAAATTTACGCCCAAGAAGAAAATGAGCGTCGTGCTTTTGCTAAGAAAAATCAAGAGCTATTGACGGCCAACTTACAACTAGCAAAAAGCCGAAATACACTGTTTCCGCTGATTGGCGGTCTAGCTAGTCTTAGTTCGCTCGTGATTATTTGGCTAGGGGCGGCGCAAATTTCTTCTGGAACGCTGGCGGTTGGGAATTTTTTGATACTGCTGATTTATGTAGAACGGCTAGTTTTCCCCACTGCTTTGTTAGGATTTACAATTACCACCTACCAAAGAGGTGAGGTGAGTATCGACCGCCTTGAAGCCATTCTCAGCGTCACGCCCAAAATTAAAGATGCAGATGATGTCATACATTTGCCTAGAGATGAAGTGAAAGGAGAATTAACAGCTAAAAATCTCAACTTCACTTACCCAACTGCCACCATCCCAGCTTTAGAAAATGTCAACTTTACTATTATTCCTGGGGAACTCGTGGCAATTGTCGGGGCAATTGGTTCTGGGAAAACTACTTTGGCAAATGCATTGCCACGCTTATTAGATATTGAACCGGGGCAGTTGTTTTTAGACGGGTGTGATATTACCAAAATAGCGTTATCAGATTTACGGGGTGCGATCGCCTATGTTCCCCAAGATAGCTTTTTGTTCAGCACTACTATCAAAAATAATATCCGTTACGGCGACCCATATAGAGAGCAAAACGATGTAGAATTGGTGGCTCAAATAGCCCAGATTCACCCAGAAATTACCAATTTCCCGCAACAATATGAAACTATTGTTGGCGAACGTGGTATCACTCTTTCTGGTGGTCAACGGCAACGTACTGCTTTAGCTAGAGCAATGCTGATCGATGCTCCAATATTAATTTTGGATGATGCACTCTCTAGTGTGGATAATCAAACAGCTACACAAATTCTCAACAATCTTGCTGGTGGTAAAGTTCGCAAGACGATAATTTTTATTACTCATCAACTATCTGCTGCTGCTGCTGCTGACCGGATTTTTGTTATGGACAAGGGAAAAATTGTCCAAATAGGCAATCATTTGGAACTAGTACAGCAAGACGGTATGTATAGAACTTTGTGGAGCCAGCATCAGGTAGAAGAATTATTACATTGAAGAGGGAAGCAGGGGGAGCAGGGGGAGATGAGGGAGATGAGGGAGATGAGGGAGATGAGGGAGATGAGGGAGACAAGAAATAATAATTACTTCTGCTCCTGACAACTGACAACTAACAACTGACAACTAACAACTGACAAATAGCAAATAACTACGTTAGTTTTTTTGGGTACTTGGGCAGTATTAAAGTACCGAATCAACTAATCTGGTATGAGTAATGTTAAAAATTGGATTATCAGAATCTTCATCTAAGTTGCAGCATCGCCATCTAGGTGCGATCGCTTCTCTGATATTAATCAGCTTGCTGTGTTCGTGGAATGGATTGCCATCTCACCATGCTATATCCAATTCTTGGGAAGGTTTTTTATGGGGAATGGCAGATCCAGTTATTGGTTTGGATCGTTTGGCTAGTGTCGTTGCTATTGGCTTGCTGTCGGCTGGAGTTGTTCGCAGTACTTTAATCGCCGCCTCGTTTGTGTTAGCAGCTATCTTGGGAATGGTAATTCATCTGTTCTGGGTAAATTTACCCAGTATGGAAATAGCGATCGCCTTTTCCAGCATTTTCTTCGGTGGGATGCTAGTGCTTCCACGACTTCACTGGTTAGTACTAGCGTTGCTAGGGGCTATGGCTGGTTTGTTTCAAGGTTACGATAACGGTCTATCCATTATCGAGGCAGGAATGATACCGTTGCTTGCCTATATTTTAGGTGTGACTTTGACTCAGTACGCGGTTGTTATGAGTGCTAGAGAAATTGGCAATGCGATCGCTCATATAAATAAAAACGGAGTTTTGTCAAAAGTAATTATCCTTGTAGGTTTTGCTTTCTGTGCTATCGGCATTGTGTTTTTGCAAAGGTCGCTCGCCTAAAATCTACTGCAAGTGATGTAATTTTCCATTTAAAGTAATTAGCGTGGCGGAGCTTTTTCCGCCACGCTCAAGATTGCTGAATTCTGAATTCTGAACTTCTTACTTCTTTAACAATTTGATATTTAGAAAGCCCCAATTCTTCCAAAGATTACGTAGAGAGTCTTCCCAATCAAAAACAAGTCATACAATGGATGCCAGTTGTGTTGATAGCGTAAGTCTAAATCAACAATTTGTTCAAAATCTTTAACTTGAGAACGACCGTTTACTTGCCATTCACCAGTTAATCCTGGTTTAACGTTTAAACGTTGCCAATGGCGATCTGTATATTTAGTAACTTCGTCTCCTGTAGGTGGACGCGTTCCCACTAAACTCATTTCACCTACAAAGACATTCCAAAACTGAGGTAATTCGTCTAAGCTTGTGCTTCGCAAAAAGCGACCGACCTTTGTAACTCTAAAGTCACTTTTATTTTTAAATATGAGACCGTTAGCTTCATTATTTACTAGAGATTTTAACTGTTCCGCATCATTAACCATCGAGCGGAATTTCCGGATACGAAAGGTGCGTCCTTGAAGTCCATAACGTTCTTGGCTAAAGAAAATAGGGCCTGGACTATCGATTTTGATAGCGATCGCTATCGGCACGAATACAAGGGCTAAAATTATTAGCCCCACCAAACTTCCAACTATATCTAAACAGCGTTTAAATTTAGACTGTACTGAGCGGTGAGGAATAAATTGTAATTCCCAATTTCCGTAGGTAGCACCTTGAAAGACGCTTTGTAATGATGTTTGGTACATTATTCTAGCCGAATTTCGAGCGACAAGGGTAGAATTACTTAAGCTCTAGACTTGACTATAAACTTACCTTCATTAAAAGGAATATATTTCTACAGTATGTTTACTCGATCTTCATCATTAGTTGTGGGGATCGCCAACTTTTGTAAAGTTAACGTAAAGTAATATAAATATATCGTAGGGAGGATAACTCATACTAGTAGCTGATGTAGAGAGAAAACCCTAAGACACCATATAAGTTTGCTACCAGCTGAACATTATCAGCTAGAGAACTAGATTTATATTTGACACAAATACAGTTGGCTGGCGAAAAAATATCCCCTAAAGAGGGATTATTCCCAAAAAAGCATAAGATAACATGTCTTGCAGAATAAAAATAGCAGGCAGTAGTTAAGACCAGCCAAGTAAAAGGGACTGGGGATTGGGGAACTCGGGGCCCCCTCTGGGGATTAGGGGCAATGGGGATTGGGGATTGGGTTACAAAACGAAAAATGTGGTAAAAACATGATTTCAGCAGGAGTCGAAGTAAAAATTAGTCGCTTGGAATCAATTGTTGAACAAATTGGGGAAGCGGTAATCTCTACCACTGAGACAATTGAACGTCTTGCTGAAAGATTAGACAGCCTCAGCGCGCAAGTCGAAGCACAAGGAAAGCAGGTACAGCAGCAGGGCTATCAAATTTTTGCATTGTGTGATGCAGTACAGAGTCTTGCTGAATCTCAAGATAACTCACTACAAAGACTAACTCAACTTACACAGACTTTAGACCGACTTACCTTTTTAATTCAAGGAACAGAGGAAGTTTAGCAAAGTGCGGAGTTCTGAGTTCTGAGTGCTGAGTGCTGAGTGCTGAGTGCGGAGTGCTGAGTGCTGAGTGCTGAGTGCTGAGGAGCCACTGCGTTGGGCGGCTTTGCCGACTTGTAGACGCTTCTGCGGCTTCCCGCAGGGTAGCAAGTGGCGTTGCTGAGTAAAAAGCCAGTAGTTGTTTGGTGGGTTTAAGTACTCAACACTGTCCTAAACTATTTGACTACGGCTACTATGAGGGATGAAATTTTCGCCCTTAGCCCGTAATTTTCATACTCTAAGCTGAGTTACGGCGATGTTGCCTGAAAAACAGACATCCACATCGCTACCAGGAGTACGATCGCGTTTGCCATATTCCCCAACATAATAAAAATCATCGCCATCAATGCGATAGTCAGCTGGTAAAGCTTTAGTGCATGGTTGGCAAAACACCATTTTTGGATCTGGTTCTCCTGGTTGTAAATGTGGCAAATTGACATTCCAGAAGCTTCCTGGTTCTAAGGGACGCTGGAGTAAATCAGTTAAAATTTCAGCAGTCAACTTGGCAGCTAAATCCCAATCAAAATTGTGCTTGGCTTTGCGATAGTGAGAAATGGCAATTCCGGGAATGCCATGCATTGCAGCTTCTCGCACGGCAGCAACTGTGCCAGATATGTAAGCATCTACACCTAAATTGCCCCCAGCATTGATACCAGACAAGACAAATTTGGGATCTTGAGAGATTTGTGTTATGGCAATTCTCACACAATCCGCAGGAGTGCCTGCGATCGCATATTCAGTATCAGAACGCCGCTGCAACTGAATTGGGCGAGTAGTAGTGACTTGATGCCCACAGCCTGATTGATGATCTTTCGGAGCAGCAATAATCGTATTTCTACCATTGACAGCTTTTACCAAAGCTTGAATACCAGGCGCATCGATACCGTCATCGTTAGTTAGGATTATGGTCATGTATTTTTTAATAGAGGTGGAAAAGATGAGGCAGATGAGGGGGAGGAGGATAATTCTTCACTCCTGACTTCTAACAACAGTCATCAGTCAGCAATAGGGTGTAGGGTGTAGGGGGTAGGGTGTAGGGTAAGACGGGATTGGTCAAGGCTTGTTACCCGTTAGTTGTTGGGGCTATTTCTTCCCCCACACCCCACACCCACTCAGCCCGCCCCAACGGGGCTTGGTAATTCGTAATTCAGAAATATATAAGACTCATATTTGATTGACGAGTAACTTCAGCTATGTACAAAGTCAACGAGCCTTTAGAGTTAGCTCTTCTGTATCATTTGAATTCTAAACCACCTGAAAGTTATGCAAAGCGCGTACCCGCTACTGAACTGCGATACATACCGGAAGCTGCTTTGCTGGAACTTCCGCAAGCACCGCGCGATAATCCCTTGGCTGAACTTTTGGGGCGGCGCAGTTCTGTGCGAGCTTTTGAGAACAAGGTTATGCCAATTATGTCCCTAAGTCAGTTGTTAGATGCGGGATGCGGAATGAACGGTTTGCGCGAAGTGGAAGGGCATATCTATGAGGGTCGCAACTCTCCGTCCGCAGGAGGGCTTTATCCAATTGAGATGTTTGTATCTATCCAAGCGGTGGAAAGTCTATCTGCTGGATTATATCATTACGAACCACGAGGTCATGGGCTACATCAAGTTGGTGATGCAGTACCAAGAGATTTTGTCGAACCCTTATTACAGCAGGATTATATTGCTAATGCCAATGCACTTTTCGTCCTGACAGGTGTTTTTATGCGCTCCATGTCTAAATATGGTGCGCGCGGCTACCGCTTTATCCTTTTTGAAACAGGTCATCAAGCTGAAAATATATGTCTAATGGCTGTGCAATTAGGACTTGGCAGCCTTTGTATTGGTGGATTTCACGATTTGAATGTCAACACCATGTTGGGTATTGATGGCAAACGTCATGCAGCACTTTACTGTGTTGCTGTTGGTAGCGAACGAAGTCTGTGACTCATGCAAAAACACTGATAAAGTCTAATTAAGCGGGTATTCTGCCTAAACTGTCCAAAAGACGCTTGTGATGAACATTTGCGGGATGCTACCGTCTACAAGTTGACACAGGAGTAGACAGAGTTCTCAAATCATGAAGCGCAGATACCAAGTAGCCGTCCACACACCCCTTATCAGTGTTAGCTTAATATCTACATTCCTCGTACCTGACGCTGCTATTATTGCCGCACTACCAAAAAACCCAGATAAAACCGTAAATTGTGAAATTTTAGTTGTAGGTGGCGGACTTTCTGGAGTTGCTACAGCTTATGAAGGATTACTAGCAGGACGAAGGGTTTGCCTAACAGAAATTACTGACTGGTTGGGAGGACAAATTTCTTCTCAAGGGACATCAGCATTAGACGAACGACCTACTCAGCGATCTCTGCAATTCTATTCTCGCGGCTACTTGGAATTGCGCGATCGCATTCGGCGTAAGTACGGTAAACTCAACCCCGGTGACTGTTGGGTAAGCGAAGCTTGCTTTTTGCCCCGCGACGCTCATAATATTCTGGCTCAGATGCTCAAAGATGCGGAAAAACGCGGTAAAGGCAAGTTAGAATGGTTTCCCAACACGGTAATTAAAGACTTAGAAATTAGTGCTGATGGCAGAATAATTAATAGTGCGATCGCTATCCAAAGTCAACCAGCAAAAGGCGCACCATCCATCAACACCTTTCCCTTATCTCGAACGATTGAAGATGCCTATAGCTATCAAAACTCTTCTTTCTTTAATAAAAGCATTATTCGCCTAGTTCCCAAGCAAGTTAAAAGTAATGCTCCGCAATGGTACGTTGTAGATACCAGCGAAACTGGAGAAATTATTGCTCTAGCTGATGTTCCCTACCGATTAGGTATTGACGGTCGTTCCTATCTCGAACCTTCCGCTTCTAGCCCCACCAACGATCCTTATTGCCCTCAAGGCTTTACTTATACCTTTGCAATGGAGGCGACCAAGCAACCGCAACCGCAGACAATGCCCCCATTCTATTCCCAGTATTCCCCATATTTCAGCTATGAATTATCGCGGCTGGCAAACTTTGACTTAGTTTTCACCTATCGTCGCATTTGGAGTCCCAGTAAAGGAAAACTAGAAAAATTTGGTGGTGTCAGCTTTTCTAGTCCGACACCAGGAGATATCTCCATGCAAAACTGGACTTGGGGTAATGACTACCGTCCTGGAACCGCTCAAGACAACCTACTTTACACTCGCCAACAACTGCAAGCCACCGGACAGTTAAAACCTGGGGGTTGGATGGGAGGACTGCGGACAGAAACCCTCCGCAAAGCTGAGGAAAATGCACTCTCGTTCTATTACTGGTTAGTAGCTGGAACCACAGATTCTCAATTGGGAGAAGGTGTGAAGCAGCCGCAACCAAATAATCGCTTATTAACTGGCATAAATTCTCCGATGGGAACCGTGCATGGCTTATCAAAATATCCTTATATGCGAGAAGCCCGGCGTATTATTGGCCGCCCCAGTTGGGGACAACCTGAAGGTTTTGGGATCTGGGAAATTGATATTTCTCGCCGTGACTATAATGATCAGTATTATCGCCAGACTCTACCAGCAGATATGTATCGCAGGTTAAGAGCGGCACTTGCAGGTTTAGAAGCAGTATCGGTAATTGAGGGCAAAGTTTCCCCAGACCAAGCGATGCGGCGAACTCGTTCTACAGTCTTTCCCGATGCTGTAGGTATCGGTCACTACGCCATTGACTTTCATCCTTGTATGGTAGAAAGTCCTCCTGAAACTCCTGGTAACAAAGAACGTCCTGGAGAAAGGCGCGGTGCAGGGCAAGCCTATCCTTTCCAAATTGCCTTACGAGCGATGATTCCCCAGAAAATCGATAATTTACTGGTAGGAGGCAAAAGTATTGCTACTAGCCATATTGCCGCCGCTGCCTATCGCGTACACTCCTTTGAATGGTCTGCTGGTGCGGCGGCGGGAACTGTAGCTGCTTTTTCCCTGAAAAATGCTGTTGCACCCTATCAACTAGTGAATAATTTGCCAAAACCAGAACCGCGACTGCAAGCCCTAAAACGCTTGTTGGAACAAAACGGCAACCCTACAGCTTTTCCCGACACCTCAATTTTTAACCAAAACTGGCAAGATTGGAAGTAGTTAGTCATTGGTCAGTGGTCATTAGTCAGTAGCAACTGACAACTGACAACTGACAACTGACAATAGACTAAACTAGTAACTTGTAGTGTAGTTTTGCAAAATTCTGTTGGTTAAGTGTTTTATGGCTACAAGACTTTCAGCAGCTGTTTATGGAATGGGTACAGCACCAACTGTAGCTCCTGAACGGTCTAATCAAGTTACCCGCAAGACTTATCCGAATTACAAAGTCATCGTTTTAAACGATGACTTCAATACTTTTCAACATGTGGCTGATTGTTTGACAAAGTACATTCCGGGTATGACAAGCGATCGCGCTTGGGATTTGACTAATCAGGTACACTATGAAGGACAAGCGATCGTTTGGGTAGGCCCCCAAGAACCTGCCGAACTTTATCACCAACAGTTGCGGCGCGCGGGTTTGACTATGGCTCCTCTAGAAGCAGCTTAATCATCATGGGCAAACCCAATGTAGATACTTTGTCCACAGCTGCTCGTAAAAATGGCAGACTCGTCTGGAATCACTCAACTCATATTTCTGGTCTCATCCCCATTTTAGAACGTCTCTGTCAGCAGGATGGCATTCAAACTGTCACGCCTGGAGTGATTGGACGCGTCAAAGGTCATTCTCCGAAAATGCAACTGCGTGTCTCTGTACCAATTCGTGGCGGTTATAAAGTCATTGCCCGTCACGGTAAGACAGTACAAGAAGTATTTATCTTAACCACTTTGGATCGAGATAAATTTCAAGATGCTATTGCGATCGCCATGAAAAATTAATTGTATAGTCCATCAATAGTCAATGTGCAAAATTTAAGAGTTTTTTGCTAGTAGCTAGTGACTATTTAACAGTTGACTATTCTTCAATTTGGTGTACTGCAAATTTATGCAATGGTAAACTGAGGATGCAAGAAAAAGTTAAGAAATATGACAAAGCTGTAGTTATTTTTAAACTTATAACTATTGTTTCCCAATCAGGCAATACTATCTTCTCCATCCCAAAAGCAACACAATAAACTAGCCAGTAAGAAAAGCTCATTCTAAACAGAATTTTCTCAGTTTCTTCTATATCATCTTTGGCTTGCTTGCGATCCCATAGTAATATCAAACCCACAATACAAGCAACAAAGGACACAGCAACAACAGCCTCATGACACAAGAAATTTATTGAATGCATTTACCTTTATCCTAATCTTGTTCATATTCAGATTAAGTCTAAAGGAATATTCCTTGCGGTTACACAAAATAGTTACAAACTGCAATAGAATGCTGCACTTGATGTAAATAATTACAAAGAACTTATAAATTAGTTATTAATTCGGCTGCGAACTCATGTCCGGCTAATTAATTATAATTCCCAAATCTATGCAGAAAACTTGCAGACCTTCTCCTCCAGACTTTGCTCCTTTGTAGCTTAATAGATATTGAGAGGTTATTTATAAAGTAAAAATAAAATTTTTGTAGGGTGTGTTAGGCGCAGATTTCAATATAATTTTTCATGAAAAATACTTAAAAAGCGCCTAACGCACCATTTAGATGGCGGTGCGTGATAGCAAAGCTATAACACAACGGCAATAAAGCGGGAGGAATATCCACGCCGCTTTTTGCCTACCCTACTTAAGATTTACTTTATAAATAGTCTCTGAACGAGGAGCAGGAATTTAATCAGCATAGAATCAAGCTTCTGCTACCACTGTTAAGCCAATCAGCCAAAAAAAGCAAAGAAGTGAAAAAAATAACATTCCCATCATTGCCATATAACCTCGAAATATTGATGAAAGCGATAATTTGTCATACAACAATACAAGTTGTAATCTCAACAATTGTAGGATCGCTCTGGGTAATAATTTATCTCCTGTATAGCTATCTATTGTATAGCCAAAATATTCAAGTAAATCTCAAGTTATTTTTCTACTCGTTTTTGGGAGGATTGCCTGGTGGAATAGTTGGTGTTTTTATTGGTTATTTAGTTGGTTTGAGGAAATATAAAGAACCCAGAGGTGATTTAGGTAAAGGTATCGGCTGGTTTTTTTTGATTTTAGTTTTTTGGATTATAGGCATTCTTGAAGGAGCAGTTTTAGGAGGATTAATTTTCATCAGATTTTATTCATAATCCGTTCTGGATAAATACGTGTTTATAGCTCCTAGTCGTGTGTATTTTTTGATTTTTTGTTGGATTCAGACCATTTTTATTATGTGTTTACCTAGAAAATCTTCCGGTTCATAATACTATATATGTACAAATGAAAACTCAAAGTGTCATAACATTCTTAATAACCCCAACAGTAATCTTAGGAACGCTTGGAGCAATTTGGGCAATATTTTATTTAAAATATACCCAAAATATTCAAGCAAGTTTTGAATTGTTTTTCTACTTCTTTTTGGCCGGTTTAATTGCTGGAATAATTGGTCTAATTATTAGTATCTTATTTGAATCGATATTTTATTAAAAGTATCAGGTTTGGACGAACATTATTAGAAGGTTCTTTGAGGGACGTTAGTATTACCTTCAACCATCTTTCTGACTAAAGGGCAACTCCGCGTTAATTGCCTCAATTTCCTGCTGTTATAGTAAATATTAAGGTAGGGGAGGCAGTGCAGTGGACGGGTTTCCCGGTATAAAGCAACTGGCGTTGTGTTACGGCTGTGCAAAAATTTGAGAGTTGTAAGAGAGTAAGAATCAGCCGTAACGCACCAAGAAACATGGTGCGTTAAGCGTTGTTATAACGTACCCTACAATTTAAGGTTTACTACAATTCGGCAACAGATTCAAACCTGTAAACCCTAATTAAATCTGACTTTCTTAATTACGAATTACGAATTAAGTAGAACGGTGCAAATAAACCGAAGTATGTAACGAAAAGTAAAGTTACCTAAAACCCTCTTTCCTTCTGCCTTCTGCCCTCTGCCTCCTGCCTTGTCATAACGACAATTTTTAACATCGACCTACTTACGAATTGGTATTACAACTGCTGCTCTTCTTCATAGAACCAAGTTTCTGCCACCAGTGTTAAAGCAATCAGCCCAAAAAAACAAAAAGTTCCAAACAATAGTATTTCCATCATTGCGATCGCCTCCAACAAAGCTTCTTACTCACATCGCTCTATTGACCGAGTCTTTGCCAGAGAACCTCGCTATATCTTTACTTTACATTTCTTAAAAAGATGTCTCTCAGCAAAGAGAATGAAAAAATATATAATTCGAGACAAAATAGCAGTTCGAGATGAGTGATAAAACTCTAATTCTTAGATTATTGGTTACCATCAAACATTAAATCAATTATCTCTCTCAATATAGAAAAGGATACAGATAATTAATAAAAATAAACCACGATCAATAGATGAGCAGAAATTACTCATCTACTTATTTGGTAGATGCTCGTAAAGCAGGTCTTGGACTCAATCACCTTTCTGGCTAAAAGGCAACTCCGCGTTAATTGCCTCAATTTCCTGCTGTTCTAGTTGATTTACTTCACTGATATAACGGCTTAATATTTGTTCTAAACGTCTATTGTAAAAGCGATGTAAGCTGTGATTAGGCATAGCCGGAAAACCACGACGTTTTTTGTGCCGTCCACCTGCACCGGGGTCGAAAATCTTAATATCGTTAGCGATCGCCCAATCAATCGGTGCATAATAACAAGCATCGAAATGCAGGCAATCTATTTCTTGAAAACTACCCCAATATCGCCCATATAAGCGATCGCCTTTAAATAAACAAAAAGACATCCCAAGAGGTTGATGACTATCTTGCTCGCTGTACGCAGCAAAAAACACAACCCGATGGCGATAATCGCTGTGTAATTGCTCAAAAAATCGCTTTGTCAGATACTTGCTACCCCACCACCCGAATTTATCACAGGTATCAGCGTAGAACTGGTACATCAAAGGAAACAAAGACTTGGGAATTTCATCACCAGTGAGCGGTTGTAGTCGTAAACCTGCTTTCTCAACAGCTTTGCGTTCCCGCTTAATATTGCGGCGCTGATTGGCGTTGAATACCGTTAAGTAATCATCAAAAGTCTTAAACCCGACATTTTCCCAAATATAACTGTGGTGCAACCAAGTTGTAAAACCTTGCCTTTCCAAAACTGGCCGCCATTCGGGATCGACATAAAGAAAATGACAGCCAGAAATTCTATGTTGGATGCAGAAACTGTCAATTTCATGCACCATCATAGCTGTAATTTCATCTTCATCTTCCCCAGGAGCTATTAAGAACCGATAGCCTTCAGCAGGGGTAAATGGTGTCATTCCCAGCAGTTTGGGATAGTATTGTACGCCAATGCGATCGCTTAACTCTGCCCATTGATGATCGAAGACAAATTCACCCTGGCTATGTCCTTTTAGATAAAGCGGGGCTACAGCAATCAGCGTTCTGTCTCGCCATAATGTTAAATGATTTGGCAACCAACCAGTTTTAGCCGTAGCACTTTGGGAAGCTTCTAGATTATTCAGCCATCGCCACTCTAAAAATGGAGTTTTGAGAGGCAATGCTAAAGCATCCCAGGCATCTTGGGGTACTTCGGCGATTTTATTAATCCAAACAATAGAATAGCGAGGCTTGAGTTGTTCCATGTCAAGGACTAAGGAGAGCAGAGGGAGCAAGGGAGAGTACTAACAACTGACTCTTGTACAGACGCGATTAATCGCGTCTATACTCACAACTGACAACTGACCCATGCCCTATTTAAGGTAATCTAATCCACTCAATCTTTGCAGCCGATAGTGCAAAAATACTTCCTGCTCGACTGGTCGAACTTCCAGCAGTTCTAATCTGGGAGCGAGTTGAGATAAAAATCCTCTACCCTCTACTGGTGTCGGTGCAGTAGTTCCGCCTAAAATCAACGGGCAAACGGTAAGCCATAATTCATCTATTAAATCTAATTCCAACATTGAAGCTACTAATTCGCCACCACCCAATACCACCAAGCGTGTTATATCTATAAATGCTAGGTGTTGCAGAGCAGCTAGAATGTCAATCTTCCCTGTTCGTGTCTCAAAAACTAAAATCTGCTCAAATTTTGAAGGAAAGTTCTGTGTGGGCATTTCCCCTGTTAAGGAAAGTGTCCGCGATTGCCAAAAGATTGCTCCTGCTGCTGTTGTAAGTAACCAACGTTTGACTGGTTGTTGAAAAAACTTAATTTCCGGATTGAGGTCGGCAGAGTGTGTAATGACTATATGAATCGGCTGGGCAGGCTTGCCCTCTTGCATTCGATGTTGCAGCAGAATCGGTTGTGATACGGTAAGTGTAGTACCGTAGGCACGGAGAGTGCCAGCGCCAAACAAAACGGCATCAGAAGCAGCGATTTGTTTTTCGAGGTGTGCTTTATCAGCCCTTGAGCCAAACCGAGCAGGCGATCGCCTAAAATCTGCTATTTTGCCATCTGCACTCATTGCCAAAACTACTGTGGTATGAGGACGATGTTGCACCATTAGGTTGGTTTGATAGTCTGGAGTTTTCCTTGCTGAGTGTGTTAATTACAAAATCTATGCCTGCCAGCTAACGTTTACCAATTTCACAACTGTATCTATCATGCAACACAAGTCTTTTTCATACATACCATCTAGAAGTTTTGGTATAGCATGTTTCTTTTTGGATCTTGAATACTTGGTATTGTTAGGGGCTGACAATAAAGTTATCATAACTTCATGAAATGTCTCCTTTATCTGGTCTAATTGCATATCTTTGCTGTTGTGGTTTGCAGATGCGAAGTGAGACAATCGATGGGTAAGCACCGTCAATCATCCTTTCGTCGTATTTTAGTAACGAGAATTTTGCTGCTGTTTGTTCCAGTTTTATTTATTGGGCAGATTGTAGCTTTAAATAAGGCACGCTCCAGTTTATTAAAAACTGCCCGTCAAAATCTGACAGACAGCGCCGTTATTAAAGGAGAAAAGATTGTCAATGCGATCGCTAGCCTCAAAACCAGCTTGTTAGTTGCAAGTCAGACAACGGTTGTTCAATCTGGTTCGCCTGAAGAAATAGAAAAATTTCTCACACAGCTAGCACAACAACTACCAACCGATATTGAGTGCTTGCAATTAACCGATTTGCAAGATGGCAAAATCGTTGCCAGCACCTGTGGTGACAAAGCAATTACAGAATTGATACCAAGCTTTTCTGGTGATGGGGTTGATGTCAAGACAATACTACCACCAAAAGCAGGAACAACTGGTCAACGCAATCCAGAGAACCAACTGCAACTGGTATTATCTGCCCCAGTCTACAATCAAACTGGACAATTACAGTATACTTTGAGTCTTCAGTCGGCACTTTACCAGCAAACTCGCATTCAGCCAGGATCGCTGACAGGTTCGATGTTAATAATTGCCGAGGATGGGACGATATTAGCACACCCCTGGACACAGCAAGTAGGGACTAACATTAAACAGCACCCAGACGCTTCCGAGCTGCAAAGCATTGTCAAGAATGCGTTGGCGCATCCCACTCCAGGCTTTAGCGAGCAAAATAATGCGATCGATTTAACTTTTGAACAGGGCAGAGAATTAGTAGTTGGTTATACGGTGATTGCCAATCCCGTTACCCAACAGCAGGGACAAAAATGGGTACTTTTAGCTGTGACGAGTGTAGATAATGCTTTGTTTGGTTTAGAAGAAATCAAACTTATCCTCATCGTTTTAACAGTTGGCTTGATTGGTGCGAGTTTATTAGCATCGCTGTGTTTAGCTCCTTACCTCGCACGTCCTGTAGAAGAACTACGAGACTATGCTTTGAATATTCACAGTCACCACGCCGCACAACCAGTTCCTCATAACTTCCACATTAGAGAATTCAATCAACTCGCTCAAGCACTAGACCAAATGATGGAGAGGCTTAAAGCTTGGGCAGAAGAACTAGAAATCGCTTGGCAAGAAGCAAAAAATGCTAACCAAAGCAAGAGTCAGTTTTTAGCTACGACTTCCCACGAACTGCGAAACCCGTTAAACATTATTATTAACTGCGTGCGTCTGGTTCGAGATGGCATGTGCGATAGCCGGGAAGAAGAAATGGAATTCCTCAAGCGTGCCGACGAAACAGCGATCCACTTGCTAGGTATCATTAACGATCTACTCGATATCTCCAAAATCGAAGCAAACAAACTCTCAGTAGTCACAGAACTTCTTGACCTGCGACAAATATTGCAAGATGTTATTAATATACAGTCAGTGAATATTCAACAAAAAGGCTTGCAGTTGAAAATTGACCTAGGGAATGAGCCAATTTCTGTAAATGCAGACGCGGCAAAATTGAAGCAGGTACTAATTAATGTCATCGGTAATGCCACTAAATTTACTGACGAGGGAACCATCACAATTGCTATAACAATTCAACAAAGTGATGAAAAATCTCAGGCGATTGTAACTGTAACGGATACAGGTTTAGGCATTGAACCTGCCCAACAGCACAAACTATTTCGCCCCTTTGTAATGGTGAATGGTAGCACTACACGTAAGTTTGAGGGTACGGGACTAGGATTAGCGATTTCACGAAACTTAATTGAACTCATGGGAGGTAGCATCACTCTTGAGAGTCCAGGACTCAATCAAGGCACAACAGTGAAGATTGTTCTGCCTCTAATTGAAGTCTTGCCGTTACCTATTCCAGCCGAAGAAGAGGAATTAGAGAATCTGGAAATTCCAACTGGGGATGAAGGAGCAAAGGGAAACTGTTACCCTACCCTACGGTAGGTTAGGGAAAGCGGTATATAAGCATACATATTAAAAACCCTTACACCCCTGTATGGAGAAAAACAGGGTTGCCTTCTTGCTGAAGAGATACTGTTAGAGCAGCGAGAATTTCTACTAACTGTGTGCCTACCCAGCCAGATGAAACTTCTGAAGGAGTGTTTTTCAGGATGGAGATAACAAAGCGATCGCAAACTTGCTGCAACGGTTCCTTTGGTTCTAATTCCACCACTTCTCGCTGTTGATTCACAGGTATAAAGTTATTTCCTTGAAGTTCAAATTCACCATGTAGTAAAGTCAAAGGTGATGAGGGTGACATTTCATCAAAAATTAAGCTGCCAAGGCTACCCACAACTGCAAGTCGTCGCTGTTTATCGGGATTGAGCCAGCACAGATGAATACAAGCCTGAAAACCATCCGGGTATGTTAGCGTTAGCCAGACTAAATCAGCTAATCCCTGAGATGAGGACACAGGGATGTGGGGACGCGGGGATGTAGAGAGTAATTTCCCTGCGTCCCCGCGTCTCTCTTTCTCTGCATCTTCCCCTACTCTCCCCTGTAGCCACACCGTACCCGTTGCTTGGACTTTCACAGGTACTTGACCCAGCCAGTTATTAAAGATAGCAATATCGTGAATCGCTAAATCCCAGAGGGCATCAACATCGTGTCGCACAGGCCCTAAATGGGTACGGGTGGCGTAGCCATAGCGTAGATTGCCTAATTTCCCTGCTTGAATTACAGCTTGTCCTTGCTGAACGCCTGGATGAAATAAATATGTGTGGTCAACCATCAGTATCAGTTGCTGTTGTTCTGCCAATAGACACAATTCTCGGCATTCTTCTGGGTCTAGAGTTAGGGGTTTTTCTGCTAAAACGTGGTATCCCTGTTTGAGAGCATCCTTGATTAAACCATAGTGGGTAGAAGCTGGAGTTGCGATCGCCACTGCTGTTAACCCCGGCACTTGTTGTAAATCTTCCCACTGAGTTGTCAATAGTATATTTTCATCTAAGTTAAACTGCTGCTTTACCGCCGCCAATCTTTCCGGATGTGGGTCTACTACAGCCACCACACTTACTTGGGGGTGTGCTAAAAAATTCCGCAGTAAATGCACTCCCCAACGCCCAACCCCGATAATTGCAATTTTAATCATTAGTTAATACTGACACCAACTGATTATCAGCTTATCAACTGTCTTTTGAGTTCAGGGATTATTCTGATTAGGAATTGCTAAAAAAGCTACCTTGGCTGCGGCTTGTTCCGCAGCTTTGATTGAGCGTCCCTTACCTTCACCTAATTTGTTGCCGTGCAGCCAGACTTCAGCAACAAAACGGTCTTGATTGCGATTAGCTTGATTGACTTCTACGACCCGATAATCGGGTAAAACTTTAAAATGTGCTTGCGTCCATTCTTGTAGAGCAGCTTTGTAGTTAAGCCTAGCGGGGTCGAGGCGAATTTCTGTTGCTAGGCGTTGAAAGTGTGAGTCTAGCCAAGGGCGAATCAGGTCTAGATTATTAGTGCTGAGATAAAGCGCACCCAGAACAGCTTCAAAAGCGTCGGCTAGCCGCGATTCTTGACCAACTTTATCGCTAGTAGCACTGCCGGCGACTAGTAAATATAACTCTAAACCGTATTCTCTTGCTAATTGTGCGAGGATGCGATCGCTCACCAACACAGAACGAATTGCCGCAAAATCCCCAACTTGACAATCTGGATAATTTTCCCACAACAGAACTGCTGCTGCCAGTCTTACCACAGCATCACCAACAAACTCAAGCTGTTCGTAATTGGCTGAATCAGAGACAGTGGGATGAGTCAGCGCCAAATCTAGCAGTTGCCATTTAATAGGTGCTTCTATTGGCAAACCTAACTTTCTAACTAAGCTTTCGAGCTGCCGCTGACGGCGTGGGTAAACAAGTGTCATCAAGGGAGATGGGCAAGAGAGGAAAGGGAAAAAAAGAAGAAATAACTAATTCTTGTACAGACGCGATTCATCGCGTCTCACTCAGCACTAAATAAAGAGGAGAGAGTAGGACATAAGCCGGGTTCTGTTCTCTTGCGAGGGCAGTTATCTATCTGGGACGGCTGTTACCAACCGCCTCTAGCGGCTCTAATTTTAGGAACTGGTAAAAGACCAACCGTAGTTCCTGTCGCCTTGCTCCCAACCGGGGTTTACCGAGCCAGCGCCTCTCGACGCTGCTGGTGCGCTCTTACCGCACCTTTGCACCCTTACCAGGATCAATTAAAAATGCAAAATTAAAAATTAAAAATTACTCATTTTACATTTTTAATTTTTAATTGTCCTGGCGGTATCTTTCTGTGGCACTATCCTCACGATCGCTCGCACTGGACGTTATCCAGCAAGTTTGGTCTTTCGGGAGCCCGGACTTTCCTCAAACCAGTTATCATAACCGATCTGCAACCGCCTGCGCCTACTCTCTCCTAGTTCCAGTGTAATCTTGGATGACATTATATGTTTGGTATGGATTACTTCTTTTTATTCCAAGGTAGGGCGTAAGTCCAAGGTAGCTTCCTGACGGTGAAGGGACAATTGATAATGCACACAGGGGGTATGTTGACACCTGGGGTTAGACCGATGCGTAATTCCGATAACCGCAGCACCAGCTGTAGTGAGAATTGCAACTCATTTCTTCTGTTTACAAAATCGTTGTATAGCTTTTTTTGAGGCGGGCCACCAGCTTTCAAACCATCAATATTAACTATGGGTTTTTTGGCTGAGTAGGTTCCTGCTTCTTTATCGCGCTCAAAAACATCTTCTGCTGTCACTGTCTCTGAAAGTGTTTTTTTCGGAGCGATTAAACTGGGACTTTGCGGTACAGCTAAGTCGCGGGTTAAGTCTGGTGATTTGCGAATTACTCGACGCGACTGCTTGCTATATTCAGCAACTAATGAGCTATTGTCCCAGTCAACGTATACTGCAAGATTATCAGATTTGTTCTCGATGCTAACCGACAAATCTTTTAAATCGTCAAACGAGTATGAATCTTTGAGTTTAAAAGAAATTCCAATTTGCTCTTGCAAATTTTGCTCTTGAAGTTGCTCGTCTACAACTGCTTTTTGAAACTCAAACTTAATTTTATCGTCGATGGATTCAACCATCCGATTAAATACATAAGAAACGCCAATGATATAAAGCGTCAGAACAACTAAATTTTGGTCGCTACTCCCTCTCATAACTTAAAATATTAACTCCCCACGCTAATTTTGTATATTCGATTCATACTAGTATTCAAGCTTTAATCCGGCTTAATTGTTGAAGAATTTTTCAACCAGCCTCGTTGCCAAAAAAAGAACAACAAGGCAAATGCGATCGCAGCCATGATCGCTAAACAAATTGGGTAGCCCCAATACCAATTCAGTTCTGGCATATTATATGGTGATTTTTCGGTATTGAAATTCATACCATATATTCCGGCAACAAAAGTTAGGGGAATAAAAATTGACGAAACCACCGTCAGCACTTTCATGATTTCATTCATTTTGTTACTCACAGACGACAAATAAACATCCATCAATCCAGATGCTAGTTCTCGGTAAGTTTCTACCATATCCATGACTTGCACTGCATGGTCATAACAATCTCTCAGGTAAATTCGTACTTCCTCACCAATCAGTTCGCTACCATCTCGAATTAATGAATTAATTGCATCACGTTGGGGCCAGATAGCACGGCGCAATTGCAGTAATTCTCGCCTAACTTGATAAATGTTTTGTAACGTTTGTCGAGTAGGATTGACCATTACTTCTTCTTCTAACTCCTCAATTCGCTCCCCGTAAAGCTCTAACACTGGGAAAAAACCATCAATAATTGCATCTAACAGCGCATAAGCTAAATAATCAGTCCTCTGTTTGCGAATGATACCTTTGTTTCTATCAATTCGCACTCTCACACCTTCAAAGCAATCATGCTCTGGTTCTTCTTGAACTGTTAGTAAGTAATTCTTACTCAAAATAAAACTTACTTGCTCGCTATAAAAACCACAAGTTTTGTCTTTTGGAACTACCATACGGGCAATGAACAACAATTGGTCTTCATAATCCTCTATTTTGGGACGCTCTGGTACATTAACTACATCTTCTAAAACCAAAGGATGTAAATCAAAAACTCTACCCAATCTTTGTAATATGTCTTGATTACCTAAACCTTGGACATCTACCCAACTCACAGATTCTGTATCTAAATAAGGGGCGCATTCTTCTGGAGTTGCTATTTGTTTGCGGATGAAATTTGTTTGGTTATAGTCAATCAAAAAAATCGTTGGAGGTTCGGCATTTTCATCAATAAAAATAGTTCCTGGCAGAGTACCTGGCTGGTGATAGAAGTCTTTTCGATATAGCTTAGTTACTACTTTAGGAATGTGACGAATTTTTCTTGCTATGCTTCTTGCCATAAATTTTTACTTAATTGTTAGTTGTCAGTAGTAAATAGTGCTGAGTGCTGAGTTAGGGTCAGTTTTCAGTAGTAAAGAGTGCTGAGTTAGGAGTTTTTCTCCTCCATCTCCTCCATCTCCCTCATCTCCCTCATCTCCCCCTGCTCCCTCATCTCCCTCATCTCCCCCTGCTCCCTCATCTCCCTCATCTCCCCCTGC
>NZ_JAECZA010000248.1 GCF_016056275.1 Dendronalium phyllosphericum CENA369 | reverse complement strand
ACCCCACCCCTTGTGGGTGGCTTGTTTCCCCTACACCCTACACCCTACACCCGTTGCTTTTATAGTCTGGGTCAAAGAGCTTTACGTCAAGCCTTAGAACGAGCTAAAAAAACTATTGATAATCAGTTGGGTAAACCAACTTCTACTCCAACCTGACGTTGGGTGTTCCAATGTTTTATGTCAATTCATTTGGTTACTGTCGCCCAAATAAAGCAAATTGCCAACTTAACCCATGAAAGGCAATGGATTCTCCAGTTTTTTGGTGCTCCTTGTCGAAAATATTATCTTCTTTCTTCGCTAACCTGCGGAATGTGGGATGTAAATGTGGAAGCTGTTGTTACTAACATTACGATTTTCATCCAAAACATTACGACATTTGTCACAAACATTGTGACTTTCCTTATTGATATTGCAACATTCATAAGTAACATTACAATTTTTCTTCTTAAGATTGTGACTTTCCTTATTGATATTGCAACATTCATGAGTAACATTGCAATTTTTCTTCTTAAGATTGTGACTTTCCTTATTGATATTGCAACATTCATAAGTAACATCGCGACATTCGTCATAAACTTGCGATACCCCCTGCTCCCCCAGCTCTCTTTTCACGCTGGTTTCCAAGTGCCGTGGAAGCTGTGGGGAATAACGCTAGGTAATCCTAATTTACAAACGGGTTCTGCATCTAGACGATCGCTATCAAATACCCAAACTTCGCTGCTGTCAGAGTTACCATCGTACACTACTGTTAACACCCAGCCGGCATCAGGATTTTGGGTATCTTGTGCGTGGATGGGTTCGGAAACGTAGCGATTTTCTCCTAAGTCTGCTTCGGTGAGGGTTTCGGTTTTGTAGTCAAAACGAGCGATCGCGCCATACAAATCTTTCTCTATATCTCCATTTTTCGAGAGTAATGATATGTATGTATAACGCCAAGATTGACCAACTTGCGATTGTTGCACTACAGGGAACTCACACTTGCGGTTGACAACTTCTTGTGTTGTTGTGACTTTTCCAGTTTGAGGATTGAGACGCACTTGCCACAATCTCCCCTTAGCAGCTGTATGCGTTTCACCAGTCGCAACTTCTCTGAGATTTTCATTAGACTGTTGAAAGTTAGAATATTGCACTACATCCAAAATTACTGAACCGTCTTTATCTTCATAAGCATTGCCAAAGTGCCAATGGAACCAGGGATCGGTTTCACCACGACTAACTAAGGATAAGTTTTCGCGGTCAAAAATTAACACCTGCGTTCCTAACTGAGGTTTCCACAACAGAGATTCACTGAAAGTAGTTAGACCTAGCATCACTGAGAGTATTTTCATCCCCATCGGCGGTATGAAAAACACCAGATATTTTTGCGTCAGTACAAAATCATGGATGATGGAGTAACGATCTAATTTGAAAGCAGTTTTTTGGATAATCTTGCCAGTGCGATCGCTCTTGTAAAGGTTGAGATTTACAGAACTGCCGATGCTAACACCAAAGTTAAAAATCTCGCCTGTGTGGGGATCGCGCTTGTAATGAGCAGAGTAAGGTAATTCTTTGGGTAAGGCTCCTAAATTATCTAAACCGATAGTTTCCAGAGTTTGCAAATCGAGGGCATAGGGATTAGTTGCTTCCCACAAAGCCAACAATTTATCAGGTAAAGCCAACACTGAAGTATTGGCTGCATTCTTCATCGGCTGGAACCAGCGCTTCCAGATTGGCCCTGGTCTGTGCATTCCATAAACACCATACAAAAAGCGATCGGCTTGGGTTTCCGCTTGGTATTCTGCTGTTTGCACGTAGCGATAGGTTCCCGTGGCTCCTTCATCGGTAAAATGGACGGCAAGAATCGCGCCATCGCCATCAAACCAGTGACCTACAGGTGTACCGCCGCGTTCCAAGCGTGCTGGCCCGTTACGGTAAAGTGTGCCGCGCAAACCATCGGGGATTTTGCCAAAGAGAATTGGTAGTTGGGTAAGGGGAAATTCTGTAGCGGGTTTAGCGATCGCACCTGCCCAAGCTTTTTTTGTTGACTTTTTCTCAATTGTCTGCATTTAAAATATTTTTAATCAATTATGCACGTACATAACTGTATTCTGACTTTTTATTCCTGACTTTGCAGCCAAGTAGCGCGATCGGACTGTGCTGAGAAGTCTAACAAAGCTTCACTCAAAGCATCTAACTGAGTAATTGACAAACTTTGAATTTGCGACTGAAGCGCAGCAGAAACAGCCCCTATTTGGCGGTTTAGTAAGCGTAAAACAAGCTCTAACTTCCCTCGTTTCATGCCCTCTTGAATAATTTCTTGATAAAGAGGCGCTTCTTGCATAATGTCTTCCCGTAAATATTGGCGAATTAGTTGTTTATCAAACTTCAGGCTTGCCAATACCTCTACACAAATGGTTATCAGTTGCTAGGAACTAACAACATTCGTGCTTCAATTGTTTCCCAGGTTTGAGGCGACACCCGCACCGCAGCTTGTTTACACCGGATAATTAGGTCATTAGCGTAGAGATAATTTTCCAGTGCTTTGGCCTCTTCTTCAGATATGTTGACCATTTCTTGTGTGAGATTGAAAGCATTAAGTAAGGTTTGTTGAAAGCTTTCAACAAATGCCTGACGAACTTGCTTTGGTTGTTTCTCATCAGGAATTTTAGCTTGCAGTTGTTTTAGTTGGTCAATCAGCATAGTAAAATCAATGTTATTGAAGATTTTTAATTCTTCAAGTTGACGAATGTATTCGATAGCTTTGGCGATGGCGTAGGCGTAGGCGTTGGCTTCGGCGTTGGCGATGGCGTAGGCGTAGGCGATGGCGTAGAGGTTGACGTTGGCGATGGCGTAGGCGATGGCGTAGGCGTTGGCGTTGGCGTTGGCGTTGGCGATCGCAACTGTACGTTTACCCACAGGTTTAAAATTACCTTTAGATCCAGTTGTTGCTTGTTCTACCCAGTTTAATAAAGCTTGCAACTTAGGGGTGTTAATATACTTTTGCGCTTCCTTTTCCATTAGCAACAGCAACTCATCTGCACCACTACGCATTAACCCAGCTACTAACAAAAATACTTCTTTCCAGCGTTCATCTGTCAGATGTTCGGTAACTAATTTCTCAATTTGGCGATGGTCATCAATATACTGTGCTGTTAAATATTCTTGTAGCGTCAGATGAGAGAAGGAAAATATATCTTCTGCTCGTTCTACCAAAATTCCCTGTTGAATAGCAATGGCATTCAAAACCTTTTCACCATCTAAATGCTGAGGTGCATTCAGATTACTGGCTAAAAATGTTTTAATTTGCTGAACAATATCGCGCTGAGAAAAGAATAGCTTGTCAGACTCGAAATTGTTATAAGCAATTTCTGATAATAATATCTCTTCTAGTTCTGTATGCAGTCCTTGATAAATTTCATCTCGGAGAATTCGCTTTTCTGATGCCCATTCCTCTAGCAATATCCGTAATGCTTTTCGGTAAAGAACACTACGATTATTAGGAAAACTTTGGGAACGGTCATATACTAAACACAGAAATGTCAGCAATAAAGGTGTATGTGCCAATTCTTTAGCAGCTTTATGTTCTGGCTTTTGCAGTAACTCCCAGCATTTATCGCCTGTCTTCGCCTGTTTATCTGCTTCTGATTGAAACCAGTTATAAATAAATTGCTGAATCTGCGTATCATCGAAATCTGCCATTGCTACATCACTAAAGCGGCGAAAACCGCTACGGAGAGCAGCTGTGCGACAGGAAGCAATAAAGCGATTTTTATCGTACTTGTCAACAAAGTTTTGAATTTGGCTAATTGCCTCTCTCAAATTTTGTGTTGGCACTTCATCCAAGCCATCCAGTAAAATTAGTAACTTGCCTTCTTCTAAAGCTTTAGCTGTAAATTTATCGGGTGACGGAAATTTGCAATTACGAAACTCTTCAATAATAAATTTTTTAATATTGTTGTCGCTAGATGTAAATCTTTTCAACTCAATAAATACAGGAATACAAGCGTGTTTGATTCCTCCTTTTTTACCTTTCAGCGCTTCTAGTCCCATCTTCCGCAAAAATGTAGACTTGCCTGCACCAGGGCCACCAAGTACCATTAAATATTGCTTTTCATTAGCAACTTTAATTCCTTTTTGTTTACCCTTATCTTGAGATTGAAACCTGCGGCTATTAGCTTGCCGATAAAATTCTTCTAATTTCTCAATAGATTCAAAATTACAGATAGTTTCATTATCTAAAAATTGAACTGCTGTATAAACTGCTTCCAACTTTACAGGTTCGTGCATTCCTAGCACTTTAAGAGTACCGTGCCGTTCGTCGTAATTTTTGACATACTCCTTTGATGCAGTGAAAATTAACTGTTTAGTGTTTTCATCTATGGTTTGGCGAAACATTCCTAAAAGTTTACCCCCGCCTCCCCAAAGGGATTGAAAAATAGGAACTGCTACACCACTAACAGCTGATGTCGCCCCTGCTATCAATAAAGGTTCCATTCCTGTCATAGGATTACCAGTGAATATATTTAGAAGTTAAAGCATTATTGTAATATCTGGCTCTAATATCCTGTCTGGTTATCTAATTTAACGCAGAAAAGGATACTTGCGCGTGGAGGTTGCAAGCAAAGCGTTTGCTGTGCAGACGATATTGCTTATTCATCCTTAACTAAGATTATCTGGATTTATTCCCAGCGCTCTTAATTGTTCCGCCAACTGCTGGGCGCGTTGTGCTTCTTGCTGGGCGCGTTGTTCTGCGACTTGGGCGCGATTTTTTGCTTCTTTAATTTGTTCTTCGGGTGTAGGATAACGTTGTCCCTGCTCGTCATACCAATACAACCATTCCCGCGTCATCCCGCAATAGTTTCCCCGTTCGCAACCTATTCCTAAACCAATCTCTGGTAGCCAAACTGGGTTTCCTTCTTGGAGTTGATATTTCCCATTAACTAACTTATGCACTTCCAAACGCGGTTTGCGGCGACGGCGAGAGGAATAAATTACATAATAAAGGATGCCCAATCGTTCGTATTCATACAATTTATTAGTGTATTCTTTGCGATAGTTTTGCGAAACTACTTCTAATACTAAAATTGGTACTACGTTTTCATCCCACAACACATAACTAGGACGCAGTTCCTCATCATAAACCCGCTCTACCCCCAAGCTCAAAAACGCATCTGGCACAATTGCAGGTTTTTCGGGATCTTCATAGATACCCATATCTATGCCAAATAACCAGTCCATGCGTTCTGCCCACAGTAGCAGCAATATTGCCTTCAGCAAGCCTGGTATCAATTCTTGCAATTCATTATCCACAGGCGTTTCATCTGAGTCTGGAAGTTCTTCAGCTGAGGGTAAATACTTAGGCAGATTATACTCTAACATGATTGGTTTCCCTAAAACTCAAAGGATACTTGGCTCTAGCCAACGCCTGTAGCCTCACCAGAATTATAGCGATTTTTCAGCAAGCGATTAGTATCACTATCCTAGATGGCGATCGCACCTACCGATTCCCGATCCTGCTGATATTAATTAAGAGCTTTCGACTCCTACGATCGTCACATATTTATGTTATGAAAACACGTAATTTAGCTATTTTGGAAGTTCTATCTATTACCATCTTAGGATTGCGATCGCACCAAGTTGGACTGCAAACAGCGAAGGCTATAAATCCTGTTGAGAAACTCTGAAAATTTGGTAGCTACAATATTGATTCTCTTGTTATTTAATGTTACCAATCGGCGCTGAAGTTAAAACCTCAGCTAAGTAAAGATCGTGAGTGCTGACAGCCAAAGCCAAGAAGTTGCCCAACTTGCAAAAATTTTAGTAACTCTTAACTATTAATAAATATATCGGTAATGAGTACCACTAATGGTTTATATTTACCGAAAGGGTGGTGCAAACAGCCACTCGACTTTGGATACTAGGAGGCAGCGCCAAACTATCTCTGCAACTGAGATGATACCATCATTACAACAAGTGAAGTGATGGTTAAGTTGATATTAAAACGAATAATTTTTGCTGAATTGCCACGGATAAAGACTAAACTAAAAAGTCTTGTGCAGCAAAACTTGTAACTTTAAAATGAGTTAATCATGTCTAAGGTTCTCGTCTCCGATCCCATTGACCAAGCTGGAATTGACATCCTTTCCCAAGTTGCTACCGTAGATGTCAAAACAGGTCTCAAACCAGATCGACTCAAAGAAATTATTGGTGAGTACGACGCGTTGATGATTCGCTCTGGCACTCGCGTTACCCAAGAAATTATTGAAGCTGGCACTCAGCTAAAAATTATTGGTCGTGCGGGAGTGGGTGTAGATAATGTGGATGTTCCAACTGCTACGCGTCGCGGAATTGTTGTTGTCAATTCTCCTGAAGGTAACACGATCGCCGCCGCCGAACACGCCCTCGCCATGATGTTAGCTTTGTCTCGGCACATTCCCGATGCTAACGCTTCAGTCAAACGCGGTGCTTGGGATCGCAATAGTTTTATCGGTGCGGAAGTTTATAAAAAAACGCTTGGCATTGTCGGTTTAGGAAAAATAGGCTCCCATGTAGCGGCTGTGGCTAAAGCAATGGGGATGAAGTTACTAGCTTACGATCCTTTTATCTCCACAGAACGAGCCGAACAAATCGGTTGTCAGTTAGTAGATTTGGATTTACTCTTCCAGCAAGCAGACTACATCACATTACACATTCCCAAAACTCCAGAAACCACCCACTTAATCAATGCCGTAACTTTGGCAAAGATGAAACCCAATGCCCGGATTATCAACTGCGCTCGTGGTGGCATCATTGAAGAAACAGCTTTAGCAGCAGCGGTTAAAGCAGGTAAAATAGCAGGTGCAGCCTTGGATGTATTCGAGAGCGAACCCCTAGGTGAATCTGATTTGCGATCGCTAGGTAAAGAAATGATCCTGACTCCCCATTTGGGAGCATCTACCACCGAAGCCCAGGTGAATGTAGCAATAGACGTTGCCGAACAAATTCGCGATGTCCTCTTAGGATTACCAGCTCGTTCAGCAGTAAATATCCCTGGACTCGGCCCCGATGTCTTAGAAGAACTCAAACCCTACATGCAGCTAGCAGAAACCTTGGGCAACTTAGTCGGACAGCTAGCTGGCGGACGAGTAGAATTACTCAACGTTCGACTGCAAGGCGAACTAGCAACTAACAAAAGTCAGCCTTTGGTGGTAGCATCCCTCAAAGGACTACTTTACCAAGCCCTACGGGAGCGGGTAAATTACGTCAATGCCAGCATCGAAGCCAAAGAAAGAGGAATTCGCGTCATAGAAACCCGCGATGCCTCAGCTCGTGATTACGCCGGTTCGCTGCATTTAGAAGCCACTGGTACTTTAGGTACTCATTCTGTCACAGGTGCTTTGTTGGGCGACAAAGAAATCCACCTCACCGACGTTGACGGTTTTCCAATTAACGTTCCACCCAGTAAATACATGCTATTTACCCTGCACCGTGACATGCCAGGAATTATCGGCAAACTCGGTTCCTTACTTGGCAGTTTTAATGTCAATATTGCCAGTATGCAAGTAGGCCGCAAAATCGTCCGTGGCGATGCTGTCATGGCTTTGAGCATTGACGATCCCTTACCCGATGGCATTTTGGCCGAAATTACCAAAGTCCCAGGAATTCGGGATGCATTTACAGTAACTCTATAAAAGTGCTGAGTGCTGAGGAGCCACTGCGTTGGGCGGGCAATGCCCGACTTGAAGCAAATGGCGTTGCTGAGTGAAAAATAAAGTTATGAGCAAGCAGTGAAGAGTTAGAAGTAAAAAGCACAACTCATAACTCCTAACTCCTAACTCTCTTAAACTCAGCACTCAGCACTCAGCACTCAGCACTCAGAAGATGGCAAACACTTGGTGGGAATTACAAATTTTATGCGAACCAGCGTTAGAAGATTCTGTATTCTGGCGACTGGAAGATTTTGGGAGTCGGGGAACGGCTAGCGAAAGTCAAGGTAGTTCTTGTTTAGTCAAGGCTTACTTACCGAGATTTCAAGCACAGCTACTCGATTTGGCGGCGCTGTCATTGTGGTTGCGTCAAGATGCTCTTTGTGTGGGATTATCTGTTCCTAGCCTGCACTGGCAGTTAATTGATGAAGAAGACTGGGCTACTAGTTGGAAACAATATTGGCAACCTCAAGAAATTGGCGATCGCTTCTTAGTCAACCCTGCATGGCTACCATTACCAGAAGACTCAGAACGGTTGGTGATTCGCCTCGATCCAGGTGTAGCATTTGGTACGGGTACTCATGCTACAACCCAGCTATGTTTAGAATCGCTCGAAATGCGACTAAGCGAATTACCGCAATCTTTCAGTGGTGTGATTGGCAAGCGCGAACCGCTAGTAATTGCGGATATTGGTTGTGGTTCTGGTATTCTTTCAGTTGGAGCGGTGCTGCTAGGAGCAGAGAAAGTCTATGCTGTGGATACCGATCCCTTGGCAGTGCAATCTACCTTTAGCAATCGCACCTTAAACGAGATTAGCCCAGAACGCTTGATCCCAGCGGAAGGTAGCGTAGATATCGTGACGAAACTGATCGACAAACCAGTTGATGGTATCGTCTGCAATATTTTGGCTCATGTAATTATCGAATTAGTTCCGCAAATGAGCGCGATCGCCAAACCTACGACTTGGGCTATTTTTAGTGGCATTCTACTAGAGCAATCGAAAGCTGTTGCTGATGCCTTAGAGGCAAATGGTTGGGTTGTTGCTACCCTGTGGAAAAGAAAAGAATGGTGTTGCTTGAATGCGCGGCGTTCTTGAATATTTCGCACACTCCAGAAATTTCACCCTATCCTTTTGTTTCCTCTTGCCCGATTTAATCTCTGATGGCGTTTCAAACTGTTTTCAAGCTAACGACTTAAAGATTTCTCCGGAATACGACTAAAAGGTTCTTCGGCAACATCACTAAGTCCTACTGACTTTAACAACTCCTTCCAATCAGTGACTAAACTTGAATCTTGAGGATTAGAATAGCGTAAATCAGCTAATGTTGTGAGAGTTTCGTGCCAAATACCAGCCTGTGCGTATATGCGTGGGCGATCGCGTAGTTGTGCTTTCTGTAATTGATTCACTAGAATAGCACTTGGTTGGATTCTTTGCACCCAACCTTGTACAAGCAGGTTTTCAGAACTGTCTTCCGGATTACAAATTACAGTAAAGAACCAACGGTAATTCTTGCCAATTTGTAGGGGTTCTACTGTTTTATTATTAGGGAGACTAAAGCTAATAACACCAGCACTATCAGGAGCGATAAATCTTGTTTTATAAACTACTTGATTTTTGTTACCTTCATGTAACTCGAACTCTACTATATGCGATGAAGTTGGAGGAATATATACAAAGAAAGTCGGATATTTTTCTACAGTTAATCCTATGTTACTGGCTGGCAGTAAAGCTTTTATAGATTTATTACTTAAGCTACAATTCTCGCCACGCGATGCTCCGCCTCTACGATTTTCAGGTGCATCCACTTTAGGAGGTGTGAAGCGTACTGTCCCTCCTTTGAGATTTCCAGGCGCTCCAACTCCAGCAATTTTCAAATTATCTTTCGTTCCAACTGTATTTTGCTCGACTATTTTTTGGCTGAATAAATTCGCTGGTGTCTGAGCCATCAAAGCTTGAGGATTAATACTAACCGCACCTATTCCTAGCGACAGAAATAAAGACAATGGTGTATAAGCCCGACAAAAGTTACTTTTCATTGTTCGCCTCTTTGAATGATATTTCATAGTATTAAATACAGCTTCAATATATATCATTCCTAAATTCTTTATAAAATTATTTGTTAATCTTTTTTTATGTCATGCCACAATATTTCTATACCAGATATTTTGCAACAATGATAATTTGTGTAGAGACATGCTAATGACAGTCTCTACTCATTTTTTATAATCTCTAACAATATCAATTAGTAGTTTATAGATTACTCATCACTTTTTTTGCCTCTTTTTTTTAAGTCTTTTACTTGGTTTTGCATCTGTTGCAAATATTCTTTATCTAAAGTTCCGGGGGTTGAACCGCTTTTTTTTGTCTCTCGAACATCAGTAGCTGCTTCAGAGCTACTATCTGGGGTAACTGGAGTTTTTTTACTTCTAAGTTCTTTTCCTTTCTTCTGTAAATCTTGGAAGTATTCTGACTGTGTAATTTTGGCTACTTGGCGTTCTCGTTTAGACTGATCGATCTCGACATTGACTTTGAAAGGATTTTTCAGGCGATCGTAAATTGCTTTTGTGTATCCTGCCTTATTAAATCGGTCTAAAATGACGACACCCCCAGCAGTGGTGATGAATGTCAATGCAGGTGGTACTACTGGTATCCAAGCGCCTTGGGAAAAGAAACCAAAACATACCACTAGTAAGCCTCCTAGTGCTACTCCACCACCTAAACTAAAGTGCAGAGGGTGGCGAAGTTTCCAAGCCAGCATTCCTCCGAAGAGCGACCATACTCCTATCCAGATAGTTTCGCTCCAGTTTGACCAGTACCAAAACAAAGGACGATTATCCAAGACAGCGCTAAGGATTTGACTGACTGCCTGTGCATGAATCACAACTCCGGACATTTCTTGGTCTCTGTCTTCTCCGCTGCTATAAGGTGTGTAGAAAAAGTCCTTGATACTGTCTGATATAGCGCCGATGATGACTACACGGTTCTTAATTAAATTCGGATCTACTTTGTCTGTTAATAGTTGAGTCAGAGTTACTTGTTGAGCGACGCGCCTGGGAGAGCGATAATTCAGCAGAACTTGATAACCTGCTGGATTAACATTTTGGTAGCCGCCAGAACTAGATTCTAAACGTCTAAATATTGTTGAGCCGAGCTTTAATTCCTGAGATGAAGTGAGTGTTGGCTGGATTTTTTCTCCTTGTAGATAATTAAGTGCCAACCGCAGGCTAAAGGAGTAGAGACCGGCGGCTGGGTTTTCGCAAAGATGGGGCTTTTGGGCGCTGGGCTTATTTATAGCAGGAGGATTGAGAAACAGTAGACTACGGCGCAGAGTCCCGCCAGAATCGATTAGTAAATCGGCAAATCCTACCTGACTTTCTGGAACACCACCAGGAGGCGCAATTCCGGAATTACCAGAAGTATCGCTGACTTTGCAAACAGCAATAATGCGATCGCTCCCTTGAAACTGTTTCCTTAACTCTTTAGTACCAGGAGCAACAGGCAAATCTCGATAAAGGTCTAAACCGATAGCTCGCGGTTGTTGCTTTTCGAGTTTCTCCAAAGCTTGGGCTATTGTACTATCAGGTAAGGGCCATTTTTTTTGCTGTTGGATATCGTCTTCAGTGATTGCCACAATCAGCAATCGGGGATCGGGGCCTTCATCGCCACGCCATTGGATGAATTGGTCGAAAGCCCAGAGTTCTTGTGCTTGCAATAAACCAGCTTGTCGCACCCCCATAACCAAAGCTGTGGCGACCGCCGACGTAAAAATGACGCTGGCACTTGAGACGAATAATGCTGCGTATATTCCCTGCAAACGCGGCCGTACAGAATTAATTGCTTGAGAGAACTTAGAAATCACACATTCATCCTTGCGATCGCAACAATCAGCCTGTAATCAGGCACGATGCACAGCTAGCATGGTAATATCGTCAAATTGATCGGCATCAGCAATATAAGCATACACACTAGCTTCAATTCGGTCTAGTGCCGCAGTCGCTGAAGAAGCAGGCTGTTGCAGTAAAGACAGTAATCTTTCTTCACCAAAGAATTGACGGTTGGGGTTGCGAGCATCAGTTACACCATCAGAGTAAGCTACTAAGATATCACCTGATTCTAACTGCACTTGCTCAATACCAAATTCCCGATTAGGAATGATGCCCACAGCC
The DNA here is from genome assembly GCF_016056275.1 of Dendronalium phyllosphericum CENA369. Lineage (GTDB taxonomy): Bacteria > Cyanobacteriota > Cyanobacteriia > Cyanobacteriales > Nostocaceae > Dendronalium > Dendronalium phyllosphericum. The sequence continues at coordinate 1,833 of NZ_JAECZA010000248.1, read as the reverse complement.
GGGCCTGTAGGTTTTAGCCGCGTCTTCACACCATCAGCATTAAAAATTAATGGGGGTTCGTGTCCGGCGTTAACATAATGTAACAAGCCTGTAGCTGGATTCAACACGCCAAAGAACAGCGTAGCGAACATATTGATCCGACTGTGATTGTTAGCTATGTAATTATTTGTCAGAGTGACAGCATTTTTCAGGGCAGTAGTGCCAATTCTAGGAGCTTGCGATCGCACCCCTTTGCTGGGCTTGCTGCGATCGTCGTTAAGTATATCTAACCAACTCAAATTATAATGCTGTTGGGCAAAAGCTCTAATCAAACTGCGAAAAAGAGACATAAACAAGGCAGCGCCTACTCCTTTATCGCAAACATCCGCAACCACAATGCCAACTCGGTTATTGGCAAGGGTAAAAGCATCGTAAAAGTCTCCACTAACTACACGTGCTGGATGAAAGCGAGCGGCTATTTCCCACCCAGGCATTTGTGGTAAAACCTCTGGCAAGAAATCGGCTTGAATCATGTGAGCGATCTGTAAATCTCGCTCATAGACGAGCAGAAGTTCGTGCTCGGTTTTCATAGAGCCTCCTTTTGGAATTGTGGGAGCAAGAGAGTAGGGGGCAGAGGGAGCAGAGGGGAAAATAATTCTTAACCCATAACTCTTGTACAGACGCGATAAATCGCGTCTCTACTCAATACTCAGCACCTCTACTGCGCTGATGCTGTGCGGTACATAGTGAATATGTTGCGATTCTTGTTGCCGATGCGTTCATAGTGAAACTTATCGACATCATGAAGTGCCAGATATACGCCTAAACCACCAATTGGGCGCTCCTCTAAAGGTAACTTTAACTCATCTTCAGTCGGAAGCTGGGCTTGACATGGATTGTAGGCTATTGCTGTATCTTCTATAGAAATTGTTAAAGCTTGCTCGTCAATATCTGCTTGCAAGTTCAATAACCCCTCGCAACCTGCTTGACCATAGCCGTAAATAATAATGTTGGTTGCTATTTCATCTACTGCTAAACGACAGCGATAGGCAGCTTTTTTATCTAAACCAGCTGCTGCGGTAGCTGCCATGACGAATTCAGCGATTTTGGTAAGTGAATCTAATGTTGCAGGCACTGTTAAAGAAAGTTGCATATCAATTGCCTTGTGAAAAACTAATTAATATGCTTTTTACTAAACGTTTTCGAGTTCGCCGATATTATCCTCATCTAGTAAAATTAAACTTTGGTCGAATCCGGTTTTCTGCAACGTATTGATTATGGTATCTTGAGCACCAACTACATAAATATTAGCTTTTGCACCCATTTTTTGCTTGGCGAATATTAGTACTCTTAAACCAGCACTAGACATATAATCTAAATCCTGCATCAGTAAAACAAGGTCTTTTGCTCCTTGAGATACTGCTTTAGCAACTTCAGCTTGAAAAATCGGCGCATTCAGCCCATCCAATTCGCCCGACAACTTAATTCTAGCAACACCATTATTAGTTTCCAGAGTTACATTAAAAGCCATAATCTTTTTTCCTTAACAAGATTAGTGTAATCACATCACAAACAATTTGTTACTCAACTGTAAAAAAGTGATTCGATTTGTGTAGTTGAGTTTAATTTACTTAGTGTTGGTTTTGTTTAAATCCTGAAATTAAATTAAGCTGTTCGTTAAATAAATGCAGCCTGAAAAAGTCCTAAATAGTTAGAAGTTTAAAAGTGATATACAAATTGTTAGGTATTATTTAGTCAGAAAATGTCATACGCTAGCGGCACTAATAATCGTTTGACTCTAAGGTTGATACATAGCAAGTAAGGTAAGGGGGAAGTGGGAGCAGGGGGGGCAGG
>NZ_JAECZA010000247.1:4947-14884 GCF_016056275.1 Dendronalium phyllosphericum CENA369 | reverse complement strand
GCTGTGTGGCGCTGTCGCCGTCCTACTTCTAACGTGCCGACAGAGAACCCCACTATCCACAGTTTTTGCGAACCGACTTTAGAAGCACCCAAGGACAGTAAACCGACGCTGATAATTAAACTACCCCAAAATGACCACTTGGCACAGGTGTACATCTGCAAGTGTTGGTGGAGTTGGGAGGGGTGTAATTCGCTCATATTCCCAATAACACCCCCAACAGAATCAAGCCAACGCGGATTAACAAAATGGCTTTGATTTGGGGTATCGCTTGGTATAGGTAACAAGTCCAAGCTCCGGCGAAGACTAATACTCCCAGGACTGCCAACCGAATAAAACCGGGAATGGGTAGGATTACCCAGCAGCTACTTAGCAAGCAGGGAATGGATACACAGGCGACTGTATCTAGTGCCAAGTCTGGGAGATTACCCGGCAGTGCTAGAGCATCTGCCCAGCCTTGCTTAAATTGCTCTACTTTTGATGGCTGGGGGGTGGGGACTGGGGAATAACCCCGTTCGCTCGGTATCTCGACTACGATTTTTTGCTCATCTGCCATACTGTACCTCGATTTTTAAGTAGGTAGGGCGATTAGTTTGCTCCTTGCACAGCGCTGCAACTCCAATAATTAGGGACAAGATTGTGAGAAAAACAATTAATAATTGATTCATGTTTTGTACCTGATGCCCCCAGCGATGGGGGCTTTTGGCTAGTCGTTTACCATGTCTAAGATGGTGTTGAAGTTGTAAATCGAGTTTTCGATTTCTCCCGGTTCGGGTGTGGGCATCGGCTCAAAGGTGGCGCTAACAGCTTCTTGGATTTCGGTTTCGCAGGCTGCTTGCAGGTCGAAATCGAGTTCTCTAGCTGCCTGGATTGCTTGCTGGGCGTACCAGTCATCAGGAATTTGCATCGCCCTGTCCTGCCCAATAGTGCTGTATTGCCTTATCAATAAACTCTTGGTCTACAGGAGTTCGCCCCAAGTTGGGCAATTTAGCGTCATCGCTGGCAACGACTCGTGATGCTACTTCTGCCACATCTTTGGGGACGTTTGCACTCAGGAGAACATCGAGGGAGGTTTTATAAAGTTGCTGGTTAAATTCCGGCATTGTCACCCCCTAAGAGTTTCGCGGCTGCATTCAATACTGTCTTTTGCTGTTCAGGGGTGAGGTTGTCGTTGCCGCTACAGGGGATTACCTCCATATGTGTGCCGGCACGGTAGAGGGCATTGTTTTTCAAAGCCTCGTCGTTTGTGGACTGGGCTTGGCGAATGTAACGCTGGACGTAGGATTTCTTGATGTCTTCTGGCATAATTAGTTTGGTTTCCTCGCGAAGCTAATGCTACGAAATCGGGCGATCGCACTTCTTGGCAGTCGGCGTTCGCCTATCAAAAATCTGCTTTGTTGGCGGTAGTTGAGTTGAAGCTGGTTACTAACCAGACTTGCTGCGTGTTACGAATCCTTGGCTCGAATTCAATAGGCTGACGGGTGTCGAGGCAAATAGCCCGTCCATCATTCAATTTGACATGCAGGTTCTTGCCGCTTTTAGAACGGGAGAACAGTTGACCGGGTTGAAGGGTTGCCCAGGTAAGGGGGGACTTTCCAACAACATACTCTGCTTGATGTCCGTCAAAGCCCTCTGCTAGTGGGTCAACAGCGAGGGACTTCCACTGCTTCTTCCTTCCCTTTAGGCTGTTAGTGGGAGTTATTCGACCGTTGGTAGTGGCTTTGTCGGTTGTTTGTTGATCGCTCATAGTGGTTCTGTAGATGGGGTATAGTGGCTCTCAAGAGAACTTACAGGTTAATTGGTTTTGTCGCTGAAGTCTTGCACCGTATGGACTTCAGCGTTTTTGTTGTTTAGCGCTGCGCTCTCACCGGGGCAAATGTTTGGGGTGTAAGAGATGAAGTAAGTCCATATTGCTTGTGCTTGCTCACCTCTAAATTTGATGGGGTCTTCTTCGCCTCGCAGATAAATCCAAACTCTGTTACTGTCCAACTTGTGGACGTAGTTGACGTTATTCACGTTGAGGATTAGGTCATCGCCAACCTGAATAAATTTGTTAGGCATTAATACTAGTTGAGTGTTTTCGTTCATGAGTCTTGCTTGGTTTCGCTGTATTCTGGTTTGCTCAAAGCTGCAATTAAAGCGTCAGCGGCTTTAACTGCACGAGTTACCTGCAACTCGTAAGTTGTGTTGTTGGCGTTCGCCAAGAATCCCTGCAACGCCATTGCTGCAAAGAACTCACGTTTGGTCAAGCCGTCTTGAGTCAGTTGCTCGTATTGATTCCAGGCAATGGGAAAGGCTTGATTACTGCCAATTGTCATAAGCTGTTTACTCCTTAATTAAGTACTGCGATCACCTTTAGTCTTCTCTCATCTCCCTGACGTTGATGTTGATCTGGGCTTGAGTTTCTGGGGTGTAATGTCTGGCGATGTATTCTTGAGTAGCTTGCAAGTCCTTTGAGTCTGGCGTTGGGTCGCCATCTGCTACTGGGTTTACCCACCATTCAAAGAATTCTGGGTCATCTTTCTTAGAGATGCTTTGCGGCATTGCGATAAATCTCCTTATTCATTTATTTGTTGCGATCGCTTTCTGTTTACTTGCTACTCCTCACCTGGGTTCAACACTTCACTGTCAAACTCGAAATCGAAGTAGCGGCGTACTTCTGGGTTATTGCGGTTGGGATAATCTGCGCTTTCTGACTTCATAGACACAGCGTTGACGAATCCCGCAATCAGTCGCAGAAATCTTGAGAAGGCTTTTACGTCTTTGGTGTCTCCCTCAATGCGAAGTTTGATTTTCCCCATTGTTCGGCGGTTGGTGGTTTTCGGTTGTCGCCCCTAGCAGGTCTTTGGGCTTGCAGGCTGCTATCTCTGCATGGTTTGGGGTGTCAGTTGTCAGTGGTCAGTTGTCAGTCACTCAGCGCTGGCAGGTCTTTCTTTGCCTCAGTGGCGGTAGGCTGCCATCTCTACTTGGTTGGCACAGCTTGACTCAAGGGCTTGCAAAAATAATACTACCCCGGTACAACTATAAATATAATAGTACCGGGGTTAAATGTAAACAAAGTGCAGGGGTACAATCAAGGAGTAGTGCATGGGTACAATTGATGAGAAAACCGCTACACGGTCAGAGAAAAAAGGATCTAACTTTGACGCTTACTCCGGAGGGAGTAGAAATGCTCGACGCGAAAGCGAAAGCTCTGGGAATAAGCAAAAGCGAGATGATAGAACGCATAGCGAGAGAGCAAGTGTCCTCGCCCCTGGAGCATCAGTTACTGGGGGAATGTTGCGCCAACTGATTGCCGATTATCGCGATCAGCTGGCAGCTAAGAAAGAAGAACTTAGAAAGCTTGAAGAGGAAATCCAACGTACTAACGATGAGGCGGAAAAGATTCAATCCAGAATACAAGAATTTGAATCACTTCAAATTCAGTTAGAAGAACAAAACAATGAAGAATAAAGCCGTCTACCTTCATGGGCAGACGGCTTTATTTGTGAGCAGTTCTAACCGCCGCGACTAAGGTAGCCGCACTGGCTCATCAGAAGGCAATTCTGACTCAGGTATGAATTCTACGTGATAACTGACAACTAACTTTAGCTTGCCTTTTTGCCAGTTTTCACCAGGACAGAGAACTTGAGCATTAACACCTGAATTAGTCCAAAGGGTGTAATTTGGGACATTTGCTTCAATGGTTTTCTTGATCTGTCCATCCATCTGTTCAAATTTGCACACAGCAAGGCTGACAAAGCTATATTCCTTGCTCATGCTAATGACCTCATCACCTTTCAAAATCACTACGTCACTCATTTTATTTCTCTCTTGATTACACAAAATGGCGGATAGAGCGCCAACTCGATCCGCCTTTCCTAAGTTTTCCCTTTGATGACCGCCTAGAGTTCAGTTCCTAACGTGATGCGACACCGAATCTTTAATACTGAAAACCATCCATGAAACAAGACTTAAAAAACATTTGCTTTCATCCATGAAAACGCAAATTGACTGACATCAAGGAGAAGCGTAAGCCCCTGACCACCAACAACTGACTAATGACTCATGACCGAACAAAAACCAGAACAGCTACCTGATGCGGCAGAAGAATATCAGCCAAAGCCACCAGACTGGATTAACTTCCAGCATCCCGGCTTCCCCAAATACTTTTACATCGCCATCATCGATGAGAACGGGCAAGTAAAAAGCTGGTGGCAGCGCCTCCCGGAACACCTTCGACCCTCTCCTCCTTTGCGAAGCGATCGCCACTGACCAATGACAAAAAAATCTCGACAAAACGAAACTTACAAATACTTGAGGAGCCTGCCACCAGAGAACGACCCCTGGCGGTTAAACACGATCAACCTAATAGCTGACGAAGTTGAGAGGTTGCAGCGAACATCTGGCTGTTCCCTCAAATACAGAGATTATCTTGAAGCAACCTACAAAACAAGGCATTACTGCATTCTCAATAACACTCAGCTAAAAGAATTTAGAAAGCTTCTCAAGTCCCTCACAGTAGAGCAACTAATAAATGCCGACAAGAATGGCATCTGGCTGAAAACTCGTCCACGAACCACCAACAACTAACCACTGACTTATGACTAAGCAAAAAATCCAAGACCCTCTATTTCAGCTTTGTAAGCCATCTCTACTCGACTTGACCGCATTACTAGCTAAATCCCTAAAACACCATGAGGAACCTATGCACGAACTAGTAGGGCCAGAAACAAAAATTCCCGTTGAAGTGCTTGACAAGATGAACGAACTTACCGAGAGCGAAAAATCAGCAGTCCTGGTGGAGATTGCCAACTGGATTGACTCAGCATCCAGACCAGCCAAGTGAATGAAATGCGATCGCCATTAAATAACAAACATGGACAAACCAATTAAGAAAACCGAAGTATTCCGCGCCGGACAAGTTGAAGAACACGAGATTGGGCTGACGTTTGAAGAGATTGAATGTCCTACCTGTGATGGAGGCGGTGAAGTCACAGAAGAGTGGGAGGGCATCGAATCTACCGATGTTTGCTACGACTGCCACGGCTCCGGAGTGTTCTACGTGCGAATTTAGATGACGCGATCGCCGCTAATTCCTAACAGTAATTAACCAGTCAATAAACACTCAAAAAAAAGAACCCCAGTAACAAGCTGGAGAACTAAAAAAAAAGGACTTATATGAATAAAAACTTGTTCAACAGACCACTAGGAGCAGTCATGTTCACTAATAATTCTAACATTAATCGGAGGGTAGAACAATGATTTTAACTACTCTTCATGATGTTGATACTATTGCTTCTCATCACTGGAATGAATTTAAATCTAGTGCAATTTCTGATACATTAATCAACCGAAATTTTAAAACAATTCATGATTCTAGAGAGATAGATAGAATCTTGAATCGCAATACTAAAAATCGCCGCAAGCACTCTGACAGTCTCGTTCCAGCGTGGTGTGTTTCCGGAATTGATCCTCTAACAGGTGAAAACACCTTAGAAGGCGTACAGGTAAAACCAGATACAGCACCAATCGATAAAAGAGGTAAACCTCAAAAGTATCTAGGGGCAACTGGAGCTAATACCGCACCATTATTTTTAAACACAGGTATTGAGTACTTTTGGAAGAGAATCCAAGAAGATAAAAGTCAGCCCATCATCATTACCGAGGGAGCCAAGAAAGCAGCCGCGGGGCTAACCTTGGGCATTCCAACTATTAGTATCCCCGGTGTTAGTACTTGTAGAAAATTTGGACGGTTACATTACTGGCTAGAAGCTTACGCAGGTTTCGGGCGAACATTCTATCTCTGTTTTGATGCCGATATACTTGAAAAACGACCAGTTCAAAACGCTTTACTATCTTTAGCTCGTGACTTATCAGCCACAGGTTCAAAGGTAATGATTGTAACCTTACCATCCATTGACCTGAAAGGGATGGATGATTTTATCGCTGCCAAGGGTGGCGATGAATTCAGAAAATTAGTTGAGGAGGCTCTCACCATAGAAGAGTGGAAGAAAGAGCTAGACGACAAACAAAAAACTCAAGAATTTGACTTTGATGAGGAAGAAAATAAATCTAAGCTCTACCGTGCCTACAAAATTATCAAGCAAGGGTGGGGTGACTCTATTCGATTAAATTTATTGAAAAAATACATCGAAAGAGATGATTCCAGAATAGATTCAGACCACTTGAAATTCTACATTTCTAGAGAGTTTGGCATCGATATTTCAAAGGAAGATGCACACTTAATAGTTACGGTCATAGCAAAAGAGAATGCTTACAGTCCTGTAGTTGAATACCTTGATTCGCTGGCAGCCAGAAACCCCAATCCAGATTTGTCAATTCTGGATAATTTAGCCTTCAAGTACTTTGGCACAGATGACCCACTTCACAATACATACATTAGGAAAGCACTCATCGCCGCAGTCGCCAGGGCTAGGCGACCAGGATGTAAGGCTGACGATGCCTGTATTCTCATTGGCGCACAAGGATTGAGGAAAAGCACCTTTTGGCGAGAGTTATTTGGTGCGGACTGGTTCACCGACGAACTCAGCGACAGCAACGAGAAGGACGAATTAATGAAATTGCATCAATTTTGGGGTTTAGAACTGCCCGAAATTGAGCATATTTACAAAAGGAAGGATGTCGGCTCCATCAAAAAATTCCTGAGCAGTAGCACAGATGCTTTTCGCTACCCTTACGAGCGAGAAATTAAAGAACATCCTAGGGCTTGCATCCTGGTTGGAACCTCCAACGAACAAGAACTTCTTCACGACCCTACAGGCAACCGCCGATTTTGGATTATTCCAGTTAACCAAATAATTCCTGTTGAGCAACTGATTCGAGAACGAGATTTGATTTGGGCAGCTGCAAACCACCTTTATCAAATGGGCCACATCTGGCACTTAACTCACGCCGAGTATGCCCTGCAAACAGAAGCCAACAAGGAATACCAGTCCTCAGACCCGTGGGAAGAAAGGATTTTGTCCTTCGTTCAGAACAAACAGGGGATAACAACTCACGACATTCTTCTTAATGGGTTGCAAATAGAAACAGGCCGCCAGGACAAGCTCGCAGAGAGGAGAGTATCCGCAATCCTAAGACAAGAAGGCTGGTATCAACAAAGAAAAAGGGTCAACGGTTATCCTTTACGTGTTTGGTTCAAAAAACTCTCAAAAGTTGAGAAAATATCTGGATCATCTGGATCATCTGGATCAGTCCTTATACAGCAAGTCTTTGAGGGTGATCCAGATACTAAAAAACATCTGGATCATCTGGATCAGTGTGAGCAAGTTGAGTTGTTTCAAATAGCACACGAGGATGCTGATCCAGATGATCCAGATACTAAAAAACATCTGGATCAGCCAGAACCCTTACACAGCAAGCTTGATCCAGATGATCCAGATGATCCAGATGTTTTGCCCAACTTTTCTGAAAATAATTTTGTGCAAGCTGAGAGCGATCGCCCCACTCCACCACTTCCTGTCAGCTTTAGATGCGAACCATGTCCAGTAACCAACAGGCTGATGCCTGCTGGATTTGTGAGCACAGTTGACAACGAAGAAGTAGTGTTTGAGCCTTCTCACTTTAAACGTGGTTGTAAAACACTGAAATTTACCCTTCACATAAAAGGACGAAAATTTGAATGTGCTATTGAATGGCCGCCTATTAATAAAGAGCAGCTGATTGTTGAGGTGGAGGCACTAGCAAGAAAATTCATCAAGCGATATTTCTGATGACTAAAAACTTAGTTCGCGCTCAATGCCCCCGCTGCTGCGGGTGGCAGACTTACCGCAACGGCTACAATCTCCGTGCCAACCGTGAGAAGGTACGGCGATGGTACTGCCAGGATTGCGATCGCACTTTCCAAGAGTCAAACGTCGCCAAACCGCCACCGTTTAGGTTTACTAGGTTTTGATAAAAATGCGATCGCCAGACACAACCTCTCTTGGGCGATCACTAATTTGATTACAATGCCATTTCAGGGTATTCGCCCTAGGCGGTTTTGTCCTGCCGATGATTTTTAAAGATTTGAATAAATTAATACCCTGACAGCTTCAGTACAGCTACTCAGGTTATCAAGACAACTTTTTGTATTACTTCCGGTTTAACCGTGCCAGAAGGTAAAACAGGTATACTTTTGATTCGCTCTTTCAGAAGTATTCCTGTAATTCGGTCGTAGCAATGTTTTGCCCTTGTAAAGCTACTTCGTCTTTTACATAAAAGTAGAACATTTACTGATTTTTGATTCCCGGATAAAACGGATTTATTCACTTCACGAAAAATTCTTTTTATGTCTCAGCCAGGATTTACTGATTTGTTTGGAACAGATACAACTTTTTCAGGAACTCCAAAAGTTTTATCAATTCCGCTAACCGCATTACCCGCTCTAACAAGTGCGAATCCTACAGCATTAGAAATCTACGGGGCGATTGTGCAAATGGCTCACGCTTGGATAACTGCCAATACAGATGCTTCAGTAATGGCTACAAGTGATTTAACAATATCTTCTCCAATAACTCGAAATGGAATTGCTAAAACTCAATTCCAGTATTCAGAGCGGTTCTATGGACCTTATACCGCACCAACATTTGACCCGAACACTGTTTAAGGTTGATTAAAAAATATGACTACTAAATGTTGGCGTTTCAGCGGCAAAGGATTTGATAACAATTCCTACGAATTTTTTGCATGTGGAGAAGTTGCAGAATTTCGTAGTGCTGGCAACGGTGGAGTTTGGTTATTTATTGATGGTGGCAACGTTGCAGGAACGGGATATTACTATCAGCCGAGTACCGCAGTTGTTACCGCTGTTGCCGATGAAACCCCTACCTCTGGTTACACTAGCGGTGGCAGTTGTGCAACGTGTCGCGCTGATAAATACGATTGTTTAAATGGGCAATGTGTGCCCAAAACTACTTACAATACCCCAGGTTTATACGCCAGCTTGTCAGATTGTCAAGCTGTATGTGCGAATGGTGGTGCTTGCGCTGAGGGAAAAAAATGCGTCGATCCAACAACATTTTGCCCTGATGGATTTGTCTGCATTGAAAAATCTGAATACACCAGCATTGAGGGCTTGGTTGCAAAAATTAGTAGTGAGGTTTGCTAGTGTCTAGTGCTGGGCAATCACTCATTAATTCACTATCAAATATTAGTGGTTGCTCTGGGCATCAATGCGATTGCTGCAACCAGTTGCAATCAAAGATTGATAATTTACAAGCACAAATCAATTTAATTAATCAGCGAATCACCACAGACGAACTTCATGACGCAGAGCAAGATAGCAGAATTGAATATTTAGAAGCCAAAATCATTGGTTTGGTGATTGCGGATTTAGTGGCGGGACTAGTGGCGCTTGCATTGCCGGAACTTTTAGCTCTTGCCGGCCCAGCAATTCAGGGAATAATCGGCTCTATACTTCCCGCTGCAATTGCTACAGCGATTGCAGCAGGAATCAAAGAACTCACAGAATTTTTAGGAGTTGCAGTTGAAGAAATAGGCAGTGTCAAAAGCGTAGCTAAAACAGAAGTAGAAACTCTAGGAAGTGTCACTAAAACAGAAGTTAAGACTATAGGAAGTACTACTAAAACGGAAGTAGAAACTCTAGGAAGTGTCACTAAAACAGAAGTTGAGACTATAGGAAGTACTACCAAAGCTGACATTGAAACTATAGCTAACACCTCTAAAACTGAAATCAAAGACATAAGTAATGCTTCTAAAACTGAAGTTAGAGAAGTGGCTGATTCCGTCAAAACTGAGGTTAGAGAAGTAGCTGATTCAGCTAAAACCGAAGTCAAAGGAGCCGTTGAATCAGCAAAAACTGAAGTAAGAGAAGTAGCTGATTCCGTCAAAACTGAGGTTAAAGAAGTAGCTGATTCGGCTAAAACCGAAGTTAAGGAAGTTGCTGATTCCGTCAAAACTGAGGTTAAAGAAGTAGCTGATTCGGCTAAAACCGAAG
>NZ_JAECZA010000247.1:4688-4847 GCF_016056275.1 Dendronalium phyllosphericum CENA369 | reverse complement strand
TTAAGGAAGTAGCTGATTCGGCTAAAACCGAGGTCAAAGAAGTAGCTGATTCGGCTAAAACTGAAGTTAAAGAAGTAGCTGATTCGGCTAAAACTGAAGTCAAGGAAGTAGCTGATTCGGCTAAAACTGAAGTTAAAGAAGTAGCTGATTCGGCTAAAA
>NZ_JAECZA010000247.1:0-4588 GCF_016056275.1 Dendronalium phyllosphericum CENA369 | reverse complement strand
CTGAAGTTAAAGAAGTAGCTGATTCTGCCAAAAACGAGGTCAAAGAAGTTGCTGATTCTGCCAAAACCGAGGTCAAAGAAATAGCTGATTCAATCAAGAATGACATTAGGTCTGAAGGAGCTTTAACCGAAAATTCAATCAAAGACTTGGCTGATGCAAGCAAAGCTGAGATTAAAGAAGTTACTGATTCTGCGGCTACTCAAATTCGCAATCTTGCAGATTCATCTAAATTAGAAATAGAAACTGTTTCTAATACTGTAAAGCCACCGACAGTAGAGCCTTCTACATCTGTATTAAAGAATGAAATAGAAACTGGTCTTCAATCTGTAAAAACCGAACTACAAAACACTGTTAATAATCTTCCTAGTAAAATACTTGAAACTATAGAACATAATCCTTTGATTGCAGGTTTAATCGGTGCGGTGGCTGTTAATTCTACTTATGAAGGAGTTTTACAATCTCAAATCAACGAATTGAGAAACGAGTTAAACAATGAAAAGAATAATGAAGCAAATAAGCAGGATAAACCAGTGCAAATGTCTACTATTGCTGTGATTGTCTTCGACCACTGCGATCAAAATCACAATCCAGTTTATAGTTATAAAAATGTGTCGGTTATAGCTGGCACTGAAGAAAACGAAGCGCTAAAATTCCAAGAAATAGCTAAAACCAACGGTCAACAATGTTCAATTACTAGTGTTTCTGGTGGCCCATTCGCAAATGTATTGAATGAAGTACGCGATATTGGCTCAAACTTAATCAATGCTTCCGAACAAACTATTAGTATGATTGGACAAGGTTTTAATGCCTTGCAAGATGACGGTATCCTGTCAGAAAATAACTGGAAGTATACGCCTGAACACATTTCCTTAAAAGCAGGAGTATTGGCTAATTTATCTGCCAGTACCGCTACTGATGCTTTAACAGTAGTCAATAATCAATCAACACAAACCGCCGCTCAGTTATCACAACAGATAAATAGTGAAAACTCAAATTTAAACACTAACCTGGAAGCTGCAATAACTAATGCAACCAATCAAAGAAATCAAGAAATTCAGCAAATAACAGGAACTACTTTTAGCTGGGAAGATTTGACATGAGTGGCGTAAGAAACTGGGCATTGATTCGTAGAGGATTAATTAATGGTACTTCCTACAATGCGGAAGTAAATTCACATTTTGGTGATACTTCTGCTGACGCTGGACGAGACGCAGCTAAAAATCTCTGCCTAATAATTCCTACTGATTCAATGCAAATTGCTGCACAACGGCAATCATTCTTTTATCATCAAGTTCTGAAAATTCAAAATAAACCGATTATTATCGGTCAACCTAAAACTATCTTTGATTCAGAAGTTACTTATCACCCAGAAGTTTCAATAGAATTTCGTCAAGATTTCGCGTCAGTATCTCAAGGCAGACGAGCTAAGGATGCACGTTTTGGTTGGCGGTTAATGAATGAAACTAGTGAGTCTTTAACTTTTGAAAAAATTAATAATGTTGCAACGTTGGTTTATCAACAGTTTTTTGCAAACAATAATATATTCAACTACAACAAAGGTAAGGTTATCGGTTGGTACACTTCACCTATTGACGGTCTTCATCTACAGCTTTATTGTCAAAATATTGATGAATCTGAAAGAGTGGCTAAGTACGTTGTTGATGCAATTGATAAAACTTGGCATGACAATCTTTTTAAAACCACCACGCCCAAACGCAATAACTTAACTCCACCTCCACAAATAACTATCCTTGGTCAGCAGCAAGATACACCCGTGTGGCGACCAAATGTAAAGGTTTTCGCCTACAAGTCATACTTGACTGTTTGGGCAACTGAAAACAAAGTCTATGACTTAATAGGACGACTTGCAAACGGCTCATTTTATCCAATAGCTAGAGATGCGCGTCACGGATAAGCACCGTTACGCAGTCGTTGTAATGGGAACCCTATAGGGTTCCCCGTCCGTTATGCAGTCGTTGTGCAGCTTAAGATGCGAGGTAACAAGTGCGACAACGGAAACTGAGTATATGGCAAATCTTAAATCTTACTTGCTGACAATAGACAACATTAATTACGCATTGCATCTTGACAGTAATGTTTACGAAGGCATCAAAGACATGGTTGGTCTTACTGATATGCCAACCCCTGCACCTGCTAGCTTGCGCCAAACTTCAATAACAGAATTAGAAAGAAATGGTTTAGCACACAAAATTAGTGTTGGGCTAGCAACAACAGCAAGCGGCAAAATTACAAAACGCAAGGTTGTGATGTGTCCTTCTACAAAGCCTTTCAAAAACATGATTGGTAAGCAGATTAATAGTCTGTATGTTAAATCAGCCAGCGTCAAAACCCATCGGAATTTTGTTTAAGTAATTTCGTCTGAAAATTTCTGTAAATCATAGTAAATATAGGAACAATTGACATGGCTGAAGATAAAACCGGACTTTACGCAATACTAGCAGTCACTGGCAATCAACTTGCTCTTGATGGCACGGAAAAGCCTTTCACTTTTTATTTTCGTGGTGCTAAGTTACTGTATGCAGATAATGCCTGGAAAACTGCTACTGGCATCACTGACGTGACTACAACTCACCGTGGACAAGTTGTATTGACAGACGTAGGCGATCTGCTTTTACACGGGATTCTCAGAACAGCAGAAGTTGAAATCATTGATTCCGACACCAAGAACGTTTTAGCTATCAAACGAGTTCGGTATTCTGGGCTGAAAGCAACCACAATTGAAAATAAAACCGCTGATGGTGGGATTGTTGGCTTACCTTGGCAAGGAAAGGGCAAATTTAATGCAAAACCAATTGGTGCGGTTATTGAAACTAGAAAGATGATTGTTGACTAAAATAAATGACTGATTTTAGTGATGTAACTAAGTGGAATCTAATATTAGATTCCACTAAAAACGCAACAATTCAGGGTGGGATGATTATTCAGCCGATAGCAGCGTTTGAGCCATCCCACCTTTTTTCATCCTCAGTTGTGGTAGTTCAAGTTTTTAGTGCTACAGCAAAGTCAACTTGGTACAAAGCAGGATATTTAAATCAAGCTGTTTTAGTACCATTGTCACTAGGTTTAGCACTTGGAGAGTCTCGATTTGTACCTTTGTTTACGCCAGTTATTATTAATTTTTTGAGCTTTCCTAATAACTATAAAGTATCCTTTGAAGTGCCCAAGTACTTCAAAGATTGCAATGTGAAAATCTGGGAGTTTGTCAGTTAGTTCTCAATTTTTATTGATGATTTCCTAATTATGAAATTTGATGCTACCGCAGCAGGCTTTTTACTATCTTCAGTTTGTGCGGCATCTGGTTGGGTTGTCTGGTGGCAAAACAAGATTAAGTTTGATAAAGAAATAGCTGCTAGAGATGCCGCAGATTCAGCTACAAAAGCCTATGCAGCTAAACGCGATTTTGAACATCTGAGAAATAACCAAAAGGACATTTCCACTGGTATTACTCTGGGATTTGATGAGATGGAAAGGCGTTTTGATGACCTTGATAGGGACGTTCTAGACATTAAAACCCAGCTAACAATTCTCAACGCAACCGAGCATAAATAACTTAATTATTTTGGGAATACTACCAACACACATAGGAGTAATTAAAATGTCACAATCTACTCTTAATAAAATCACCACAATTGTAGGTTTATTCGCAGGCGGATCAGCTCTGCTCGGCGGCGCTGGCATAATCAACCCAACTGTTGCTACAACCATTAGTGGCATCGCTACAGCTGTTCTCGGTTACTTTGTGCATCAACCTACTGCTGACCAGCAACCAACACAGAAACAATCGTGATCGTTGAGGTTTTACAAATTACAGACCCTACGGGGCAGCGAACTGGAATGTGGCGGCTGACTGCTAGACTCTCAGAAACTAGTAAACCTCATGGGCTGTGCGGTCATCTACACCCTTCTTACACTGAGGCTTGTAATTGCTTGAGTGCTTGGCAGATGGCTAAACTACTTTGTAAGCATTCTGGTTGGGTCGATGGGGGCTATTATGCCCCGCACCTCCCATTTAAATCTGGGCGTGCGAGTTTCCCCGCACCCAGCTTCCGATGTTCTTACCTTGCGGTTTTGCTCATGTGCAGGAAAATATGGCAACTTTGGTGGATTGCCATTAGATTTTCTTTTTCCCAGTTGGTATGGTTCCCGTCATTGTGATGTAGATGAACGAGTTCATCTGACAGGAATTTCAGCCCACAGGCTGCACAGGTATGGTTCTGTCGTTTTAAGACTCTAGAGGTTTCGATGCCATAGAGTTTGCTGTTTCGCTTACTCCAGTAGGCAATGTCTCCATCAAATGGTGATTTTGCACCTTTGACTAGAACATGTTGATTTTCGGAGTAGGGAACCTTGGGGAACGCATTATCCAGTAGTTTCTTGCTGGTATTTCGATTCTGTTTAGTTTCCCTGTTGAACACCTTAAACGCCCTGTGTTGGATGTGGTACAACGAGAACCGCGATCCACTCATTTTACAGTTGCGATGGTAGTTCCTCCATCCTCTAACTACAGGGGCTAATTTCTCAGCTTTGACTGTAGCACCATAGTTCCGGTTGTTGACGATGTGCTTTA